>JAFWQJ010000050.1 GCA_017545185.1 Oscillospiraceae bacterium | reverse complement strand
GCTTCTTGTGTTATACTGTTCATAGACAACTTCCTTTTTGATATTGGTGTTTGGGTGGTACTTAACATTATATCATTTTGGAAGTTGTTTTTCTATCCCCTCTGTTACCTATCTATTGTATCATAACAAGAAGGGCGAAAAAGTTTTTGCGCTTGCTTTAGGGGGAATATCACGGCGGAAGGCATCAGCATTGGGAGAAAAGACGCCAAAGAAGCCGCTTTAGCGGCGTGTGCCTGGCAAATTGGGGGAGCTCCGCTCACCGCGCACGGAGGGAATCGCCGGCGGGGGCTCCCCGCTTGACTTATGCGGGGGATTGCTGTATAATTTCAGATAGGACAGATGCTCTGCCGCGCATCCGGAGATGCATTTGCAGAGCGCGTAAGGAGGAAAGTATGCATCGTTTCTTTGACAGCAATTCAAACCGCATTCCCCCGAACAAGAGCAGAATGACGAAAGAACAGGTGCTTGCATATATCCTGAACGGCGGCCTTTCCCGCCTGACAACGCTTCAGACTCAGCGCAGAGGCCGGACGGTCTATCTTCCGGAGCTGCAGCTCTCGATCGAACCGACCGTGGACAGGATCAGTGATAATACAGCCGGTGTTTTTTTCAGAATGTACAGTGCGCTGTGGAAAACGGAGCTGACCGAATTCAGCTCAGGCGTCGGGCCGGATGCTCAGACGGCACTGGGGCTTTCGCTCGGAACATTCGCGTTTTCCTTTTTGCAGGGCCTGAAAAATATTGCGGATCACCGGAGCAAAGAGACGGTCACATCTGAATTTGCAGGGAATCCGCACAAATGGAATGTCTATGCGGGCAATCTCACGGGTACCGGACAGAAAACCGCGCCTGCCGTTTCGGAATACTGGGAACTGATCCGCGGGGATGTAATAAAGCGGCTCGGCAATCAGAATGTGGTGTATGTCAAGGTCTTTCTGGGAAAGATCGGCGATCATATCAGCGGGGAATGCCGCATCAACGATATCCCCGTTCCGGAAATCAGCAAAAAAATCGCTGCTGTCGCGGAGCAGTGGTCTGCTGCCGGTTACGTTTCCGAAAAACAGTTTTTCTTCCTTGTGCAGGATCCGGAAACGAAAACCGCGTATCCCTATGAAGACATCGGCGGCGAAATCAAGATTCAAAAGGCGGTTGACACCTATCTGCAGCTGTTCAGTCTGGTCGATTCGCAGGAAATGTATGACCGGATCATTGCGGATACCGACAGCGTGATCCATGATCTCACGCTGGCAACGGAATGCCGCAGGTTCATTGCGGATATCATTGCAGAGTATTGTTATTCGGACAAGCTGCAGGTCGATGATACGCTCACAGTCCTGTATCCGGACGGAAAAGCGGTCACTGCCTACAGAACGCAGCTTTCAGACTATCCCGCGATCCGGAAGGCCGTTCTTCATGCGATGGAAACCGAACTGCTCGGCGGCCGCTCAAAGTTCGTTTTCAGTCAGCTGATCACGATGAGCGGAGTCGGCAAAGCTGCCGAAATATACTATGCCGAGGGCAAAACGGGGATCTCGACTGTTTCGGGGTTCGAGCTCAATGTCGGTGCGGATTTTACGGTCAGATAATGCCGCTGCGCCGCCTGATACAAAACAAAAAACGGGAACCGCTCTGTGCCGGTTCCCGTTCGCTTTATATGATGCTTATTTCCGGTATTTGTCCATGATATCGCAGAAATCAAAGGTCGCAAAGTAATCTGCCGGTGTTTCGGCGCGGCGGATCATTTTCACGGAGCCGTCCTCGCAGAGCAGCAGCTCTGCAGAGCGCAGCTTGCCGTTGTAGTTATAGCCCATGGAAAAGCCGTGCGCACCTGCATCGTGGATGAACAGCAGGTCGCCGATCTCCACGGGCGGCAGCATCCGGTCAACCGCGAATTTATCGTTGTTTTCGCAGAGACCGCCTGTCACATCGCAGAGATAGGTGCAGGGCTCGTCCTCCTTGCCGAGCACCGTGATATGATGATACGCGCCGTACATCGCCGGACGCATCAGATTCGCGGCGCAGGCATCGCAGCCGACATATTCCTTGTAGATATGCTTTTTGTGCAGCACGCGCGTGACCAGTCCGCCGTATGGCGCAAGCATGAATCTGCCCATTTCCGTGAAGATCGCGACGTCGCCGAGCCCTGCCGGAACGAGGATCTCCTCGTATACCTTCCGCACGCCCTCGCCGATCGCGAGAATGTCATTCGGGGTCTGGTCGGGTCTGTATGCGATGCCGACACCGCCCGACAGATTGATGAAGCGGATATCCGCACCGGTCTCCTGTTTCAGATCGGCGGCCAGCCGGAACATCTGCCGCGCAAGCGTCGGGTAGTATTCATTCGTGACGGTGTTCGACGCGAGAAATGCGTGAATGCCGAAATGCTTTGCGCCCTTCTGCATCAGCATCCGGAAGCCCTCGAACATCTGCTCGCGGGTGAAGCCGTATTTTGCATCCTGCGGCTTGTCCATGACAAATGTCGAGATCTTGAAATCACCGCCCGCATTGAAGCGGCAGCAGATCGTTTCCGGAATGCCGGTCAGCTGATCGAGATAGTCGATATGGGTAATGTCGTCGAGGTTGATGTACGCGCCGAGCTTGTACGCAAGCTGATAGTCCGCGGCGGGGGTCACATTCGACGAGAACATGATATCGCTGCCGGAGAATCCGCAGGCATCGGACATCTGCAGCTCGGTCAGCGAGGAGCAGTCCACGCCGCAGCCCTCCTCCTGCAGGATCCTGAGGATAAACGGATTCGGGGTCGCCTTGACCGCAAAATATTCGCGGAAGCCCTTGTTCCATGCGAACGCCTGTCTGACGAGCCGTGCATTCTCGCGGATGCCGCGCTCGTCATAAATGTGAAACGGCGTGGGGTACTGTGCGGCGATCTCCTCCGCCTGTGATTTCGTGATAAACGGTACTTTTTTCATTTTTCAAATCTCCATGTTTCCTTACAAAGTACGGGGCGGGCATCGCCCGCAGGCATTGATCTGAAGCACGGCGGAAGCGTGCGGTTTGAATGCAGATTCCGGAATCTTTTTTGCCGGTTCTGTATGTTTCCGATCGATTACAGCGCAGCCAGATAAGCCGCAGCCTTTTCAACGGTCTCCCTTGTGCCGAAGGACGAGAACCGCAGCCATCCCTGACCTGCCGTACCGAAGCCGACGCCCGGTGTTCCGGCAATGCCGTAGGAATACAGCAGATGATCGAAATAATCCCACGAATCCGCATGATTCGGCGTCTCCATCCAGACATAGGGCGCATTCTCGCCGCCGACGGAATGGATGCCGGCCTTTGTCAGTGCCGCCTTGATGATGCGCGCATTTTCCATGTAGTAGTCAATGTCCTTGTGCACGGCTGCAAGGCCCTCATCAGTGAACACCTTTGCTGCGGCGCGCTGGATGATATACGAATTGCCGTTGTACTTTGTCGCCATGCGGCGGAACCACATGTCGTGCAGGGATGCCTCAAACTGCAGCGTGCGCGGCACGACCGTCCAGCCGCAGCGAACGCCTGTAAAGCCTGCGGTTTTCGAGAGCGAATTGATCTCGATCGCGCAGGTCTCCGCACCGGCGATCTCGAAGATGCTGTGCGGCAGCGCCGGGTCGCGGATGTAGGCTTCATACGCCGCATCGAACAGGATCAGTGCGCCGTTCTTCTTCGCATAGGCGACCCATTCCGCAAGCTGTTCCTTCGTATACACCGCGCCGGTCGGGTTGTTCGGCGAGCAGAGATAAATGATGTCCGCATGAACGCTGCTGTCGGGCATCGGCAGGAAGCCGTTTTCCTTGCTGCCCTCCGCGAAGATCACGCGGCGGCCTGACATGATGCTCGTGTCGTAGTAGACCGGATAGACCGGATTCGGCAGCAGCACGGTATTGTCCGCGTCAAACAGGTCGCAGAGATTGCCGAGATCGCATTTTGCGCCGTCGCTGACGAACACATCCTCCGCATCAACGGTGATGCCGCGCTTCGCATAATACTGCGCGATCGCTGCACGGAGAAACGCCTCGCCCTGCTCCGCGCCGTAGCCGTGGAAGGTCTCCGCATGAGACATGTCCTCGGCGGCGGCCTTCATCTCATCGGTGATGACTGCCGCAAGCGGGCGGGTGACGTCGCCGATGCTGAGCTTCAGCAGCTCCTTGTCCGGGTTTGCAGCCTGAAATGTACGAATGCGCTTTGCGACCTCGGAAAACAGATAATTCTGTTCCAGCTCGAGCGCATGGTGATTGACTTTCATAACAAATTTGTCCTTTCTGCCGGCAGCGGACTGCGCTGCCGTTATTCCTTACAAACTGTGTGTAAATCCCAAAATAAACGGTAAATGCATTATACCTCAATTTCGCCGCTGAAGATCAGCACGGCCTCGCCGGTCATCATGACCGTATCTTCGGTATAGCGGATGACCAGATCACCGCCGTTCAGGTGCACCGTGACGTCGGTATCCGGCTGACAATAGCCGTTTTTCACCGCCGCCGCGACCGTCGCGCAGGCACCCGTACCGCATGCCATGGTCTCGCCGGAGCCGCGTTCCCAGACGCGCATCCGCAGCGTGTGATCGTCGATCACCTGCACAAATTCCGTATTGACCTGCTCCGGGAAAGCCGGATGATGCTCAAATTCCGGGCCGACCGCCGCAAGGTCAAGAAGCTCCGGATTGTCGCCGAACACGACACAGTGCGGATTGCCCATGGACACGCAGGTGACGGTATATTCCGTTCCGGCAACGGTCAGCGGTTCTGCGATCATTTCGGAGCCCTCAAACCGTACCGGGATCCGCTTCGGATCAAAGATCGCCTTGCCCATATCGACCGCCGCACGCGTCACAACGCCGTTCTGCGTCGTGACGGTGACCGTCCGCAGGCCGCTTTTCGTCTCGATGACGATCTCCTTTTTCGGGCAGATGCCGTTGTCGTAGAGATACTTTGCGACGCAGCGGATCGCGTTGCCGCACATGTTGCCCTCGCTGCCGTCGAGATTGAACATCCGCATCCTTGCATCCGCGCAGTCGGAGCTTTCGATCAGGACAAGCCCGTCGCCGCCGATGCCGAAGTGCCGGTCGGACAGCTGCACGCTGAGCGATTCCGGCGCATCTATGCGCTTTTCCATACAGTTGACATAGATATAATCATTGCCGCAGCCGTGCATCTTCACAAACGGGATGCGCCGCTTGGCTGTTCTGAGTTCGTTCATATTCATCAGCTCCACATTGGAATCCCGGTAGCCGGTATGCAGGCAGTTCGCAACTGCCGCCGCGGTATCGGTGCAGGTCAGGCAGGGAATGCCGAGCTCGACCGCCTTCTTGCGGATCTTCGCGCCGTCGCGGGCGGCCATGCGCGCATTTGCGTCCGTGGAGACGATATAGCGGATCGTGCCGTTCTCCATGAGCGTAAATGTTTCGGTATCGCCGGAGTGCAGCTTGCTGAGCGTATGCACTGCAAGTCCTGCGCGGCTGAGTGCCGCTGCGGTGCCGCCTGTCGCATAGAGCATGAAGCCGAGCTTTGCGAATTTGCGCGCAATTTCGACGATATCCGGCTTATCCGCATCGCAGACGGTCAGCAGGACGCCGTTTTTGTTTTTGCCGGTGTCCTCAAGCCGGTAGCCCGCCGCGCGAAGTCCCTTGTAAAGTGCCTCGGTCAGCGTTTTGCCGATGCCGATGACCTCGCCGGTCGATTTCATTTCGGGGCCGAGCTGCGATTCGCCGCCGATCTTCTGGAACGAGAACACCGGCACCTTGACCGCGGTAAACGGCGGGGTCTTGTAGTAGCCCGTGCCGTATTCCATTTCGCTTAATTTCTCGCCGAGGCAGACGCGCATGGCACAGTCGCAGAGCGGCAGGCCGGTCAGCTTGCTCATGAACGGCACCGTCCGCGATGCGCGCGGATTGACCTCGATCACATAGAGCGACTGTCCCTTGACGATATACTGCAGATTGATGAGGCCGACCGCGTGCAGTCCGAGACAGATTTTCTTCGTATCTGTGAGGATCTTCTTCCGCATGTCGTCGTCGATGTGCACCGGCGGGCAGATCGCGATCGAATCGCCGGAATGTACGCCCGTGCGCTCGATATGCTCCATGATGCCGGGGATGAGGATGTCTCTGCCGTCGCAGATCGCATCGACCTCGATCTCCGTGCCGCGGATGTACTGGTCGATCAGCACGGGGTTGTCGATGCCGTCCGCAAGAATGTTCGACATGAACGCAGCTACGTCGCTTTTCTCAAACGCGATGTTCATATTTTGACCGCCGAGCACGTAGGACGGACGCACCAGAACCGGCAGGCCGAGCGTACTGACGGCCTCTGCCGCTTCGTCCAGCGTATTGACCGTGCAGCCGCGCGGACGCTCGATCTGCAGCGATTCGAGCAGCGCGTCGAAGCGCTCGCGGTCCTCGGCGAGGTCAATGCTGTCAGCGGTCGCGCCGAGCAGCTTATAGCCGGCTTCCTCGATCGTGCGTGCAAGCCGGATCGCGGTCTGACCGCCGAATGCGGTCACGACGCCGACGGGCTGTTCCAGCGCAAGGATCGAGAGCACATCCTCGGGCGTCAGCGGCTCAAAATACAGGCGGTCGGCGGTGTCGAAATCGGTCGAAACGGTCTCCGGATTGTTGTTGATGAGCACGACCTCATAGCCTGCATGTTTCAGCACCTGCACGCAATGGACAGCCGAATAGTCGAACTCGATGCCCTGTCCGATGCGGATCGGGCCGCTGCCGAGCACGACGACTGTCTGATGCTGTGCGCCGGCCAGAAAATGCGCGGCCTCGTTCGATTCCGGCATTGCATCCGTCTGGTATACACCGTAGAAATACGGCGTTTCTGCTGCAAATTCACCGGCGCAGGTATCGACCATGCGGTAGACCGGACGGATGCGCTCCGCGGGCAGATCATGGCCGGAGATCGCGTGGATCGCCGCATCCGGATAGCCGAAACGCTTTGCCGACCGGTAAAGTTCATCCGTCAGCGGGTCGGCTTCCAGACTGCATTCGCAGCGGATCAGCTTTTCGATCTTGCTCAAAAACCATGCGTCGATCTTCGATAATGTGTGGATCTCATAGACTGTCATGCCGCGGCGGAGTGCCTCTGCGACCGCGAACAGCCGGATATCGTCCGCGTGGATCAGATGCTCCCGGAGCTTGTCGTCCGGAACGCTGCGCAGATCGCGCACGAGCAGCGCGCTGTGCTTGACCTCCGCGCCGCGGAGTGCTTTCAGAAGTGCGGATTCAAAGGTATCGGAGATCGCCATGACCTCGCCGGTCGCCTTCATCTGCGTGCCGAGCCGGTGTGATGCGCCCGCGAATTTCTCGAACGGGAATTTCGGCATCTTGACCGCAACATAGTCCAATGCAGGCTCAAAAGCCGCGGACGTTTTGCCGGTAACCTTATTCGCGATCTCGTACAGCCGGAAGCCGACCGCGATCTTCGCGGCGACCTTGGCGATCGGATAGCCGGTCGCTTTCGACGCGAGCGCCGAGGAACGCGAGACACGCGGATTGACCTCGATGACCGCGTATTCAAACGAATTCGGATTCAGTGCGAACTGGCAGTTGCAGCCGCCTTCGATTTTTAGTACCTCCGCGATTTTCAGTGCGGCGGTACGCAGCATCTGATACTCCTTGTCCGAGAGCGTGACCGCCGGTGCAATGACGATCGAATCGCCGGTATGGATGCCGACCGGGTCGAGATTCTCCATGGAGCAGACCGTGATCTTGTTGCCGTCGGCATCGCGCACGATCTCAAATTCGATCTCCTTCCAGCCCGCGATGCAGCGCTCCACAAGGATCTGGTGAATCGGGGAAAGGCGCAGGCCGTTCTCCGCAATATTGTCAAATTCTTCGGACGTTTCGGCAATGCCGCCGCCGGTTCCGCCGAGCGTAAAGGCCGGCCGGATAATGACCGGATAGCCGATCTCCGCCGCGATCTGCCGTGCGGTGTCCATGTCCTCCGCAATGCCGGACGGGATGCACGGCTGATGGATGCTGTCCATTGTCTCCTTGAACAGCTTTCTGTCCTCGGCTTTCGCGATCGTCTCCGGATTTGCGCCGAGCAGCTTGATGCCGTGCGCAGCGAGGAATCCGCTTTCGGCGAGCTCCGCGCAGAGGTTCAGGCCGGTTTGTCCGCCGAGACCCGAAAGAATGCTGTCGGGCTGTTCCTTCAGGCAGATGCGCTTGATGACCTCTGATTTCAGCGGTTCCATGTAGATTTTATCGGCGATCTGGCTGTCGGTCATGATCGTCGCCGGGTTGGAATTGACGAGCACGACCTCGATGCCGTCCTCTTTGAGTGCGCGGCAGGCCTGTGTGCCGGAGTAGTCAAACTCCGCTGCCTGTCCGATGACGATCGGGCCGGAGCCGATGACAAGCACCTTATGAATATCACGATTCAGCGGCATTTCTGCACCTCCGTCATCTGCATGAACTCATCGAAAATGAACGCAGTATCCTGCGGGCCTGCACAGGCCTCCGGGTGGAACTGCACCGACATCGCCGGGATGTTTTTGTAGCGCAGTCCCTCGCAGGTGTTGTCGTTGAGGTTCACGTACAGCAGCTCGGCGGTCTCGCGGCAATGCGCGTCATCCGGATCATACTGCACCTGATAGCCGTGGTTCTGCGTCGTGACAGCCATGCGTTTTGTCAGGAGATTCAGCACCGGCTGATTCGCGCCGCGGTGACCGAATTTCAGCTTTGCGGTCGGGATGCCGTTGGCCAGTGCCAGCAGCTGATGCCCGAGGCAGATCGCCATGGTCGGGATGTTCAGCGTCATGATCTTCTGCAGCTCCGCAATGATCTCCGGATTGTCGGCCGGGTCTCCGGCGCCGTTGGAAAGCATGATGCCGTCGGGAGCCAGTGCTGCAATTTCCTCACATTTTGTATATGCCGGCAGCACAGTCACTTTGCAGCCGCGCTTCACAAGCTCTCTGGCGATGTTCGCCTTTGCGCCGAAATCGAGCAGCGCAATATGCCGCTCTGCATCGGCATCGCCGAGCGTATACGCCTGATGGCAGGTCGTGTTCTTTACTGCGTCCGTCACGCGGTATCCGCGTATCTTCTCCATATCCGCTTCATCGGGCGAATCGCAGATCATGCCGTTCATAGTGCCGTGATCCCGGAGCACTCTTGTCAGTGTCCGCGTATCAACGCCGGTCAGTGCCGGGATCTGCTGCGCGGCCAGCCATTCTGCAAGCTGTCCTTCGCATCTGAAATTGGAAGGTGCATCGCACATTTCCGTGACAATATAAGCCGATAAAAACGGCTTCCGCGATTCAAAATCCGCCGGGATCACGCCGTAGTTTCCGATCAGCGGGAAGGTCTGCACGACCGCCTGCCCGTAATAGCTCGGGTCGGTCAGCGTTTCCAGATACCCGTTCATGCCGGTTGCAAATACGATTTCCGCAGTCACATTCTTCTGCGCTCCGAGCCGCATCCCGTGAAAAACCATGCCGTTTTCCAGCACCAGACAGCCCGGCTTCATCTCCGTACCGTTCATTTCCTCACTCCTGATATTTACACGGCGAGCCGCACTGTATCGGATACAATGCGGCACCGCAAAATTGTTGTAATTATACGCTGTAAAGCAGGTCTGCGTAGGTCGGGAAGGGCTGATATTCCTTCGCGGTCAGCGGCTCGAGCTGGTCGGCTGCGGCGCGGAGCTCGTTCATTGCCGGAATGACCGTATCGCGGCAGTAGTAGGACGGATGCTCGTTGTCGTAGAGGTCGATCAGTGTGGCCTCAAGCGCCTCGGTCTTGGCCGCGATCTCGTCGGTCAGCGCGCTGACTCTGCTGAGCAGCTCGGTCTCTGCCTTGCCCTGAACGCCGAGCTCCTTCTTCTTCAGTGCGTAGTCCGCGAGCGCTTCGCCGTAAGCAAAGCCGGCCGGAATGATCTGAGTCTTTGCCATGTCGATCATCGTGTTCGCTTCGATCGCGATCAGCTTGGTGTAATTCTCCAGCATGATGTCCTTGCGGGAAACGACCTCGCTGTGATTGTACACGCCGAACTTCTTGAACAGTGCGACGTTCTTTTCCGTCGCAAATGCGTGCATTGCATCGGCCGTTGTGCGAAGGTTGAGCAGGCCGCGGCGTTCTGCCTCAGCGACCCATTCCTCGGAATAGTTGTTGCCGTTGAAGATGATCCTGCCGTGCTCCTTCAGGGTATCCGCAAGGATCGCCTGCACCTCTGCCGCCACATCGGAAGCCTTTTCCAGACGCTCCGCGAAGCTGCAGAGCGCTTCGGCAAAGATCGTGTTCAGTGCGATATTGGTATCGGCGATCGAGTTCTCCGAGCCGAGCATACGGAACTCGAACTTGTTGCCGGTGAAGGCCATCGGGGAGGTGCGGTTGCGGTCGGAGGTGTCCTTCTTGAAATCGGGGAGGACATGCACGCCGGTCGCGAGGGTCTCGCGGTGCTTCTGCTCGTCTCTGCCCTGTGCGGCCGCTTCCAGCTGGAGCTGGAGGTCATCGCCGAGGTACACGGAAACGATTGCAGGCGGTGCTTCATTGGCACCGAGACGGTGATCGTTGCCCGCCGATGCGACCGACATTCTCAGCAGATCCTGATGCTCGTCCACGGAGGCGACGACTGCCGCGACCATGAGCAGGAACAGGCGCTTGCGCTCCGGGGTCTTGCCCGGTGCGAACAGGTTGATGCCTGTATCGGTCGAGAGCGACCAGTTGTTGTGCTTGCCGCTGCCGTTGACGCCTGCAAACGGCTTTTCATGGAGCAGGCACATCAGGCCGTGCTTTTCTGCGACCTTCTTCATGATCTCCATGGTCAGCTGGTTGTGGTCGCAGGCGAGGTTCATGGTCGTATAGACCGGAGCCAGCTCATGCTGTGCCGGTGCGACCTCGTTATGCTCGGTCTTTGCGTAGATGCCGAGCTTCCAGAGCTCCTCGTTCAGCTCCTTCATGAACGCCTGCACACGCGGGCGGATAACGCCGAAGTAATGGTCTTCCATTTCCTGACCCTTCGGTGCCTTTGCACCGAAAAGCGTTCTGCCGGTGAAGATGATGTCCTTGCGCTGCTTGGCGAGCTCACGGTCAATGAGGAAGTATTCCTGCTCCGGACCGACGGTTCCGGTGACGCGCTGCACATCGTTGAAGCCGAGCAGATGCAGCACCTTCACGGCCTGATCGCTGACAGCCTCCATGGAGCGGAGCAGCGGGGTCTTTTTATCGAGCGCCTCGCCGCTGTAAGAATAAAACGCGGTCGGGATGCAGAGGCTGTTCTCCTTGATGAATGCGTAGGAGGTCGGGTCCCATGCGGTATAGCCTCTGGCCTCGAAGGTCGCGCGCAGGCCGCCCGACGGGAAGGAGGATGCATCCGGCTCACCCTTGATGAGCTCCTTGCCGGAGAACTCGAGGATCACGCCGCCGTTGCCGTCCGGGGCGAGGAAGCTGTCGTGCTTCTCTGCGGTGATGCCGGTCATCGGCTGGAACCAGTGCGTGTAATGTGTTGCACCGTTCTCAACAGCCCATTCGCGCATCGCGCTGGCGACCACATCCGCGACGGTCGGGTCAATGTCCTTGCCGTTTGCAATGGTCTCGTGCAGGGACTTGTAGACCGCCTTCGGCAGGCGCTCCTGCATCACGGCATCGTTGAACACAAGGCTTCCGAATACATCAGTCGGTTTCATAATATAACATCCTTTCCGCGGCGGGGTCTGACCCGCTGCCATTGATTTATGAAGCAAAATCGGTTTGTTCCTGAATCTCCGGTTCCGCGCGAAAACGGGATTTCAGATCAACAAAAAAACAGCAACGGCATTTCGGGAATCTTCCCGAAGCAGCACCGTTGCTGTTTTCTGTGTTACATGATAGCACATTTTTCTTCGCTTGTCAAGACTTTGACAGGAATTTCACAAGGTTTGACGCTTTGCCCATGAATCCTCAATGATTCTCATATGTTTTTAGGATATTTTCCGCAGCCTTCCGCTTGGAGATGCGCTGATTCATCGCCTGCTGCTCGATATATTTATGCGCCTGCTCCTCGCTCATGCCGAGATACTGGATCAGCGCATACTTCGCGCGGTTGACGATCCGCAGGTCGATCAGCTTGATCTGCAGACGCTGATTCTCCTGCGACATGATCTGCATTCTCGCGTATGCAGAAGCGGCGTCATAGAGCACCTGATGAAACGTCGTATGCGGAAACGGCCTGCCGAGCACAAAAATGCCGGCCGGCTCCAGAGACTGCCGGAACTCCGGTTCCTGCTCGTTCTTGACGACAGCCACGACCGAAGACGGCGTATTTTCCGCCAGATCGCTTGCAAGCTCCGTGCCGCATTCGTCTGTCAGCGGGATATTGATGAGAACGACCGCGCAGGAATTGCCCATCATTTTTTGGCGTGCTTCCGTGCAGGAATCCGCGCCGCCGGAAACGGTAAAGTCGCCGTCGGGCAGATTTTCCCGCACGTAACGGTGAAAATTCTCGTTCGAGGAAATGACGAAAACCTCTTTCTGCTCAAAGCGCGTCAGCATTTTCCGTCACTCCGTAAAGGCAACAAGCAGATGTGCAGGGAGCGATTCCTGCATGAATGCGCTCTCTGCCGCAAGGCGCTTGGCAGCATTGAGGTCGGCGGGCAGAGCCAGGTACTGATTTGCGGTTTCCGCAGGCACATCCAGCAGATTCTGGTTACAGGGGGGCGGCGGGGTCATGCCGCGGAGAATGCCGTCAAGCCCAGCGCGCATCACGAGTGCAAATGCGAGATACGGATTTGCGGACGCATCCGGCGAGCGCAGCTCCATGCGCTGATGTGAGGCATCTGCTGCCGGAATACGGATCAGCTGCGAGCGGTTCGAGGGCGACCACGAGACGCGGTTCGGCGCCTTGTCCCTGCCGAGCCGCACATAGGATTCTTCGAGCGGATTGAGAACTGCGGTCATTTCCGGCGTATGGGCGAGCACGCCCGCCATAAACGACCGGAACAGCGATTCGTCAGCACCTGCGCGGATATCCGAATGGGAAATGGAGCAGTTGATGTGGAAGCCGTTTCCGGCCTCGCCCTTGATCGGCTTCGGCGCGAACGATGCCCAGAGCCCGTTCCGTGCGGCGACCGTACTGACGACCTGTTTGAACGTCACGACATTGTCCGCGGCGCTCAATGCATTGCTGTAGCGAAAATCAATTTCATTCTGACCGGGGCCCTGCTCATGGTGCGAGCGCTCCGGCTGGATGCCCATGCTTTCCAGCGTCTGACAGATCTCTCTGCGGACATTCTCGCCGCCGTCCGCCGGTGCGATATCGAAATAGCCAGCGCAGTCGATCGGCGTATCGGTCGGATTGCCGTTTTCGTCAAGCTTAAAGAGGTAGAATTCGCACTCTGCACCGATATCGCAGCGGAGATCATGCTCTGCTAAAAGCTGCTCGGTATCGGCAAGAAATCTGCGGCAGTCCGCAGAAAACGGCGTGCCGTCCGGATTTCTGATCTCGCAGAAAAAGCGTGCGACGCCGCCTCTGGAGGGGCGCCACGGCAGCAGCGCCATCGTTGCGGGATCGGGGAACAGGAACAGATCGGAGTGCGACGGATCGCGGAAGCCCGCGACCGACGACGCATCAAACGCGATGCCCTGTTCAAAGGCGCGCGCGATCTCCGCGGCCTGCACCGAAATATTTTTCTGTACGCCGAACACATCGCAGAAAGCGAGGCGCACAAATTTGATATCACTGCTTTCGATCAGCTCTGCGGCCTCGCGCTGTGAAACATTCATCATTTCGTTCACATCCAATCGTTTTTTCTTATCATACCACATCGGGACGGCTTTTGTCAACCGTGAATCTTCCGTTCAAAGCGGTCCTTCGCCTCATCGTCCTCGACAGCGGTCGGATAGTCGCCGGTAAAGCAGG
This sequence comes from Oscillospiraceae bacterium, assembly GCA_017545185.1. GTDB lineage: Bacteria > Bacillota > Clostridia > Oscillospirales > Ruminococcaceae > Firm-04. Next base: position 35,142 of record JAFWQJ010000050.1, on the reverse strand, counting down.
CCGTGCAGATGCCGTCTGTTTTTGCGAGCTGCGGCAGCGATGAAACGGGGAGGAATCCGAGGGAATCCGCGCCGATGATCTTCGCGATCTCATCCGCGGTGTGGTGATTCGCGATCAGGTTTTCCTCCGAATCAATATCGGTCCCGTAATAGCAGGGATGCAGGAACGGCGGGGCGGATACGCGGAAGTGGATCTCCTTTGCGCCGGCCTTCCGCAGCAGTGAAACGATGCGGCGGCTGGTCGTGCCGCGGACGATCGAGTCGTCGATCAGCACGATGCGACTGCCTGCGACCGTATCACAGACCGGGCTCAGCTTGAGCTGTACGCCGCTGTCGCGTTCGGACTGCGACGGCGCGATGAATGTGCGGCCGATGTACTTGTTCTTGATGAGCCCGATGCCGTAGGGAATGCCGGATGCTTCCGCAAATCCGAGCGCGGCATCCAGTCCCGAATCCGGCACGCCGATGACGACGTCCGCATTCGCGGGGTGTGCCTCCGCGAGCAGCGCGCCGGCTTTTTTTCTGGCCGCATGAACGGAAACGCCGTCCAGAACCGAATCAGGGCGGGCAAAATAAATATATTCAAAAATGCAGGTGCGCTTCGGTGCGGTCCCTGTGTATCTGCGGTCGGACTGCATCCTGCCGTCCGGCGTCAGCACGATCATTTCGCCGGGTTCGGCGTCCCGCAGGAATGCTGCACCGACCGCATTCAGCGCGCAGCTTTCCGAAGCGAGCACAAAGCCGCCGTCTGCCCGTTTGCCGATGCACAGCGGCCGGAATCCGTGCGGGTCACGCACAGCGATCATTTTCTGCGCGGACATGACGATCAGCGAAAAGGCACCCTCCAGCTGCGGCACAGCAAGGCGGACGGCGTCCTCGATCGAATCGGTCTGCAGCCGCGCCTGCGTGATAAGATACGCGATGATCTCGGTGTCGCTCGTCGTGTGGAAGATCGCGCCGCGCTGTTCTAAAACGCTGCGCAGTCTGCCGGCATTGCTGAGATTGCCGTTGTGGACAAGTGCCATTTTGCCCTTCTGGTGATTGACCTCCATGGGCTGACAGTTCCGCCGCTGATTGCCGCCGGTCGTGCCGTAGCGTGTATGACCGACCGCCATGGTGCCGTGCGGGAAGCCGGACAGGATCTGCGGCGGGAACACATGATCGACCAGCCCGAGATCCTTGTGCGTCGTGAACACGCCGTCCTCATTGACCGTGATGCCGGCGCCCTCCTGCCCGCGGTGCTGCAGCGCAAACAGTCCGCAGTAGGTCAGGTGTGCAAGGTTCTCCGGCTGCGGCGACAGGATGCCGAACACGCCGCATTCTTCATGCAAATATCCCATATTATAAACCTCATGATTTCGTAACGGGGTCCGGGGTCATGACCCCGGCAGTGAACGGAACCCTGTTACAGATCTGCCGGAGACACCTCTGACAGCGATGCCGCGACCAGTCCGACAAACAGCGGATGCGGCTTATTCGGGCGGCTCTTGAACTCCGGGTGATACTGCACGCCGACATAGAACGGCAGGCCGGTCAGCTCGACCGTTTCAACGAGATTGCCGTCCGGCGAGGTGCCGCTGATGCAGAGCCCTGCTTCCGTCAGCACATCGCGGTATGCGTTGTTGAATTCATAGCGGTGACGGTGCCGCTCCGCGATCTGCGGCTGCTGATAACAGCGCATCATCGTGGTTTCCGGTGCGATCACGCAGGGATAGCTGCCGAGCCGGAGTGTGCCGCCCTTGTCGATGCTTTCATACTGTCCGTCCATGAAATCAATGACCTTGTGTGCACATTCCGGTGCAAATTCGCCCGAATGCGCATCGGGGAGACCGGCAGCGTTCCGTGCAAATTCGATCACCGCGATCTGCATACCGAGACAGATGCCGAGGTACGGCTTTTTGCTGACGCGCGCGTATTCCGCCGCCGCGATCATGCCCTCGATGCCGCGCTGCCCGAAGCCGCCGGGGATCAGGATGCCGTCCGCCTTTCCGAGCATATCCGCGGCATTTTCCCGCGTGATCTGCTCCGAGTCGATCCAGTCGATCTTCACATCTGCGCCGAGCTGATAGCCCGCATGATGCAGTGCCTCCGCGACCGACAGATAGGCGTCATGCAGCTGCACGTACTTGCCGACCAGTGCGATCGTGACCTTTCTGCGCGGCGAACGGATACGCTCGCAGAGTGCCTCCCATTCGGAGAGATCCGGCTGCGGCGTTTCCAGCTTCAGCTCGCGGCAGACGATCTCCGAGAGCTTTGCTTTTTCGAGCATCAGCGGTGCTTCGTAGAGATTCGGCAGCGTCAGGTTCTCGATCACGCAGTCCGGTTTGACATTGCAGAAATGCGCGATCTTCGTGAAGATGCTGCTGTCGGTGATCGGCTCGTCGGTGCGCAGGACGATGATATCCGGCGAGATGCCGAAGCCCTGCAGCTCCTTGACGGAGTGCTGCGTCGGCTTGGATTTGTGCTCGCCCGATGCCTTCAGATACGGCACGAGCGTCACATGGATATAAAGCGTATTTTCGCGTCCGACCTCATGTCCGAGCTGCCGGATCGCTTCGAGAAACGGCTGGCTCTCGATATCGCCGGTCGTGCCGCCGATCTCCGTGATGACGACATCCGCATTGCCCTTTTCACCGACGCTGTAGATAAAATGCTTGATCTCGTCGGTGATGTGCGGGATGATCTGCACCGTTCTGCCGAGGTATTCGCCGCGGCGTTCCTTCTGCAGCACATTCGCATAGACCTTGCCGGTCGTCAGATTGGAAAACCGGTTCAGGTCCTCGTCGATGAAGCGCTCATAATGCCCGAGGTCGAGGTCGGTCTCGGCACCGTCCTCGGTGACATAGACCTCGCCGTGCTGATAGGGGCTCATCGTGCCGGGATCGACATTGATATACGGGTCAAGCTTCTGCGCCGCGACCTTGAGTCCGCGGCTTTTGAGCAGCCGTCCGAGCGATGCCGCCGTGATGCCCTTGCCGAGCCCCGATACCACGCCGCCGGTCACAAAAATATACTTTGTCACGAATCAACCCTCCAAAACTGCGATCATCATGCGCGCGGTCAGCGCGCCCAACTGAAAGAATCATGCTTTGTGCCGTTCATTACGCAAAATAAAGGCGAAGCAAAACGGCTGCGGGTACTGCCCGCTCAGTTTGCAACGTACATTTGCTTGTACGGATTGCCGCTGTCCGGCGTGACAAGTGTAAATTCCGCATTCAGGATCTCGTCGGGGTCGCCGCCGAAATGTCTGCAGTATTCCTCAACATAGCTGCGGATCTCCTCAAGCTCCTCCGCGGACGCGATGCGGTGATGTACCTGATGCGGGAAGTGGATGCCCTCGCAGTCCGAGCGCAGGAACAGCCTGCCGCCGTGCATACCGGTGCAGGGGAAATTGCTGACGATCGGACGCTCGCCGCCGGAAAGCCCCAGCACGATGATGATGCCGCCCGCCTGATATTCCCCGAGGAAGCTGCCTGTCCTGCCGCCGATCACCATGACCGGCACCTTGTCCTGATAGGCCTTCATGTGGATGCCTGCGCGGTAGCCGGCATTGCCCTGCACGAAGATCTTGCCGCCGCGCATCGCATAGCCTGCCGCGTCACCGATGTTGCCGTGGACGATGATCTCGCCCTCGTTCATCGTGTCGCCGACCGCATCCTGCGCATTGCCGAAGGTCTCGATCACCGTACCGTTCAGATATGCGCCGAGCGCATTGCCTGCAATGCCGCTGATCTTCACATATTTTCCGCTGGTTCCGGCTGCAAGGAATCGCTGCCCGATGCAGCCCGTCAGCGTGATCTCGCTGTCCGCGGTCTGCCGCATCTGCTCGTTGACCTCGGAAAAACCCATTGCCGATACATTCAGTTCCATTCAGACCGCTCCTTTCAATACTTTATCGCGGTATGCGCTGCCCATGGCAGCGAGCTGCGGCTCGATCCTGAGCCGGTCAAAATCGACCGACGACAGCGGCGTCTGATTGCGGATCAGTGCCGTATAAATACCTGTCCGGTGCATGGTCCCGAGGATCATGAAGCCGGTCAGTCTGTCGTCCTTGACGAACAGCCGCTTGATATGGTTTTCGTCCGCTTCCTCGTACATTTCGCAGCCCTCCGGCTGGGAGCCGGCAGTATGGCAGTGGAACCCGAAAAAGCCGATCGAGTTCATCGGGATCGCATTGTCAAACGCAGCTTCGCCGCCCGCCATATTGACGCCGGCGGTGCGTCCCTGCATATAGGCATTCGGCATCAGTGCCATGACCTTGACCGAATCGGACGAAATATCGTGATATTCGGTGCAGTCGCCCGCGGCATAGATATCCGGCAGCGAGGTTCTGCACGCATCATCGACCGCAATGCCGCGGCCGACATTGCCGCCTGCATTCTTCACAAGCGCGGTATTGGCGCGCACGCCGACCGCCAGCACCAGAACGTCAAAATCGACCTCCGTGCCGTTCTGCATGACGGCATGACCGCCCTGAAATTCCTTTGCACTCGTCCCGAGAATGAACGAAATGCCGTGATCCTCAAGATGCTTCTGCATCATCGCGGCGCATCTGTCATCGAGGATCGAGGACAGCACACGCGGCGCAAGGTCGCAGACCGTGATGCTTCTGACACGATCATGCAGACCCTCTGCGCATTTCAGTCCGATCAGACCCGCACCGATGATGAGCACGCGGCTCTCCGGCGTGACCGCTTTTTCCAGTGCAAGCGTATCGTCGATCGTCATGAAGCTGAACTTCTTCTCAACGGTATCCAGTCCCTGCATCGGCGGGACAAACGGCGAGGAACCCGTGCAGCAGCAGAGCGCATCGTATGCAATGCTGCTTCCGTCGTCCAGAATGATCTGCTTTGCATCCGTGCGGATCTCAGCGGCGTTTTTGCCGTACAGCACCGCCGCATTGTGATCCGCATAGAACGATTCGCCGCGGTAGTTCATGCGCTGCAGATCGGTCTTGTTTTCGAGATAATAGGAGATCAGCGGGCGGCAGTAGACCGGATAGCTTTCCGCGGAAATGACCGTGATGCTGCCCTCCGCATCCGCGGAGCGGATGCCTTCGATACATCCCGCCGCAGCCACACCGTTGCCGATGATAACGTATTTCTTCATTCTGCCTCACCCCGATCCTCGTATACGATCGCGCCGTTCGGACAGCCCTTGACACAGGCCGGCGCACCGCAGGTATTCTTCATGCACAGCTCACATTTCTGCGCGACACCGCTGCCGTCCTCGACGACCGCGCCGTAGGGACAGACGAGCACGCAGGTCAGACATCCGACGCATTTGCTGTGGTCGATCTCGATGACGCCGTCCTTTTTGGAGAGCGCACCGGCGATGCAGCTCTTGACGCAGAGCGGGTCATTGCAGTGGCGGCAGGAGACCGCATAGGTCACGCCGTTCTCGTCCGTCTCGACCTGAATGCGCGGATAGATCGTTTTGCCGCGCAGTGCCTTGACCATGTCCGTCATGCCGGAATTGGCAAAGGCGCAGTTGTATTCGCACAAATGGCACCCGAGGCACCATTCCTCTTTCACATAGATTCGTTTCATACTTCACGCCCCCGCTTTATTCGCCCGCATGAGAGATGCCGAGGATCTCAAGCTCTTTTTCGGTCAGTCCGACACCGCGCAGCATCAGTCTGTTGCCGCGGAGCGCCTCGATCGAATTGATGCCCATGCCGCCCATCAGCTCCTTGATCTCATGCCGCCATGCGTCCATTAAATTGATGAGCCGCTGCGAGCCGATATCCGGATTCAGACGCTTGACCAGATCGGGCCGCTGCGTTGCGATGCCCCAGTTGCACTTGCCGGTATGGCAGCTCCGGCAGAGATGACATCCCATTGCCAGACATGCCGCCGTCGCGATATAGCAGGCATCCGCGCCGAGCGCGATCGCCTTGACCACATCCGCCGCCGAGCGCACCGAGCCGCCGCAGATAATGGAAACATTGTTGCGGATGCCCTCATCTCTCAGCCGCTTATCGACCGCCGCGAGTGCCAGCTCGATCGGAATGCCGACGTTGTCGCGGATCCTCGTCGGAGCCGCACCGGTACCGCCGCGGAAGCCGTCGATCGCAATGATATCCGCACCGGAGCGCGCAATGCCGCTCGCGATCGCCGCGATATTGTGCACCGCCGCGACCTTGACGATGACCGGCAGACGGTATTCGGTCGCTTCCTTCAGCGAATAGACCAGCTGCCGCAGATCCTCGATCGAATAGATATCGTGATGCGGGGCAGGGGAGATCGCGTCGCTGCCCTCGGGGATCATGCGCGTCTTGGAGACGTCGCCGACCGCCTTGGTTCCGGGCAGATGTCCGCCGATGCCGGGCTTTGCGCCCTGTCCCATTTTGATCTCGATCGCCGCGCCGGCTTCGAGATAATCCTTATGCACGCCGAAGCGTCCGGACGCGACCTGAACGATCGTGTTCTTGCCGTATTTGTAGAAGTCCTCGTGCAGACCGCCCTCACCGGTGTTATAGTAGATGCCGAGCGCGGATGCCGCTCTTGCAAGGGAGGCGTGTGCATTGTAGCTGATCGAACCGTAGCTCATTGCCGAGAACATGACCGGCATACTGAGCGTCAGCTGCGGGGCAAGCTTGGTATCCAGCGAGCCGTCCGCATTTCTGGTGATGTGATCCGGCTTCTTGCCGAGGAACACGCGGGTCTCCATCGGCTCACGCAGCGGGTCGATCGGCGGGTTCGTCACCTGCGAGGCATTGATCAGGATCTTGTCCCAGTAAACAGGCAGCGGATTCGGATTGCCCATTGAGGAGAGCAGCACGCCGCCGGTCTCCGCCTGCCGGTAGATCTCCTTGATCGTCTGATCGGAGTAGTTCGCGTTCTCGCGCAGACGGCAGTCGCTCTTGACGATCTTCAGCGCTCTGGTCGGACACAGCGTCACGCAGCGCTGACAGTTCACGCACTTGGATTCATCGGAGAGCATGACCTTGCCGTCCTCATCGTACCAATGCACCTCATTGGCGCACTGCCGTTCGCAGACTCTGCAGCGGATGCAGCGGCTGTCATTGCGGACGACCTCAAATTCCGGATAGAAATTCAAAATGCTCCCTCCTTTACCCGAACGATGACCGGCTCGCCGCCGGCAGGCGACCAGATATTCTGGATCTCCGGCGCCATGACGCGGATCGCGGCTTCCTCACTGGCGATATAGACCATATCGTCCTGCTCGCCGACGACCATGGAACGCAGCTTCAGGCGGTCGTTCAGCGCCATGAGTCCGCCGTTGAATCCGAGGATGATCGAGAACGGCCCGGTGACCAGCAGGCTCGGGAATACCGTCCGCAGATAGGTGTATTTCGCCTTGTCCGCCTCGGACTTGCCCTCGATCGTGGACCAGAACGGCGCCGCGATGACCGCAGCGGTCTCGTCGAGCGTCAGGCCCTGCCGCCTTATCAGATAGTCCGCGATATAGGTGATGACCTCGGTATCGGTCTGCAGCGTACATTTGTAGCCGTACATTTCAATAAAGCGGCGGTTCGCGTCGTAGGATGAGATCTCGCCGTTGTGCACGATCGAATAATCGAGCATACAGAACGGATGCGCGCCGCCCCACCAGCCGGGGGTGTTCGTCGGATAGCGGCCGTGCGCCGTCCAGCTGTAAGCCTCGTATTCCTCGAGGCGGTAGTACCGGCCGACGTCCTCCGGGAAGCCGACCGCCTTGAATGCGCCCATATTCTTGCCGCAGGAGAACACATAGCTGCCGTCCAGCTGTGCGTTGATGCGGTTGACCACGCGCACGACCAGCTCCTTGTCGTCGATCTGCAGATGCCGCAGCACGGACTGCATCGGCGAGACAAACACGCGCCGGATGATCGGCTCATCGGTGATCTGCGGCATTTTGCGCACCTTGATGTGCTCGTCCTGCACGATCTCGAAATACTCCTTCAGGAGCGTCATACATTCGGCCTGTGCACTTTTGCTGTTGAAGAAGATGTGCAGCGCGTAGAAATCGCGGTATTCGGGGTAGATGCCGTATGCCGCGAAGCCGCCGCCCAGACCGTTGGAGCGGTCGTGCATCGGGATCATGCTCTGAATGATGCTTTCGCCGTTCATGCGTCTGCCGTCGCGCGAGATCATCGCGGAGACCGCACAGCCGGACGGAATGCGCACCTGACCTTCTAATGGGCTCATCTCAATTCCTCCTTGCAGATAAAAAAGAAGCGTCCATCCGGAGACAGGTAACCTGTGTTCCGAATGAACGCCTTTGTTCATTTCATCATTGCCGCTATTATAGCATATTGTGAAAGTTTTGTCAATATCCCGCGGACAGTTTTCCGCATCCGGAGTACGATTTCGGAACAGTGACCGGAATCTTCCCGCTGCCGTGAAAAGAAAATTGTCGTTTTTTGACAAGCAGGCAGTCGCCGCGTCCGCTGATCCGGTGTTTGCCGAACGGTCTGCGGTTTGATTTGCGGTCACATGTACGCAGTCCGGATCCGGAGAAAGAGAGGGACCATATAAAATCCCGCGTTTTCCAATCAGAAAACCGACATCTTCCGCGGCGCCTCTTGCATGACGGTGCGCCCTGTGCTATGATAACGGAGATGCGGGGTTCTCCATAGCCTCTGCCATCATCCTTACAAAGCAATACCGCGCGGCAGCCTGCTCTGCTGCGCGGTATTGTTTCGGGACGTCGGTTTTGATATGCCCCGCGGCTTTGCGGGCATCTCAGGAGTTTGTATAAATCCCGACTTATCCCGTAAAAAAACAGACAACTCTGCGGCGAAATATTGACTTTGCAGGACGATTGTGCTAGAATGAGGCCAAGGAAAAGCAATGGGGCTGTTCCGCTGAAAAAAGGCGGAGCAGCCCTGTTTTTTTGACGGATGTATGAAAGGAGGATTTCAGATGAAGCTGCAGATTTTAGTTGCTGATTCCGGCGAACGAACCGCAAAGAATCTGAACAGCCTCTTTTCCGTTCTGGAGGATACGGATTTTGCGGTCGGCCGGTGCACGTCAAACCTCAATGAAGCGGTGAATCTCGTGCTCAGCAGACAGTATGATATCCTCCTGTGTATCAACCGTGCGCCGGAATACATCGCGGCCAAGCTGCTGCGCCTGACCGGCGGAAAGGATCGCAGGCTCCCCGCGATCATCATCAGCGAGCAGGACGATTCCCAGCGGATGCGCGAGTGCTTTCTGCTCGGCGCGATCGACTTTTTATCCGAGCCGATCCCGCCGGAGGATCTGATCGCGGCGCTTTCCAGGGCGGGCTCCATGATCCACGAGCAGCTGATCGAAGCGGAATACCGCGCCGCGGCGGACGGAGCACTTGATGCTTTGCCGCAGGCAGAGGAGCTGCAGCCGGTTCTGGAGAAGCTGCGCGCATTCCTGCAGAAAATGGAGCACCAGACCGCGACCGTCGAGCTGGCAGCGGATTACTTCGGCTTCAACCGCGACTATTTCGGCCGGTACTTCAAGGGCAAATTCGGCATGACCTTCGGGGAGTTCTACAAGAGCTTCCAGATCGGCTATGCCAAACGGCTGCTTGAAACAGGGCAGTTCAAGGTACTGGAGGTCAGCCGTCTGCTCGGCTTTTCCACGCCGGATTATTTCACGCGCGTATTCAAAAAGCACACCGGGCATACGCCGTCTGCCGTCAGGAAATAGCATTCTGCACGGCGTCCAGCAGCATATAGGGCGCGGCAGGCATCAGCAGCAGCGTGATCCCCAGATATCTGGCACGGTCGAGATACATCGCGTAGCAGTCCGGGTTGAGCAGCAGCACAACGGGACATCCGCTGTCTGCGGCATTCTGCATGACGGAAGCGATATGCGTTTTCGCATAGATCATCAGGAGGCTGTCCTGCCGTTCCGCCGGCATCGCGGAGAGATCGGACAGCAGGATATCCGCGTATCCCGCCTGATAGAGGATTTCGCGCAGCCGCATTCCGACCGCCGCGGATTCCGATAAAATACGGATCGTTTTCATATTCAGATACCCCTTGCATCGTTCATTTTCGTATCTCCAATTATACGGAAATCGCCGCCGCACCACAAGGGCAATCATGCCGGTGCGCGGATAAATGCAGGCAGATGTCGGATATTTGCAGGGGAATGTTCGTTGACTTTCCCGCAGAAAATCCGGTATGATTATTATGCAAGTTTATCGGCTGCTGCCGGTGACAAAATAAACAGGAGGAAGTTTTTATGTCTTATATTGATGAGATCATCCAGCAGGTGATCGAAAAGAATCCGGATGAGCCGGAGTTTCATCAGGCGGTTCGTGAGGTGCTTGATTCCATTCGTGTCATCGTCGATGCGAACGAGGCACAGTTCCGCCGCGATGCACTTCTGGAGCGGCTTGTGAACCCCGAGCGTCAGATCAAATTCCGCGTGCCGTGGATCGACGATCAGGGCAATGTCCATGTCAACACCGGCTACCGCGTACAGTTCAATTCCGCGATCGGCCCGTACAAGGGCGGCCTGAGACTGCATCCGTCCGTCAATATCGGCATTATCAAATTCCTCGGCTTTGAGCAGATCTTCAAGAACTCCCTGACCGGTCTGCCGATCGGCGGCGGCAAGGGCGGCTCCGACTTTGACCCGAAGGGCAAGTCCGACCGTGAGGTCATGAGCTTCTGCCAGAGCTTCATGTCCGAGCTCTGCAAGTACATCGGCGCAGATACCGACGTCCCGGCAGGCGACATCGGCACCGGTGCCCGCGAGATCGGCTATATGTTCGGCCAGTACAAGAAGCTGCGCGGTCTCTTTGAGGGCGTGCTGACCGGCAAGGGCCTCTCCTACGGCGGCTCTCTTGCCAGAACCGAAGCGACCGGCTACGGCCTGCTTTACATCACCGACGCACTGCTCCGCGACCACAACATTGATATCAAGGGCAAGACCGTTGCGGTCTCCGGCGCGGGCAATGTCGCGATCTACGCGATCGAAAAGGCACAGCAGCTCGGCGCAAAGGTCGTCACCTGCTCCGATTCGACCGGCTGGATCTATGATCCGGACGGCATCGACGTCGCACTCCTGAAGGAGATCAAGGAAGTCCGCCGCGAGCGTCTGACCGCATACAAGAACGCAAAGCTGACCTCTGAATATCACGAGGGCAGAGGCGTCTGGCAGATCAAGTGCGATATCGCACTGCCGTGCGCAACGCAGAACGAGCTGACCCTTGAGGATGCAAAGCTGCTGAAGGAGAACGGCTGCATCGCGGTCTGCGAGGGCGCAAACATGCCGACCACCGAGGACGCAACGAAGTTCCTGCAGGAAAACGGCATCCTGTTCATCCCGGGCAAGGCTTCCAACTGCGGCGGCGTCGCGACCTCCGCACTGGAAATGTCCCAGAACAGCGAGCGTCTGAGCTGGACGTTCGAGGAAGTTGATTCCAAGCTGAAGGGCATCATGGAGAATGTCTATGCGAATATCAGCGCAGCCGCGAAGAAGTACGGCATGGAAGGCAATTATGTCGCAGGCGCGAACATCGCAGGCTTTGAAAAGGTGCTCGATGCGATGAATGCACAGGGTATTGTCTGAGCGCAGACCGCTGCTCACTACGCCCGCAACACAGGAGAATTTTATATGGAGAAATTTGATCTGAGAGGGATCCCGTTCACCGGATTCCCGATGAAGCAGGCGGACATGCAGATCGAAACGCCGCCTGCAAACCCCTTTGAGCCGGTCGCGGCGGAAACCGATTTCTCCCGCGATACGCAGACATGGGATTAACCGAATACAATAAGGATACGCCCCTTTCAAGGATGCAGGGGGCGTATCTCTTGCTGTATGTATGATATTGCCTGAGAGGAGAATGAGATGAAAACTGTACTCGTCTGTCGGGAGACCGATCCGCGTGAAACGAGAGTCGCGCTGATCCCCGACGATATCAAAAAGCTCATCGGCATGGGCTTTTCGTTCAAGGTCGTGCGCGGTGCGGGCATCAAGAGCGGCGTTTCCGATGCTGCCTATGAAAAAGCCGGCGCGGTGCTGATCGACAAGGAGGAGCAGGGCTATGATTCCGAGATCGTCCTGCGCATTCTGAAGCCGCAGAGCGCGGACGGCCTGAAAAAGGATACGCTGCACCTGAGTTACCTTGACCCGTTCAATGAAAAGGCGCTGCTGAAAGAGTTTGCGGAGAAGGGCATTCAGGCTGTCTCGCTGGAGATGATCCCGCGCACGACGCTCGCACAGAAAATGGACGTTCAGTCCTCGCAGACCTCGCTGGCGGGTTATGTCGCAGTCGTCAATGCGGCGGCGCGTCTCCCGAAGATCCTGCCGATGATGGTCACGCCGTCCGGTACGATCAATCCGGCGCGTGTGTTTATCATCGGTGTCGGCGTTGCCGGTCTGCAGGCGATCGCGACCGCGAAGCGTCTCGGCGCGAGAGTGGACGCGTTCGATACCCGCCCGGTCGTCGAGGAGCAGGTCAAGTCGCTCGGCGCGAGCTTTGTCAAGATCGACCTCGGTGAAATGGGACAGACCGATCAGGGCTATGCAAAGGAGCTGACCCCTGAGCAGATCAAAAAGCAGCAGGAGGCGCAGGCAAAGGTCTGCGAGCGCTCGAATATCGTCATCACGACTGCAAAGGTGTTCGGCCGCAAGGCACCGCGTCTGATCGGCAAGGATGTTATCGACCGGATGCAGCCGGGCTCGATCATCGTCGATATGGCAGTTTCGACCGGCGGCAATGTCGAGGGCTCCAGGCTGTTTGAGGAGGTCGTCACGGACAACGGCGTCATCATCATGTCCGGCGATTATCTGGAGCGTCAGGTCCCGTTCGATGCCTCGAAGATGCTTTCGGGCAACTTCACGGCATTCCTCACGCATTTCTACAACAAGGAACAGGGCGAGTTTGTTGTCAATCTCGAGGATGAGATCATGCGCGGATGTCTGCTGACAAAGGGCGGCGCGATCATCCACGACCGGTTTAAGGAGGCATAATATGCACGAGATCATGCTGCTGATTTTTGTTTTTGTCATCGCCGGCTTTCTCGGCGTTGAGCTGATTTCCAAGGTTCCGTCCCAGCTGCACACCCCGCTGATGTCCGGTACGAATGCGATCTCCGGCATCACGATCGTCGGCGCGATGTCCGCAACGGCGGTCGCAGTTCTGGCACCGAGCAGCACGATCGGCATGGTGTTCGGCATCATTGCGATCGTACTCGCCGCGATCAACGTGGTCGGCGGCTATCTGGTCACTGACAGAATGCTCGGCATGTTCAAGAAGAAGGGGGACAATCAGAAGTGAACGACTTTAGAGACGTTATCATCACCGTTCTTTATATGGTATCGGCCGTGCTGTTTATCCGCGGCATCAAGCTGCTCGGCAAGGCGGATACCGCAAGAAAGGGCAACGGGCTTTCCGCGGTCGGTATGCTGATCGCAGTCATCACGGTTCTGTTTGAAAAGCAGGTCATGGCGGCAGGACTGAACAGCTATCTGCTGATTGCTGCTGCGGTGATCGTCGGCAGCATCATCGGTGCGGTCTGGGCGAAAAAGGTCGAGATGACCGGTATGCCGCAGCTGGTTGCACTGTTCAACGGCTTCGGCGGTCTGTCCTCGCTGCTGGTCGCGCTCGCGCAGTATGCGAACTACCGCACGCTCGGCGCGGATGCGCAGCCGTTTGAGGGCATCACCATGGGTCTGACCGTCGCGATCGGCGCGATCGCATTCACGGGCTCCGTGGTCGCATGGGGCAAGCTCTCCGGCAAAATGTTCAAGAAGTCCGTGACGATCCCGGCGAAGAATGCACTCAATGCGGTGCTTGCGCTTGCCGGTCTGGCGGGCATCTGCCTGTACGCGTTCAGCGGCAGCAATACGCAGCTCGGCTTCATCGGCATGATCGCCGTCACGGCTGCTTTCCTGATCCTCGGCTTTACGATGGTCGTCACGATCGGCGGCGGCGATATGCCTGTCATTATCTCGCTGCTGAATGCATTTTCGGGTCTGGCGGCGGCATTTGCAGGTCTCGCGCTCAATAACTCCGTGCTGGTCGTTTCCGGCTGTCTGGTCGGCACCTCCGGCCTGATCCTGACGCTCATCATGTGCAAGGCAATGAACCGCACGCTCTATGCGCTGCTGTTCGGCAGCTTCGGTGCATCGAAGTCCAAGAGTGCGGCAGGCAGCGGAAAGGAGCCGAAGTCCATGTCCGTTGAGGACGCTTATCTCATTCTCGAAGCGGCTTCCTCTGTTGTATTTATCCCCGGCTACGGCATGGCAGTTGCGCAGGCACAGCACGCCGTCAAGGAGCTCTGCGATAAGCTGGAGGAAAACGGCGCAGAGGTCAGCTTTGCGATCCACCCGGTTGCCGGCCGTATGCCCGGCCACATGAACGTCCTGCTCGCAGAGGCAAATGTGCCCTATGAACAGCTCAAGACCGCGGATGAGATGAATCCGCAGATGCCGAACACCGACGTCGCAATCGTCATCGGCGCAAACGACGTCGTCAACCCCTCCGCACAGACCGACGAATCCTCGCCGCTGTACGGAATGCCGATCATCAATGCTTATGAGGCACGCACCGTATTTGTGCTGAAGCGCGGCAAGGGCGCCGGCTTCTCCGGTGTGGAAAACCCGCTGTTTACGAACGACAACACGATCATGATCTACGGCGACGCAAAGCAGACGGTGTCCTCGCTGGTCAGTGAATTTGAGGATAAATGATCCAAATGACAAAATTTGTCTGAACAGAGCAGAAAGTTTTATACTGCATTCCGAAATGCAGAAAAACGCTTGACAAACCTTTCACAATGTGGTATACTACAGTCAGAACAGCAAAGGGGCTGCGGAGAAACAGAACTCCGCAGCCTTTTGGTGTTTTTGCAAAGCGCAATGCAAATCAATTACGGAACGCACAATGGGGTGCATGATGCTGACAGTACAGCTCATGCACCCTTTTTCGTTTCAGAATAAGGGAGAGATCATTATGCAGAATGAATTGCTGCAGGCAGTTGACAGTGAAGTGTTTGCGATATGGTTTTTGATCGGCGCAGCACTCGTGTTCTTTATGCAGGCGGGCTTCGCCATGGTAGAAACGGGCTTCACCCGTGCCAAGAATGCCGCCAACATCATCATGAAAAACCTCATGGACTTCTGTATCGGCACCCCGATGTTCGTGCTGATCGGCTTCGGCCTGTTCCTCGGTGAGGACCTCTGCGGCCTGATCGGAAAGCCGGGTCTTGACGTCTTTACCGCTTACGAAAGCTTTGACTGGTCGAACTTCGTGTTCAACCTCGTGTTCTGTGCAACGGCCGCGACGATCGTTTCCGGCGCAATGGCAGAGCGCTGCAAGTTCCTGTCCTACTGCATCTATTCCGGCATCATCAGCGCGCTGGTCTATCCGATCGAAGCGCACTGGATCTGGGGCGGCGGCTGGCTTGCTCAGCTCGGCTTCCACGATTTCGCAGGCTCCTGCGCGATCCACATGGTCGGCGGTATCGCCGCACTGGTCGGCGCAAAGATCCTCGGACCGCGTATCGGCAAGTTCACGAAGAAGTCCGACGGCAGCATTCAGCCGAATGCGATCCCCGGCCACAACCTGACGCTCGGCGCACTGGGCTGCTTCATCCTCTGGTTCGGCTGGTACGGCTTCAACGGTGCGGCATGTACAAGCACCGGTCAGCTCGCATCCGTGTTCGTCACCACGACGATCGCGCCGGCAGTTGCAACTGTTACCTGCATGATCTTCACATGGATCAAGTACGGCAAGCCTGATGTTTCGATGTGTCTGAACGCTTCGCTGGCCGGTCTGGTCGGCATCACCGCAGGCTGTGACGTCATGGACGCTGCAGGCGCAGGCATTGTCGGTATCGTCTCCGGTCTGCTCGTCTGCTTCGGCGTCTGGCTCCTCGACTATGTGCTGCATATCGACGATCCGGTCGGTGCAGTCGCCGTCCACATGATGAACGGTATCTGGGGCACGCTGGCAGTCGGTCTGTTCGCAACGACCTCCGCACCCGGCAATGATGTTTACAACGGTCTGTTCTACGGCGGCGGCTTCTCGCTGCTCGGCACACAGCTGCTCGGCTTTGCATCGGTCGCAGCATGGGCAGCAGTCACAATGGTAATCGTATTCCTCGTCATCAAGCACACGATCGGCCTGCGCGCTTCCGAGCAGGAGGAGATCCTCGGCATGGACGCAACAGAGCACGGTCTGGTCAGCTCCTACGCAGACTTTATGCCTGCAATGAGCGAGACTGCGATCGCAGGCTATGTCAAGGGTGACGCAAAGAGCGTCCAGAAGGTTCCGGCAGAGGAAGCTGTCCCGGTCGAGACAGTTCCGGCTGCTGCATCTGCAAACAATGTGCCGAACGATTCCGGCAACAAGAAGTATCCGAAGATGACCAAGATCGCGGTCGTGTTCAATCAGGAGAAGCTGCACCACTTCATTCACGCGATGGAGCGCATCGGCATCACGGGCGTGACCGTCACGAATGTTATGGGCTGCGGCATCCAGAAGTCGAACAGCTACTACCGCGGCGCGAAGATGAGCGCGACGCTGCACCCGAAGATCAAGGCGGAGATCGTCGTCTGCAAGGTGCCGGTCGATACCGTCATCAAGACCGCCCGCGAGGTGCTCTATACCGGTCAGGTCGGCGACGGCAAGATCTTCGTCTACCCGGTCGAGCAGGTCATCAAGGTCCGAACAGGCTCCACAGGCTACGACGCGCTGCAGAGCGAGGAAATGCCCGAGCCCGAAACGGCATAACACTGACTTCCTCTTTTATCTCATTTCCTTACAAAGCGACAGGGGCACGGTTCTGCGACCGTGCCCTTGCCGTTTTCTGGTATTCCGCTATTCACTCTTTATTCTTCGTTAATCACTATTCACCGAAATTGCTGGGAGCAGCAACGCCAAAGAAGCCGCTTTAGCGGCGTGAAGTGAAGCATATTGGGAGAGCTTCGTACACCGCCCCCCGGAGGGAAATGCCCGCGGGGGCTCCCCGCCGGCTTTCAAATATGCACAGAAAGGCGTTCAGCACTGCAAAAAATCATGGCGGATGTGCCGGAAAACAGCATATCAGCCGGTTTTCTGCCTTTCCCTATTGACAAGGTAGGAAATGTATGCTATAATACATTCATAGCCTATTTATTCGATAGGGATAATATGAAAGGGTGAAGCAATATGGCATTGCTGACAATCGAAAACCTGTCTGTTGAAATTGAAGAAAAGGAGCTGCTGCACGGCGTCACCATGGAGGTCGGCAGCGGTGAGACCCATGTGCTCATGGGGCCGAACGGGACGGGCAAATCGACGCTCGGGTATACGGTCATGGGCAGCCCGGAATACAAGGTCACCGGCGGCAGCATCTTTTTTGACGGCGCGGAGATCACGCAGGAGACGCCGGATAAACGGGCGAAGCGCGGCATTTTTCTGTCGTTCCAGAATCCGGTCGAGATCCCGGGCATCACGCTTTCCGACTTCCTGCGGAATGCGTTGGAGCAGGTCACCGGGCAGCGCATGAAGCTCTGGGACTTCAAAAAGCAGCTGAAAGCAGCAATGGATGTGCTGCAGATGGATGCGGCCTATGCAGACCGCGACCTGAACGTCGGATTCTCCGGCGGCGAGAAGAAAAAGGCGGAGATCCTGCAGCTGCTGATGCTGAAGCCGAAGCTCGCGATCCTTGACGAGACAGATTCCGGCCTTGATGTGGACGCGGTGCGCACGGTCTCGGCGGGCATTGCGGCATACCGCGAAAGCTGCGGCGGCTCGCTGCTCATCATCACGCATAACACGAAGATCCTCGAGTCGCTTTCCGTTGACCGCGCGCATATCATCGCGGACGGCAAGATCGTCAGAGAGGGCGGCGCGGAGCTGATCGCGGAGATCAATGCGCACGGCTTTGAGCAGCTGACCGGAAAGGAAGCAATATGAAACAAAAGGCACAGGTCGCGGATATCGACCGTTCGCTCTATGATTTCCGGTATGACGAGGACGCGTCAGATTTTCTGTCCAGCGGCATCACACCGGAGATCATCCGCGAGATATCAGAAGAAAAGGGCGATCCGGACTGGATGCGGGACTTCCGGCTGAGATCGCTGGAGATCTTTTCCCGCATGAAAATGCCGGTCTGGGGGCCGCCTGTTGACGGTCTGGAAATGCGCAATATCGTCACATATATCCGTCCGAAATCCCGCATGAACAGCGACTGGAACGATGTGCCGGAGCATATCAAGGAGACGTTTGAGCGTCTCGGCATCCCGCAGGCGGAGCGCGAATCGCTGGCCGGCGTCGGCGCGCAGTATGACAGCGAGCTCGTCTATCACAATGTCCGCAAGGAGGTCGCGGAATCGGGCGTCGTGTATACCGACCTCGAAAGCGTGATGCACGACCCGCAGTATGCCGACATCATCCGCAGACATTTCATGAAGCTTGTCCCGCCGACAGACCACAAATTTGCGGCGCTGCACGGCGCGGTCTGGTCGGGCGGCTCGTTCGTGTATGTGCCTGCCGGCGTGAAGCTGGAGATCCCGCTGCAGTCGTATTTCCGGCTCAATGCAAAGGGCGCGGGGCAGTTCGAGCATACGCTGATCATCCTCGAAGAAAACAGCGAGCTGCACTTCATTGAGGGCTGCTCGGCACCGAAATACTACGAGGCGGGACTGCACGCCGGATGCGTGGAGCTCTATGTCGGAAAGCACGCAAAACTGCGCTATTCGACGATCGAGAACTGGTCGAAGAACATGTACAATCTCAACACGAAGCGCGCGCTGGTCGAAGAAGGCGGGCGCATCGAATGGGTCTCCGGCAGCTTCGGCTCACATGTGTCGTACCTCTACCCGATGAGCATTCTGAACGGGCGCGGCGCGGCGGCGGAGTTCACCGGCATCACCTTCGCGGGCGAGGGGCAGAACCTCGATACCGGTGCGAAGATCGTGCACAATGCGCCGGAGACCTCGTCGCACATCGACACAAAGTCGATCTCGAAAAGCGGCGGCATCAGCACATTCCGGAGCGCGGTCACGGTGCATGAGAACGCGGTCGGCAGCCGGTCGTCGGTGAGCTGCGAATCCCTGATGCTGGACGGCATTTCGCGTTCGGATACCGTGCCTGTCATGGATATCCGCACGGACAAATGCGACATCGGCCATGAGGCGAAAATCGGCAGGATCAGCGATGATGCGGTGTTTTATCTGATGTCCCGCGGCATGGACGAGCAGGCAGCGCGCGCGATGATCGTCAGCGGATTTGCGGGCAATGTATCGAAGGAGCTGCCGCTGGAATACGCGGTCGAGATGAACAATCTCATCCGTCTGGAAATGACCGGGGCGGTCGGATAAGGAGGGCTTATGGCAGCAGTGAAACTGAATCAGCTCCCCGCGCCGACCTTTTCATGGCTCGGCGTCAACGGGACGGAGCGCGAAATACCGGACGATCTTGCGGAAGAAATTGTGATCTCCGGCAGGGATGAAAGCGTCACAAAAATTGACGTTCAAAAAAGTACAAAGGTAACGGTGAACGGCGGTGTGGATCCGCAGCTCGTTGTCATGCATATCCGTGCAGAGAAAGCTGTGATCCGGACGGCAGTTCATGCAGATGCCGGTCAGCAGATCCGGCTTGTGCAGATCATTTCCGGCGGTGAGACCGTTTCGGCTCTGCAGGCTGATCTCGCTGAAAATGCGTCATTGGAACTGGTACAAATTTATTTGAATACAGCAGATGCGGTCAGCGGAATTGAAATTGCCATGAACGGCAGAAAGTCCGTGTTTACGTCGCATATCGGTTATGTTCTTGCGGATGATGACCGGCTTGACATCAATCTGAACATCGTGCAGAACGGGAAGAAAACCGCATCAGATACAACGGTCAGGGGCGTCCTGCGCGGACATGCGGAAAAAGTGTTCCGCGGCACGATCGACTTCAAAAACGGTGCGGAAGGCGCGTCCGGTACAGAGCAGGAAAACGTCCTGCTGCTGGATGAACATGTCGTCAACAAAACGGTTCCGGTGATCCTCTGTGCGGAGGAGGATGTTGTCGGTTCGCACGGCGCGACAATCGGACAAATCGACCCGAAGCAGATCTTTTATATGCAGTCGAGGGGCATCCCGGAAAAGCAGATTTATGAGATTCTTGCGCAGTCGCAGCTCGGCAGCATCGTAAAGCAGATCGGCGACGCAGAAACGGAGCAGGCGGTCGGCAGGCTGCTCGGAAAGGAGGCGGACGATGCATAAACAGGACTTCCCGATCTTCGCGGCGTATCCGGAGACGGTGTATCTAGACAGCGCGGCAACGAGCCAGAAACCCCAGTGCGTCACCGACGCAGTTGCGCGGTATTACGCGGCGGAAAACGCAAACCCCCTGCGCGGCCTCTACGATCTGAGCGTCAAAGCGACCGACGCCTACGAAAATGCGCGCACCGCCGTGCGGGACTTCATTCACGCGAAAAGCACGAAGGAGATCGTGTTCACGCGCAATGCGACCGAGAGCCTGAACCTCGTCGCGTACAGCTGGGGAATGCAGAATCTTTGCCTGGGCGACGAAATTCTGATCGCAATATCGGAGCATCACAGCAACCTCGTCCCGTGGCAGATCGTCTCGCAGAAAACCGGCGCGAAGCTTCGTTTTCTGGAATGCGGCAAAGACGGGATCTATCCCGCGGAATCGCTGCGCAATGCATTGACAACGCATACGAAAATCTTTGCAGTTACGCAGATTTCAAATGTGTTCGGCAATTTGAATCCGATCCGGGAATTTGCGGATATCTGCCATGAAAACGGCACGCTGATCGTCTGCGACGGAACGCAGAGCGTGCCGCATATCCCGGTCGATGTACAGGAACTGAATGTGGACTTTCTTGCTTTCTCCGGCCACAAAATGTACGCGCCCATGGGCATAGGCGTGCTGTACGGCAGACGGGAGCTGCTCGAGGAAATGCCGCCGTTTCTGTCCGGCGGCGAGATGATCGAGTACGTGCAGCGCGAGTCCGCGACCTACGCGGAGCTGCCGCACAAGTTCGAGGCGGGAACGGTCAATGTCGGCGGAGCGGTCGGTCTGCACGCGGCGATCGGTTACCTCAACAGCATCGGCTTTGATGCGGTCATGCAGCACGAGCAGCATCTGACGGAGCTTGCTTTCTCGCAGATGCGCGATATTCCGGGCGTGCAGATCATCGGCGCGGAGGATGCTGCGGCGCATCACGGCATTATCACGTTTACGGTTGACAGCGTTCATCCGCACGATATTGCCGCAATATTCGACGCAGACAATATTGCGATCCGGGCGGGACATCACTGCGCGCAGCCGCTGCACCGGCATCTCGGTGTACCGTCCACAGCCCGCATGAGCATCGGGCTGTATAATGACGAACAGGATATCGAAAGATTCGTAAATACATTGAAAACGATCAGGAGGCGTATGGGCTGTGACGGATAATTTTTATAACGAGGTGCTGCTCGATCACAATCTGCACCCGCAGCATCTGCATGAGCTCCCTTGTGCGACATGTTCGCACGCGGGGCTGAACCCGAGCTGCGGCGACGAGATCACGCTGCATCTTCAGATCAGAAACGGTGTGGTCGAGAGCGGCTCGTATACCGGCGTCGGCTGCGCGATTTCGCAAGCATCTGCTGATATTATGCTTGATCTCATCATCGGACGGACGAAGGAGGAGGCGCTGCATCTTGCCGATCTGTTCCGCCGCATGATTTCCGGTGAGATCACCGATGACGCGCTTGACGAGCTGGAGGAAGCCGGGGCACTTCAAAATATTTCCAAAATGCCGGCGCGCGTGAAATGTGCCGTGCTTGCTTGGAAAACGCTCGAGCTTCTGCTGCATGAAACAGAAGACTGACGACAGGAGGTAACCGTGAAATTTACAGCGAAGGCCGAATACGGGCTTGCCGCTTTGGCGGATATTGCGATTCATTCCGAGCAAGGAGAAAAGACCACGACCGTTGAGATCGCGCAGCGGCAGAATATTTCGCACAAGTATCTGGAGCAGATTTTGCTGCAGCTCCGGCAGGCAAACCTGATTCGTGCGTCCAAGGGGCAGAAGGGCGGTTATTCGCTCATGAGGCCCGCATCCGGCATCCACATTTCGGATGTGCTGAACGCACTGGACAGCAGTATCCTCGCAGATGCTGCAGAAATCGGTTCCGAGAGCGGACTGCGCCGGAACATCAAGGACTGTCTCTGGGACAAAATGAACGGCGCGATGCGCGCATGTACCGACCGCATGACGCTTGCCGAGCTGATCGAGCAGGGGATATGCGCGGATGACAGCGGGAACTATGTGATATGAGCCGCCGGCGCGTGCTCGTCGGGATGTCCGGGGGCGTGGACAGTGCCGTAACCGCGTATCTGCTGCAAAAATCCGGATATGATGTCATCGGCATGACGCTGAAAACATGGGTCGGCGCGGACGGCCGGGAAAGCCGCTGCTGCGAGATCGGCGATGCGCAGGCAGTCTGTGACCGGCTCGGGATCCCGTATTACGTGCAGAACTGCCTGCCCGAGTTCCGCGAGCAGATCACCCGTCCGTTTGTGCGGGAATATCTCCGCGGGAGAACGCCGAACCCCTGCGTGATCTGCAACAGCGCGGTCAAGTGGAGCCGGCTGCTGGACGCCGCCGATGCGATGCATTCGGACTATATTGCGACCGGCCATTATGCCTCTGTCGTGCGGACGCCGGACGGCCGGTATACGGTGCAAAGGGGCGCGTTCAGCCGGAAGGATCAGTCCTATATGCTGTACCGTCTGACGCAGGAACAGCTTGCGCGGACGCTGATGCCGCTGGGCAGACTGTCCAAGGACGAAGTGCGCGGCATTGCGGAATATGCCGGGATCCCGGTTGCGGAGAAGGCGGATTCACAGGAGATCTGCTTTGTGCCGGACGGGCATTATGCCGGCTTTATCGAGGAAAACGCGGAACAGCAGCTGCCGCCTGACGGTGACTTCACTGACGGGACAGGCGCCGTCCTCGGGCGGCATCACGGCATTTACCGGTATACGGTCGGGCAGCGCAGAGGGCTCGGCGTTGCTGCGGGAAAGCCTGTTTATGTGCAGAAGATCGACGCGGAAGCGAACAGGATCATCCTCGGGGATGCGGCATCTCTGATGACCGGTACGGTTCTGTGCGGAGACCTCTGCTTCATGGGGATTCCCGCGCTGCAGCCCGGTGAACAGCTTGCGGCGGCAGTCAGGATCCGGTATCATCATCCGGCGCAGGCGGCGGTCTGCGAAATGCTTGCAGACGGCACTCTGCACATCCGCTTCCGGGAACCGGTCAGAGCCGCGGTACCGGGACAGTCCGCCGTCGCCTATGACTCCGAAGGACGGGTGCTCTGCGGCGGCATCATCCTGCCGGAGCCCAATTGAATCCGAAAAAACGAGCCGGGGCGCGAACCCCGGCTCTTTCTTTGCCGTGTTTATTTGTTTGAGAGAATGGCATTCCATGAAGTTTTTTTGAGCGCCACGATGTTCACGGTGTAGTATTTCAGCGTGTACTGCACATCTTCGAGCTCCAGTTTGCCGTTGTAGTCCACATCTGCATTCCAGAGCTGTCTTTTTGTCAGTCCGGGATCTTTGCCGGCAACCCGTTCGGTATAGGCTTTCAGTGCGGTCTGTACATCGTCAATGCTGACCTCACCGTCATCGGTGACATCGCCTCTGGTCTCGTCAGACTTCTGGATCGCGCCGAGCGACTCAAACTGCAGATTATGTGCTGTGGCATATTCTTCCGTCGTGGAACCGTCATAACCGCGGAGCACGAGCTTCGGGCAGTCGCTGAATGCCTGATCATCCAGTTCAGCAAAGGGTTCTTTGATATCGGCTTGTTCCAGTGCCGTGCATTCCATGAATGCACCATTGTCAATGCTTCTGAGATGATACATGATAGTGACTTTGCGCAGCTTTGTGCAGCCTCTGAAGGACTGGTTTCCGATTTTTTTCAGTGCCAGCGGGAATAATATTGTCTCAAGGGATGTGCAGCCCTGGAACGCATTATTATCGATTTCCTCGATCTCACCGTTCACGAAGAAATACAGACTGGTGCAGTCCCTGAAAGCACTTTTGCCGATTTTTTCCAGTTTCCAATATTGAAAGGTTTTCAGCGCCTTGCATTCTTCAAAAGTATGATCTGCAATGACGGTCACACCTTCCGGAAGCTGGATTTCCCTGAGTGCGGTTTTCATGAATGCATATTCTCCGATCTTAGTCAGCTTGTCGGAAAATGTGATTTCTTCCAGTGCCGTGCAGCCGCTGCACATAGAATCCGGGATCTCCGTGACGTTGTCCGGCAGGGCAAGGTTTTTCAGACCGGTGCATCCGGAAAAAGCTCCGGCTCTGATTTCGGTGACGCTGCCCGGGATCTTGATTTCGGTCAGCTCCGCATTGTCCGCAAATGCATCCGCGCCGATCGTTGTGACATCAGTCGAAAGCGTGACAGTGCCCTTGCATTTTGTTCCGTCGATGACAATGTGATTGAGCACGACAGGCACGCCTTCTGTATGCAGTGCCTCAAGCCACCCCGTTCCGCGGAACGCCTGTGCGCCGATCTCGGTCAGCGTGGACGGTGCCTTGATCTCCGTCAAAGCCTTGCAGCCGTTGAATGCCGAATATCCGATTGTCGTAAGACCCTCCGGCAGCGTCACGGACTGCAGTACTTCGCACACATAAAACGCCATCATGCCGATCTCTTTGACACCGGGACAGGTGACGCTTTCCAGACTGTAGTTTGAAGCGAATGCACCCTTGCCGATCACGGCCACGCTTTCCGGCAGGATCACCTTCTTGAGGGATGTGCCGTTAAAAGCGTTTTCTTCGACGGCTGTTACGGGCAGACCCTCCACGGTATCCGGGATTGTGATCTCTGATCTGTTTCTGCCGAGATAATCATAAACGGCAGCATGATCTTCATACAGTGTGTACTCGACGTCATCGACCGTGACGCGGTTTGCTTCTTCTGCATAAGCTGTGATCGCTGCGAGAAACGGTGCTGCCGGCAGCGCGGCTGCGGTACCGGTCAGTGCGAGAACTGCCGCACTGACCGCTGCTGTTTTCTGAAATTTACTCATGTTGTTTTATTTTCCTGCCTTTCCACATTTCAGCCGGAACGCGCCGGCTGTTATTTATTATAACACATTATCCGGTGAATTTCAATGGGAGAAGGGCGAAAAAGTTTCAGGGTGTGCTGCATGGGCGTTAAAACGGAGGCGGGTTCTACCCGCTTATAACACATTATCCGGTGAATTTCAATGGGAGAAGGGCGAAAAAGTTTCGGATTTCGCTGCATGGGCGTTAAAATGGAGGCGGGTTCTACCCGCTTATAACACATCGCGCCGGAAAATGCAATGTTTTATTACATGATATCCGCGTGAACTGCTTTCGGCCGGATGAATGATCCTTATATAACAAATGTGCCTCCCTTTTTCACAAGGAAGGCACGTTTTATGATAGTGAATAGTGAAGTGTGAATAGCGGTTACGCCCGCGCGGGCTCCGCGCTCACTCTGTTCTGAGGGCGATGACCGGGTCTTTCTTGGCGGCCAGTCTTGCAGGAATGATGCCCGCGATCAGTGTCAGCACAACGGAGATCGCAACCAGAATTGCCGCGTAAGCCGGACGCAGGAATGCGACATGCGCCGCGCCGGAGACCTTCTCGATGATCATATTGATCGGGATATCCAGCAGCACCGTGACCGCCACGCCGATCAGTCCGGCGACCAGTCCGATGATGAACGTCTCCGCATTGAACACGCGGCTGACATCGCGCTTGGAGGCGCCGATCGAACGGAGAATACCGATCTCCTTTGTGCGCTCCAGCACCGAGATATACGTGATAATGCCGATCATAATGGACGACACGACCAGCGAGATCGAAACAAAGCCGATCAGCACATAGGAGACCATGTTGATGATCTTCGTGACCGATCTCAGCAGAATGCCGATATAGTCGGTGTATTCGATCTTGCCGTCATCATCCTTCTGGCTGTCGTTGTAGCCCTTGATGAAGTCCTCGAACTCCTCCTTTGCCGCAAAGCTTTCGGAGTAGATCTGGATCGCAAACGGGCTGTCGGGGTCGCGCAGGCCGAGCTTCTGCAGATTGCCCTCGTAGGTGTTGTCGGTGTTCTGCGCAAGGATCTGCTCCCGGAATACCTTGAGCAGCATTTCCTCGTCCATCGTCTTGAGCGCGGCCTTCATGCTCTCTCTGTCCTTTGCGGGATTGAGCGATTCGGTCAGCTTCGTGACCTCCTCCTCACTCATGTTCGCGATCTTCTCGCGCAGGACGTCGGCGGTCAGCTGCGACTTGACGATCTCTGTATAGAGTGTCAGCAGCGTGTCATCGTCAAGGTCTGCGAGCATTGCGGGATCGGGGTCGGTGCCGGCCTGCTCCGCGAGCATCATCATGAGTGCGCCCTGACCCTGTTCGGTCGCGGCGAATGCCTTTGCGTCCTCCAGTTTGACGTCGCCCATGACGGACGGCGCAACGGCCTCGACCAGCTCCTCGTCGCTCATGGAATTGAGGCTGCCGATCACATCCTCCGGCTTGATCGAATTGCCGTACATATTGGAGAACATCATCTGCAGCTGCGCAAATTCCGCCTCGCTCAGATTGTCGAGATATTCGTACACATCGTCAATGGTCACATCGTCGTGAGCCTCGAACTCATAGCCGGTGAAAACGTCGGTATCCGGGTCGTCCTGCTGTGCCTTGACGATCTCGGTATCGGCGATCTCGTCAAGCAGATAATCGACCAGCTCCTGCGTATAGCAGATCGTTCCGGGCATCAGCGCACCGCTGACGGCGCCCTCTTTCTTGCGGACGATACCGGAGATATGCACCTGCACGCCGTCATCGACCTTCTTCGCCATATATTCGTCATCGCGGGTGCGGTCCTTCCAGCAGTTCGCGGCCTTGTCAAATTCGTAGTAATCCGTATTGAGGATGACGCTGAACTGCATATTCATGAGGTCTTTATAGTGATAGCTTGCGTATTCCTCTTTGATCTGCTCGCCTTCCATGATCTGCGTCATCATCTCCGAGATCTCGGACGGGTCGCGCAGGCCGAGACCGTAGAGCGTCATGCCGTTGATCTCGTTGTACTCATCGACCACGAGGATGACCTCGTTCATGTTCTCCGGCCAGTGACCGCTGATGACATCATACTGCTGATCGAGCAGCGCACGGTCGCCGTAGAGCAGCGTCCAGATATCCATGCTGTTCGTGCTCGTCTGCATCAGCTCCGCGTAGGATGACGACATGTTGCCCATATCGTAGCCGAGTGCCTGATAGTAGGCATCGAGCAGCGGATTCGGGTTGACCGGCGTGACCTTTTCGCTGGTATCCGCCATGAACACCTGCGGCTGAATGTTATAGTTATACGCGATGTTGTATTTGTCCAGCTCGTCGGCATGATCTTCAATATACTTTTTGAAGCCTGCCATATCGTTCTGCTTGACCTCGGACATCATCGTGTTGAGCATTTTCGCTTCCTGTCCGGTAGAATAGACCTTGTCAAGCGGGTGCTGGTCGGTATGCTCCGCCTGCCCCGTCACATTCTCGATCAGGCTCGTCAGATCGACCGCCCGCGACATGATCGTCAGCGGATACGAGGAAAGCGTGTTTTCCTGCACGGTATTGATAAAGGTCTGGAAGCCGTCCGAGAGCGACAGGATCAGCGCGATGCCGATGATGCCGATGCTGCCCGCGAACGCCGTCAGGATCGTTCTGCCCTTTTTCGTCAGCAGATTGTTCAGCGAAAGCGACAGTGCCGTGCCGCTGCTCATGGAGACTTTTTTGCTCTTTTTCGCGGCGGCGGCTTCTTCCTTTTCCTTCTTTTTCAGCGCCTTTTTGCGGTCGGCCTCTGCCTGCTTTTCGGAATAGGGCTTCGAGTCGCTCTGCACCTTGCCGTCCAGCAGACGGATGATGCGCGTTGCATACTGCTCTGCAAGGTCGGGGTTGTGCGTGACCATGATGACCAGTCTGTCTTTCGCGATCTCCTTCAGCAGATCCATGATCTGCACGCTGGTCTCGGTATCGAGTGCGCCGGTCGGCTCGTCGGCGAGCAGGATCTCCGGATCGTTGATGAGCGCACGCGCGATCGCGACGCGCTGCATCTGACCGCCGGACATCTGGTTCGGCTTCTTTTTGAGCTGGTCGCCCAGTCCGACGCGCTCCAGCATTTTGACGGCGCGCTCGCGGCGTTCCGTCTTGGAAATACCCGAGAGCGTCAGTGCGAGCTCCACATTGGAGAGCACGGTCTGGTGCGGGATCAGGTTATAGGTCTGAAAGACAAATCCGATCGTATGGTTCCGGTAATGATCCCAGTCTCTGTCCTTGTATTCTTTGGTCGATTTGTCCGCAATGGTCAGGTCGCCCTCCGTGTAACGGTCAAGACCGCCGATGATGTTCAGCAGCGTGGTCTTGCCGCAGCCGGAAGGTCCCAGCACCGCGACAAATTCGTTTTGACGGAACTGGATGTCGATCCCTCTGAGTGCGTGCACCGCGGTATCTCCGGAGAGATAATCCTTGGTAATCCCTTTCAGTCCGAGCAAAGTATCACGACCTTTCAAAGATTGATATTCCGGCATCCCGTACCGAAATATGTGGGGAGTATATCATAAAAATGTGTATGTTCTGTGATACGAAAGAGATTTCGGCGTTTTGTGCATCCGTATAGTTTTACAATTCTCTTTTTGTGCATTCTTCCGAATCGTATCTGTCGGCTCTTGACAAAATACGCTGTGATATGTATAATAACAAGTGTTATATAACATTCGTTATAAGGAGGGATGATGATGCCGCCGAAGGCAAAGATCACCGCGGAGATGATCGCGGAGGCCGGCTTTCAGCTTGTGCGGGAATCCGGCTTTGAGGCGCTCAATATCCGGAGCGTCGCCAAAAAGCTCGGCTGCTCGACACAGCCGGTCATGTACCATTATCATACCGCAGAGGCGCTGAAGGCCGCGGTCTTTGTGCAGGCTGATGCGTTCCACACCGCATTCCTGATGCAGCCGCCCGCAGAAGGGGAGAACCGGCTGCTCTGCATCGGCCTGCGGTATATCCGTTTTGCCGCGGAGGAGTGCGATCTGTTCCGGTTCCTGTTCCAGTCGGGGATGCTGCCGGATACGCCGCTTGCCGCGCTGACCGCCGCACCGGAGAATGCCCCGCTGCTGGAAGCGGTCGCGGCGGAGGCAAAGCTGACGCCGAAACAGGCAGAGGCGGTCTTTGCGCAGCTGTTCATGACCGTGCACGGCTGTGCCTGTCTGCTTGCAAACAATGCGATGCAGTATGATGCGGCATACTGCGAAAGGCTGTTGACCCGCAGCCTGTTCGGTGCAGTCGCCGCCGTGAAAGGAGAAGAACATGAAGAAGCTTTATGAGAATAAGCCGGTACTGTTTGCGGTCATCTGGATCGTGATCTATGTGGTCGGGTTCGGCTCGGCGGGCATCCAGACAGAAGATCCGGTGATCAATTACGCCCTGCAGATCGCTGCCGGACTGGTGATCTGCGCGGTGCTGCTGCTGTTTATCCGGAAGAACGGGCTTGCGGAGCATTTCGGGCTTTGCCGGTTCCGCGGGGATATGAAACGCGCTCTGTATCTGATCCCGCCGCTGATCGCTGCGACGGTCAATATCTGGTCGGGCTTCGGCCTGCGGGAACAGAGCGCGGCAGCCAATCTGCTCGGCGTGCTCGCGATCGGCGTGTTCGGCCCCTTCCTTGAGGAGCTGATCCTCCGGAGCATCCTGTATCATGCGATCGCAAAAGAGAACGAGCGCCGCGCCTTCTGGATCGCGGCACTGAGCTTCGGCATCGGGCATCTTGTGAACATCGCCTACGGCGCACCGGTCGGGGATACGCTGATGCAGGTCGGATTTGCATGCTGCTTCGGCATCTGCAGCGGTGCGCTGCTGGTGACCGGCAAAAGCCTGCTTCCCGGTGTGCTGCTGCATATCCTGCACAATTCGCTGAGCTTCATCGGCAGTACGGAACCGGAGCATATGTGGTTCTTCATTCCGGTCTGCGTGATCTACCTCGCATACGCCGCATATATCCTGCGCGGGGCAGCCCCCGCGGGCGATTCCTGAAGTTCGCCGGCAGGCTGGTTGCTGCATGAAAATACTGCGCGCACCTTGCTTTTTACTACATAATATGTTATAATGACAACAACTGACAAAAAGGAGGGCTTCTTACGGAAATCAAAAAGCAAGAATCAGAGCGGCAGCCTCTTTCCTATCTGATCGGATGCATCATCGTATGCCTGATCGCACTGCTGTTTGTGTTTTTATCAGTCAATGCATACGTAAAACCGAAGCAGAATGACAAGCGCTGTCCGGTCTCAATGAGCGGGACGGTCATCAGTGCAAAGCATCACAGCACCAAAGGCAAAAGCAAAAGCCGCAGAAAATATTACAGCGACATCGTCATCCGGTACGACGGTGCAGACGGTACGCCGCTGACATTCTCGAAAGACAATGTCTCCGGAACGCTGGAGGAGGGAGAAAGCATCCCGATCCGGTGCTCCGAGGATCTGAAGGAGGCTGTCATTGCATCCGATACCCGTCCGGATCCTGTCAGGATCATCGGTTTTCTCTTTTTCGGGCTCGTTTTCGGATACAAGGGCTTCCCGCTGCTTTTTCAGGAGATCCGGTCGCGGGTCGCGGCGTCACATTCTGACGCACAGCAGCACTGACAGAAATGCAGCTGAACGCTGACCGTGAACAGCTGCGGTATTCTCTGCCGGCGGATATGTTTTTCCGCCGAAGGCGAAGCCGCAGCTGTTCACTTTTTATGCTTTTCCGGCATTTTCCTGCATATTATGGGTACGGGGCATCATGTCCGTTTCCCGGCGGGCTGCTGTCAGCGGATAAATCCTGCGAATCGCTTGCGTTTTCTTTCAGTTTGTGTTATAATAACGTGGCGATTTTATGAAAAACGAGAAAGGGCTGTTACGTTGATATGACAATTGCATTTCTTCTGACGAATATCCTGCTCGGCGCGGGACTTGCCATGGACGCCTTTACGGTTTCACTGGCCAACGGACTGAACGATCCGAAGATGCGGCGCAGCGGCGCGGCGCGGATCTCGGGCGTATTCGCCGGCTTTCAGGCAGCGATGCCGCTGCTCGGCTGGTTCTGCGTCCGCACGGTCGCGGAGCATTTCCGCGCCTTTGAAAAGATGATCCCGTGGATCGCGCTGATCCTGCTTGCGGCGATCGGCGGCAAAATGGTCATCGAGGGACTGCGCAGCAAGTCGGCGCCGGAAACGGAAACCACAGCGGCGCTGGGACTCGGCGCACTGCTGCTGCAGGGCATCGCGACGTCCATTGACGCGCTGTCGGTCGGCTTTACGATCGCGGATTACGATCTCGCGCACGCGCTGGGCGCGGCATTCATCATTGCAGCTGTGACCTTTGCGATCTGCATGGCGGGCATCCAGCTCGGCCGGAAATTCGGCATGAAGCTGGCAGGGAAGGCAACGGTGCTCGGCGGCCTGCTGCTGATCGGCATCGGACTGGAGATCTTTATCTCTCACATGGTCGGATAAGGAGCGGAAAATGGAACAGGATACAAAAAAACAGACCGCTGCAGAGGCGCGGAAGGCGGAATGTGCGCGCATTCAGGCAGAGCTGGAACAGCAGGGCTATGTCCGTGAGGATGCAACAATCTCGATCCTGAAAGCAAACCTCATGATGCTTGTTACCTCACTGCCGATATGCATTCTGCTGGGCTTGCTTTACGGTCTGGTGAACGTCATCAGGCGCGAAACGGCCTTTTCCGATTTCAGAGGCATCGTGTTCTGGCTCGCGATGCTGATCTCCATTCCGGTTCATGAGTTTCTGCATGGGCTGGGCTGGGTGTCCTCCTGCAAAAACGGCTGGAAGAGCATCCGCTTCGGCGTGATGTGGTCATCGCTGACACCGTACTGCAACTGTAAGGAGCCAATGGACGTCAAGAGCTATTACCGCGGCCTGCTGATGCCGTTCGCAGTGCTCGGACTGCTGCCGTCACTCATTGCGATCGCGGTCGGAAACGTCATGCTGCTGGCGATCGGGCTGGTCAATATCCTGCTGGCGGGCGGTGACCTCACGATCGCACTGGTGATCCGGAAGTATACCGGCAAACAGGCCATGCTGCTCGATCACCCGAGCGAATGCGGATGTCTGGCGTTCCTGAAAGGGGAGGACGCCGGCGCAGCGGAAAGCGGGAAAGAAGAATAAAACAGAAGGGACACTGGCTTTGTGCGGTCAGTGTCCCTTTTTTTCTGTATTTTTGCCGCGCTTCGGCATCGGGAGAAGTCCGTTCAGAAAGCCGCGCCCGCTGCGTGCTTTGCAGCGATCATGCCGAAGGTGTAGCAGCGGCCGAGCGACAGTCCGGTCTGATGGAACGGATAATCCGCGCCGCCGAAGAACGGCCCGCCGAGATTGCCCGCGCAGTAGAGCCCCGGGATCGGCCTGCCGTCCGCATCCAGTGCCTGTGCGTGTTCGTTGATCCGGATGCCGGAAACGCCCGCAGAAACGCGGATATGCTTGCGCGCACCCCAGAACGGCGGCTTCCGGATCGGATGCAGATACTTTGCAGGCTTGCCGAAATCGGTATCGCAGCCCTGTTCGCAGAGCTGATTGTAGCGTTCAACGGATGCGAGCATGTTCTCTGCGGGGAGACCGAGCTCTGCGGCAAGTTCTTCCAGCGTATCGCAGCGGTGCAGGTCGATCAGATTTTTGAACACGCCCTGCGGGTTCTCCACCGCACCGGGAATGAATTTCTCCATGACGAACGGCGGCACGGGGCCGTCCACAAAGGAATCCTTATCCCATTCCATGTAGTTGCTGTCGTATACCGTGCAGTACCAGCCCTTCGAGCCGTCCGGATGATCCGCGTCGAGCATACTGCCCTTATAGGCCGGCTGATCGCGCAGCAGATTGCCCATATACACAAAGCCGGTGTATTCATTCGTGAAGCGTTCGCCGTTCATGTTCAGATAGAGGAACGGCTCCTCGAACATCAGCGCGGAATCGAAATCGTGCATCATTTTGGTATGTCCTGCGGGCTCCATGTGTGCGCCCGCGCTGACCGCGAGAATATGGCCGTCGCCGGTCTTGCCGAACTGCTTTTTGTCAAATTTCGCGATATCCGGGCACCAGCGCGCGACCATGGCCGGATTGTTCGTGTAGTCGCCCGTCGCGAGGATGACCGCCTTTGCCGCCCGGAACAGCGTATAGCTGCCGTCTTTGCTCTTGCCGATGACGCCGGTCACTCTGCCGTTTTCGGTCACAAGCTGCACGGCCGGCGTCGAGAAGAACAGTTCCAGATTCGGGCATTTCGCCGTCACGTTATCCAGCACCTTCCGCAGCGCATGACCGACGTTCAGCGGCTTCGGCCCGATCCACGGCGCCCAGAAATAACAGTGATCGTCCCCGTAATCGTAGGTGTTGCCGCGATCCTGCCACAGCCCCGTGAAATCGCCGCTCGTGCTGCGGAATGCGCAGAGCTTGTCGCCGTCGTTCAGCAGCTTGGCGCTTTCGGTGTTGCTGTCCACGCGGCTGCCGTCGCCGTATTCCGTCTCCGCGGTCAGACCCGCGCGGTTCAGAAACCAGATCATCGCTTCCTCGGAGTGCTCGGCATAAGCACGCAGCTGCTTCGTATCGGCGCGCCATGCACAGAGGCTGTTCGTGTGGTGGATCCATTTTGCGATGCCCGCTTCCGTTGAGCGGGAGCGGATGATCGCAGAGCCGCAGTTGCCCTGCGAAACGACATTCGATTCCTTTTGCAGCAGCGCGGTCTTTGCGCCGAGCTCTGCCGCCCAGCCCGCTGCCGGTACGCCTGCCGCGCCCGCGCCGACGACCACAATGTCAAAATCCAGCGTGCGGCCGTGTGTGATCGTTCCGCTTTCGCAGACGGAATCCGCAAGCTCCTGTGCCGTGATTTGTGTTTCGTTGATTGAACTGTTCATTGTATACACCCTTTCTGTATGTTGTTTGCTTCAAAGCATATCGTGCTGTTCCAGCAGATCATAGAGCCCGTCCTCGGAGAGCACGCCGCGCAGCAGCTCCGGCGGGAGCAGCCCCGCTTCATCGGCGGCAAGATCGCGCTTCCACGCATCGCTGCCGTAGTAGCCCGACAGCGCACGGAGCGCGTCACCCTGCGCGGGATCGTCCGCATTCAGCGTCTCCGCCTGCCGCATCAGGTTTTCGTAATGCGAGATGCGCGCGGTCTGTGCCTGCAGGGATTCCGGCGTTCCGGGCAGGATCTTTTCAAAGCGGAACATCTCGAACAGCTCTCCGTCTGTATCCTGCGGATCACAGTGGTGCTCGTTGAAATACTCGACAATATGAAAGCCGCAGCGGTTCACATAAAAATGGATATTGCGCTTTTCAAAATACGGCGTCACGGTTTCCCAGACGGTGACCTCCGGATGCATCGCCTCAAGCGCGCACCATGCCGCCAAGCCGATGCCTTTGCTGTGCACGGCAGGGGAGACGAACAGCAGCTCCAAGTCGCCTTGATCGTATTCGGTGCGGATGACCGTGCCGCCGACCGGCTTGCCGTCCTGCAGAATGCGGTAAGCCCTGCCGCCGTCGATCGACTGCTCGATCGTTTTGCGGGAGATGATCTCGCCTTCCTCCTCAAAGTGATCGTCCCGCTGACCGAATTCTTCCAGTGCGCCGTACCGGAACGCCTCCTGATTGTCCCGGATAAACTGTTCCCGGTCGGAAGGTTCCAGCGGTTTCAGCTGAATCTCTGCCATATCGGCACCTCCTCAGTTTATTTTGTTCAGCTCATAGTATACCACGATATTATGAACATTTCAAGGCGGGGTCGGCAGGGCCGACAGCCGTTTCCCTCCGGAGACGGTTGGCGAAGCACTCCCAACCTTCGCAGTACACGCCGCTGATCGCGGCTTCTTTGGATTCACTTCTCCCAATGCTGAAGCCTGCCGACAGCATACCGGTAATCCCAATTCAGTGAATAGTGAATGCCGCCCGGGAGATGACCGCGTATAAGCACAGGGAGCCAATTCGGGAGAAGCCCCCATTCACAGCGCGTAAACGAAACGATACGCAGAACTGAAAGCAGCGAACAGATAAAAGGTATGCGGTGCGCCCCAAGGGGGTCAAGGGGTCAGGAAAGCGGGGGCTCGGGGGCGAAAACCTAGGGGGATAGGGGGAATAAGCGACGAAGGAGCGCATCCCCCTGTCCCCCTGGGTTGTCACCCCCGAAATCGCGCCCCGCG
>JAFWQJ010000049.1 GCA_017545185.1 Oscillospiraceae bacterium | reverse complement strand
TATCTGGCAGTCATGTGAGTGCCGGAAAGCCCAGCCTGTTCCGGTCGCCTGTGGCTCCCTCCATAGGCTGGGCTTTCCAATTCTGGTGCTTCGTATTTTTTTGGAAGGAATCTGTCACCTATCATTGACATTCCTACAGGCTTCATACTTTTTTCATTTCTCTCCCATTGAAATTCACGGAATAATATGTTATAATATAGAGTGGCTTGTTATCTACAGGTGAAGCTGAACTGAGAAAGGAAGATTAGAATGGCAGATACCGGCACGCAGATCCGGGAACAGATCCGCGCCGTACTCGAAACCTTTACGCATCCCGCGCGCGCATTTGTCCAGAGCTTCGGCTGTCAGCTCAATTTCTGTGACGGTGAAAAATACAAGGGCATTCTGCAGGACCTCGGCTACGAGCTGACCGACACGCCGGAGGAGGCGGATGTCATTCTGTTCAATGCCTGCGCCGTGCGCGCACACGCGGAGACCCGCGTCATCGGCAGGCTCGGCGCATTAAAGCCGATCTACGAGAAAAATCCGCGGCTGGTCGTCGGACTGTGCGGCTGCATGGCCGAGGAGGAGGAGGTCCGTGCGCTGCTCCGCAAATCCTATCCCTTTGTGAAGCTGGTGCTCGGCGCCGGCGCAATGGAGCGTCTGCCGGGCGCGCTCGCGGAGATCTACCGCGGGGAAAAGCGTGCGGAATCGCTTGATTTTGCGGGTCTGCCGGACGAGTCCCTCCCGACCGTGCGGGATTCCGGCTTTCAGGCCAGTGTGCCGGTCATGTACGGCTGCAACAATTTCTGCACATACTGCATTGTGCCGTATGTCCGCGGCAGAGAGCGCAGCCGCACTCCCGAAGCGATCGAGCAGGAGGTGCGCGGCCTGATCGCGCAGGGCTATAAGGAGATTCTGCTGCTCGGCCAGAACGTCAACAGCTACGGCCGCGGCCTTGCGGAGGAGATCAATTTTCCGGCGCTGCTCCGGCGGCTTGACGCGATCGAGGGCGATTATTTCATCCGCTTCATGAGCTCGCACCCGAAGGACGCGACACCGGAGCTGATCGACACGATGCTCGGCTCCAAACATATCGAGCATCATCTGCATCTGCCGGTACAGTGCGGCAGCGACCGCGTCCTCAAAGAAATGAACCGGCATTATACACTGGAAACCTATCTGAAAATTGTGGATTATGCCAGAGAGAAGGACCCCGATTTCGGCTTTTCCAGCGACCTGATCGTCGGCTTCCCGACGGAAACCGATGCCGATTTCGAGGGCACCATGGAGATCGTCGAGCGCGTGAAGTACGACAATCTTTATACGTTTATCTACAGCAGACGCGCCGGAACCAAGGCTGCGGATATGGAATTCGTCTGTACGCAGGAGCAGATCGCGGCGCGCATGAGCAGACTGCTCGCACGGCAGCGGGAGATCTCCGAGGAATTCAACAAGCGGTTCCTCGGCAAGAATGTCCGGTTCCTTGCGGAAAAGCGCGACCCCGAAACGGGTCTGCTGCTCGGCAAGACCCGTCACGGCCTTGTGCTCGAAGCACCGGGCACGCCGGAGGAGATCGGGCAGCTGCTCGATGTGAAGGTCACCGGCGTCAAGAACTGGGCGCTCTCCGGTGAGATCATACGGGAGGACAGCCATGCAGAGTGAACTTTCCCCTGAAAAGCAGCGCGGATTTGCGCAGATACAGGAGCAGCTCGGCGGAAAGCTCCGGCTGACCGACTGCCGCGATTTTTCCGCGCTGAAAACAGTCGCGGGCATTGACCTTGCCTACTGGAACGCGCCGGACGGCAAAGAGCACGCAGTCTGCTGCATTGTCGTGCTGGACGCGCAGACCCATGCGGTGCTGGAGACTGCGCGGGCGGACGGTGTGATCGCCGTGCCGTACTGTCCGGGATTTCTCGCATTCCGGGAACTGCCGCTTGTGCAGGAGGCATTCGGAAAGCTGCAGCACCGCCCGGAGCTCTGCGTCTTTGACGGCAACGGCTATCTGCATCCGCGGCACATGGGCATCGCGTCGCACGCCGCGCTTTTGCTGGGGATCCCGGCATTCGGCGTTGCAAAGACCTATTACCGCGTGCTCGATACCGGTTATACCGAGCCCGCCCCGGAAGCGGGCAGCTATACGGATATCGTCATCGGCGGCGAGGTGTACGGCCGCGTTCTGCGGACGCATACCGGTGTGAAGCCGGTGTTTATCTCGGTCGGCAATGACATTTCGCTGGATACGGCCGCAGCACTGGCAATGCAGTTCACCGAAAAGGAAAGCCGCATCCCGCTGCCGACCCGTCTGGCCGATCTGGAAACACATACCGCAAGAGCGGAGCTTTCCGGCGGAATGCATCCGGCGTAAAGCTTGTATTCAACGAACCCGCCGCACAACGAAAAAGGAGAAATATTATGCAAAAGAAAGCAGCAATCATCACAGCAGCAGTCCTGTTGGCAGGCGCCGCGCTCCTTGACCATGCAGCCTGCGGCATTTCGCTGTTCGCAAAGGTCAGGACAAGTGACGGCACCGGCACGCATTCCGAGGCGGATATCCGCGAAGCAGTTTCGCTTGCGAGGAGCGGTTTCCGAGATTTTGAGGGCTGTTTCATGACAAAGCTCAGTTACAGCGAAGCGCTCTCGCAGGATGAAATGCATAACTATCACGGCAAGGATGTCGATGATATCATCGTGCTGGATTCCGACTTTACGACCAGCAAGGTGTTCTCTGAACCGACCTTTGACGGCCGCACACAGCGCGGCTGGAAGTGGATCATTACGCATACAGAAGCAGAGGGCTGGAAGCTCGCAGGCTCCGGCTATGCCTGATCCGCTTTTTTACCTGTTTGAAATCATTGATATAAAGGAGTTTTTTACCATGGCAGATTTACTCGAAATGGCAAAGCAGCTCGGCAGAGAGCTGCAGAAGGACGAACGCTATCTTGCATTCCGCAAGGCGTCCGAGGAAAATGACAGGGACACCGACCTGCAGAATCTGATCGCGCAGTTCAATCAGAAGCGCCTTGACCTCGGCAATGCGGAGGACGTGCCGGAGCAGGACGAAGCCCGCGTCAAGGCACTCGGCGAGGAGGTGCGCGGCCTGTATTCGCAGATCATGGCGAACGACGCGATGCGGCAGTATCAGGCGGTGCGCGCCGAATTTGAGCAGCTGCTCGACGGCATCAACCGCGTGATCGCATACAGCGCCGCCGGACAGGATCCGGATTCGTTCGACGCAACGGCTGCGGCTTCCTGCAGCGGCGACTGCTCGGCCTGCGGCGGCTGCCACTGATCCGCGCCATGGGTATGGAGATCGACCGCTCCAAGCTTTCGCCGATGATGCAGCAGTACCTTGCGGTCAAGGATGCATCCGGCGACGCGATCGTGTTTTTCCGTCTCGGTGACTTTTACGAGATGTTCTTTGATGACGCGATCCTTGTTTCCAAGCTTCTGGAGCTGACACTGACCGGCCGCGACTGCGGTCTGCCGACGCGCGCCCCGATGTGCGGCGTGCCGTATCATGCCGTGGAGCAGTATCTGAAGCGGCTCGTCAATCTCGGCTACCGCGTCGCGATCTGCGAGCAGATGGAGGATCCGGCACTCGCAAAGGGTCTGGTCGAGCGCGGCGTCATCCGTGTCGTCACGCCGGGTACGCTGATCGAATCGAGTATGCTCGATGAATCCAACTGCAATTACCTCGCCGCGGTGTGGAGCCGTGACGAGGAGATCGCGTTCTGCGCAGCGGATATCTCGACCGGCGCGGTCAATCTGCACCGGCTGGAGGGCAAGACCCGCACGGATGACCTGATCAGCCTGCTTGACCGGTATCACCCGTCCGAGCTGCTCATCACGAAGGATTTTCTGGATTATAAGCCCGTGGCGGACTTCCTGAAAACGCGCACGAACTGCATGGTCACGCTGCGGGATGACGCCTGCTTCTCTCCGGAGCAGCAGCGCGAGACCGTCTTAAAGCAATGCGCCGCCGAGAGCTTCACCGCGCTCGGTATCTCCGAAAACGGCGCAGATGCGTGCGTCTGCTGCGGACTGTTCCAGTATATCGCGGAGACACAGCGCGCGCTGGTCGGCCGCTTTACCGAGATCACGATCCACGGCAAAGACGGCATCATGGGGCTGGACGCGAATGCGCGGCGCAACCTCGAACTGACCGAAACGCTGCGCTCGCATGAGAAAAAGGGCTCGCTGCTCGGCGTGCTTGACCAGACTGAGACCGCCATGGGACGGCGTATGCTCCGCACATGGATGGAGCAGCCGCTGACGACGCCCGTCCGCATCATGGACAGGCTGAATGCCGTCGAGGTACTGATGAAAAACAGCGTCGCCATGACCGAGCTGCGCGATCTGCTGGACAAGGTGTTCGACCTCGAACGCCTGATGTCCCGCGTCATGTTCCAGAAGGCGACGCCGCGCGATATGAAGGCACTTTCGCAGACTGCACTGCAGCTGCCTGCGATCAAGGCACAGCTGCAGAAGCTGACGCAGTCCAAGCTGCTGACGAAGCTCGAATCCGAAATTTCGCCGCTGAATGAGATCTCCGATCTGATCGAGCGCGCACTCGTTGAGGAGCCGCCTGTGCAGATCAAGGACGGCGGCGTCATCCGCGACGGCTTTCATCAGGAGCTCGATCAGCTGCGCCACGCGATGAACCACGGCACGGAGCTGATCACGGAGATCGAGAACCGCGAGCGCGAGCGCACCGGCATCAAGAATCTGAAAACGGGCTATAACCGCGTGTTCGGCTATTATCTTGAGGTGTCGCGGTCGTATTACGAGCAGGTGCCGCCGGAGTGGATCCGCAAGCAGACGCTCGCAAACTGTGAGCGTTACATCACGCAGGAGCTCCGCGATGCGGAAAACACGATCGTCGGCGCAAAGGATAAGGCACTTGCACTGGAAAGCGTGATTTTCTCGGAGCTGCGCGAATTTCTCGCACAGCAGCTCAAGACCGTGCAGGATACGGCAGCGGCGGTCGCGCAGGTGGATGTGCTCTGCTCGCTCGCGCTGACCGCACTCGAAAACGAATACTGCAAGCCGGAGATCGCCGTGGACGGCAGGATCGAGATCCACGACGGGCGGCATCCGGTCGTCGAGCAGATGCTGACGGATACGGTCTTTGTGCCGAATGACGTCCTGCTTGACCAGAAGGCCAACCGCCTCGCGATCATCACGGGGCCGAACATGAGCGGCAAATCGACCTACATGCGTCAGACCGCGCTGATCGTGCTCATGGCGCAGATGGGCAGCTTTGTGCCGGCGTCCTACGCGAAAATTTCGGTCGTTGACCAGATCTTCACGCGTGTCGGCGCATCGGACGACCTGACCGCGGGCGAATCGACGTTCATGGTCGAAATGCACGAGGTCTCGACGATCCTGAAGCGTGCGACTGCGCAGAGCCTTGTCATTCTGGACGAGGTCGGGCGCGGTACATCCACATTTGACGGCATCAGCATTGCGCGGGCGGTCGCGGAGTTCATCTCCGGCAAAAAGATCGGCTGCAAGACGCTGTTTGCGACGCATTATCACGAGCTGACGATGCTGGCGGGTCAGTGCGACGGCGTGCGGAATCTGAGCGTCGCCGTGAAAAAACACGGCGATACGATCCGGTTCCTGCGCAAGATCGTGGACGGCGCAGCGGATGACAGCTACGGCATTGAGGTCGCGAAACTGGCGGGTCTGCCCACACAGGTGACGAACCGCGCAAGAGCACTGCTGACCGAAATGGAAGCGCAGTCCAAAGCGGAGAAGGAGAGCTATCAGGCGAAGCTTGCGGCGGAATCCGCAGGGCAGATGAGCTTTTCCGCGGATGCCGACGCGCAGGTCATTGCGCAGCTTTCCAAGACCCATGTCAATGAGCTGACCGACGAAGAATGCCGCGAGCTCCTGCTCGACCTGACGGCAATGCTGAGATAGCGGTATCTCCGATGGATTTGAAATGGGGGCTCTGCCCCCAAACCCCCGCCGGGGACTAGTCCCCGGACCCCGTTATGTGGATAGAGGGGGCGTAACCGGTCGGGTAATAAGCGAACCGTTTGCAGCCATATCAAAAGTTTTGGTCGAGCTTTTTCAAAAGCTCGCGGGTCGAGGGCAGCGCCCTCGTCGCCGTCCGCAGACGGCGAAACTCCCCTGCGTTCAAGAGCTCGGCGGGCTTGGGGACCTGCGATAGAGGTCCCCATTCTATAATAGCATCCGCGCAGCGGATACT
This sequence comes from Oscillospiraceae bacterium, assembly GCA_017545185.1. Classification (GTDB taxonomy): domain Bacteria; phylum Bacillota; class Clostridia; order Oscillospirales; family Ruminococcaceae; genus Firm-04. Next base: position 46,028 of record JAFWQJ010000049.1, on the reverse strand, counting down.
TCTTATCAGGCGAATCTCAAAGAGATTCGCCGCGTGCGCTGAACATAAAAGCGGCATCAGCCGCGACGAGTGAAGCGCGAAGCAAGCCGCCCGCCGTATACTGACGGAGACACTGACAATGGATTACGTATACTATCACTTCAAAACCCGCGATATCTCCGAGACATGGGACACCGCACAGATCGAACAATATCTGCGCAGCACGGGTCTGTTCCCGGCAGATCGGTTCACGGCGCAGAACCCGTTTCTCAGCATCTCGCTGCTGTGCGTCCGGGACTTTGCCCGCTGGAACAGCGAAGATTATGACCCCGAAAAAACCAACTATATCGGGATCGTCACAACGGACGACTTATATTGGGGCATCCGGAAGGATGCAAGGATAAAAGCTGTTTTTGACGGTCTGGAACAGCTTTTGCATACCACGATACAGGATGACTGGTGAGCTGATAAACAGCCGCCTAGAAAGGATAAACCTGTGCCTGAGATTCACGTTTTACCGAAGGAAATCGCCGAGCTGATCGCAGCGGGCGAGGTCATTGAACGCCCCGCATCCGTCCTCAAGGAGCTGACGGAAAATGCCATTGATTCCGGCGCCAAGCGCATCACCGCGGAACTGAAGCGCGGCGGTGTGCTCTATCTGCGCGTCACCGATGACGGCTGCGGCATCGCGCCGGAGCAGGTACGGACGGCATTTCTCCGCCATGCGACCAGCAAGATCAGCACCGCAGAGGATCTCGAAACGATCTTCACGCTCGGATTCCGCGGCGAGGCACTCGCTTCGATCTGCGCCGTCTCCCGGACGGAAGTCCTGACCCGTCAGCCGGGTGCGGAATACGGCACGCATTACCGCATCGAAGGCGGCGAGGAGACCGCCTTTGAGCAGAGCGGCTGCCCCGAGGGTACGACGGTCGTCGTGCGCGACCTGTTTTATAATGTGCCGGTGCGTGCAGGCTTTCTCAAAAAGGATACCGCCGAGGGCAATGCCGCCGCGAATATCTTTCAGAAGATCGCGCTGTCGCATCCGGAGATCTCCTTCCGGCTGATCCGCGAGAACAAAACCGAATTTGTCACGCCCGGCGACGGCGAGCTTTATTCCGCGATCTATGCGATCTTCGGCAAGGACTTCGCCCGCGACCTGCTCCCCGTTCAGTATCAGGGACAGGAAAACGGCGGCATCACGGTCGGCGGCTATGTGATGAAGCCGCTGTATGCGCGCCCGAACCGCTCGCACCAGCTTTTCTTTATCAACGGACGCTCCGTGCGTTCGTTTACGCTGATCTCCGCGATCGAGGAAGCCTATAAAACGCTCATCATGACCGGAAAATATCCGGCCTGCGTGCTGACGGTCACGGTCTCGCCGCGCATCGTCGATGTCAACATGCACCCGACGAAAGCCGAGGTGCGCTTCTCCGACGAAAAGCGCATTTATAATGCGGTGTATTTTGCGGTGCTGGGCGCGCTCGAACAGCATAATCTGATCTACGAATTTCAGATCCCGGAGCAGGAAAAGCCTGCCGAACAGCCGCCCGTCATGCCGAAGATCACGCCGCAGATCTATACGCCGCAGCGTCCGAAGCAGGACTGGTTCGCGCCGGTCGCCGGCACGGACAGCAATACGCCCGCGCCGCTCTTTGAGAAGCGGACCGAGGTGCCGCATACACAGTCGGCCGCTCCGTCGGCTCCCGCACCGATGCCGGAGCCGGTAAGCAGACCGGCTGTTCCGGTGCAGCATACAGCGCCGCAGCCTGTCGTGCCGAAATCACCGCAGAAGCCTGCTGTGACGGAGGCACTGAAGGCGTTTTCCAATCTGACCGCACAGCCCGCAGTCCCTGTCCGGCCGATGCCGGAGACAGTACCGGCAGAGAGACCGGAGCCGTCTCCACAGGAGCTGCCCGACGAACCGGAGGCGCGCAATGAAGCGATCTCCGCGATCCGCCGCGAGAAAATCACGGTGATCGGGGAGCTGTTTGAGAATTATATTCTGGCCGAGGCCGGCGAGCAGTTTGTGATGATCGACAAGCACGCCGCCCATGAGCGCATTCTGTTTGAGCGGTTCCGCACCCGCGAATGCCGCGACCGTCAGCAGCTGCTGACGCCGGTGCGCGTTCTGCTGACGGCGGACGAGCTCTCTGCCCTGCAGGAGCAGCAGGAGACGCTGCTCGGCTGCGGGTTTACGTTTGATTTCAGCGAGGCGCCGGTCGTGCAGCTGACGGGCGTACCGCTTTCCTGCGCGGAGCTTGACCTCGATCAGATCGCGGCCGACCTTGCGGCGAACTGCCTGAAAAATCAGGTGCAGCCGGACATGCATCTGCTGGATGACATGTTCCATGATCTGGCGTGCAAGGCGGCGATCCGCGCGGGAACGCATAACACGAAGGAAGAACTGCAGTCGCTGGCGGTGCAGGTCTGGGAGAATGACCAGATCCGGCATTGTCCGCACGGCCGCCCGGTGCTGTTTTTGTTATCGAAATACCAGATCGAAAAGCAGTTCAAGCGTATTCAGAATTAAGCGGTGCCGCCGGCGGATTCAAAATGGGGCTCCGCCCCAGACCCCGTTATGTGGACAAAGGAACGCAACCGGTCGGGCAAAAAATAAAAGTTTTGATCAAACTTTTTCAAAAGTTTGCGGGGTCGAGGGGCAGAGCCCCCGTCGCACTCCGCAGAGTACGAAACTCCCCTATCGTCAGGCGCACCGCAAGGGGGAATTTCAAAAACGCTCCGGGGGAGCGTTTTTGGAAGGGGGACGCCCTGTAAGAGAGGGCGTCCCCAAGCGAATCCCAAAGGGATTCGCAGCGCGCGTGAAGCATAGCGATGGCGAAGTCAGCGCGAGCTTCCAGCGCGAACGCGGGTGCTCAGGGCTGCAAGCCCTGAGAAAGCCGAATCGCAGCAGCGATTCGGAAAGTGCCCGCGACACAGCAGTTACAATCGAGGTGACATCCATGAAAAATGCACTTCTGACCTACAGCCAAAAAGCAATGGCAAGGCCCGGTTTCTTCAACCCGTGCGAATACGAGGGCGTACCGGACGAAATGACCGCGCTGTTCCGGCAGCATTTCCTGATCCCGCGCACGACGAAAACAGATCTTGCGCCGTTCCGGGAGAAATTCGGCTTTGACCTGCCCGATGACATCGCGGATTATATCAATCTCTACTGGCATTCCTATATCTGCGGCGCGTATGACTGCATGAAGCAGTCCGCGAACGGCAGCTGCTATCCGTTCGATGAGGGGCCGATTTTGTTTTCGGTGCTGAAGCATACCGGCGAAACGGACAACGATGTGCTGTTTCAGAAATACGGCGTCTGTGCACTGACCGAGGAATTCTATCAGGACTGGGAGGAACACGCAGAGGAAAACCCGTCGGAAGCGCATCTCCTGCAGGAGGCAAAGCAGTTTATCTGCATCGGCTGGACGGGCTATGCCGCGCATTCCATTTTGTATCAGCGGGCAACCGGCGAGATCTATCTTGAAAGCTGGCGGCCGGATAAGGTCGCGGATGACAAACCGATCGCCGCTTCTCTTTCTGAACTCATCAGCGGGATCTACTTCCGGTGACCGGCTCTGCGCGGCAATCACAAGGATCGAGGGTGATAATATGGCAAAAACAGCATTGATCGTAAACGAAATGCAGAATGATTATCTCTGGGAGAAACGGAAGGACAAGTTCCCGTATGACACCGCGGCGCTGCTCGATGCCGTGAATGCGGCGATCGGCAAGGTGCAGTCAGCGGGCGGCGATGTGCTTTATATCTCGCAGATCTTCCCGGATACGCCGTCCAATCACATCATTTTCGGCTACTGCATCACGGAAACCGAGGGTGCAAAGCTGTATTCCGGTCTGCATGTCGTCTCGGCGCACTGCTTTGAGAAAAATGTCTCCGACCTGTTCGCGGATGCGAAGTTCCGCGCATTTGTCGAAGCACAGGGCTATGACGAATTGCTGTTCTGCGGCATCGACGAATGCGGATGCATCGCCGCGACCGCAAAGGCAGCAGCCGCAGCGGGGATGCGCGCGGTCATTCTCTCAAAGAGCACCGCGACCCGATTTGATACCCGCAAAAAAGGCGCGGCCCGCGCAGAGCTGAAAGCTGCGGGCGTGATCTATCAGGAGGAACCGTGATGAAAAGACAGGAACAACACGCGCCGGAACCGATCGCGCTGATCTACGGGCCGCCGTCCATGCTGCGTGCCCGGAGCACCGGCATCACCGTCCGTGCGTATACCGAAGCAGACCTGCCGGAAATGCTGACGGTCTGGAACGAGGTCGTCGATGCGGGCGATGCCTTCCCGCAGGAGGAGCCGCTCGACAGCATCACCGGTGCGGCGTTTTTTGCGCAGCAGACCTATACCGCTGTCGCGGAGCGGAACGGCGAGATCGTCGGGCTGTATATCCTGCACCCGAACAATGTCGGCCGCTGCGGGCATATCTGCAATGCCAGCTATGCCGTCAGCAGCACATGCCGCGGCGAGCACATCGGCGAGCAGCTTGTGCGCGACTGCCTGGAGCAGGGCAGGGCGCACGGCTTCCGCATTTTACAGTTCAATGCCGTGGTCGAAAACAATCAGTCCGCACGGCATCTTTACGAAAAGCTCGGGTTCATTCAGCTCGGCACGATCGAGGGCGGGTTCCGGATGCCGGACGGCAGCTATGTGAACATCTGCCCGTATTACAAGGTACTGTGACACAGAAAGGGGTCAGCCCATGAGCAAACAGCCGCCGGTCATCGCAGTGGTCGGTGCAACGGCATCCGGAAAAACCGCGCTCGGCGTGCAGATCGCGCAGGCTTACGGCGGAGAGGTCGTCTCCGCGGATTCCATGCAGCTCTATCAGGGGCTTGACATTGCGACCGCCAAGCCGACCGCCGCAGAGATGCAGGGCATCCCGCATCATCTGATCTCGGTGCTGCCGCCGGAGCAGGCCTGTTCGGTCGCGGAATACGTGGAAATGGCGCGGGAGAAGATCGCGGAGATCCACGGAAGAGGAAAGCTGCCGGTCATCGTCGGCGGGACGGGGCTTTATATCGACTCGCTGCTTGACAACATTCAGTTCCCGGATATCCCCGCGGACGAAGCGCTCCGGCAGCGGCTCAATGCGGAAGCCGAAACGCTCGGCCGGACGGCGATGCGCGAGCGGCTCATGCAGTGTGACCCCGAATCCGCGGCGCGCCTGCACGAGAACAATCTCCGGCGCATCATCCGCGCACTGGAGGTCTACGAGCTGACCGGCATCCCGCTCTCCGAGCACGCAAGACGCAGCCGGGAGATCCCCGCGCCGTGGAGCATCCTGCGCATCGGCATCGGCTTTGCGGACAGAGAACAGCAGTACGGCCGCATCCGGCTGCGCGTGGACAGAATGGTGCAGGACGGCCTGCTCGATGAGGTGCGGGAGGAATACGCCTCCGGCAGACGCCGCGCGACCGCTGCCATGGCGATCGGCTACAAGGAGCTGCTGCCGTGGCTTTCCGGTGCGGAGCCCGCAGAGGATGGGCTTGCCCGCGTCAAGCAGGAGACCTGCCGCTATGCGAAACGGCAGGGAACGTGGTTTCGTCGGAATTCACAAATCGAGTGGATCATGAGAGATACTGTTTGTGACGAAGCACGATTTTTTGAAATGTGTCAAAAAATGATAGCGAAATGGGATGCATTGTGATATAATATAAGATGTGTAGTTGTTGACGGGTGAGGTATACCCTCATGCCGCTGCTGCGCTGATACACATATATGTATGCTATAATAAAAAGAAATGAGGCAAGTAACATGACCAATAAGGGACTTAATCTTCAGGACGTTTTTCTGAATCAGGCACGCAAGGATCGCCTGCCGCTGACCATTTTCCTGACCAACGGCTATCAGTTCAAGGGCATCATCCGCGGCTTTGATTCGTTTATCGTCATCCTTGAGACCGACGGCAGACAGCAGCTTGTGTACAAGCATGCGATCTCCACGATCGTGCCTGCAAGACCGATCTCGATTCTCGACGCAATGGAGCAGCGCGAGGACGCTGAGTAAGTTCCATGAATGAAATTACAACGCGAATCCTCAAAATGCTTCTGCTGGTGTTCGCTGTTGTACTGGCTGTGACGATCTTCTATCATCTGTTCTTTACGAATTATGAAACAGAAAATGCGATCTATTACGAGGGCAGTGCCGTTTCGACCTTTCAGGGCGTCTATGTCCGGAATGAGACGGTGCGGCGGTATGAGGGCAGCGGTGCCGTGCGCTACTGTGCCGATGACGGCGCAAAGCTCGGCGTCGGCAGCGTCATCGCCGAGATCTATGCCAATGAAGAACAGATCGACCTGAGAAGAACCATTGCCGAAAAGGAAGCCGAGCTTGCAATGCTCAGCAAGCTGGAGAATCCCGGCACCAGTGAGAATGCCCAGCCGGCCAAGATCGCTTCACTCATTGACGACCAGTTCAAGTCCATGGTGCGGCAGCGCGAGCGCGGCGATATCTCCGCCGTCTGCAGCGCCCGTCAGGATCTGACCGTGCTGATGAGCACCTATGAAAAAATTACGAATGCATCCGTCGATTATCAGGACCGGATCGTTGCGCTGGAAGATGAGATCGCAAGACTCAGCCGCCGCAAGACCGCGCCGGACGATGTCATCCGTGCCGAGAGCTCGGCGTATTTCGTCAGCCATGCCGACGGATATGAGTCCTCGCTGACCGTTGACCGCGTCAGACAGCTCACGCCGGAGCAGCTCAGTGCCGTCACCGATGACGGCAGCGCAGCCGCGGATACCGGCAGCGGAATGATCATCGGCAAGCTGATCGACGATTATGCATGGTACATTGTCGGCGTGTTCGACAATACCAAGCTGCGTCTCTCCGAGGACGACATGGCGACCGTGCGGCTGGAATCGCACCCGTCGGATCTGCATGTGCAGGTCGTTTCGCTCGTCTCCGCAGGCGATATCACAAAAACACAGGGCGTGTTCCGCTGCGACCAGCTGACAGGCGAGGTCGTGCAGCACCGCACCGAACGCGTGGATATTCTCCGGGAAACCGTCGAGGGCATCCGCGTGCCGCGCTCCGCGATCCGGTTCAAGGATATGGAGATCACGGAAAAGGATGCGGAAGGCCATGAGACCGTGCATACCGAAAACTGCATGGGCGTCTATGTGCTGGTCGGTGAGCGCGCCGTGTTCCGCCGGATCCAGAAGGTGTATGAGGACGATCAGTTCTATCTCTCCGACCTCAATGCCGGTGACGGATTCGTCGAGCTGTATGACGATATTATCGTGAAAGGTGTGGTGGCAGATGGCGAGTGAGTTCGCCCCCTGCTCGGAAGCACAGAAACAGGCCGTTCTCGACCGGCTGCAGGTGATCCGGCAGAACATTGCCGATGCGTGCAGAGAAGCCGGCAGAACGGAGCAGGAGGTCACGCTCATGGCGGTGACGAAAACCGTCTCGCCGGAGCTGATCAATCTGGCGGTCGATGCCGGTGTCACAACACTCGGCGAGAACCGTGTGCAGGAATTTCTCTCCAAGTGCGATGCCTACCGCAAAGAAGCGGAGGTGCAGTTCATCGGTCATCTGCAGACCAACAAGGTAAAGCAGATCATCGACAGGGTCACGCTGATCCATTCGGTGGACAGCCTGCATCTCGCAGAGGCGGTCAGCAAAGCCGCAGCATCCAAAGGCATTACGATGCCGGTGCTGCTGGAGGTCAATATCGGCGGGGAAGCCTCCAAATCCGGTGTCTCGCCGGCGGAGCTCCCGGATCTGCTCAAAGCCGTGCAGCAGCTGCCGAATCTTCGAACGGACGGCCTGATGACCATTCCCCCGCCCATGACTGACGAGGATGAACAGATCCGCGTCTTTACGGAAATGCGGGAGCTGTTTGACAGACTGCGCCAGTCCGTGCCGATGCAGACGCTCTCCATGGGCATGTCCGGCGATTATGCCGCTGCGATCCGCTGCGGCTCGACGCTCGTGCGCATCGGAAGTGCACTGTTCGGTGCAAGATACTATCCCCCGAAACCCGAAGGCTGAAACGGATCTTCATGTACTGCTTCGCTGCGTACAGGCAGCAGCAGCGCAGAAAATACGATAATCAGAAAGAAAAGGAGAATCCAGATGAAAGTTTTTGACACACTCCGCGATTTCTTCGCGCCGCAGGACGACGATTCCTATGATACGGAACCGGTGCGTGAGACCAGAGAATCCCGTGAACGCAGAGAATACCGCGAATCCCTCCGCGAGCGTGAGTCGATGCGCGAGCCGCAGGATACCTCTGCACGGGAGCTGCGCGAGCCGTCCCCGCTGCGTGAAAGCTATAAGCCGGAACCGGAGTTCCAGCCGGCCAAGCGCGACAACAAGGTCGTCAACATTCAGGCGACTGCACAGCTTCAGGTCGTTCTGGTCAAGCCGGAGGTCTTTACCGACGCAAAGCAGATCGCTGACCATCTGATCTCCAAAAAGACCGTTGTCCTCAATCTGGAGACCGCCTCTGCCGAAAATAAGCGCCGCATCATCGACTTTCTGGTCGGTGTCGCATACGCAAACGGCGGCAGCCTGAAGCCGGTCGCAAACCTGACCTATATCATCACCCCGTATAATGTCGGCTTTATCGGCGAGGATCTCGTCAATGAGCTGGAGACGAACGGCGTCGTGATCTGAGACCCGTACCGGGTTCCTGAATCAGCGCCGGTTCCTGCATCGCCGCAGCCGGATCACAGAGATCAGAAAGGAGTGCAGCACGATGATCACTGCCAAGGATGTTCAGAAGAAAAAGTTTGAGAAGGTCAAGTTCGGTTACAGCCCGGAAGAGGTCGATTCCTTCCTCGCACAAGTTGAGAACGACCTGCGCCTGATGCAGCAGGATCTGGATGATTCCAATGAGAAGATCCAGCTCCTCGCGGACAAGGTGCGTGAGTATAAAGATACGGAAGACGATCTGAAGAACGCGCTGCTGCTTGCACAGAAGCAGGCGCGGCAGGTCGTGGAGGAAGCACAGCAGAAGGCCGACGCGATCGTCGCGGACGCAAAGGCTTCCGTCGATACCGTCAAATCGCAGGCACTGGTCGATTCCGAGACCCAGCTGCAGAATATCACCGCACAGCTCGAAGCGGAAAATGCGCATCTCGTCGAGACGCAGCATCAGGTCGCTGATTTCAAGCGCGCCCTGTTCGATCTGTACAAGGAGCATCTGGAGCTGATCTCCAGACTGCCGGAATCCGCGGATAAGGTTGAATATGTTGAGGTCGAGGAGACCGAGGAAGCTGAAGAAGCCGCGGAAACGGCCGAAGCAGCTGCAGAAGCCGTCGCCGAAACCGCAGAGGCCGTGAAGGAGACCGCAGAGGCCGCCGTCAAGGAAGCCGCCGCTGCTGCCGAGGAGGCTGCACCGCCCGCTTTCGGAAGCCGCCGCGATGACGCAGGCAGCGCTGCACGGCGCAGATTCAGCGATCAGTGATCCACGGCTCCCGCCGTATTTCAAGCGATACAAGAAAGGAACCGTGCTCTGCGCGGCTCCTTTTTATTTCAGCAGAAAGGAGATTTTTCATTGATCTCTGTTATACTCGTCATCATCGGGATACTTGCGCTCATCGGCATCGACCAGGCGATCAAGCTCTGGGCGATCGCCAATCTGCAGGGACAGCCCGCGCGTCCGTTTTTGCAGCTCGGCAGTTTCGACTGGATGCACCTTCGCTATATGGAAAACAGCGGCGCCGCGTTCAGTATGCTGAGCGGGAACCGCGGGTTTCTCATCATTTTCACGGTCATTATGATCGCGGTCTGCTTTTACGCGCTGAACCGCCTCGGCAGAACGCGCCGCTGGGTCTGGATCGCACTGCCGCTGATTGCGGCGGGCGGCATCGGCAATCTCATTGACCGCGTGATCCGCGGCGGTAAGGTCGTCGATTATCTGGATTTTCAGCTCTGCAATTTTGCAGTGTTCAATTTCGCGGATATCTGCGTAACGCTCGGCGTCATCGTCCTGATCTTTTCGATGCTCTTTCTCGAAAAGGAGGAAAAGCCCGCCAAAAAAGCGAAGCTTGCCAAACGCATCCCGTTTACGCATACCGCCGCGGCGCTGCCGGAGGCGGAAACGCTGCCCGATGCCGAACCGCTCGCGGAGGCCGGCACGCTGGAGACGCTCCCGGTGCTGACCGAGGATTCCGACCATGCCGGCGCGTGAACTGCTGTTCGCCGCTTCACCGGAGGATACCGGCAAGCGGCTGGACGCATGGCTTGCCGCACAGCCGGAGCTCGCGCTGACGCGCTCTGCCGTACAGCAGCTTCTGGAACAGGGGCAGATCACGAAAAACGGCAAGGCTGCGAAGAAAAACGATAAGCTGCAGGCAGGGGATACGGTCGCTGTGACCGTCCCGGAGCCGCAGCCGCTCGATGTGCTGCCGCAGGATATCCCGCTGGAGATCGTCTTTGAGGATGACGAGCTGCTCGTCGTCAACAAGCCGAAGGGCATGATCGTGCATCCCGCGCCGGGGCATCCGGACGGCACGCTCGTCAATGCGCTGCTGTATCACTGCGCAGGACGGCTCTCCGGCATCAACGGCGTGATCCGCCCGGGCATCGTGCACCGCATCGACCGCGACACCAGCGGCCTGCTGATCGTCGCCAAGACCGACCGCGCACACTTAGGGCTCGCGGAGCAGATCGCCGTGCATTCGTTTACGCGGGAATATGAGGCGGTCGTCTGCGGACGCTTCAAAGAGGAAAGCGGCACCGTCCATGCGCCGATCGGCCGCGACCCGCGCGACCGGCAGAAAATGTGCGTGATCGCGGCGAATTCCAAGGACGCCGTCACGCATTACACCGTGCTGACGCAGTACGAAAAACATGCGCATATCCGCTGTAAGCTGGAAACCGGCCGGACGCATCAGATCCGCGTGCACATGAAGCATATCGGGCATCCGGTCTACGGCGATGCGGTCTACGGTAAAGCGGAAAAGGGCGTCGAGGGTCAGTGTCTGCACGCAAAGAAGATCGGATTTATCCATCCGGTGACGGGCGCGTATCTCGAATTTGACAGTCCCCTGCCGGACTATTTCACCGAAATACTGAGGAAATTATCATGAACCGAATGAAACAAGCAACCGAACTGTTCACGGAAGGCTATTCCTGCTCGCAGGCGGTGCTGGGCGCATTTGCACCGGCACTCGGAATGGACATGCAGCAGGCGCTGCAGGTCAGTGCGTGCTTCGGCAGAGGAATGCGCTGCGGCTCGGTCTGCGGTGCCTGCACCGGCGCGCTCATGGTGCTGGGGATGCAGTATGCAGCCGACCCCAAGTCGCATGACTTGACCAACAGGCTCGCGACCGAATTTCTCTCGCGGTTTAAGCAGGAAAACGGCGCGACGCTCTGCAAGGTGCTGCTTGACAAGGCACCGAAAACCGAGGCCGATCCCGCGGCGGCACGCCTGAATGGACCATGTCCCGGGCTGGTCGCGTCCGCTGTGCAGATCACGGAGGCACTGATCGCGGAATACGGTTATCCGCATATCCGCGCCGCGGAGCCGGATGACGCCGCACGCATCGCGGAGATCATCATTGCCAATTACCGGAAGCAGTTTTATCCTGTTTTCCGGAGCGATGAATATTATTTTCAGACGCTGAATACCGCGGAAAAGACCGCGCAGCTCCGGGCTGACAAAGAAATGCTGAAGCAGTATTTCGTCTATGACGACGGCATTGTGCGCGGCTGCATCCGCATCAGCGGGACGGAGATCGTGCGGCTGTTCGTCGAGCCGTCCTTCCAGAACAGAGGCATCGGCGCAAAGCTGCTGACCTTTGCGGATACCGTGCAGCATACAGATCACCTCTGGGTGCTGGAATGCAATCCGGACGCGATCCGCTTCTATGAGCGGCAGGGCTACCGGCTGACCGATACGAAAAAGCGGGAGGAGGATACCGACAGGTATCTGATTTTGATGCAGCGGGAGGACGCATAACATGCATTTTACATACTGCCCGGACTGCGGACAAAAGACCGTTCCGCGGCAAATGGGCGACGACGGCGCGGTGCCGTACTGCGAGGGCTGCAAAAAGCCGCTGTTTGATATGTTCAGCACCTGCGTGCTTTCCGTTGTGAAAAATCCGGCGGGGCAGCTCGCGCTGATCCGTCAGAGCTACGGGCAGCAGGAGACCTTTGTCGGTGTCGCAGGCTATATGAAGCCCGGTGAGACCGCCGAGGAAGCCGCCCTGCGCGAGATCACCGAGGAGATCGGCATTGCCGCGAAAAACCTGCGGTTCCTGTTCAGCGCATGGCACGAAAAGCGCGGCCAGCTGATGCTCTGCTTCTGCGCGGAAACGGACAGCACCGTTTTTTCACTTTCGGACGAGGTCTCCGAGGCACGCTGGTTCCCGCCGGCGGATGCCTGCAGAGCCGTCCGCAGCGGCAGCATCATCGAACGGGTCGTTCATGCGTCCATTTCATGAAGAAGATATGAAAATCGGGAAAAGGGCTTGCAAAAACCCGCACTTTTTGGTATAATAAGATAATAGAATCGTGTATACCCCAGAAAGCAATTCGGAAACAAAAGGGATGAAACAGAAATGATCGGCTTCTACAGCTATACAGTCATATTGACATTCGCCGGTTTTGTCTGCGGCTCGGTCGGGCTGTATTTTGCAGCACACGGCAGCACGAATGCAGCAATCATTATGCTGATGCTCGCAGGCTTCTGCGATATGTTTGACGGAAAGGTCGCAAAGACCAAGAAAAACCGCACCCCGGAGGAATGCCGCTTCGGCATCCAGATCGACTCGCTCTCCGATATGGTCTGCTTCGGTCTGCTGCCGCCGATGATCGCGTTCAGTGCCGGACTGCAGAAACCGCTGCATATTGCGGTGTTCAGCTGCTTCAGTCTTGCCGGCCTGATCCGGCTCGCATACTTCAACGTCACGGAGGAGGACCGCCAGAAGGTCACGACAGAACGCCGGAAGGTCTATGAGGGACTGCCGGTCACATCGGTCGCGCTGCTGATCCCGGTGCTGTTCGCATTCCGCCGCGATCTCGGAGATATGTTCCCGACCGTCGCAACGGTCGTTTACGCAGTCATCGCATGTGCGTTTATCACGCGCTTTACGCTGAAAAAGCCGGGTATGCGCGCTATGCTGCTGTTTATCGTCATCGGCGTTCTGGAGCTGCTGTTGCTGATCTACAAGCATCACACGCGCTGAACCGCCGCTTATACTGAATATCAGGGAGGAATCCGTCATGTCGGAACCGAGGGAAGCAGCACCGCACGCCGGTGCACAGATTTGCGACCGCGCAGGCAATCCGGCGGCGGATTCCTGTGCTTCTCAGGGCAAGCTGCTCGGGCTGCTTTACGGCACCGCCCCCGGCAGAGCGGCGCTGAAGCTGCTGACCAAGCCGGTCGTTTCCAAGGCGGCAGGCTTTGCGCTGGAGCATCCGCTCTCGACTGTCGCGATCCCGCCGTTCGTTCTGAAAAAGCATATCAAAATGGACGATTTTGCGGATGACAAATACCGCAGCTTCAATGCGTTCTTTACGCGGCCGGTCAAGCCCGCGGCAAGACCCGTTGACCGCACCCCGGAGGCACTCATCAGCCCGTGCGACGCCAAGCTGACCGTCGTGCCGATCACGGACGACCTGCATTTCACGGTCAAGAATGCTGCCTATTCGCTTGCTTCATTCCTCGGCTGCAAACATCTTGCAAAACATTATCAGGGCGGACAGCTTCTCATTTTCCGCCTGACGCCCGACGATTATCACCGGTACTGCTATCCGGACGACTGCAGGATCGGCAAAACGCGCCGCATCGAGGGCGAGCTGCATACGGTCAATCCGGTCGCCGCGGAGCATGACGTTCTGGTCTATCACCGCAACACGCGGACGATCACCATGCTGACGACCGAACATTTCGGGCATGTTCTGCAGATCGAGGTCGGCGCAATGCTTGTCGGCAAAATCGTCAATCACCCGCACGGAGAACGTGTGGCGCGCGGCATCGAGAAGGGCTATTTCGAGTTCGGCGGCTCGACGATCGTGCTGGTGCTGGAACCCGGTGCCGCCAAAATCGACGCGCAGATCTGCAAAAACTCTGAAAACGGCGCGGAGACGATCGTGAAATACGGCTCCCGCATCGGAACGGCGCTGCCGCGCTCCGTATAACGGCGGCAGATATCCGCAAGGATTTTGTGCAAAATGCTGAAAATGACCGCATCCGACAAAAATCATTGTCGGATGCGCATTTTTGTGGTAAAATAAAGAGCGGAGACTACTGTGTACAAAACAGAAAGGAACAAAAGAAACAAAGGAGCACACCATGTTTACCAGATATATCGGGATTGATCTCGGCACAGCCAATACCCTGATCTATGCGCGCGGCAAGGGCATCATCATGCGGGAGCCTTCCGTTGTCGCGGTCAATACAAAAACCGATCAGGCCTGCTCGGTCGGCAAGGATGCCAAGGATATCATCGGCAGAACCCCCGGCTCGATCATCGCCGTGCACCCGCTGAAGGACGGCGTCATCGCGGATTTTGACATTGCCGCGACCATGCTGCAGGAGCTCATCAAAAAATCGCTCAAAGGCACGATGTTCACCAAGGCGCGCGTCATTATCTGTATTCCGTCCGGCGTGACCGCTGTGGAGCGGCGTGCCGTCAAGGAGGCTGCCGAAAAAGCCGGTGCAAGACCCGTTCAGCTCGTTGCGGAGCCGATCGCGGCTGCACTCGGCGCGGGACTGCCGATCATGGAGCCGACCGGAACCATGGTCGTCGATATCGGCGGCGGCACCAGTGAGATCGCCGTGATCTCTCTGGGCGGCATTGTGTCGTACCGTTCGGTGCGCACCGCCGGCGACGCGTTTGACCTCGCGATCGTCAACTATATCCGCAAAAAATACAGCCTGCTGATCGGCGAGCGAACCGCAGAGGCGGTCAAGATCGGCATCGGCTCGGCATTCCCGGAAGCGACCGTCACCGAAATGGAGGTGCGCGGCAGAAATCTGCTGAACGGCCTGCCGGAGAATATCACGATCACCTCCGACGAGGTGCGCGACGCGCTCTATGAGCCGCTGTGCACGGTCATGGACGCGATCCGCGAGACGCTTGCACATACCCCGCCGGAGCTTTCCGCGGACGTCATTGAGCAGGGCATCACGCTGACAGGCGGCGGTGCGCTGCTGCACGGCATGGATAAGCTCATCAACCGCGAGACCGGTATGCCGGTGTATGTCGCGGAATATCCGCTGGACTGCGTGGCGGAGGGCACCGGAAAGATCCTTGAAAACCTCGATGAATACGAGGAGCTGCTCACCGAGGAGATCAAGTATTACTAAGCGCGGGCAGGGCTCGCTGCCGTTTCTGCACGCCGCTGAAGCCCGCCGGAAGCATTATGATAAATACAAAAGGACGCCGACAGAGAAGCCGGCGTCCTTTTTGCTGCATATAATGGGGTCCGGGGACAATGTCCCCAGCGGGAGTCAACATGAAAAAACAAGTTGCTTCATGTTTAAGGGCGGAGCCCTCATTCTCAATCCTCGCGAAGCGATACCTTATTCATACCGCAGCGCGTCGATCGGGTTGAGCTTGGCAGCCTTGACAGAAGGCAGCAGACCGAACACGACACCGACCACGATCGAGAACACCACCGAGATCGCGATCGCCTTGCCCGAGATCGCGACCTGCATTTCCGTCAGGTGTGCGATCACCGTCGCCAGTCCGATGCCCGTCAGCACGCCGATCAGACCGCCGATGCTCGTCAGCACGGCAGCTTCCGTCAGGAACTGCCAGAGGATGCGCCGCTTGCGTGCGCCCAGTGCCTTTTTCAGACCGATCTCTCTGGTGCGCTCCGTGACCGACACCAGCATGATGTTCATGACGCCGATACCGCCGACCAGCAGCGAGATGCTCGCGATCCAGATCAGCATTTTGTTCGTGGACTGCGAGAGATCCTGCATGGCCTTTGCCTGCTCCAGCAGGCTTTCGCTCTTGTATTCGAGCTTGTTCGCTGCCATTTCCATGGCGGCCTCTGAGTTCTCCTCCTCACCGCGGCTTGCAGCCGTGATGCGGATATTCTCATTCAGGATGTCCGCAGCCTTTTTTCCGGCAGCGGTCATGCTGTCCGTATTCACCGCCTGAATGATGCAGTGCTGCGGCTCGTCATACTGGAAGCAGATGCTCCAGTCCTCGGTCGGGATGTAGACCTGACCGCTTTTCGCCTGGTTGTAGGTGTAGTAATCCTCAACGGAATTGATCGTCGGCTCAAAGCCGGAACGCTTTGTCACCACGCCGATGACCGTAAACGGTTCGCCGCTGATGTCAATGATCTTGCCGACCGGATCCTCGCCGTCAAAGGTCGAGCGCGCGACCGATTCGTCGATCAGTGCGACCTTTGCAAATTCCTTGTGCTGCTTCTCCGAAAAGCCGACGCCCTGTGCAATGTCCAGACCCGCCGTATCGAGATAATCCTCGTCAATGCCGACCAGACCCGTGCCCTGAAGGCTCTTGTTCATATAGTAGAAGCTTTCCACATAATCGCGCTTGCGGTACAGCGTGCACCGCTCGACCTCCTTCAGCTCCGAAATGCGCTGCTTATAGGAAGGCGCGATCACGCGGACACTGTCCGCAGTCTGCATGTAACCGGGCTCATAAGGATAATCACCCTGCATCAGCCGGATCTGCACCGTATTGTTGCCGGCACCGATCAGATTCTTCTTGATCATTTCCTTGGTACCCTCAATGATCGAGACAATCGCGATGATCGCCGCAATACCGATGATGATACCGAGCATGGTCAGAAAGGAACGGATCTTGTGCGACAGAATGCCCTGCAATGAGAGCCTGATATTCTCAAACATATTCTGCTACTCCAATTCTTATTCCGCGTATTATCAGTAGTACATGCCCTCAGGCATCTTCGGCTGGTCCGTATCGTTCGTCCGCACGCCCTCCTTGGCATTCGGGCCGTAGGGGAAACAGATGCGGTCCTTCATGCTCAGGCCGCCCTTGACCTCGACATAGTAATCGGTCGCACCGACACTGACATACTGCTTCACGAGACGGTCGTTTTCATCTGCCTTCAGGACATAGTAGTCACCGCCCTCCCTGCGGAGATAATGCGGCGGGAGATAAAGCGAGGTACTGTTCGTATTTGTTTCCTCGTCAACGATCGTCACACTGACGCCGACACCGAGCATGAAGTTATCGGAGTTCTGCAGCTTCGCATGTAATATGTAGCTCGAATTGTTCGGATTGGAGCCCCATCCCTGATAGTTGTAGGAGACCGGCTCCGGATCAATGGACGTCACGACCGCCTCGGAGGACGCACCGTCGCTGTAGGACATGACCTCCAGCACCGTACCGGGCTGCACTCTCGGCAGATTCATCTCCATGACCGTGCAGATGACCTCCATGCCGCCGTCGCCCTCGATCACGGCAAAATACTGATCGTCCTCGCTCGGCTCCGCAAACGGATCCTTTTCCGAAGGATCATCGGGATTCGCTGCGCCGTCCGTGACAGAACCGATCTTCTTGACGATGCCGTCGATCTCCGCGAGCACTCTGCCGTCATTCTTCTGCTTTTTCGCTGTATCCAGCTTGAGCTGTGCCTCCTTGAGGTTGATGTTCAGCTCCTTGATCCGGGCTTCCTGCTCCTTGATCATGGTATTGATCTCCGCACGGGAATACCGGTAATCCATGCTGTTGTTCATCATGCTGTCATCCTGCATCGGATAATAATCCTGCGGCATCTCCTCCGGCATCTCATCGCCGACGGGACGCTGCGGCGGTGCGCCGAACGAAAGCTGACCGTGCATCTTGCCGTTCGTGTCAATGGAGACCGCACCGGTCTGCGGGTCAATGGTGACGCCCTCGGTCACAACCCATTCCGTGAGATCCTCCTCCTTCAGATCGGCGCCGCTGAGCAGCCACTTGTAAAGGAAGGTGTAATCATCGTTATAGACGCGCAGCTCAAAGCAGCGTTTTGTCGAAGCTGCCATCTGCATGAACGGCAGATAGACCTTTGCACGCGGCGTGCAGTTGATGATGATCGGGTCATCCGGCGCACCGGTACCCGATTCCGCATGGAATGCCGCCGGCACCTCCTCCGTCAGCTCGATCGGCGTGACGGGATCATCCGGAAAATCCGGCTCATCCGGAATATCCGGCTCATCCGGGACATCCGGCTCCTGCGGTGCATTCTCGGACGGCTGATAATTGCGGATCTCCGCCAGCTTGTTGTTTGCCATTTTGATATCCTGCTGAATGACCTGGATATCATTTTCCTTCTGCGCGAGCTCCAGATCAACGACGGTCATATCGTATTCCAGAATGACGTCGCCCTTTTTGACCTGCTGCCCCTTTGTGACGCAGACATTCTTCACCAGCTTCTCGGTATCCAGCTGCACGCGCTGTGCATTGGCTGCGCTGGTCGATCCGTACATGCTGTTCTCATCGCCCCAGTAGCCGCCGAAATACGGGCTCGCCATTGCGCCGACCGGCACAACATCGACCACGCGTTTTGCGTCGCGGCTCTTCTGATACTGCTTGTATCCGAAGAATCCGCCGCCGCCGACCACTGCAAGACAGAGCAGCAGAATGATTGCCTTCTTCATGCCTGCTCTGCGACCTCCTGCGCCTGATCCTCCTCCGGCGTGACCGGGATCGCGCTGCCCTCACGGGTATTGAACGCACCTGTATGGATCTGGCCGTCGCGGATATACATGATCCGCTTGGCACATTTTGCGATATCCGGTTCGTGGGTGATCATCACGATCGTGACGCCCTCGTCATTCAGCTCCTTGAACAGCTCCATGACCTGATCGCCGGATTTGGTATCCAGCGCACCGGTCGGCTCGTCTGCCAGCAGCAGGCGCGGCTTGTTGACGATCGCTCTTGCGATCGCGACGCGCTGCTTCTGACCGCCGGAGAGCTGCGTCGGCTTAAATTCCATTCTGTCCTCCAGCCCGACGCGCTTCAGCGCCTCGATCGCGCGCTCTCTGCGCTCCTTTCTGGAAACGCCTGCATAGAGCAGCGGCAGCTCGACATTTTCCAGCGCGGACTGACGCGGCAGCAGATTGAAGTTCTGGAACACAAAGCCGATCTTTGCATTGCGGATCTCCGAAAGCTGACGGTCGGAGCACTGCATGACATCCGTGCCGTCAAAGATAAACTCGCCGCTGGTCTGCTTATCCAGACAGCCGATGATATTCATCAGCGTCGATTTGCCGGAGCCGGACGGCCCCATGACCGCGACATATTCGCCCTCATCCACGGACAGGGTGATATCCTTCAGGACAGGAACAGCCTCCTTGCCCTGCATGTAATCCTTGTAAATACCTTTCAGATCAAAAACCATGTTTGTTCTCCTGTCCGTTCTCATTCTGCAGGCTGTTCGGCTGCCGGTGCA
Organism: Oscillospiraceae bacterium; assembly: GCA_017545185.1. Lineage (GTDB taxonomy): Bacteria > Bacillota > Clostridia > Oscillospirales > Ruminococcaceae > Firm-04. Next base: position 26,685 of record JAFWQJ010000049.1, on the reverse strand, counting down.
TCCTCTGCGGGCATTTCTTCAGGCATCTCCGGCTGCGCGCCGTCCTCTGCGGGCTGTACCGCAGCGTCGGCCGCCGGCATATTGCCGTCCTCGTCCACGGACACATTGCCGCCTGCCATATCCGGCACAGCTTCCATGTCCTCCATGCCGGGCATACCTTCCATGCCTTCCATGCCCATCATGCCGTCTGCGCCGTTTCCGTTCATCTCATTGATATCGTTCAGCACATTGTCCGGGATATCCTTGTCGGACTGGTTCGTGGTCGTTTTCAGACCCTCCTCGATGTAATCGGACGGGAATGCGATGTAATCCTCAATGGTCAGGCCGGAAAGGATCTGACAGTCGCCGCCCTCGTCATTGATCTCGCCGATCTCGACATAACGCTTTTCGATCTGATCTCTGCCGTTCTTTGCCCAGACATAGTTGCGGTCGCCGTCCCACAGCACAAAGCTGCTGTAGAGCCACAGGCCCTCCTTCTTGTCTGCGTCCTCCTGACCGTTGTCCGTCTCGATCAGGATATGCTGGCCGAGCATGAAGCCCTCGAGCGATTCCGGCTCCACATAGAATGCATACTTCGAGGAGCTGGTCATCTCGTCGCTCATGCCGCCGTAATACATATTCTGGTTGTCAGTCTGCGGATTCGTGTCGATCTCCGAGACCTCGCCGCGCAACATGACGGAATCGTCGGTGCGGCTGCGCAGGAACACCTTTGCGCCCGGATAGATCTGCGCACTGTTCTGCTCATTGAACGTGCCCTTGACGCGGTAATCGCCCGCCGCCGCGATCTTCATGATGACGTCGGCTGCGCTGCCGCCGTCCATGCCGTAGCCGTCATAGTATATCTGCGGGGATGCGGAATCCGAGGAGCCCGGCTCCTTGAGATCCTTGACCGTACCATCGATCGGTGCGGTGACAAATGCGTTTTCCAGCGACTTTTCCAGCTTCGCAAGCTCGACGTTCTTCGTCTTGATGTCGTATTCAGTCCTTGCGATCTGGCTCTTTCTCTGCAGGATGTTCTGCGTACATGAAAGCGCAGCATCGCCGGTCGCGGTCTGCTTTTCGCGCTCGTACTGCTCGATCTCATTCCGTGCCGTCTCGATATCGGTCTGATACCGCTCGATCTCCAGCTTCATCGTGTCGATCTGGATCTGGATCTGCTCCACATCGTAATTCAGAAGGCGGTCACCCTTTTTGACGGTATCGCCCTCCTTGACGAGGATCTCGCTGACGGTTTTCTGCGTGTCGATCTTGACGTCAACCGTTTTCTGTGCAACGATCACGCCCGCAAAATTATGTGCAAACAGGTTTGCACCGTCTACCGTGTTAAGTGTTGCGACTTTTTGTACATAGACTTTCTCCGATGAGCCCGGTGCCTGCGTACCGAAGCGCTTGTAAAGCCCCCAGCCGCCGGCTCCGAGGCCGCAGATCACTGCTGCTGTGATGATTCCTTTGACGATGCCTTTCGCCGCCATAGTGTTCCCTCCGTTGTTTTATAACTGCGCACCCGTCCTATGAGTGCAATCCTATTATAATACGTTACAGAATGAAAGTCAATCTGATTCATCTATTTTTAAGAAAGTCTTAATTCCGGCGAAAAGAAACAACAAAAGGTATCTGCGATGCATCCGGAATGGGGACATTGTCCCCGGACCCCATTGTAAAGCAAGCATAAAACGTATTCGCTTTATTTATGCATACAGCAGGATTTCAAACGGATCAGATTCCTTTGCCGGTTCAGCACGAAAGAACAAGTCTCTACCTGTTCGGGCATTGCGCAATGATATCTTCTCAGCCGGCTGAATCATACGCTCTGATTTTGTCATCCGCTGCCCCTTCCGTGCGGCACCAGCTCCGTCCCGGGATAATAATGCTGCAGGATCTCCGCAAAGCCTGCTCCCTGCTCCGCCATTGCCTCTGCGCCGTACTGGCTCATCCCGACGCCGTGCCCCGTGTTCTGCGGGGCATCCCCGTCCGCCGGCGAACCGACCGGCACCAGATACGGTACCGCCGTCCCCCAGACCGCCTCCGCCGATTTTGTCTGCCCGCGGGAGCAGGCATGATAGACCGTAAGCGCCGGTGCACCGTCATACAAAAGCAGCAAATCCCCCGCCGCATCGACGGCCGCGGCGATCTTCTCATACGCCGCTTCGCCGAGCCGTTCCTTCAGCTGCTCCGGCGGCAGATACGCCTGACAGCGGCTGCAGTCATCGGAGAGCGCCGCACCCTGCACGCCGGTCACATATTCCGCATAGGTATGTGCCGCAACGGTCTGCGCCTTCAGCGCCTCCGGGTGAAAGGACGCGGGCATTTCCGCGCCGACCGTCCCGATCAGATAATCCCGCACAGAGACCGTTTCAGCCGTTCCGGTTTCCGTTCTGTATACCCGGTAAAACGCGTCTGCCTGCTCCGGTTCCGCCCCGGAAAACAGTACGCGGCAAAGCAGCAGAAGCCCCGCTGCAGCAAGCAGGATGATACCAAGCCGATCTCTCATAGCCCCCTCCGGCAGCACGAACCGCATCCGGCATCCGGATTCCGGCAGAAGTCCGTTTTCTTTGGCCTCCGATGCTTGACAGAACACTGAAAAAGCGGTATAATAATAGAGAATGCAGATTTTCAGGAAAGCATATTTTCCGAAGGAAAGGAACCTACTCATGGACAGTAAAAACTACATCGGCAAATTATGCGAGGGACTGCGGGAATATTCCGCACTGGACCCCGCGCTGTATCAGAAATATCAGGTCAACCGCGGCCTCCGCAAGGCGGACGGAACCGGCGTCGTGGCGGGCATTACGAAGGTGTGCAATGTCCACGGCTATATGCTCAACGAGGGCGAGCTGGAGCCGATCCCCGGCGAGCTGATCTACCGCGGCTACCAGATCACCGATCTGGTGCACGCCGTCGAGAAGGAGCGCCGCTTCGGATACGAGGAAACCGCGTATCTGCTGCTGTTCGGAAAGCTCCCGACCGTTGAGGAGCTCGCCGAGTTCCGCGAGCTGATCTCCGAATACAGAGAGCTGCCGGACGGCTTTGTCATTGACATGATCGCGAAGGCACCCTCCAACAATATCATGAACAAAATGGCACGCTCCGTGCTTGCGCTGTATTCCTACGACGACGACTGCGAGGACAAGTCGATCGAAAACGAGGTGCGCGTCGCGATCTCCATGATCGCAAGACTGCCTGTCATCATGTCGGCGGCCTATCAGGTCAAGCGGCAGCATTTCGACGGCGAAAGCCTTGTCATGCACCCGCTGCGTCCCGAGGAGACCAATGCACAGACCATTCTCTCGCTGCTGCGCCTTGACCGGCAGTATTCCGAGGATGAGGCGCTGCTGCTCGATACCTGCATGATGCTCCACGCGGAGCACGGCGGCGGAAACAACTCCGCATTCGCCTGCCGCGTGCTGACCTCCAGCGGCACCGACCCCTATGCGGCATATTCCGCAGCGATCGGCGCGCTCAAGGGCTTCCGCCACGGCGGTGCCAATATCAAGGTCATGGAGCAGCTAGACCTGTTCAAGCGGGAGATCAAGAATCCCGATAACGAGGGCGAGGTCGCAGACCTGATCCGGAAGATCCTCCGGAAGGAAGCCGGTGACGGTGCCGGTCTGATCTACGGCATGGGTCATGCGGTGTATACGCTCTCCGACCCGCGCGCGGTGCTGCTCAAGGCAAAGGGCTTCGCGCTTGCAAAGGGCAAGGAGATCGAAGCGGACTTCCGCCTGCTCGATACGATCGAGCGTCTGACGCCGGAGCTGCTCGCGGAAAAATCCCCGGCTGCCGCTTCCAAGTCGATCTGCGCCAATGTTGACCTTTACTCCGGTCTTGTCTACCGGATGCTGCGGATCCCGCCGGAGCTGCTGACCCCGATGTTCGCGGTCTCCCGGATCGCGGGCTGGTCCGCACACCGGATCGAGGAGGTCCTGACCGGCGGAAGGATCATCCGTCCGGCCTATAAATCCATTGCAAGAACGGTTCCCTACGTGCCGCTGGCAGAACGGAAATGACTGCCGGGAAATTTGCGTGCAGCCTGCTGCTCTCTCTGCTGACCCTGCAGCTTCCTGCATGCAGCTTCAACATGAACGTCGAATCCATGCTGAGCCCGCCCCGCCTGACCGCGGAGCAGGAGCAGATCTATCAGGCGCTGCAGAACTCCGTCGGTTCGCAGCAGCAGATCAGCCTGAAATATCCGAAATCCGGTGAGCATCTTTCCGCATTCACCGTTGCGGACTTAGACGGCGACGGCACGGATGAGGCGATCGTGTTCTATGAAAGCAGCAGGACCTCCGCGGAGGAAAATCCGCTGCGGTTCAGCCTGCTCGGGCAGAGAGACGGCCAGTGGACCTGCATCAAGGAGTATTCGACGGAGGGCGCGGAGATCGAACGCATCGACATCGCAAAGCTCGGCACGAATCCGCGGACGAACCTCATTCTCAGCTACAGCATGGTGGACGGCGCGGATCATAAGGCCGAGGTGCTGTATTACCGGAACGGCGAGCTGGTCAATAAGCCGCAGTTTTCCGTTCCGTATTCCAAAATGGATCTGCGCGATCTCGATCAGGACGGCACCACGGAGCTGTTCCTTGCCAACGCGGCCAAGAACGACTCTCCTGCCGCTGCGCTGGTCTATTCACTGGACGAAAAGGGCAATTATCAGCCTTCCGAGGTCGATCCGGATCCCTTTACCGATATCGCCCGTCTGGTCTACGGCGAGATCCCGGATTACAGCGGGCAGAAGCGCATCCCCGCAATCTTTATGGACTGCGTGACCGGCGCGACCACCGTACAGACCGTCGTGCTGAGCTATCAGGGCGGACAGCTGAAAATGCAGTATACCGACAGCGAAAGCGGCGACCTGCAGCAGTCCGAACGCGCCGGCTCCTATCAGACGATGGACATCGACGGGGACGGCGAACCGGAGATCCCGGTGAACAAGGTCTTTTACGGCTATACGGACAACTCCCCGATCCCGCTGACAAACTGGTATGTCTGCCGCAGCGGAAGGCTGATGCGGGAGCACGCTTCCTATTATGCCGTTCAGGACGGATTCGTGTTTCTGCTGCCGAAGCGCTGGGAATGGCAGGTCACAGCCATACAGGAAAACGGCGAGACCGTCTTTTATACGATCGACCCGTCCCGCGGGAATCCCGACGGGACCCCGGTGATCCATGAGCCGCTGCTGCGCCTTGCGGTCGAGACCGACCCGGTCGCCGCAGATGCGCTGCAGAATGACGGCTATCTGCTGCTGCGCCGGCAGAACGGCAGATACTACCTCGGCAAAACCGAACAGGGCAGCCGGAAGCTCTCCATGTCGGACAGTGAGCTGCTCTTTTCGATGCAGTTCTTATAATTTTTCACGGATACAAAAACAATACGAAATCAGGAGGGAGAACAAACCATGAAGCGTGTGCTCGTTTGTGAGGATGAGGAAACGATCCGCGAATTTGTTGTCATCAATCTGAAACGTGCAGGCTACGAGGTCGTGGACGTAGACTGCGGCGAGGCCGCACTGCGCGTATTCGATCAGGAGAACGGCAATTTTGATATCGCTCTGCTCGATATCATGATGCCCGGTATCGACGGCATTACCGTGCTGAAGCGTCTGCGCGAAAAATCCAAGACGCTCGGCATCATTATGCTCTCGGCCAAGGCGCAGGAAATGGACAAGGTCAACGCGCTCATGAATGAGGCAGATGACTACATCACCAAGCCCTTTGCCCCCTCGGAGCTGACCGTCCGCGTCGATGCGCTCTACCGCCGCGTCATGATGAACTCGATGAACACCGAGGGCGTCAAGATGCTCGAATCCGGCCCGTTCGTCATCAATCTGGACGGCAGAACGGTCACCAAGAACGGCGTGCCGATCGAGCTGACCGATGTGGAATACAAGATCCTCACCTATTTTCTCAAGAACAAGAATACCGCACTTGACCGTGCGAGCATCCTCTCGAATGTGTGGAGCGACAGCTATTACGGCGACAACAAGATCGTCGATGTCAACATCCGCCGCCTGCGCATGAAGATCGAGGACGACCCGTCCGATCCGCGCTATATCATCACGATCTGGGGCTACGGCTACAAGTGGGAGGAAAAGGCGGATAATCACCGCTGATGCGGCGGGGGATACTTTGAATGGCGAAAAAAAGCATCACACGCCGCTGGATCACAAACAACCTCGGCGTGATCGTTCTGATCCTGCTGGTCATTGAGCTGGCAGTCATCTACGCGGTGCAGAGCTATTTCTACAACTCTGCGCAGCAATATCTTCTGACCAAGATCAACGGCGTCAACACCGTTCTGACGCGCTATGCCTCGGACGCCGGCACAAACCTGAACGCGGAGATCCGCAGCACGCTCGAAAGCTTCTCCGGCAAGGACAAAATGGAGCTCATGGCGATCGACTACGACGGCATGATCGTGCTGACCTCGTCCGGCTTCTCGCCGAATTACGCGATCAGTATGCCGGATTATGACGAAGCCATGCGCGACAACGGAAAGTCCTACGGCGCCAAGACCATGCGCACCGAAAACGGCGAGCGCATCATGGCCGTCAGTATGCCCATTACCGGCATCAGCGAGGAATACAGCGCGATCCGCGTGGTCGCCTCACTGGAGACCATTGATGATACGGTCTCCGGCTTTGTGCTGGCGGTCACGATCGCGGCGATCGCCGTGCTGCTGCTGCTCGGGCTGTCCGACCTGTACTTCGTCCGCTCGATCCTGCGCCCGATCCGTGAGATCAACACGAATACGGAAAAATTTGCGCAGGGCGATTTCTCCGCGCGCATCAATCAGGAGAGCGAGGACGAGATCGGCGAGCTCTGCGCGGGCATCAACCACATGGCCGACGAGCTTTCCGCCGCAGAAGCAATGAAAAACGAGTTCATCAGCTCGGTCTCGCATGAGCTCCGCACCCCGCTGACCGCGATCAAGGGCTGGGCGGAAACGCTGAGCGATATGAGCGCGGACGTTGTTGCGGATCAGTCTCCGCCGGACCCGGTCATGATGCAGAAGGGTCTGCACATCATCGTCGGCGAAACCGAGCGCCTTTCGGACATGGTCGAGGAACTGCTTGATTTCTCAAGAATGCAGAGCGGCCATTTCTCTTTGCAGATGGATACCATGGATATCCTTGCGGAACTCGGAGACGCGGTGCTCATTTATATGGAGCGCGCCAAAAAGGACGATATCCGCATCACCTACGACGAGCCGGAAATGCTGCCGTTCGTCTACGGCGACAAGAACCGTATCCGGCAGGTCTTTATCAACATCATCGACAACGCGATCAAATATTCCGACCCGGGCGGGCTTGTGGAAATTACCGTTGAGGCTGTCGATGACGACAAGGCCGTGCGCGTCACCGTGCGCGACCACGGCTGCGGCATCAAAAAATCCGACCTTGACAAGGTCAAGATCAAGTTCTATAAACCGAATCACACCCGCCGCGGCTCCGGCATCGGCCTGGCCGTCGCGGATGAGCTCATCGGGCTGCATCACGGCACGCTCGATATTGACAGCGAAGAAGGCGTCGGCACAACGGTAACGATCACGCTGCCGACCAAGAAAGCAGGACAGTAAGCGCGGTTCTGCGGAATATACAACATACAATAAAAGAATCGGAAACATGAAAGGATGATACCATTGCCGGAACAGACAGCACCGCTTTCCGCGGAAGCGCAGAAGGCAGCCGCAAAAGCAGAATTTGCACACAAATCCAAGATCGGCGGACAGGCACTGATCGAAGGTGTCATGATGAAGGGCGCGTTCCGCGGTGCCATGGCCTGCCGGCTCCCGAACGGCGAGATCGACCTCGAAACATGGGATCTCCCCGCTTCCTTTGAGACCGACCCGAAAACCGGAAAGCAGCGCGTCGTGCGCAAGTGGTACAACCGCATCCCGCTCGTGCGCGGCTGCGTCAATTTTGTCATGTCGATGATCGACGGCTACCGCTGCATGATGAAGGCGGCGGAAAAGCAGTATGACGAGGAAGTGGACGATTTCTGCGCATGGAAAAAGCATGAGAAGATCGACAAGCTGCCGGAGGATGAGGCATACGAAAAATTCGGCGCATGGCTGACTGCCGAGCGCGAAAAGATCGACAAGGAAAAGGCCAAAGAGGACAAAAAGTACCAGCCGCTCGGCGCACCGGATGCAGAAACGATCCAAAAGCGCTGGGATTATCTGAAAAAGGCCTCGGAGAACTACGAATACGAGGAGCCGTCGAAGCTGGAACAGTGGCTGGACGACAAGCTCGGCGATAAGATCTTCGGCATCATCATGGTGATCGCAATGGTGCTCGGCGTCGCAGCTGCATTTGCGCTGTTTCTGTATCTGCCCCGCCTGATCGTGTCGTTCATCAAGCCGCTGACCGACAGCCGCATCGTCAAATCCTGCGCGGAGGGTCTGGTCAAGATCATCCTGTTTGTTGCATATATGTGGGTAACGGGACTGACAAAGAGCATCCGCCGCACGTATGAATATCACGGCGCGGAGCACAAGACCATTGCCTGCTTTGAGGCGGCGCTCCCGCTGACCGTCGAGAACGTAAAGAAGCAGGTGCGCTTTCATCCGCGCTGCGGCACAAGCTTTATTTTCCTCGTGCTGCTGATCAGCATTTTCTTCGGCTGCTTCAATCCGTATACGGTCGTCTGGCAGCGCGTGCTGTTCGGACTGGCGCTGCTCCCGCTGATCATGGGCGTCAGCTACGAGCTGATCCGTCTGGCGGGACGCTATGACAATGTGTTCACGCGGATCCTGTCCGCGCCGGGTCTGTGGATCCAGCGCATCACGACGAAGGAGCCGGATGCATCGCAGATCGAATGTGCGATCGCAGCGATGACCCCCTGCATCCCCGAAAATCTGGAGGATGATATTTGGTGAGCACGCAGGGCGTGCCGCCGTTTCCCTCCGGGTGCGGCAGTCGGAGCTCTCCCAATGTTCTTTCCTGCACGCCGCTGTTCGCGGCTGCGGGCAATGCCCGCCTCCATTTCCCTCCGGGCGGGACAGTCGGAGCTCTCCCAATGTTCGCAATACACGCCGCGAAGCGGCTTCTGAAAGGTAACTGCTCCCAGTATGTGGGCAGAATCGCTGCCTTCTGAAATCAGACTGAACGCAATCAATATGGAGTATCTATGAAGCAAATGGATCCCGCGCTGCTGCGGGAGCTGATCGCGGTGCTGCAAAGCGGCGGCATCGAGGACGCAGAGCTCGAAGCCAAATGGATTCTTGAGGACGCCGCCTCCGAAGCGCACGCAAGAGACATTGCAGCGCACCGTGCAAAGCATGAGCCGCTGCAGTATCTGCTCGGCAAATGGGAATTTTACGGGCTGACGATGTTTGTCGGCGCGGGTGTGCTCATTCCGCGGGCGGATACCGAAACGCTTGTGGATGCGGTGCTTTCCCGCATCAAAGACCGGAAGGGGCAGCAGATCGCAGACCTCTGCACCGGCAGCGGCTGCATCGCGCTGGCACTGGCACAGCACATGCCGCAGACCGCTTTTACCGGCATCGACATCAGCGAACAGGCGCTCGCCTACGCGCTGAAAAACCAAGCGTATCACGATATGCAGAACGCCGCGTTTCTCCGGGCGGATGTGCTCTCGGCGGAAACTGCCGCGCAGCATCAGCGCCTTGCAGCGATCGTCTGCAACCCGCCCTATCTGACGGCGGCGGATATGCAGCAGCTGCAGACGGAGGTTCGCTATGAACCGGAAACGGCGCTGTACGGCGACACGGACGGCCTGCATTTTTACCGCGAGATCACGCGGCTCTGGAAAGGCAGTCTCTGCGCGGGCGGTCTGCTTGCATACGAGATCGGCTGCACGCAGGGAAAGGCCGTCGCGGCGATCCTTGCGGAAAACGGCTTCACCGGCATTGAAGTGCTCCGCGACCTGAACGGCATGGAGCGCGTCTTGCTCGGGACGCACGGCTGAAAGGAATCCGATATGACCAGAAAAGAACGATCCGAAGCGTTTTTGCAGGCGCACAATATCAAGATCAACCCGAACCTGCCGGAAATGGGCGGGACTGCCGTCAAACCGCCGGAGGTTCTGCTCCGCCGCGCACTGACGGCTCTGCTGGCCGCGCAGGTCGCGATCGACGCTGCAAACGATCGTTTTCCGGCGGCCTCGGCACTGTTTTTCCGCGGTATCCTGCAGCGGTTCGGTCTGGAGCAGGATCTGACGCCGGACGAGACGAAGCTCTTTGCGCTGGCTGACCCGACTGCGGAGCGGGTCTCACAGCAGGACGCCGTGCAGATCACATGGCGCATTGAAATGTGTATGCCGCTGTTCTGGGCTTGCGGACTGATCGACGGAGAACTGCAGTATCCGGACACCGTCGCAGACTGCTCGGAGCTGATCGGCAAGATCAACGGCTGCGCAGACTTTGACGCGCTGATGCAGCTTGTTTCCGTGCGCTCGGAGGACGAGATCCTCGATCAGGCAGACCTGACCTACCGCATGGACTGGGCTTGCGTGGACGCGCTCATCAAAAATGAGCCGGTCGGCGGCGGGCTTTCCCACGATGTCGTCGCGGAGCGGCACAAGGGCTTCAACTGGATGATCTCCGCTTATGGGGCGGAAAACTGGGACAGCGTCATGGCGAACACCTGAGAGGAGGTGCAGCATGTACCGCGAACTGATCCGGAAATACCGGCGAAAAAAGCTCGGGCTGCTGCTGCTCGTGATCCTGCTCGCACTGCCGCTGTTCGCGCTCGGTGTGTATGCCTGCTTCCTCGCGCCGTCAGAACGGCCGTATTCCGGTGATGTCACCGTCTTTCTCATCGCGGCGGCTCTGATGCTGACATTTGTCGGCATTACGGCAGGCGTGTTCCTCCATGTACCGCGGGATATCCGGCGGATGCAGGACAGCATCGGCTGCACGGGTGACGAAGCCTTTGCAGAACTGATCGCCGGATGTGAAAAGCTCCCCTGCAAAGAGGAACGGCTGCTCGGCGGCGGATATCTGTTTGATATGGTCAGCTTCCGTGCGTACAGACTGAAGGATATCGCAGAGGTCAGAAGGATGCCGGCAGAAGGCACCGGCAGTCAGACGGATTACAAGGTCGCTGTGATCTTCCGGGACGGCGCACAATGCATCATCCCGTCCGGTCATAAAGAGATCGACATGCTGCACCGCATGATCTGTGATGCATGGCAGCGCAGCACCGGAACCGCATAAATCAAAATGCACAACCGGATACCGTCGTATCCGCAATCCCTGATACAGAAAGGAATCAATGTTATGGCAAAGGCAGAGCTGAAAAAGAAGAGTGTCGGGCTCACCATTCCGGCAACGAAGGAGGAGCGCGAGAAGGCACTGAAAAACGCGATCGCGCAGATCGAAAAGCAGTACGGCGCAGGTGCCGTCATGCGGCTCGGTCAGAACACGGTCCAGAATGTGCAGGCGATCTCCACGGGCTCGCTCTCGCTGGATATGGCGCTGGGCATCGGCGGTGTGCCGCGCGGCAGAATCGTCGAGATCTACGGACCGGAAAGCTCCGGCAAGACGACCGTCGCCCTGCAGATCATCGCAGAGGCGCAGAAGCGCGGCGGCGAGGCTGCCTTTGTGGACGTTGAGCACGCACTTGACCCTGTTTATGCGCAGGCACTGGGCGTTAACATTGACGACCTGCTGGTCTCGCAGCCGGACAGCGGCGAGCAGGCGCTCGAGATCGCGGAGGCACTGGTGCGCTCCGGCGCGATCGACGTCATCGTCATTGACTCCGTTGCAGCCATGACCACCCGCGCCGAGATCGAAGGCGAAATGGGCGATTCCCATGTCGGTATGCTGGCAAGACTGATGTCGCAGGCCATGCGCAAGCTGACGCCTGTCATCGCGAAATCGAACTGCGTCGCCGTGTTTATCAATCAGGTGCGCGAAAAGATCGGCGTCATGTACGGCAACCCCGAGACGACTACCGGCGGCCGTGCGCTGAAATTCTACGCATCCGTCCGCATGGAGGTGCGCAAGGGCGAGGCGATCAAGAACGGCGCCGAGGTCATCGGCAACCGCACGAGAGTGAAGATCGTCAAGAACAAGGTCGCACCGCCGTTCAAGGAGTGCGAATTTGATATGATGTACGGCAAGGGCATTTCCCGTACCGGTGAAATCCTTGACCTTGCGACCGACCTCGATATCATCCACAAGAGCGGCTCGTGGTTCAGCTACGGCGAAAGAAAGCTCGGTCAGGGCAGAGACGCCGTCAAGGAGATCCTCGAAACAGAGCCCGCCTTCGCGAAGGAGATCGAGGAAAAGATCATGGCGCAGAAGGAAGCGCTCGTGCTTGCCTCGAAGAAGAACAAGAAGGCCGCTACCGTTTCGGATGCGAAGTCCAAGGCAGATCAGGCCGTCGCGGCGACCGGTGCCGCGCTTGACGCAGCCGGTGCCGATCTGGATGAGGATTTTGAGGAATTTGCACCGGAAGAATAATCTTCCCGTTTTGTGCGTATCATCATGAAAATTCTGAGTATCACGCCCGGCAAGGGCAAATTATACGAGATCACGCTGGAAGATGAACAGAAGCTCTGGCTGCACGCCGATCTGGTGCAGTCAGAATTTCTGCGCCCCGGCGACGATCTGGACGAAGAACGCATCACGGAACTGCGGCGGCAGGCGGCAGAGCACCGCGCCTATGAATACGGGCTGTATCTGCTCGAAAAGCGCGGGTATTCCTACCGGGAGCTCTACGATAAGCTGATGACTGCGCCGAATGCGCAGGAGGATGCTGTGCTGGCCGCGCTCGAAAAGCTGACGCGTTACGGCTTCCTGAATGATGCGCTCTATGCCGAGCAGCTTGCGCGGCATTTTGTCGAGAACAAGAAATTCGGGCTCCGGCGCGCGGAATACGAGATGCGGCACCGCGGACTGTCGCAGGCGGACATCGACGATGCGCTTGCCGCTTATGACAATGCGGAAACGATCTCCGCGCAGCTTCTGGAGCTGCTGCAAAAGAAATATGCGCGGTACCTGACCGACCCGGACGACCGCAAATCGACCGAAAAGGTCACGGCGGCACTGGTGCGGCGCGGGTACACATACCAGCAAATACGCTACGCGATCGAGGACTATTACGCATGGCTGGAGGAACAGGCCGATGACACTTGACGAGCTCTCGGCACTCATCAACCGTTCGCTGTTTGCCGATCTGGGCTATACCGATGAGCAGGGCAGACCGAATATCCGCAGGGTGTTCTGCGTCTGGCACAGGGGGCTCGGCCGGCATCTGATCTCAACGAATACCGGCTCCGCGCATGTGCAGAGCCTGCTGCAAAACGGCAGTACCTGCCTGTATTTTGCAGATGATGCAGCATTTGAGGGGCTCTGCCTGTACGGAAAGGCGGTCATCCATACGGACCGCCCGTTCAAGGAGCTGCTCTGGAATCCGGGCGATGAGAAGTATTATCCGCAGGGCATTGACGACCCGGACTACTGCGTCACGGAATTTGTTGCAGAAAGCGCAAGATTTTACCGCTATGACGGAAAGGGTACGCTCTCAGCCGCGGAGCTCGCCGCGTTCGATGCGGACAAACAGTTCGAGAACGGCTATGCAAAGCATACAGGGAAAACGTAAGCAAACAGGAGAGGTTTTATGGTCGTCAGCATGGTATCGCTTGGCTGTGCCAAGAATTTAGTGGATTCCGAGCGGATGCTCGCGCAGATCAAACAGGCAGGGTATACGCTCACAACGAACCCCGCAGAAGCGGACATCGCCATTGTGAATACCTGCGGCTTTATCCAGTCCGCCAAGGAGGAAGCGATCGACACGATCTTAGAGCTCGGCGCACTGAAAGCAGAGGGCATCTTAAAGCGGATCGTCGTGACCGGCTGCCTTGCGGAGCGGTATAAAAAAGAGGTCGCAGACCAGTTTCCCGAAGCGGATGCCGTCATCGGCATCGGCGATCAGGTGAAGATCGCGGAGATCCTGGCGGCACTTTCCGACGATGACCAGATCATGCAGTTCGCACCGAAAAGCTGTATGCCGCTGACCGGAGAGCGCGTGATCGCGACGCTGCCGTTCACGGCATACCTGAAAGTCGCAGAGGGCTGCTCGAACGGCTGCACCTACTGTGCGATCCCGCAGATCCGCGGAAAATTCCGCTCCGTCCCCATGGAGGACGCGCTCGCCGAGGCAAGAGAGCTTGCGGCATCCGGCGTGCAGGAGCTGATCGTCATTGCGCAGGATACGACGCGCTACGGCGAGGATCTCTACGGCGAATCCCGCCTGCCGGAGCTGCTGACCGCGCTCTGTCAGATCGACGGGTTCCGCTGGGTGCGCGTGCTGTACTGCTACCCCGAGCGCATCACCGACGAGCTGATCGACGTCATTGCAAAAGAGCCGAAGATCGTCAAATATCTCGATATCCCGATCCAGCACTGCAATGCGGAGGTGCTGAAAAATATGCGCCGCAAATGCGACGCGGAAATGCTGCGGACGCTCTTTGCAAAGCTCCGGAGCCGGATCCCCGGCATCACGCTGCGCACGACGCTGCTGGTCGGATTCCCCGGCGAAACGGACACGCAGTTTGAGGAGCTCGCGGAATTTGTACAGGAAATGCGCTTTGACCGCATGGGCTGCTTTGCCTATTCCGAGGAGGAGGGCACGGTCGCGGCGCGCATGGCAAATCAGGTGGACGAGGAAGTCCGCATCCGCCGTGCGGAGCTGCTGATGGAGCAGCAGATGCAGATCGCGGCGGAGCTGAATGCCGCCCGCGTCGGCACGGATGCGGAAGCGGTCATTGAGGGCTATGACCGGCAGGCGAAAGCATGGCTCGCGCGCACGGCCGCAGATGCCCCCGATATTGACGGCAGATTGTATCTGCCGGGAAAGCCTGCGGACGGTCTGGAGATCGGACAGTTCGTGCAGGTGCATATCACGGATACCGTGGATGATTATGATTTGACCGGAGAGGTGACCTCATTTTGAATACCCCCAATAAGCTGACGCTGCTGCGCGTGATTCTGGTGCCGGCGTTCGTGCTGTTCTTTTATCTGAAGATCCCGGCGCATTATCTGCTTGCGACGCTGGTCTTTGTCGGTGCTGCGATCACGGATGCCGTGGACGGACATCTCGCACGCAAAAACCACGAGATCACCGACTTCGGAAAATTCCTTGACCCGCTCGCGGACAAGGTGCTGGTCGTGACGGCGCTCGCCTGCTTCCTGCAGCAGCAGAAGCTCAATATTGTCGCGTTTTTGCTGATCGTCACGCGGGAGTTTATGGTCTCGGCACTGCGGCTGGTCGTCGCGGGCAAGGGCACGGTCGTGCCGGCGGGATTTGCGGGCAAGCTGAAAACGGCATTCACAATGATCGCGCTGATCACGGCAATGGTGTACTGGTCGTTCCGGCTGGACTTCAACGCGTTCGGGCTGAATATCCCTGCGGCGGTTTATTCCGGCGCGGAGATCTTCCTCGCGCTGCTGTTCTGGATCGCGGCTGTTCTGACCGTCTGGTCAGGCGCAGAATATCTCCTGCACTACTGGAAAGACATCAACCCGAACGAGTGAGGTGTCTCCGACGGATTAAAAATGGGGGCGCTGCCCCTAAACATGAAGAAACTTGTTTCTTCATGTTGGCCTCTGCCGGGGACTAGTCCCCAGACCCCATTATAGATAACAAAAAGGACGCCGACATGACCTGTCAGCGTCCTTTTGTTGTTATGCGATTTTCAGCATTGGAAGAAGCAGCCTTCCAGAAGCCGCTCCGCGGCGTATACTGCGATGGTTGAGAGTGCTTCGCTCCCCGTCCCCGGAGGGAAACACCGGCGCGGGCTCCGCGCTTATTTCTTCTCCTTGAGCAGATCGCGGATCTCGGTCAGCAGGACTTCTTCCTTCGGCGGCTCTGCAGGCTTCTCCTCTTCCTTCTTCTTGCCGAGCGAGGTCACCTTGTTCACAGCCTTGACCATCAGGAAAATGCAGAATGCCATGATCAGGAAGTTGATGACCGCGGTAATGAAATGACCCCAGTTCAGTGCCTGTCCGGTGTTGCCAAGCTTCAGCTGACCCTGTACCTCTGCACCGCCGATACATGCAATCAGCGGATTGATGAAATCTTCTGTCAAAGCAGTCACAATGTTGCCGAACGCGCCGCCGATGATGACACCGACTGCCATGTCCATTACGTTGCCTTTGAGCGCAAACTCCTTGAACTCTGCAAGGAAGCCCTTGCCCTTCTCCTTCACATCTGCCATAAGTAATACATCCTTTCATGCTGCGACTGCTGCCGCATTAATATGCTTCCATTATACCACAATGGCAACAAAATTGCACCTGTAAAAACTGACAAAGTTTATCGTCTTTTTTCACCCACTTTTCACAAAAACACGCCCTGCCCCGCAAAAGCTTCCGGTCAGACTGCCGAGCGCTCCGGCATCCCGCGCCCCGCGGAAACAGAAAAAATACCGCCAGATTGTTGATTTATTGTACAGTTTGACAATTATGCGTTCACCGGTTCTTGTCATTATTCACAAAGATGTGCAAAATCATTTCCTTTTTTCGTTCCGCTATGCTATAATAGAAGCTGTAGAAGCTTTTTTTGCTGCCGCCTTTGTACCGGAAAGGAGCGCGTCTGCCGTCACAGCAGATGCATGGAACAGAAATTATGGCTGCGTACCGATCAACCGGAAAGGAGCTGCGCAAATCGCCCAAGGGTCTGATCGCAGGGCTCCTCTCCTTCCTCCTCGCGGCGGGCACCGCTTACGGCATCAAGTATGTGCTGGACGGCATCGAGCCGGTCACATCGCCCGCTGAAAGCACGGAGATCAGCGTACCCGATCTTGCGGAAAGCAATGCAGAAAGCACCGACGGCAAGGAATACGGCACGGAAACGCTTGCCGCCTCCGAGCTGCATCACGGCCCGCTGGTGCTCATCAGCAACGATTATCCCACAGAGGATCTGACAGAAGGCATCTATACCGTATTTGAAAAAAAGCTCAACATCCTCACTGTGCGCGACCTGACGGTCATGCTGCACGAGGATGCCTCTGCTGCGATCAATGAACTGGCAGAGGGCTTTCAGAAGGAAACCGGCCTGACCGATCTGCTGGTGCTGAACGGTTACATCACCAAGGAAGACCAGAAGAAACGCTATGAAGCCGATCTGCAGCGCACCGGAAAGACCGAATCCGAGCTCTATGCGCTGCCGGGCTGCAGCGAGTTTGAATCCGGCTATTCGTTTGAGTTCTCCCTCTACAGCCACGGCAACTACCTCGATTTCACGACTGATGACGAGCATAAGTGGATCGCGGAGCACTGTGCCGATTACGGCATCATCCAGCGGTATCCGGAGGGCAGCGAACAGGCCACAGGCGTCAGCAACCGCCCGGAGGTATTCCGGTATGTCGGCAAGCCGCACGCTTATTATATGCATGAAAACAGCCTCTCGCTGGAGGAATACACCGCCATGCTGGAGGAACACCCATACGACGGCGAACACTTCCGCCTCACTGACGCTGACGGTCAGGAATATGAAGTGTACTATGTTCCGTTTGACCCGAGCGACCCGTCATCGGAAGCAGAGATTCCGGTGCCGGTCGGGTATACATTCAATGTGTCCGGCAACAACAAGCACGGGTTCATTGTCACCGCCGAACTGGACTGACGGAATGCGGGAGCACTGAAAATACGCACCTGCCGCGGCGTCCTCCGAAGCCGGGGCCGGTTCCCCTGAAGACGTTGATGCGCCCCGCTGCCCGCCGCTCCGGATCGTAAACAAAAAACACAGCAGGCTTTCGCCCGCTGTGTTTTTTTGTCTTATGGGATTACATCTGTGCGTTGAACAGGCTCTTGAGGCTGTAAATAACATCCTCGCTGTCCGCATTGATGCTAGCCGCCTCGTTGATGCCCGAGAGCTCCTTGAGCGCGTCGAGGTTTGCGTTGTAGCCGATCGTATAGCACGGAACCTTCAGGCCTTCGACAACCGGTCTGATATCCTTCAGCGTGTTGCCGGTGTTCGTCTCACCGTCGCTGAGCACGAACAGCAGCGGCTTGATCGTCTGGCCGGTCTCCGCCTGTACCTTTTCCTGTGCTTCCTTCAGCATGTTCAGCGCGACCAGAACAGCGTCATAGGTCGCGGTGCTGCCGGTCGGGGAAAGATCCTCAACAGCACCGGTGAAGTAGCTGCGGTGATTGAGGTCGAACTTGTCGATCGGGAGATTGATCGTAACATCGTCGCTGTAGCTGATGAGGCCGACATAGTTCGTCTCATTGATGTACTGCGAAGCGTTGACGAGCGAGGACTGCAGGTTCTGCAGCGGCACACCAGCCATGCTGCCGGAGACATCCGCCACAAAGACCGCCATAACGGGGCTGCCCGCGTCCTTCTCGGTCTTCCAGAGCTTCTGTGCGCTTTCCAGCGTCTTGCCGTTCAGACCCCACTGTGCGGACTTGTAGTCCTCCTCATAGTTGAAGCCGTACTTTTTGGCCATGCTCTGGCATTCAGAGGTCAGGCAGTAATCTGCGAAGGCCTTTGCAAGCTGCTTCTGTGCGCCGGAGACTTCATCGCCCAGCACATAGAGCGGGCTGTCATGCCGCACGCCGAACGGAATGTACTCATAATCGTGCAGCTCGCCGCGGACATTGAAGTAGCCCTGATACTCCATCAGGAACGCGTCCAGCACGCCCTTGGAGGCCGCGTCGCGCATCTGCAGCGTGGTATACGCCACGAACGGGACATTCTGCTGGAACTTGCGGAACTTCTCAGTTGCGGTCTGGCTGAGGATATCCGTGGAATCGAACTCCTCCAGCGCCGCGACAAGGAAGTTCATGCCGGTCGAAGAAGCGTAGGGGTTCGTATAGCCCATGGTGATCTTGCTCTGCACGGTCGCATCGACCACAGAGGTGATATCGACCTTGCCGTAATCCTGCTTCAGCTGATCGTAGGTCTTTTTGTTGACCAGAATGCCTGCGGTATTGCCCGCCAGCCGCTTCTCGATCATCTCGATCTTCACATTCTCCGAAGCGATCATTTCGCCCCAGAGCTCATTGGAGGGAGAATAGGCCTCCGGGATATATTTACCGGAGATGATGTAGTCGATCGCCGCACCGGACGCAATCGGGCGGACGGAAACCGTTGCCCACTGACCGTCGATCTCCTGATGCGAATTGTTGAACTTCTCAGCGACCTCATTGAGCCAGCCGTCAGTACCGGATGAGGATTTCTCCGTGGAGGAGAAGATCTCGATATTGACCGAACCTCTGCCCGTGACGGAGAGCGGATACTTGTTGATATCCGGCAGTTCCGCGGCCAGATTGCTCTCGGCGATCTCCACGGCAGCCTTGCGCGGCTGCGTCTCAAAAACCTGGATCTTTTTCAGTTTTTTGTCCAGCTGCGCGATCGCATTCTCACGCGTGACCTCGCGGTTCGACTTTCCGATGTTTTTCGTGAGGACGATGCCGCCGCCGATCAGTGCGACCATCAGCACACCGATACCGGCCAGAAATCCGATGTTCTTTGAAGTTGACTTGCTCATATCTACCTCCTGTTGCATCTCTTGTTGTTATATGGGTCACTGCATCATCCGCTGCTGCGGCATAACAGTTTCCTGCGTCCGGACCTTGCGGAGCGTATCCGCCAGCACATCAAGGCAGGGCTCCTGAACCGGGATATCCTGATTCATCTGCGTCACCTCAATGATGAGCTTTTCAAAATCGCGCAGCACGCGTGCATTCTCCTGCAGGCGCTGCTGCATATATTCCGCATGGATGCGGCAGAATGTCGGGTCGCTCTGATCGCAGTAGCGGAGCCGGTAAAGGATCTGCTTGCAGTTGTTCAGCACATACTGCTCTGCATCCGCTGCGTTCTTCTGGAACGGGTGCGATGCGCCGAGCATCTCGGTCAGTGCCTTCTTCTGATTCTCCAGCAGGCCGAGCTGTGCGTCTGCATCGAAGCCGTATTTGCCGAGCGGCATGGTCTGCAGCGGCATCGCATTCAGCTCCTTGCGGTAATCCGCGCAGGACGCCGGCGTGTGCCGGACGGGAAGCGGTTTTTCGTCCTCCGTGAAATCATCCTTCACGGACGCGACCGCGAACCGCACGATCAGAACGGTCATCACCAGAATGATCGGGAGTGCCGCCGCGCCGCCTGCGAATCCGAAGAAAATGATCGCGACCAGCAAAGCAGCGATCTTTCTGCTGTTGGGGTTAGATTTCGGCTGCACATTGGAATTGCCCGCCGTCACCGGCTGGATCACAGCGGGTGCGGGGAGAGGGTTTTCATTGCTGCGGAATCCGCGCAGGCATCTGGGGCAGACGGACACATTGCCGTTTCCCCCGCGCAGCGCGACACCGCAGGCAGGACACTTTGTATAAAGCATGACAAAACCCTCCTTTCAACGGGCAGCGCCATGCACGCTTATTGCATCATCATTTGCTGCGGCGGATCGAAATGCTGATTCTGCTGATCCCAGGCATCCTCGCCGCTGCGCACGCTTCGGAGCGCATTGGTCAGCTCGGTCAGGCAGGGCGTTGCCGCAGCGGTCGCATTGTCACCGATCTGCGAGACCTCAAGGATGAGGTTCTCAAAATCGGAAAGAACGTGCGCATCCTCGCCGAGGATCGTTTCCAGATAAGCCGCGTGTTCATTATACTTTGCGACATCCCCCTGGTCATAGATCATGACGCGGTTGAGGATGCGCTTGCTGTTGGCCAGAATATACTGATCGACCTCCGCGGCAGTCGTCAGGAAGGGACTGTCCTTGGAGTCGTCGAGCACAGCCCGGAGCGCCTGCTGCTTGCGCTTGAGCGATTCAAGCTGTTTGATCGCAATCTTGATATAGTTTTCAAACGGGGTATCTTCATTGAGCCACGCATTGAACGCCTTGATATAATCGTCGGCATCCTTCAGCTTTTTCGCATCACTGACGACCGATGCGCTGCCTGCGTGCAGGATCGCGCCGTCCGCGATCAGCGAGATCACGACAACCGCACCCACGACCAGCAGTTTGAGCAGCATACCTGTGTTCAGTGCATTGAACAGGATGACCGCCAGCAGGGCTTCAACGATTCCCATAACTGCCAGCAGGATCTTGGTGCTGTTTTTCACGGCTGTATTCCCCTTTCTTCATGTTTTCGCGTGTTATTATCATAGCATATGACAGCGGATTCTGTCAAGGCTGAAAAACAGTCGGGAGAACCGGATTTCAGCCAAAAACGGAAAGGAGGACGAATCTCCTCCGTCCTCCTTTGCCAATCTGAGCCTCGCTCAGAGCATTCTTTCTTCAATTACTCTGCTGCATCCTCAGCCGGAGCCTCGTCAGAGTAGACGACCTCGTCAGCTTCCGCTTCCTCATCCTCGGCAGCACCGTCATCGGTGGCAGCACGCATGGACAGGCTGATGCGCTTCTTCTCGGAGTCGATCGCAGTGATCTTCACGGTCACGACATCGCCGACATTGACGACATCCTTGACATTGGAGACGCGCTCATTGGAGAGCTGGGAGATGTGGATCAGACCGTCGATGCCGTCCGTGATGCGTGCGAATGCACCGAAGGACGTCACGGAAACGACTGTTGCGTCAACAACGTCGCCGACCTGATACTCGTTGGTGAACTTGACCCACGGATTATCCTCCGGTCTTCTGTGACCGAGGGAAATTCTGCCGGTTTCCGGATTGAGTGCCTTGATATAGACCTCCAGCGTATCGCCGACCTCGACAACGTCGCTCGGCTGATGGATCCGTGCCCAGGAGAGCTCGGAAACATGAACCATGCCGTCGATGCCGCCCAGATCAACAAATGCGCCGTAGCTGGTCAGAGACTTGACCTCGCCGGTGTAAACATCGCCGACCTTCGCAGTTTCCCAGAACTTCGCCTTGGCTGCATCGCGCTCCGCCTTCTGTACCTGACGGATCGAGCCGACCGCTCTGCGGCGCTGCTCGTTGGTGTCGATGATGACGAAACGGATCGGCTGCTTGAGGAGCACATTGAGATCTGCGCCTCTGCCGAGACCGGACTGCGAAGCCGGAATAAAGACATGTACGCCGTTGCTGTCAGCAACCAGACCGCCCTTGACAACGCTGATGACAGTACCCTCGAGCACCTCGCCGGCCTCATACGCCTTGAGGATGTTGTCGAAGCCGATCATTTCATCGACTCTGCGCTTCGAGAGCTGAACAGTACCTTCCGCATCATTCACCTGAATGACAACAAGCTCGAGTTCATCGCCGACCTTGACGAGGTCAGAGGGCTTCTTAGAGGCATCACTGGTCAGTTCGGAGAGGGTAATATAGCCGGTCTGCTTGGCACCTACATCAACCATGACTTCGTTGTTGCCGCCGATGGAAGCGACAATGCCCTTGACCCGGTCACCCTTTCTGATTTTTTTCGGGAAAGTCTTATCAAGCTCCTCCTCGAATGCTGCTGCGAAGTCCTCGTTTTCCGGGATAGTGGTATCGGTGTCAAAAATTCCAGACATATTGGTTTGAACCTCCTTAATAATGTGAGCGGGTGTACTGGCGCCTGCTGTGATGCCGATTTTCAGGATATGACCGCTTCCGGCCTTTGCTGCGATCTCCGCAGCTTTCTGCCGGATCTCATCCGCGTGCTGCTGCAGCTCTTCCGCCGTTTCGATCAGCCATGACGGGCAGTTTCTGCTGCATACGTCATAGAGCTTCACGGTGTTGGAGCTGTGTCTGCCGCCTGCAATGATCATCAGATCGGAAGCGCGTGAGAGCAGATCCGCGTCTGACTGTCTTGCAGCGGTCGCACTGCAAACGGTGTCAAAAACCTGTAGATCGGGGTGATCAGAAGGCAAGAGCTTTATACACTCCCCCCATAGTAATTTATTATACGTTGTTTGCGCGACAATTGCAAGCCTTTCGGGTAAACTTCTATCAATTAAGCATTTCAGCTCGTCGGCATCCCGAAAAACTGTACAATTTCCCCTGCAATGTCCGACAATCCCCTGCACCTCGGGGTGCTTCGGATCCCCGGCAATAAACACATGCCGTCCGGCTGCCGTCTGCTCCATGACGATCTTGTGGATCCTTGCCACGAACGGACATGTCGCGTCGATCACGGGATTCCCCTGTTCCGAAAGCTGCTGATACACAGCCTGCGGAACGCCGTGTGCGCGAATGATCAGCGTCTCCCCGGGTGCGAGCTCTGCGGGATCGCTGACGATGCGTGCGCCCTTCGCATTCAGGTCACCGACGACGGATTCGTTGTGTACGATCGGCCCGAGCGTTGCGACCCGTTTCCCCTCGTCCAGCGCCTGATACACAAGCTTGACGGCTCTGTCCACGCCGAAGCAGAACCCGGCGGATTTGGCCGTTTTGATCTCTGCCCGCATGATGTGTCCTCCTGTTCAGTTATGCACATAATCCGGCAGATCCGCCTCATCGAGCGTAATGCGTTCGATGCTGTCAAGCGGCTCGCAGGTCAGCTGATACAGCGTCAGGGTATCCCCCATCGCATCCAGCGGTTTCAGCGCGGTGCTTCCGGCGATGACGCTGACAAACATCTCGCCGTCGGCGTTTTCCGCCCATGTCGCAAGGCACTGCCCTGCGGGATTTGTATAGCCTGTTTTGCCGCCGATCAGATGCAGCGGCTTGCTGAGCGATTCAAGCTCATTGCCGACCAGCCGCGAAAGCGTCGTGGAAACGAGCTCGATGCCTTCCTCATGCTGCGGCGTCACGGTCGTCGTGTGCCGGTAGGTGGACATGACCTTCTCGGCCAGCGGGTCGCGGAGCGCGTAGAGCAAAATCCGCGCAATGTCATTTACGCTGCTCAGATGGTCGTCCTCATGCAGACCCGTGCAGTTGACGAAATGCGTCTGCCTGAGACCCATTTCCGCCGCGAGCGCGTTCATCTGCTCTGCAAAGGCTGCCTCGCTGCCGGCCGCATGCGTCGCGAGCATCACGGCCGCATCGGCACCGGAGGGCAGCATCATCGCGTAGAGCAGGTCTGTGACGCTGCACGCCTCGCCGGGCTCAAAGCCTGCGGTATACGCCATCTGCGCGCGCTGTGCCGCGATGACGTCCGCATCCATGATGAGCACATCGTCCTCCGCGGTCTCGCCGCAGAGCTTCAGATATGTCACCAGAGTCATGATCTTGGTCATGGACGCGGGATAGATCTGTTCATCGGCATCCCGCTCCGCAAGGATCTCATTGCCGTCCGGCGTCACCTTCAGCAGTACGGCGTTCCTTGCGAGGATCTTGTCCGTATCGCCGAGCGCGACTGTTTCCGTGCTGCGCGAGGGCGCAGGCGGAAAGGGCGGCTCTGTTTCCGTCTCGGTCGTTGTTGTTGTTTCCGCGGCGGTGACGGCTGCCGTCACCTGCTGCACCGGTTCATGCTCCTCCGCGCCGGTCAGCGCATCGCGGCCGTTCAGCAGGGATCTTCCCGCATAGAAAAGCCCCGTGCCGATCACGCCGGTCAGCAGCAGCGCAAAGACGAGGTTCAGCGCCGCTTTGCCGCGTTTCTTCTTTTGTTTCGCCATGCAGATTCTCTCTTTTCTGTGCCGTGCCTTATGTCTCCGGCGCGGCGGGATCGTCCGGCTGTGCCGGAGCGCCGTCCGGATCGGATGCGGCAGCGGTCTGATCCGCTCCGCAGTAAATGCAGAATTTTGCCTTTGCGTCAAGCGTTTTGCCGCAGCTGACGCAGCTCTTATTCAGGACGGACTGTGCCTCCGCGGAAGCGGGCATCGTGAATGCATCCTCCGGGAGCGCCGGTCTCGGATCGAGCGGCACCGGTTCAACAGGCTTGCCTGCCTGCTCCGTCTTGGATTTTGCGCGTGCGCGCAGAAGCGCGGCGAGCTCCAGCAGGAAAATGCCGAAGGTCACGCCGGTGATCGTAATGAACCAGAACGGGCCGCGCAGCACCTTGGAGACACCGTTCAGACCGACCGTGCCGTCCTTGATGAACCATGTGCGGATGCCGCCTGCAAGCACCGGGATCAGTGCGAGCGCCGAAGGGATCAGTGCCGTCAGGCCGAGCCCCTTGATCGCGCCGGCAATGTCCCTGCCGCTGTTTTTGCGGACGACGCACCAGCGCACGAACAGCAGTCCGAGCAGAATGAGTGCGGCTGCATACGCCCAGACGCTCACGCCGAAGCGCTGGGCCGCTCTGCCGGCCTTGTTGCTGCCTAAGGCCGCGGTAAGACCGTTGATCTTATTCAGGACGCCGCCGAGCGCATCATTGATCTGTGTGCGGTCGGAATCGTCCACGATGATGCCGCCGGTTTCCGCCAGCGAATCGCTGATGCGGTCAAGCTCCGCGGTGATCTCATCCGCCCCGATCGTCACGGGCGTATCGGATGTGCCGCGCAGGAGCGCGAAATGCCCCTCAAGCTTTCCCGCAAGGAACGCAGGGATCTGCATATCGTCGGCAGCCGCCGCGACATTTTCCGCCGTGACGTTGCTGTCTGTCACATACTGCTCCATGATGAGCTCTGTCACGTTTTTGCCGGTGAACGGCACCGAAGCATCGGAGATCCGGGCGTCTCTGAGGCTGTTTGTCAGCGCATCAGAGGCCAGATACGTCCGCAGCGCATGTGTATTGCCCATGCAGAATAAAAGGATCAGTGCGCCGAGCGCACACAGGATCGTATGCAGCACGCGCCAGCCGCCGGAGCGCGGACGTTTTTTCCCGCACCGCGTACAGACGCCGCTGCTGTCATAAGCCGCACCGCAGGTACAGACCGCTGCAGTTGCTTTTGCCATGTCGGAACATCCTTCCCGTTTTTATAAAACAAACAAATCAGCTTCCGGCAAACCGGATAAATGTATATTTCGATACTCTATATTATAGCACAAAAGCGGCACGAAAGTCAACGGCGCGTTCGCAGAATATCCGCCCTGTTCGCCGCAGGATTTTGTATAATCGGGCGTTTCTTGCTGTCCTGCCGCATAGGGAAAACAAAAAAGCACCTGCGGCGAACAGGTGCTTTTTTGCTTGGAGACTTTCGCCTCACAAGGGTTCAGAAAGAAATGAATGAAAGAGTAAAAACGGGATTATCTGAATGGGATCTCAGGACTTAGTCCCAGCAGCTGTTGTAGACCTTGCCGCCCTTCAGTTCCTTGTTGTGGAACTTGAACATCTCGGAGACGGTAACAACTGCATAACCGTTCTGCGGGAGCCACTGGCAGAGCTGCTCGACCGCGGAAGCGGTGGAATCGTAGTTCTCATGCATCAGAACGACCTGACCGTCCAGTCTGCCCTGCTGTGCAGCCTGCTGGATTCTCTGGACGATGCCGGAGGTGGAGTTGCCGTTCCAGTCCTCGGAGTCGATACCGGAGTTCGGCATCGGGACTTCGCTCAGCTCACCGGTGATGTTGCCGCTGACCTGGAGATACGGGTTGCGGAGCAGATAGACGCGATCCTCACCGACGATCTTATCAAGTGCCTGCTTGCACTGGTTGTACTGGCTGCGGACGGAGTTTCTGTCCATGTTGCCCCAGTTGTCCGGATGCGACCAGGTGTGGTTCGCAACCTCGAAGCCGGACTGCTCAGCCTGCTTGATCTCGTTCTCATTGCCCTGGATATGCTGACCCCAATAGAAGAAGGTTGCATGGAAGCCGGCCTTATTCAGCGCAGAATGAATACGCTGCGGGTTGCCGTTGTTGAACGGACCGTCATCGAAGCTCAGTGCAACGACCTTCTGCTGCTTGATCCAGGAGATATCAGCAACATTCGTGAACTTGCCCGGAACACGCTGCGTCGAGCCCTTGGTGGTGGTGGTGGTCGTGGT
>JAFWQJ010000048.1 GCA_017545185.1 Oscillospiraceae bacterium | reverse complement strand
CGCGATCTGCCCGGCACCGGGCGCAAACGGCGCATGGAAGTGGAACAAGGAAGAGGATACGCCTTCCCTCGTGATGATCACGGGCGGTACGCAGGACGACGTCGTCGGCCTGAACACCCCGGAGGGCTATCACAACAACTTCGACAAGAACGGTGTGCCGCATCTCTGGCACGTTGTTCAGGGCGGTCACCACGGTGACGACTCCATCCACTCGCATATCTACGCATTCGTGCGCATGGTCTTTAAGGCATAAGCACACAGCATACCAAAAAGGCGGAGGACCCGAGCGGTTCTCCGCCTTTCTTATTGTTTTTTTCAGATTACGCAGAAAACGGCCCGTCCTGCCGCAATTTCTGGCGATATTCCCGCAACTGCTGATTTGCATCAGCAGTTTTTTTGGCCTATACTGTTAACTAGAGAAAGAACTGCCGAAAAAGTGAATGAATTGATCTGATTTCAGGGGAATAGCTTTACGACTGCTTTTCATAAGCAAAACATAGGAGGATTGGTACTATGAAAAAGCTATTCGCACTTCTGGCATCCGGCGTGCTTGCGGCGGCTGCCATTCCGCAGATCGGTGCTGCCAAGCGGCCTGCCGCCGCGGCAGATACGGTCAGGATCATGCCGGTCGGCGACTCGATCACCTACGGCATGGGCGAGGACGGCGGCTACCGGAAATATCTGGACGTTGCCCTCAAGGAGGAGAACATCAACTTTGACATGGTCGGCCCGGAGGGATCCGACACTGCGTCCTTCAACTACAACGGCCGGCGCGTCACCTACGACAACAACCATGCAGGCTACAGCGGCTTCCAGATCAAGGAGGAGCCGAGCTGGGCACAGCAGCAGGGCACTTCCGGCAGCCTGTACAACAAGCTGAAAAACAACAATGCGGTCAAGAAATATCAGCCGGACATCATCCTGCTGATCATCGGCACGAACGATATGACCGCGAACCGCTCCATGGATGCCTGCGCAAGCGATCTGCGCGCGCTCGTTGACTACATGCTCGCGGATATGCCGTCCGGCGGCGTGGTCTTTATGGGCTCGATCCCGGAGTTCACCGCTTACGGCGGAAACGCACAGCGAGTCGCCAACTACAACAACACCGTGAAGCAGGTCGCGGAGTCCTATGCAAGTTCCGGCAAGAACGTCAAGTTTGCCGATGTACACGGCTCCATGAACGGCACCGCCGATCTCGGCAGCGACCAGCTCCACCCGAACGGCTCAGGCTATTCCAAAATGGGCAAGTTCTGGGCAGAGACGATCGCAGATTATCTCGGCGGCAGCAGCAGCCAGCCGGAGCAGCCGCAGACCACGACCGCACCTGAAAATCCGTGGAACCCGTGGGGTCCTTCCGGGCAGACCACGACCGCAGCGCCTGCCAATCCTTCCACGCCTTCTTCCGGCGGCGGCAAGGATAAGGCATATAAGATCATGCCGGCCGGCGACTCGATCACCTTCGGCATGGGCGATGACGGCGGCTACAGAAAATATTTCGACTACTTCATGAAGGAAAAAGGCTACTCTAAGATCGACATGGTCGGCCCGGAGGGACCCGATACCGCGTCCTTCAACTATAACGGCAAGAGCGTCACCTACGACAATAACCACGCCGGTTACAGCGGCTATACGATCAAGTATCATCAGGGCGGCTACGGCGACGGCCTCATGGAGACGCTGCAGAAGAAGAATGCACTGAAATCCGGTCAGCCGGATGTGATTTTGCTCATCATCGGCACGAATGACATGAACTCGAACCGCTCCATGCAGGAGTGCGAAAGCGACCTGCGCGAGCTCATGGACTATCTGATCAAGGAAATGCCGTCCGGCTGCATGATCTTCCTCTCCAGCATTCCGGAGCTCGGCGGCGGATTCTTCGGCGGCGGCGGAAATACTGCCCAGAAGATCGCAAGCTACAACGATATCGTCAAGAATGTGGCAAATGAGTACAAGGGCGCGGGCAAGAACGTCACCTTTGCGGATATCCACGGCTGTCTGGACGGCACGAACGATCTCGGCGACGGCGTTCACCCGAATGCACGCGGCTACGAGAAAATGGGCAAATATTTCGCAGGTCTTGTGGATGAGTATCTGAGCGCACAGGCACCGGCCGTTACGACCGTTGTCACGACCACAACCACCACCACGACGACGACAACGACCACTGAGCCGGTCACTACGACCACGACGACCACCACCACGACCGAGCCGGTCACGACCCCGGCACCGGCACAGGTCACAAAGCGCGGCGACGCGACCTGCGACGGCAAGGTCGATGTTTCGGATGCCGTTCTGATCTGCCGCTTTGTGGTCGCTGACCAGAGCGCAAACATCACCGATACCGGCAGAGCGAATGCGGACTGCGACAAGGACGGCAGCATCACCATGGACGATGCGACGATGATCCTGAAATACATCGCCCGCCTGATCGACGAGATCAGCTAAGGCACAACTGGAAACGAAAAAGGACGCTGACAAACAGTCGGCGTCCTTTCTGTATGAACGTGCACATTATTTCAGATACATCACATAGATCTGACAGGGGTTCGCTTCATCCCAGAGCGGGAGCACCTCGAACTCCTGAAATCCGCAGGCGAGATAAAAGCGGTTTGTCGCGTCGTATTCCGGATACACGCCCATTTTCACCGTTTTCACCTGCATGAACGAATAGCCCGCAGCCGCGGCGGATGCCCTTGCCTGTTCAAAGAGCATTCTGCCGATGCCCTGCCGGTGCATCCGCTTCAGGATGCCCGTGACCGCAAGCTCGACGGTCGCGGAACCGGTCTCCTTTAAGCAGAGAAAGCCGACTGCCTCCGTGCCGTCAAAGGCCGCAAAAACAGGCTGCTCCGCACATTCTGCAATATACTTTTCCCTGCTTTCCTCGATCTCGAACCATTCCGGCAGCGCTTCAAGGATCTGCCGGACGATCTGCTGTTTTTCCGCAGGCGCCGTGACCTGCCGGACATTGATATTCGTATTCGTATTCATATTCATTGTTCCCTCTTTCTCAGCTCCCAGAATGCGACCGCACTTGCGGCGGCGACATTCAGCGAATCGACACCGTGCTGCATCGGGATGCGGACGGTGAAATCACATGCCGCGATCGTTGCGGGAGAGAGCCCCTCCCCTTCTGTTCCGAGCACGACAGCCAGCTTTTCTGCACGGATGACGGCCGGGTCGTCAATGCTGACGGAATCATCACAGAGCGCCATTGCAGCAGCGCGGAATCCGAAGTCCCGCAGCAGCCTGACCGCATCCGCGGCGTCCGGCGCATCCGGCAGAACCATCCACGGGATCTGGAACACGGTGCCCATGCTGACCCGCGCCGCCCGCCGGTAGAGCGGATCCGTGCAGCCCGCTGTCAGCAGGACGGCGTCCGTGCCGAGTGCCGCCGCAGAGCGAAAGATCGCCCCGAGATTCGTCGGGTTCATGATGTTTTCCAGTACCGCAACGCGGCTGTATCCTGCCAGTGCTTCTGTCGCAAATACGGGCTTTTTCCGCCGCATCGCGCAGAGCACCCCGCGGGTCAGGTGAATGCCCGGGATCGTGTTCAGCGTCTCCGCCTCCGCAAGATAAACGGGGATATCCCCGCATTCCGCAAGGATCGCCTGCACCTGCGCGGTCAGCTGCTTTCCGTCGATCAGAAACGAGACCGGCTGATAACCGCCCCGCAGCGCACGTTCGATCACATTCGGGCTTTCCGCAAGAAAAAGCCCCGGCTCCGGTTCATAATAATGGTACAGCTGCGTTTCCGAGCAGGAGAGCCAGTCCTGCCACGGGGATTCCGACAGCGCTTGAATATCGTGAAATACAGGCATGATGCACTCCGTTTCCTGCGGGGGATCCCCGCGGTTCCTGCAAGAATACATCCATTATAGCAAAAGCCGCTGTAATTGTCAACTGCTGCGCCGAAATCGGCAGATTTACCACTTGACAAATACCGGAAATCAGTATATAATGGAGGTTACGGACGTAACGGATTCAGTAAGGAAATATGCGGAAAAATTCCCGCCTGACAGAACCGAAAACTATGGAGATAAACGGAGGTTTACACGATGGAACAAATCAGTGAGATCACCGCACGCATCCGTGAGCTGCGCGAGGTATGCGATTATACGCAGGAACAGCTTGCAGAGGAGCTCGGCCTGACGGCGGAGCAGTATGCAGGCTATGAGCAGAACGGCGATTTCCCGATCAGCGTGATCTATGAGATCGCCAACAAATTCAAGGTCGATTTCAACGAGCTTGTCACCGGCGAGCCGAGCCGTATCGACACCTATCAGGTCGTGCGCCGCGGCCACGGCAAGAGCATCAGCCGCTTCCCCGGCTACCGCTTTAAGGACCTCGCCTTCCGCTATGCGGACAAGGTCATGCAGCCGCTGCTGGTCACGCTGGAGCCGTCCGATGAGCCGGCAAAGCTCGTTTCGCATTCCGGTCAGGAGTTCAACCTCGTTCTGAAGGGCAGCATTGCCGTTGTGTTCGAGGATCAGGAGATCATCCTCAATGAGGGCGATTCGATCTACTTCAACCCGACCTATCCGCACGGTCAGCGCTGCCACGGCGATACCAAGGCGCGCTTCCTGACCATGATCGCGGAATAAGCGAATGATCGTGAAAAAATAAGCATTTACATCATATAAAGGAGATTTGATTTATCATGCTGCTTGACCGATATCTGCCCAGGATCGACTTTGATTCCTACGAGGACTTCGTGACGAATTACCGCGTCAATGTGCCGGAGGATTTCAACTTCGGCTGGGACATTGTCGATGAATGGGCAAAGCAGGAGCCGGAGAAGAAAGCAATGGTCTGGCTCAGCCATGACAAGAAGGAGCGCACCTTTACCTTTACCGAGATCTCGAAGCTGTCCAATCAGACATGTCATTATTTCCGCAGCCTCGGCCTGAAAAAGGGCGACGTCGTCCTGCTGATCCTGCGCCGCCGCTGGGAATACTGGGTCATCGCGACTGCGCTGCACAAGCTCGGCGTCATCCTGATCCCGGGCAATCTGCTGTTCACGACGCACGATATCGCATACCGCGGCAATATGGCGGAGATCTCCGCGATCATTGCCTGCGACGACGAATACATCCGCGGCCAAATCGACGGCGCCGCACCGCAGATCAAGACGCTGCGCAAGCTGATCGCCGTTGCAGAGCCGCGCGAGGGCTGGGATTACTTCGAGGACGAGATCGCAAAGTATCCGGATACGTTCGAGCGTCCGACCGGCGATCAGGCGACCAAAGCGACCGATACCATGCTGATCTACTTCACATCCGGCTCGACCGGTATGCCGAAAATGGTCTGCCACAACTTTGCGCATCCGCTCGGTCATATCGTTACCGCAAAATACTGGCATCAGGTGCAGGAGAACAAGCTGCACATGTCGATCTCGGATTCCGGCTGGGCAAAGTTCGGCTGGGGCAAGATCTACGGCCAGTGGATCTGCGGCGCGGTGCAGTTCGTGTACGACTTCACCGGCAGATTCGATGCAAAGGATATGCTGTCCGTCATCAGCAAGTACAAGCTGACGACCTTCTGCGCACCGCCGACCATGTATCGCTTCATGCTGCAGGAGGATATGACGCAGTTCGACCTGTCGTCGATCCAGAACTTCTGCAACGCGGGCGAGCCGCTGAATCCGGAGGTCTTTAACCGCATTTACGAGCTGACCGGCAAGAAGATGCGTGAGGGCTTCGGCCAGACCGAGGGCACCGTGCTGATCGCAAACTTCCCGTGGATCGACCCGAAGCCGGGCTCTACCGGAAAGCCGTCGCCGCTGTATAACATTCACCTGCTCCGTCCGGACGGCACCGAATGCGAGGACGGCGAGGAAGGCAGCATCATGGCCTGCGGCATTGACAAGCAGCACCCGACGGGTCTGTTCTGCGGCTACTATAAGAATCCGGAGCTGACAAAGGCTGTGCTCGGCGGCAAGAATTACGATACCGGCGACGTTGCATGGCGCGATTCCAAGGGCTACTACTGGTTCGTCGGCAGAAACGACGACGTCATCAAATGTTCCGGCTACCGCATCGGCCCGTTCGAGGTCGAGAGTGCGCTGCTGACGCATCCGGCGGTCGTGGAATCTGCGATCACGGGCGCACCGGACCCGATCCGCGGTCAGGTCGTCAAGGCGACGGTCGTGCTGGCAAAGGGCTATACGCCGTCTCCGGAGCTGACGAAGGAGCTGCAGAATCATGTCAAGAAGGAGACTGCGCCGTATAAGTATCCGCGTGTGATCGAGTATGTGGACGAGCTGCCCAAGACGCTCGGCGGCAAGATCAAGCGCGCGCAGATCCGCCACACCGACGAGGAAAACGCCGCAAAATAAGGTATCTGCAAAGCATCAAAAACAGGGACGCCGACAAACAAGCCGGCGTCCCTTTTTATCTGTTTGTTTTACGCGGTTTCGTATTCCTTTCTCCGCGCATCATTCCGGAGGCGTTCTTTACACGAATCCGCACGGCTCCCGCAGCGGCGCCCCGCAATATTACGCGCGAGATAAAAGAAATGCTTGACAAATGCCGCGAAATATGTTACAATACCGTTTGGAATACAGGGGAGCTTTCAGAAAGGCTGAGAGGGAGCTGTGCGCTCCGACCCTTTTCACCTGTCAGGATAATGCCTGCGTAGGAAGTATCCCCGCATACGGTTCACAGCGGAGCTTCCTTGCGGAGGCTCCGTTTTTTTGAGGAGGAACAGTATGCAGCAATACGCAACCCAAATGGATGCCGCAAAGCGCGGGATCATCACCCCGCAGATGCAGATCGTCGCGGAGAAGGAAGGCGTTTCCGCCGAAGTCATCCGGCAGCGCGTCGCGGAGGGTACCGTCGCGATCCCCGCGAACATCCGCCATACTTCGCTCTCGGCCGAGGGCATCGGCATGGGGCTGAAAACCAAGATCAACGTCAATCTCGGTATTTCCGGCGATGCGAAGGACTATGACCTTGAAATGGAAAAGGTCGATATGGCACTGAAATTCGGCGCGGAAGCGATCATGGATCTCAGCAATTACGGCAAGACCAATACCTTCCGCAGAGCGCTCGTCGAGAAGTCACCGGCCATGATCGGCACGGTACCGATGTATGACGCGATCGGCTACCTCGAAAAGGATCTGCTTGAGATCTCCGCGCAGGACTTCCTGCGGGTCGTCCGCGCACATGCCGAGGAGGGCGTCGATTTCATGACGATCCACGCCGGCATCAACCGCCGCGCCGTCGAAGCGTTCATGCGCGAGGGCAGAAAAATGAACATTGTCTCCCGCGGCGGCTCGCTGCTGTTCGCATGGATGATGATGACCGGCAACGAGAACCCGTTTTATGAGTATTACGACGATGTGCTCGCGATCCTGCGCGAGTTTGACGTCACGATCAGCCTCGGTGACGCGCTGCGTCCGGGCTGCATTGACGACAGCACCGACGCCGGACAGATCTCCGAGCTGATCGAGCTCGGGAACCTGACCAAGCGTGCATGGGAGCATGATGTGCAGGTCATGGTCGAGGGCCCCGGCCACATGGCAATGGACGAGATCGCCGCGAACATGAAGCTGCAGAAGCGCATCTGCCACAATGCACCGTTCTATGTGCTCGGCCCGCTCGTGACCGATATCGCACCGGGCTATGACCACATCACCTCTGCGATCGGCGGTGCCATTGCCGCTGCAAACGGCGCGGACTTCCTCTGCTATGTCACGCCCGCGGAGCATCTGCGGCTGCCCGATCTCTCTGACGTCAAGGAGGGTATCGTCGCAAGCAAAATTGCAGCACATGCTGCGGATATCGCAAAGGGCATCCCGCACGCACGCGATATCGACAACAAAATGGCAGAGGCGCGCCATAAGGTGGACTGGGACGAAATGTTCAAATATGCGATCGACCCCGAAAAGGCAAAGGCTTATTTTGAGAGCACGCCGCCTGCCGACCGCCACACCTGCTCCATGTGCGGCAAGATGTGCGCCGTCCGCACGACCAACATGATCCTGGAAGGCAAAACCGTCGAGTTCTGCACGGAGAAATAAGGTGTCTCCAACGGATGGATCATGGGCTCTGCCAAAGGGTCAAGTCCCTTTGGAATCCCCTTTTTATAATCCCTTTCAGGAATTGTGTTGCTGAAATAAATCGGAATTTGACGGGGGTAGAAAGTGATATGAACAGCATTGTTTCAGAGTGGTATGAAGAAAAAAAGAATGTTGATGAAATGCGAAATTGGAATCCTGCACTGAAAGAATGGGAACGGTCGGTTATCAGTTTTTTTCCACCAGGCGCCAGAATATTGGATATTGGCTGCGGTTTGGGACGAGAAGCATTTGCATTATCCGATTTGGGATATAATGTAGTCGGAATTGACATTTCAAATGAAGTAATCACACAGGTAAAACAGTTGTCCGCAGATAAAGGATATCATATTTCATTTCAGGAATATGATGGGGAACATCTGAATTTCGATGCAGAAGCATTCGATGTCATAATTATGTGGGCGCAGACATTTGGATTGCTGTATGGAAACAAATTCAGGAAGGACTATTTGTCAGAATGTAAAAGAGTCCTTAAAAAAGGCGGATTATGTAGTTTTTCAGCACATGATTACAGGTTTCTGACGGAGCATTATCCAAATTGTCTGGATGATCACAGGTTCTATCCTTTTGCCGATTCCGTAATATACTGGGAGGCATTTGAAGCGGCTGATCTGATACAGTTTGCAGAGCTGGCGGGCCTTGAGGTTCTCCTTTGTGAAAAAGGAAACATTTATAAGCCGGAGGACGGAACGATTCTGCATTGTTTATGCAGAAAATAATCCGGCAAATTCTGATTTCCCGCAGGAACACCTTTCTGAAATGGGAGTTTTTATAAATATGCACACAGAACTTCATTAAGATTTCATAACGGGGTCTGGGGACAATGTCCCCAGCGGGGTTTGGGGCGGAGCCCCATTTTTGATCATCGCGAAGCGATACATATTTCAGCCGTGGGGAGCGCCGCGGCCGGGCTGGGAACAGCCTGAAAAGCGAGGGAATCCGTGTTTCGGAGTGAGAGGGTGCAATCGAGCACCGACCGCAGGACAGCATCACTGTCTGCGGTTGCTTTTCACGACGCTGCGGACTGCTGATAAATCATTTTATGCAGGAGGATTTCCTATGAAACAGATCACACTCAAAAAGCTCGTTATGACCGCGCTGCTGGCGGCACTCGCCGTCGTCTGCTCGCCGCTGTCGATCCCGGTCGGCATCTCCAAATGCTTCCCGGCACAGCATTTCGTCAACATCATCGGCGGCGTCTTTCTCGGGCCGTGGTACGCAATGGCGGCGGCCTTCGTCACGAGCCTCTGCCGCGTCCTCATGGGCACCGGTACGGTCATGGCATTCCCCGGCAGCATGATCGGCGCATTTTTGTCCGGTATGCTGTTCCGGAAGCTGAAAAAGCTCCCCTTCGCATACGCAGGAGAGCTGTTCGGCACGGCGGTCATCGGCGGCATGATCGCATTTGTCCTTGCGACACAGTTCATGGGCAAGGAAGCCGCGCTGTTTACCTATGTGCCGCCGTTTTTCCTCAGCAGTTTGAGCGGCACGATCCTTGCGGCGATCCTGATCCCCGCGCTGAAAAAAGCAGGCATTGACCGTTTCTTCGCGGAAGATACCAAGCCCGTTCAGAAGGCCGCAGACGATACCCTTGCAAAGGAGTGAACCCGCACGGACAGCAGCATTTTATCTGCGATCAGGCAGCAAAAACCGCGTGTGCACTGCATTACGAACTATGTGACGGCAGGTGCATGCGCGGACATGCTCCATGCCTGCGGTGCTTTGCCGATCATGGCGGATGCGCCGGAGGAGGCTGCGGAGATCACCGCAAACGCCGCTGCACTGACGATCAATCTCGGGACGCTGAACCCTGCCCGCGCAGCAGCAATGCTGAAAGCGGGTCAGGAAGCGAACCGCCACGGCATCCCGGTCGTGCTCGATCCGGTCGGAGCCGGTGCAACGGCCTTCCGGCGGGAGACTGCGGCAGCGCTGCTGCAGTCTGTCCGATTTTCCGCGGTCAGGGGCAATGCGTCCGAGATCCGGTATCTGGCAGGCGCACATGCGGTCTGCAGCGGTGCGGATGTTTCCGCAGAGGACGCGCTGGAAACGCTGCAGACGTCCTGCACAATCGCGAAGCAGCTTGCGGAAAAGACCGGTGCCGTCATCATGATGACCGGTGAAGTCGATCTGGTGACGGACGGCAATACCGCTTATACAGTCAAAAACGGGCATCCGCTGATGTCCCGCATCACGGGCAGCGGGTGTATGCTCTCCGCAATGACGGCGGCATATCATGCCGTCAGACCGGAACAGCCGCTTGATGCCTGCCTGACCGTACTCTGCGCAAACGGACTTGCCGGCGAAACAGCCGCAGAACGCATGACCGCGCAGGACGGGAACGCATCGTTCCGGCGGTACCTGACCGATGCGGTGTTCAACATGACGGAACAGCAGCTTGAGGAGGGCGCACGCTATGAAATTTTCCGCTGATATGCTGCGGCTTTATGCCGTGACCGACCGCCGCTGGCTGAACGGCAGAACGCTCGCCGATGCGGTCGATTCCGCGATCCGCGGCGGCGTGACCTGCGTGCAGCTGCGCGAAAAATCGCTGGACGGCGGCGATCTGCTGAATGAAGCAAAGCAGGTGCTTGCGGTCTGCCGGAAATATCATGTG
This sequence comes from Oscillospiraceae bacterium, assembly GCA_017545185.1. GTDB lineage: Bacteria > Bacillota > Clostridia > Oscillospirales > Ruminococcaceae > Firm-04. The sequence continues at coordinate 47,287 of JAFWQJ010000048.1, read as the reverse complement.
CCGCTCATCATCAACGACGACCCGCAGATCGCGCTTGCCTGCGGTGCGGACGGCGTTCATGTCGGGCAGCAGGATATGTCCCCGCGCATTTTAAGGGCGATGCTCGGCCCGGAAAAGATCGTCGGCGTCTCTGCCGCGACCGTTGACGAGGCGGTACAGGCGGCGAAGGACGGCGCGGATTATCTCGGGTGCGGCGCGGTCTTTGCGACCGGCACGAAAACGAATACACGGCCGGTCGATGCGGCAAGGCTGCGCGCAGTCTGTGAAGCATCGGCGGTGCCGGTCGTCGCGATCGGCGGCATCACCGCGGAAAATGCTCCGGTGCTTCAAGGCTCCGGCATTGCCGGGATCGCAGTTGTTTCTGCCATTTTCGCACAGCCTGACCCGGAAGCGGCGGCTGTCCAATTACGAACCATATCGGAGGAATTGTAACATGATCGGACGGGTACTGACGATCGCAGGCTCTGATTCCGGCGGCGGTGCCGGGATCCAGGCGGATATCAAAACGATCACCATGCACGGATGCTACGCAATGAGCGTCATCACCGCACTGACCGCACAGAATACGCTCGGCGTCACCGGTATTTTGGAAGTGCCGCCGGAGTTCGTCGCAAAGCAGATGGACGCGGTTTTTCCCGATCTGAAGCCGGAGGCGGTCAAGATCGGCATGGTCTCGAGCGCGGCGCTTGCGCATATCATTGCGGAAAAGCTGAAGGAATACCGCCCGCAGCATCTGGTCGTTGACCCGGTCATGATCTCGACCAGCGGACACCGGCTGCTCCGGCAGGACGCCATGGACGCGCTGACTGCCGAGCTGCTCCCGCTTGCGGATGTGCTGACGCCGAATCTCCCCGAGGCCGAGGAGCTGACCGGCATGACGATCCGCGATATCCCGGCGATGCGGGAGGCCGCCGGACTGCTCGCGGAGAAATTTGACGCGGCGGTGCTCGTCAAGGGCGGACACCTGACCGACACCGCGACCGATGTGCTCTGCGAAAACGGCAAGGTCACGGAGCTGCCTGCCGTCCGCGTGAATACGTCCAATACACACGGGACCGGCTGCACGCTTTCCGCGGCGATCGCCTCAAATCTCTCGAAAGGCATGTCAATTATGGTCAGTACCTGCGCGGCAAAGGGCTATCTTTATTCCGCGCTGCGGGCGGGCTTCGATATCGGCGAAGGCAGCGGCCCGCTGCTCCACAATTTCAACCTGACGGTGTAAGGTATCTGCGATGCATCCGAAATGGGGACTCCGTCCCCAAGCCCCTCCCGGGGATATAATCCCCGGACTCCGTTACAATGAAAAAATGACGTTCTTCCTGTTTAGGCAGAGCCCTTTATACAATTGTGAAGCGATCCCTTATTCTGCAAGCTTGGACGCCGGCAGGCAAGCCGGCGTCCTTTCTTCTGCATCGTTTTCCGTATAAAAAACAACGGCCGCTGATTGCTGCATCAGCGGCCGCTGCCGTATCATCTTATTTGCGTTTTCTGTGCGTGAGAAAATAAAACAGATGAAACAGGAGACAGAGCCCCAGAAAGAGGAACAGGGTCGAGAATCCGGCAAACGTATACTCAACGCCGTTCAGATCAATATGCCCGCTCTGGTGTCTCTGCGGAATGAACAGATCCATATCCTTGAGATAGAAGATCACATACCACAGAACCAGATACGTGACAGTATAGCTCCCGTACCAGACAGCCAGCTTCTTTCCGGCGGGCTTCTCTTTCAGATAGTGCCGGATATAGCAGACCAGCATCACAAACGGCATGACCTTCAGATAGAGTGCCGTGAGAGACAGCCCTCTGTGCAGAATAATCTCCTCCGTGAAATCAGCCGCGGCGAACACCGCCCATGCGAACAGGCTTGCCAGCAGCCCGAATATCATTTGCCGTTTATACTTCATGACAGTCTCCTTTCCGGCATGGATATAAGCAATTACCCACGACTTTGCGAAGAAAGCCATGGGTAATGCCTGTCAGTGCTTAGTCAGCGTAGCTGGTTTCAGCATAATCTGTAATGGTGTTTCTCACGATCAGCTGGCCGTTCTTGATTGCAAAGACGTTCCAGTAATCGCCGTCGCCGAGGTTGGTCGGCACATTGAAGGTTCTGATCAGGCTGTCGCCCTTGTAGACCTTAATCTTTGCGCCGGACGATGCAACCGTGCCCTGCGTGCCGTAGTACTTGTAGACGTAGTAGTAGTACGCAGAGGTCGATGTCGGCTGAAGCGTGATCGTCTCCGGACCGTAGCTCGTGACATCGTCAACGTCCAGGTCGCAGAGCTTCGCATTGCCGTCATACGCATACATATCATTGAAGTAAACATGGAACGTGTAGCCGTCGGAAGTCAGGCCTCTCACATGAGAATCCAGATCCTCCGGATATTCGCCCCAGGTCAGGATCATGCGGTAGCCGTCGCCGAGAACCGCAGAGGAGATCGTGCCGTTCTGTCCGGAGGTCAGGGTCTTCTTGCTGATGATGTTGAAGGAGGTTGCGATATAGCCGTCCTTGCTTGCGTAAACGGTGTAGTTGCCGTAGGGCAGATCAACGGAATAGGTACCGTCGGAATTGGTCTTGAGCGTCTTGACGACGGTATTGCTGTCAGGCGTGTTCCAGCCCTTGCGGATCGTCAGGGAAACATCTGCAACGCCTCTGCCGGTCAGGCCGTCCAGAACCGTACCCTTTGCGGTGCCGGTGCCCTCCTCGGTTCCGTCGATCAGCAGGAAGGTTTCCATGTAGTTGACCGTCTGGCGGGTAATGGAAGCGTATGCCTCAAAATCAAGATAGCCCTCAGCCGTGATCTCGACCTTGTAATCGCCCTCAGGCAGGCGCAGCTGATACTGACCGTATTCGTTCGTCTTTGCAGTCGTATACTTGCTGCCGTCCTTATAGATCGTGACATTTGCGTTCTTGATCGGCGTGGTGCGGTCTTCGGCCTTTACGACCTTGCCGGACAGCGTGCCCAGTGCTGCGATTTCTTCGTTCACGCGCTTTGCATAGTGCTTTGCACCGTACTCATTCGGATGCATGGAGTAAGCAGATACACCTGCCTTATCGCTCAGATCCTGAGGTTCAGCGCCGAGCATGATATGATTGATCCATTGGCCGTCTTCGCTTTTCTTCTTGGAATGTGTGTATGCCTCATGTCCTTCAAATTCATCGACCACATCGACGAAGTACATGTTATAGCCTTCTTTTCGGCACTCCTCAACAAGGCTCTGCAGCTTGCCGTTGAACTTCACCACATTGTTGTTGACTATTGTTGCTTCTTCCTCGCTGATCAGAAAGCCCTTGCCGGTTTTGTCAAACAGCTTCGGATAACCCGCAACAATGACGGTTGCCTGCGGACCGGCCTTTTCTGCGACAGCCTTGTAAACTCTCTTTATATTCCTTTTAGTATCAGTTGTCTTACTGGAATCATCGAAATTTGCCCAAAGCTCATTCATTTTCTGCTTGATCTTCTTGTTGTCATCATTGATAAAGTGAATATGCGTACTTGCTTTTGCGCAGGTCGTTACGATATCAACAAAATTGACATCATTTCCGCCGACGGACATTGTAACAAAATCCACGGTGCCTTCCGGAATATCGTTGAAAACAGACAGCTGCAGCGGCATTTTCAAGCTCTCAACATACCAATACCCACCGCCGCTTTCCTTTTTCTTATAAATATTCCAATTTCCGTCATTGTCCTTACCTGCTTTTTCCTGTTCTTCCTTGTCAAAATGCTTTGTTTCAGCACCGGAAACAGCAGTAAAATACCATCTGCAGGCACCGGAGCCCTGTTTGTCCGCGTCCTTCTGGTCATAGTCTTTCATGGTACCGCTCACTCCGGGAATCACAATCTGAGACGGCCAGCTGTCCTCAGATCTGTGTGCAACCCAGTCTAAATCAACAACTCTTTGCTCAATCGGCATACTCTGATTATAGAACGGCGGGATGCCCTCACCGGAGGAATAGGAATCACCCAGCGAAACAACGACGACCGGATCCGGGCCGTCAGCAGCAGAAACGCTGACCGGAGATGCGGACAGAAGCATGGAAGACGAAATGACCGCAGCAAGCGCTGCCGATAAAAATTTTCTCATCTTTTTCATAATTTCTCGATCTCCTCAAATGTAAGTTTGTCAAGCGCTTCGGCATTGATCTTTTCCACAACATGATACGAAACAGCGGTATCCTTCGGAACGGTCGTATAGAGCTTGTTGTTCTCATCCGCATAGCAGATCAGCTCGTCGTCCTCGCCGAAGATATATTCGATCTCAGTGTCGGATTCAAAGTTATAGGAAAGCGGGCGTGCGTAGAGCGCCTTGCCGACAACGCAGACCGCCCAGATATCACCCTCTGCGGCCTGATACATAGCCTGATACATCGGGTGCTTTGCGTCGGAATCCTTATCAGCCTCTGCCTCATCGACAGCCTTGCCGTCCAGATCGTATTCGTAGGTGATCTCGATTTCCTCAAAGCCTCTTTCCGCGAACAGTGCTGTCACTTCCTTCTCGGAGAGCGTGTTCTCTGCATTCGCATGTGCCGTTGCAGTGATCTTCTCGGAAGTGTTCTCGTAGTACTCATCTGCTTCGGTACGCGGTTCCGGTTCCGTGGTGGCCGGAGCTTCCGTTTCAACGGGAGCTGCCTCTGTGACGGCAGTCGTCACCTCGGTGACGGGCGCTGCCTCGGTACCGGCTGTCACTGCAGTCGTCTGACTGCTCTCATCAGGCGTTGACGCGGTGTTCTCGTTGTCGGGAGTACTGCCGGCTGCCATCAGCAGGAATGCCAGTGCAGCTGCACAGATCCCGAGTGTTTTGCCCTTATTCGGCATTGCTTTCATATTGTTTTCCTCCTAATCTGACAATAATGGCCGTAATGATCGTTCCGATCAGGTAAACGATGATATCGTTTACATCAAACACCCCCTTCATAATATGAAACAATTGTAACAACTCTGCGATGATCCCCAGTGCGGAGGTCAGCAGCAGCCAATGCGCCTGCTTTCGGTTCAGCATCAGAATGCTCTGCACCAGAAACGAAAATGAGATCGCCCAGCACAGATCGGCACAGTAACACTTCAGAAAGCAAGCGAGAATTGGATTACGAACCGTAAGCTTCGGCACATGTATATTCTGAAATAATACAGCAAATACAACGGGGGACTGATTGTAAAAAACATACACCAAAGTTCCGGCTGCCAGCGCGGACGCTGCCAGTATCAAATAGTGTTTTCTTTTCATCTCAGCAATTCAAAAGTCAGCAGATGCGTTTGTTTTAGCAACATCGGAATGCATCTGCGCGAGCAAAATGTTTTTGCTTTTTACTGGAAATGCACATTGTTTATTTTAGCATATCATTGCATTTTTGTCAAGGGTATTTTTAACTAAAAAGTTTGAAATGTTATGCCGTGATACTAGGATAAAGCACCTCTTGTATGCCCGCACCGGAACAGAACCGACACTCGACCGTACATCTCGCCAAAAAAACAGGCGCCGACTTGTATGTCAGCGCCCGCTTTGTATGTATCATGGGATCCGGCAGCTCTTATACAGCCGGGTCAGGCACACCGTTTGCGGCAAAGGCTGCGGCGCGGTCACGGCAGGTACCGCAGAGACCGCAGGGCTTCTCGCCGCCCTCATAGCAGCTCCATGTCAGGTGATACGGCGCTTTCAGGCGCAGACCCTCTGCGACGACATCCGCCTTGGTTTTCCCGACGAACGGCGCCTCGACACGGAGCTGCTGTCCGCTGCCGAGGAAAATCGCGCGGTTGATCGCGTCATTGAAATCCTGCGAGCAGTCAGGGTACGCATTGCCCGCAGCGTCGTCGGCATGGGCGCCGTAGAGGATCACCTCACAGCCGTTCGAGAGCGCAATGCTCGCCGCGGAGGACAAAAACAGTCCGTTCCGGAACGGCACGTAGGTCGAGACCGGCTTGCCGTCGGTTTCGGTGAGCTGCTCCGCATAGCTTTCCTTCGGGATCTCCTGTGTGCTGCCTTTGAGCAGCGAGCAGTCTGAATCCGCGAAAATCGCAGCAAGATCGAGCGTTTTCAGTCTGACGCCGTAATACGCGGCAACTGCCTTCGCCGCTTCAATTTCCTTGGTATGCTTCTGGCCGTAGCTGACCGAAAGCGCAAGCACCTCGTCCGCGCCGTACTGTTCGACCGCAAGCGCCAGACAGGTCGTGCTGTCCAGACCGCCGCTGAATAACACCAGTGCCTTCATTATTTGACCCCCTCCGTGATCAGCCGCTGCAGGTTCCATTCCTCGCCGAACCGTCCGCAGAAGGTCTGCGTGACCGTTCTCGCGGAAGCATTGCGGATGCCGCGTGCCGTCATGCAGCTGTGCGTCCCCGTGATCACGACACCGACATCCGGCGTCCCGGCGGCGTCCATCATGATCTCCGCGATATCGGAGCCGAGCCGCTCCTGCAATTGCAGACGCTTTGCGGCCATATCGCATATCCGCGCGATCTTCGACAGCCCGATGACCTTGCCCTGCGGCACATAGGCCACATTGACCGTCATATCGTACATCAGCGCAAGGTGATGCTCGCAGTAGGAGAACACCTCGATATCCCGCACGACGACGGGGCCTGCGTTCGCGGGCGCCTCAAAGGTCTTGCCGAACATCTCGGCAATTTCGTGATTCGTATAGTTGATGCCGTCGAACACCTCTGCGTACATTCTGGCGACGCGCTCCGGCGTTTCGAGCAGCCCCTCTCTGTCGGGGTCCTCGCCGAGCGCGATCAGAATGCCGCGGACATGTTCTTCGATTGCCTTCTGGTCGATCATGCTTTCACCTCAAATGACATGGTTCTCTTTTTTGTAAACAGCCAGCACATAAAGCTCCCGGCTGTCATCCCGGCGGTCAAAAATGACACCGTCGATCACCGGGAACAGATGATAATAGTCCGCGCGGTTTGTGCCGAACACACAGAATGTACCGCTGTTCAGATCAAGCTCCTTCACCTGCATTCCGCAGTCATCCATGCAACGGAATATGCGGTGCGCTGCCATATACTTTTCAAATACTGCCGTTTCATTGTAATCGGGGTATCCCATTTCCGCGGCAAGCTCTGTCAGCTCTTTTTTGACCGCTTCATACGGTTTTCCGGTCAGTCTGGTCATTGTCCGGACAACGCAGCTTCGCGATTCATCCGTCGGATTAAAATAGACAAACTCCATTTCAGATTTCTCCCCGCTTATACGCCCCTTGCCATGGGATCCCAGATAAACTTGTGAAGCTGTAACTGCAGCCGGAAATTGCCCATACGCTCCGACTTCATGATCTCCACGATCTCCGCAGGCTCGATCCGCCCGAACACCGGGCTCAGATACAGCGGACATTCCGGCTTGTACTGCGCCGCGATCTCCTTTGCGCGGAGCACATCCTCTTTGGAGCCGCACACAAATTTCACGGTATCCTGCGGATGCAGAAGCGCAAAATTCTCCGTTTGCATAAAGCGTTCCATGTTACTGGACGGCAGCTTATAATCCATGGTAAAGACCGCGCCGCAGCCGATGAACGGCTCCAGCGGAACAGCGCCGTTTGTCTCGATCTCGACGCGCAGCCCCATGCCGCAGAGCTGCTCCATGACCGTGCGGATGTTCTCTTGCAGGAGCGGCTCGCCGCCGGTCAGCGTAACATTCCGCACGCCGTCCGCGGCCGCATCCTCCGCGATTTTCGCAAGATCAGACAGCGAGACGACCGTATGCGGCGCGTCCTTGCCGCAGGCCCATGCGGTATCGCACCAGTCACAGCGAAGATTGCAGCCCGCAAACCGCAGGAACAGCGCAAGCTCTCCGGCGCACTGTCCCTCGCCGTTGATGCTGATGAAATGCTCAGCAAGCTTGTATGTCTGCTCCATGTTACACCTCATAGCGGGCGCTGTTGTCCGGCGTTTCGTAGACCGTCACGCGCAGGACAGGCAGACCATCCGCGGAAAGTGCTTCGTAAAAAGCCTTTGCGAAGTTCTCGGCAGTCGGGCGGTACGGCACTTCGATCATCCGGAAGTTTTCGTCGCTGAGAGCCGCAAGCGTTGCCGCTTTCAGCGAACCGGCTTCATAGATCAGCGCGTGGTCAAAGGAATCCGCAAGCGCGCGGACGGCTTTTTTCAGGTCGCCGAAGTCGATGACCATGCCGCGCTTTTCGCCTTCGGCCTGAAGCGTCTCCTGCCCGGCCTCGACCTCAATGACCCAGTGATGCCCGTGCAGATTCGCACATTTTCCGTTGTAGCCCGCAAGGAAGTGGGCGCTGTCGAAGCTTGCGGCGGTTTTCAGAATATACAAGCGATCACCTCAAAAACAAAGATGCTCCTGCCCGCAGTGCGGACAGGAGCATACAAACCTCTCTACTGCCCTGGTTTTGTTTAACGACAGGATGGCGCAAACGAACTGTCGGGTGTTTTGGAACACCGCCGTTATTATAACATATTTAAGGGTAAATGTCAAGAGAATTGCAGAAAAAAGAATGCATCTCACACAAAGCGGAGATTCTTTCGCATAGAACATATTGCCATTATGTACGCATTCAGAAATAATATGGAATTGCTGTATTTTCAGGCCGTATGGCATCCTCGCTTTATCCTTTGTCCGAATGTATGATTAAGCTGGGCGCAGCGTGCGATTTCGGGGTGACAACCCAGGGGGACAGGGGGAAAGCGCGACTGCGTCGCTAATTCCCCCTATCCCCCTAGGTTTTCGCCCCCGAGCCCCCGCTTTCCTGACCCCTTGACCCCTTTGAGGCGCACCGCTTGCTTTTGGCTGTATGGCGTTTTCAGTTTCTGTGTATCGTTTTGCTGCTGCGCTGTGAATGGGGGCATCTCCCGATAAAAAAGGACGCCGATGATTCATCAGCGTCCCTTTTTGCGATTCATAACGGGGTCTGGGGACAAGTCCCCAGCGGGGTTTGGGGCAGCGCCCCATTTCAGATCATCGCGAAGCGATACAACTTAGGCCTTGCCGACGGAACCGAAGAGCTCCATCTTCTCCTTGACGGTTGCCTTGATCGCCTCGAAGCCCGGTGCGAGCAGCTTGCGCGGGTCAAAGCCCTTGCCGACCAGATCCTTGCCTTCTTCGATGTACTTTCTGACAGCCTTCTGGAATGCCCACTGGCACTCGGTATTGACGTTGATCTTTGCAACGCCGAGGGAGATCGCCTTCTTGATCATATCGTCCGGGATGCCGGTACCGCCGTGCAGAACGAGCGGCATATCGCCGACCTTCTCCTTGATCGCTGCGAGGGTCTCGAAGCTGAGGCCTTCCCAGTTCTCCGGATACTTGCCGTGGATATTGCCGGTGCCTGCTGCGAGCATGGTCACGCCGAGATCTGCAACAGCCTTGCACTCATCGGGATTTGCGCACTCGCCCTTGCCGATGACGCCGTCCTCCTCGCCGCCGATCGCGCCGACCTCAGCCTCCAGAGAGATGCCGAGCACGTCGCAGGTGTTGACGAGAGCGGTGGTCTTTGCAATGTTCTCCTCGATCGGATAGTGGGAGCCGTCGAACATGATGGACGAGAAACCTGCGTTGATGCAGGCCTTTGCGCCCTCAAAGGTACCGTGGTCGAGGTGCAGCGCGACCGGAACAGTGATGCCCAGCTCGTTAATCATGCCCTTGACCATACCGACGACGGTGGTATAGCCGCACATATACTTGCCTGCGCCCTCAGAGACACCGAGGATGACAGGAGACTGCAGCTCCTGCGCGGTGAGCAGGATCGCCTTTGTCCATTCGAGGTTGTTGATGTTGAACTGACCGACAGCGTACTTGCCGTCTCTTGCCTTGTTCAGCATGTCTTTTGCAGATACCAGCATTGATAATTCCTCCTAAAAACCTTTTCTGCCGGATGCCCGGCACATTCAGCGGGATATGCAGCCGCATATTTCACCACATACCATTATACACGATTTCGGCGCAAATTGCAATAGGCATTGTGAATATATTATCAAACATCCGAAATAAAGCTCTGTATGCAATGGACAATCCGAAAAAACAGGCATGATGCTGTATAAAAACCGCTGCGCCGGCGCATACTCTGATCACTTACAATTCAGGAGGTACATCTATGAAACAGGCGATCGGAATGCTGCTGTGGATGCTTCTGGCGATCGCGGCGGCCTCGGTGCATGAAACGGCCGCGGCGGTACGGGAGCTGGAGCAGAACGTCATCCGGCTGCATATTCTGGCGGATTCGGACAGCACGGCAGACCAGACGGAAAAGCTGCTTGTCCGGGATGCGGTGCTCGCATTTGCGGAAAAGCGGCTTCCGGCAGATACGGATTATGAGACAGGCTGTGCACTGATCTCCGCAGCGCTGCCGGAGATACGCGCACTTGCGGAGCAGACGCTCCGGGGCTCCGGCTGCACGGATGCCGTGACGGTCTCCTTCGGGGAAAATGCGTTCCCGGCACGTACCTACGGCGATCTCACGCTGCCCGCCGGTGACTATCAGGCGCTGCGCATTGAGATCGGCAGCGGAAAAGGACAGAACTGGTGGTGCGTCATGTATCCGTCGCTCTGCATCCCGGCTGCATCCGATGCGGCAGCGCAGACCGTCTCCGGTATCCTGCCCGCGGATGCCTGCGCGCTTGCGGCGCATCCTGCAAAATTCGAGCTGCGTCTGAAATGCGCCGATCTCTGCATCGCGGCGGCGGACAAACTGCGCGCACAGCTCCGGAAAACGGAAACGCCCGCCTCTCCGGAGGGAGAAGCGGGCGAAACGGAGACGGATCAGCAGCCGCAGCCGTTGTTGCAGCCGCCGTTATTGCAGCCGCATCCGCAGCCGCTGCCGCAGCAGGAGAACAGAAGAATCAGAATAATGATCCACCAGATGTTGTTGCCGCAATCGTTACCGCACATAGTCAGCACTCCTTTTCATCGCATGTAGGCGGTGCGCCGCGTCCGGACCGCAGCGCGCGTGGGAAGCGGTGCTTGCCGCTTCTGGTCTTATGATATGCCGGATGCGGGATTGTGTGACAGCGCGTTTATTGCAGCATCCGTTTGCATATAGTATCAGCAGAAGAAGCTTTCGGAGGGATGAGTTTTGCAGAACGAAGCATATACACAAAAAGCGGAGGCGATCCTTGCGCGGACAAAGCAGGAGGCGGAGGCACTCGGCCACAGCTTTGTGGGCAGCGAGCACCTGATCCTCGCCATGCTCGCGGACGGCAGCAATGTCGGCGCCGCCATTTTGCGGACGCACCGTGTTCCGCATCAGCGGTTCCGGCAGGCGGTACTGGATGCGCTCGGCGGCGGGGAACCGTCAACCCTGCGTGACGATGCGATGACGCCCGCCCTGCTCCGGATCCTGCAGCGGGCGGAGCGGCATTCCTGTACGGCACAGCCGGTCAGCTCGGAGGGACTGCTCCGTGCCGTTCTGGAGGATCCGCAGTGCGGAGCGGCAGTTCTGCTGCGCGGCATGGGGATCTCGCTCTCTTTGCTGCGCAATGCGTGCGGACAGCAGGCACCGGATATCCCGGCGGAGGTGACAGACAGCCCCGTTTTTGACGGCAAGGCCTGTCCGGCGCTGTCCAAATACGCGCGCAACCTGACCGACCCTGTAACGGCGGCGCGCTTTGACCCTCTGATCGGGCGGGAGAACGAGATGCGGCAGGTCATGCAGATTTTGCTGCGGCGCACCAAAAACAACCCCGTTCTGATCGGGACGGCAGGCGTCGGCAAGACCGCGATCGTCGAGGGGCTCGCGCAGCAGATCCTGAACGGGACGGTGCCGCCGGCGCTCTCCGGCAAGGTGATCCTCTCGCTTGATCTGACCGCGCTGTTGGCGGGAGCGAAATACCGCGGCGATTTTGAGGAGCGTCTGAAAGCCTGCATGGACGAGGCCGCCGCAGACCCCTCGCTGCTGCTGTTCATCGACGAGCTGCATATCATTGCGGGAACCGGTGCCGCGGAGGGCGCGATCGACGCGGCAAATGTCCTGAAGCCGCGCCTTGCACGCGGGGAGCTGCAGATCATCGGCGCGACGACCGAGGATGAATACCGCAGACAGATCGAAAAGGATGCGGCGCTTGCAAGACGCTTCCAGCCCGTGCACATCCCTGAACCGACCGCCGCCGACGCGACCGAAATGCTGTACGGTCTGCGGGAGAATTACGAGCACTATCATCATGTGGAGATCCGGCCGGAGGCGATCCGTGCGGCCGTGGAATATTCCGTGCGGTATCTGCATGACCGTGCGCTGCCGGATAAGGCACTCGACCTGCTCGACGAGGCCTGTGCGTCAAAACGTCTTGCGGACGGCGAAAACCGCTCGCTGCCGGCGGTCTGCAGACTGGATATTGAGCACGCCGTCTCGGAAAAGACCGGCATCCCCGCAGAAACGCTGACCGAGCCGGAAACACAGCGTCTGCTGCATCTGGAGGAAAGCCTGCGCCGCCGTGTCATCGGGCAGGACGAGGCCGTCCGTGCAGTGTCGCAGGCGATCCGCCGGAGCCGTGCGGGACTGCGCCGGCCGGGCAGACCCGTCGGGGCATTCCTGTTCCTCGGCGCGACCGGCATCGGCAAAACGGCACTGGCGCAGTGCATCGCAGACGAATTATACGGCGGGAGCTGCATCCGCATCGACATGAGCGAATATATGGAAAAGCACGCAGCAGCACGCCTGATCGGTTCACCGCCCGGTTATGTCGGCTACGGCGAGAGCAAAACGCTCTGCGAACGGGTGCGGCGCGCGCCGTACAGCCTGATTTTGTTCGATGAAATGGAGAAGGCGCATCCGGATGTGCTCTCGCTCCTGCTGCAGATCTTAGAGGACGGCCGCCTGACGGACGGCAGCGGTGTGACCGCGGATTTCTCGGAATGCCTGCTGATCCTGACCTCGAATGCCGGCGCGGAGGTGCTGCAGAACGGGGTCATCGGCTTTGCGGATGCGGAGACGTCGGAGTCCGTGCAGAAGGCGCAGCTTTTGTCGGTGCTCCGCCGGACGATGAAGCCGGAGCTGCTGAACCGTCTGGACGCGGCGATCGTGTTCCGGAAGCTGAACAGCTCCGACCTGACGCAGATCGTGCGGCTGCAGCTGCATGACCTCGCCGCGCGTGCAGCGGCCTGCGGAACGGTCCTGACATGGACGCCGGAGGCCGAGCAGCTCCTGATCCGGCAGGCGGATACCGCACACGGCGGAGCCCGCGCGATCAGAACGGCGTTGACGCAGTATGCCGAGCCGCTGCTGGCAGACAGTCTGCTGCGGGAGCAGCGCGGCGCAAGGCAGCTCTGCGTCCGGCAGCACGGCGCGGAGCCCGCACTGGCGCTGATCTGAGTGCCGGCGGGCGCTGCCCGCACGCTGTCCTGATATATGAAATGGTATCCGCCGGAATGACCGTGCCGTCCGTCAGATAGACCCTGTTCGTTTCCTGTTCATAGAAGCGGAAATTCCCGGCATACTGCACATACTGTCCGCCCTGTTTTCGTGCATCCTGCCGGAAACAGGTCAGGATCACATAGGGCTGCTCGCCGGCGTGCCGGAGCATCCACTGAAAAGCGGCATCCAGCTCGGCAAGCGCATCCTCGGACATTTCCGCGCGCGGGTCGGTCAGGCGCCCGGCTTCTGCAATGTCCTCGTCATAGCCGGTCAGCGCGGCAAATGCCGAAAACTGTGCCGCTCTGGAGGCCATTGCCATCGGCCGGTGATGCCGGAGCCGGTAATGCGGCTGATAAAGCAGCTCGTCCATGCAGTCCCCTCCCCTCACAGGATCCCAAGCTGCCGCAGGAGCTGCTCGCGGCTGCTGAGAAACAGCTTTGTGATCTGATAGCTCTCCGTTTCCTCGTAGGTGCAGGGATGCAGCGCGCCGTCCATGCTCCATATCTCGGCATCCGGCAGACCCAGCAGGATCGGAGAATGCGTCGCGATGATGAACTGCGCATGTTCGCGGACGCACCGTGCAATTTCGATCAGCAGCGTCAGCTGCCGCTGCGGGGAGAGCGCCGCCTCCGGTTCGTCGAGCAGATAGATGCCGCCGCCCGTGAAATTGCGCTGCACCAGCCGGAGAAAGCTCTCCCCGTGCGAGCAGCGGTGATAATACTCCGGCCCGCTGTTTGCCAGCTTGCCGTATTCCTCCTCCGCGGTCGCGACATTGTAAAAGCTTTCGGCGCGCAGGAAGTAGCCCCACTTCGGGCGCTCGTACCCCTTGACCAGCTGTACTGCGCGGTACAGCTCCGAATGGGAATCATAGGTCGAAAAGCTGTAATTCCGCGTGCCGCCCTCCGGATTGAACCCGTATGCGACGGCAATGGCTTCCAGCAGCGTTGATTTTCCGCTGCCGTTTTCGCCGGTCAGAAAGGTGACCGGTTTCCGGAAGGTCAGCTCGTTCAGCTCTGCAAGCGCGGGAATGTTCCGCAGATAGCTGTCCGGCGCGATCTGCGTCCGGTCAATCCGCAGTGCGCGGATAAACAGCGATTGTTCCTCTGTCAGCATGGCAGGCTCCTTTCCTGTTATCGAACATCTGTTCTTGTATTTCTATTATATCAGAACGGCGCGGAAATGTCAAGCACTTTTTCCGGAGATACAAAAATTCCCGCACAGATCGCTCCGTGCGGGAATCGGTTTCATGTCTTTATGTTTTTTCTGTTATTTTGGTGATTCGCTGTCAAGCTTGCCGGACGGTATGCTTCCACTTGACGACCGCCGTCCCGATAATGATGACGTATCCGACAACGCTGAGCCGGTCAGGCCGCTGCCCGAGGAAGCAGAATCCGAGCAGCGCGGCAAAGATCACAATGGAAAAATCAAAGACGGAGATCTCCTTTGCCGCGGCTTTGGCATACGCTTTCGTAATAAAGATCTGTCCGCCCGCCGCCGCAACGCCGGTCAGCACGAGGAACATCCACTGTCTGCCGGTCATCGGCGCATAGCAAAGGAGCAGCACCGGCAGCAGACAAAGCGTCGTAAAGCCGGAGAAAAACGCAACGATGATCATGCTGTTTTCGCCGCGCAGCCCGAGCTTTCGTACATTCGTATACGCAAGACCGGCGCCCAGTCCGCCGAGGACGCCCGCGAGCGCGGGGATCACGGTGAAATCAAAATGCGGCTTCACGACGAACAGCGCACCGGTAAACGCGACCGCAACGGCGCCCCACTCAAAAGCAGAGGCGCGCTCATTCAGGATAAAATACGAGAAGATGATCGCGAAGAACGGCGACAGCTTGTTCAGCATGGAGGCATCCGAGATCGGGATATGATCGACCGCGTAAAAATTGCAGACCATGCCGAGCCCGCCCGCAACCGAGCGGATCAGCAGATATTTCAGATTGCCCTTGCCGATTTTCAGCGGCGTTCTGCTTTTCAGCAGCGTGCCGCCCGCGACCAGCAGCGCAAAGAAGTTCCGGAAAAAGCATTTCTGCAGCGTCGGGACGTCACCCGTCAGCCGGATAAACAGATTCATCAGCGCGAAGCAGAACGCCGAGGCAGTAATGAACAGGATGCCCTGCGTGCGTTCGCTGCGTTTCGGTTCAGTCAAACAAAGCCCTCCAATGAAAACGGTATGCCGAACCGCTCACGGTTCGTGCTCCCGTTGAATATACGCAAGCAACGCGTCCCGTTCATTCGGCAGGCTGCCGTCCATGACCGCTTCCAGCAGACGGTTCAGCATCTGCCCGACCGCTTTTCCCTGCGGAATGCCGAGCGCGAGCAGATCGCCGCCGGAGACCGCAAGCTGTTTCAGGCTCATGCAGGCATCCGCTTCCCGCAGTGCCGCGAGTACGCCGAGCAGCCTGTCGGATTCTTCGATCCGTTCGGCGCGGTGACATGCCGCCTGTGCCGTCACATCGGCCTTGTGCAGCAGCAAAAGCTGCTCCGCCGCCTCCTCGCCGATCTGCCGCACCAGACGCTTGAGCTGCTTTTCCGTGCCGTTCATGACCATGTCATGCTTCTCGACCAGCAGCAGTACGCGGTCATAGCGTTTGCGGTCGCATTTCATCGCTTTCAGGGCGCGCTTCGCGATCTCAGCAGAGACCGCTGCGTGACCGTAAAAATGTCCGCCGCGTTCGTCCTCGGTGAAGGTGTGTGGCTTGCCGGTATCGTGCAGCAGTGCCGCCCAGCGGAGAACCGGCTCCGGCGGACATGCCGCGACCGCTTTCAGTGTATGCGTATAGACGTCGTAATCGTGATGCGGATTCCGCTGGTCAAAGCCGTGCATCGGCTCCAGCTCCGGCAGTACGGTAAAGAGCACATCGGCAAAATCCGTGAGCACGCGCTCCGCGGCGGTTCCGCAGAGCAGCTTTGTCAGCTCCGTATCAATGCGCTCCGCGGAGATGTGGTGCAGCAGATGCTTCTGCGCGCGGATCGCGTCAGCGGTCTGCGGATCGACCGCAAAATCCAGCACCGACGCAAACCGCATCGCCCGCAGGATGCGCAGGCCGTCCTCGTCAAAGCGGTCCTTCGGATCACCGACGCAGCGGATCAGGCTGCATTGCAGATCGTCCGCGCCGTGAAACGGGTCGATCAGCCCGCGCGCCGGGTGATAGGCCATGGCATTGACCGTGAAATCCCGCCGTGCAAGATCGTCGGTCAGCGAATCGGTGAACGTGACCGAATCCGGCCGCCGGTGATCGGCATAAACGCCGTCGATGCGGAAGGTCGTGATCTCGATCGGGTTGTGCTCGATCACGACCGTGACCGTTCCGTGCTGCAGCCCCGTTTCGATCACATGAAAGCCGCGGAAGCATTCGCAGATCTCCTGCGGCTTTGCATTGGTCGTGCAGTCCCAGTCGTGCGGCGCGGTGTCCCTTAACGCATCGCGCACGCAGCCGCCGACGATATAGGCTTCAAAGCCCGCAGCGCAGAGCATATCCAGTGCGGTCTGCACCGGTGCGGGCGGCGTAATGCTGAACTGTGTCATAACAGACTCCCTCAATCGTCTGATTGTGATGTTTCTTCGTCCTGCGCGGCATTCTGCTGAATCTGCGCGATCATCGCTTTCGTTTCGCGGTGCTTGCGGATCGCCGAAATGACTGCATACAGCGGAAGCGCCAGTACCGCAAACAGGAACAGTTCCGCGAGCAGCAAAATGCCCGCGGGATTCGCTTTTGAGCCGGAGATATAGCTGTACCGCGCAGCGGAGCCGTCCGCCTCAAACGGGATCCCGTATAACGGTGTCATGCACGGGTTTGCGGCAGCGGAGCCGGTCACGCCGAGCACCTTGCCGTCCTGACTGACATAAGCGATGCGGAACGACGGGATCCGCAGGAACTGCTTGCCTTTGCTGAACCGGTTTTCCGCCGTATTGCCGCGCAGTTGCAGCACAGTGCGAACCGCCTCCGGCTCCTGCTTCTCCGGGAACGAAAAGCTGTCCGCGTAGCCGTAATGCAGCGACGCGCTGACATAATGATCCGTGTCATAACGAAAAATCTCGCTGTCCTCCGTGATATCGGCACCGTCTAACCGCAGGCCGGTATCCGGTACGCGCAGTTTATCCTTCTTCGGCAGCTTCACGAGCAGATCGGCATAGTATGTCCCGTCCGGCACATTCTGCGCATTGATCTGCACCGTTTCCTGAAATTCGCCCTCTGTTTTCAGCATGGTGCAGCCTGTTGTTCCGGCGGCAAACAGCACAAAGCAGAGCACGACTGTTCCGAAGCATCCGAGTCTTTTTTTCATGATGGGTCACTCCGTAAATTGCAGATTAATCTCTCTGCCGTCATCGGGGATGACCGTGTCCGGGAAAATCTCCTGCGCAAGCGGCAGATAGTCCTTCGGGTTCGGCAGCGACGGCGAAAAATGGGTCAGCCAGAGCCGGTGCGCATTGCAGTCTCTTGCGATCTCCGCGGCCTCGGTGAACATCATGTGCTTTGTCTCGATCGCCTTGCCGAGCTTTTCCGGCTCGCCGTACATCCCCTCTAAAATCAGCAGGTCGGCGTCGTCGGCATATTTCATGATCTCCGGAACGGGTCGGGTATCCGTGCAGTAGGTGACGGTCAGACCCCGCCGCGGTGCGCCGAGCACCTGCGACTGATAATAGGTCACGCCGTCCATTTCGACGGATTCCTGCTTCTGCAGCAGCCCCCATGCTTTCAGCGGGATGCCCGCTGCCTTTGCGCGTTCGGGGTCAAATTTGCCGATGCGCGGCAGATGCAGCCGGTAGCCGACACAGTGCATCGTATGCTGCACCGCAAACGCCGTGATCTCCAGTCCGGCCGCCGGAAACGTGAACGGCTCCGCGTCAAATTCGGTGTATTCGATCTCAAACGGCAGCTCCGGCGCGATCACGCGCAGTCCCTCGACCGTTCTGCGCAGACCCCGCGGCCCCGCCAGCATCAGCGGCTCGGTGCGGCCTTCCAGTCCCATGGAGAGCAGCAGCCCCGGCAGTCCGCTGATATGGTCAGCATGATAATGCGTAAAGCAGAGCAGATCGACCTTCTGCACCGAGCGTCCGGCGCATTTCAGCGCGATCTGTGTGCCTTCGCCGCAGTCGATCAGCACACCCTGACCCTCATTCCGGATCAGGCAGCTGGTCAGCCAGCGGTTCTTCATCGGCATGGTCCCGCCCGTGCCGAGCAATGCAACGTCCAGCATTGTATCTCCTTTTCTGTATGCTTATTTCAGCAGGCCTTCCTCCGCGGCGCGCCGGATCAGCTCATAGACAAAATCACTGAGCACCTCGGAGCCCTCCCGGACGATCCGGTTCCGGTTCTCGACCTGCTCCCGCTTTGTCCCGTGCGTTTTCCACGATTCTCCGTGCTTGCAGTAATTGAGCATCAGCGGCTGTACGCGGTCAAGCGCGTTCGCGAATTTCGCTTCCGGGGTCTCGTTTGCTTCAAACTCATCCCAGAGCTGCCGCATCTCCTGCGCCTGATCCTCCGGCAGCAGCCCGAACAGGCGGTCTGCGGCCTTCTGCTCGCGCTCGGCTTTCGTCGCGTTGCCTGCCTCGTCGTAGGCGTAGGTGTCGCCCGCGTCGATCTCCACAACATCGTGGATCAGCACGGTCGCCAGCACCTTTTTCAGATCGACCGGCTCATTGGAATACTCGCTGAGCACCAGTGCCAGCATCGCCAGATGCCACGCATGCTCGGCGTCATTTTCCGCGCGGTCCTCATGAAGCACGCGCGTCTGCCGGTAGATATTCTTCATCTTATCCATCTCGACCAGAAACCGGATCTGTCTGGTGAAGCGTTCTCTGTCTGCCTCTTTCATATATGGAACCCTCCGTTGACCGGAATGATCTGTCCGGTGATAAAGCCTGATTTTTCCGATGCGAGAAATGCGATCGCCTCCGCGACCTCCTCCGGCGTACCGATCCGGCCGAGCGCGGTCTCCTCCGCGAGTGCCTGCATCGTTTCTTCTCCGTGCATCCGGTTCATGTCCGTGTCAATGACGCCCGGAGAGACACAGTTCACGCGGACGCCGGAAAGTCCGGTCTCCTTTGCGAGTGCCTTCGTAAACCCGATGACCGCCGCCTTTGCTGCGGAATAATGCACCTCACAGGCGGCACCGGTCTCGCCCCAGACGGACGCGACATTCACGATGCTGCCTTGATGCGCCCGCAGCATATACGGCAGGACGCGCTTTGCAGTATGCATCGTGCCGCCGACATCGACCGTGAAAAGCCGCACGGCATCTTCATCGGAAATATCCTGAAACAGGCCTGTCAGCGCGATGCCCGCGTTGTTGACGAGCACATCAATACGGCCGAACTGCCGGATCACGGCATCGACCATTTTGTCGATCTGCGCAAAATCCGCGAGGTCGGCCTGCATCACGATGCCGCCGGTCTCATCGGCGACGGCCTGCGCCTGTTTTGTATTCCGGTTGCAGTGCACGATCACGGTATATCCGTCCGCAGCAAGACGTTTTGCTGCCGCTGCGCCGATCCCGCGGGACGCGCCGGTCACAAGTGCGATCATATGGCATTCTCCGTTAAATTGCCGCGCAGACTTGCAAACTGCGCGGATCTGTGTTATAATAGGCGTATGAAAATATGAAAGGATGTGATCCGCATGGATCAGGGGCTGCTTGACCGTATCAACGAGCTGGCACACAAGGCCAAGACCGTCGGGCTGGACGAGGCCGAGATCGCAGAGCGTGAGGTGCTCCGCAATCAGTACCGGGAGCTGTTCCGCCGCAATCTGGTCGGCACACTGGAGCACACGGTCATCGTGGACAAGGACGGCAATGTCATCCGCCGCGTTGCCGATGCGAAGAAAGAAAAATAACGCGCCTGTGCAAGTCAGGTGCGCTGCTTTGCGATGACGGTTACACAGCATCATCTGCCTGTATTATACCATTTCACAATTTATTTGTCAAGGCAGGGAGCGTCCGCCGCTGATCGCGGCATCCGGAAGGTGACGGCTCCCGATGCTGATGTATACAACTGAAATGCACAAACGGACGCTGACAAACAAGTCGGCGTCCGTTTTGTATCATTGGATGTATAGGCGTACCGGAATCGTTCACGGGCGGCGAATGGGGTCATCTCCCGAAAAAACTATTCATTATTCGCTATTCACCATTCACTTTTCACTAAAAATGATTATCGGTACGCTTCCGGCGGGCTTCAGCATTGGGAGCAGAAAAGCCAAAGAAGCCGCGATCAGCGGCGTGTGCTCGTCTGATTGGGAGTGGTTCGCCAACCGCCCCCCGGAGGAAAATGCCGGCGGGGGCTCCCCGCCGCTGGGCGCGGTTCCTGAGAGGAAACCACAAGGGAGAGGAGAGAGCGCTCCTTCGTCGCTTATTCTCTCCCCTCCCTTAAGGTTTTCTCTCAGACTCTCTTTCCTTATTCCTCCCCTCTCTTGGGGCGCACCGCATACCTTTATCTGTATGGCGGGTTTCAGTCTCAGCGTATCGTTTCGTCTTTGCGCTGTGAATGGGGTCATCTCCCGAATGGGCTCCCTGTGCTTATACGCGGACATCTCCCGAAAACACCATTCACTTTTCATTATTCTTTATTCACTATTCACTAAAAACGGTACGCTTCCGGCGGGCTTCAGCACTGGGAGAAGATGCCTAACAGAAGCCGCGATCAGCGGCGTGCAATAAAGAAAATTGGGGGAGCTTCGCTTACCGTCTCCGAAGGGAAATGCCAGCGGGCGCTGCCCGCCCGGAGGAAAACGGCTGTCGGCCCTGCCGACCGCAAAAGCCGCCCTCATTCTGCCACGGCGAACGAGGACGGCTTTCATTTGGAGCAAAAAGCTTACGTTTGGGAAGGGAATTGGGGAAATTTAGGGAAGTATATGAAAGTTTGGGGGGAATACCAAACAATTCACCTAAGATTACTCAGCTGCTTCTTCCTCGGCAACGGTCTCAGCAGCGGTTTCCTCAGCGGCAGTCTCCTCGACGACCGGCTTCGGGGGCTCATGATGCGGACCCGCAGGACCCTCGCCCGGAACAGGCGGCTGCGGCGGAACCGGCTTCTCGCCGTTCTCGTGCGGCTTCGGGGGCTCCGGCTTCTCGCCGTCTTCCTCGATCGGCTTCGGGGGCTCCGGCTTCTCGCCGTCTTCCTCGACCGGCTTCGGGGGCTCCGGCTTCTCGCCGTCTTCCTCGATCGGCTTCGGAGGCTCCGGCTTCTCGCCGTCTTCCTCGACCGGCTTCGGCGGCTCCGGCTTCTCAGCCTCTTCAGCAGCCTTTGCGATCTCCTTCTCGATCTCCGGCTTCAGGGTGTTCTGGCAGAAATCGATCCACTCAGCCTTTGCATCGGCATCCTTGAACTCGAAGGTCTCGAGATCGAAGGTCTTGTTGATCATGGAGATGATCTCCTTCTTGCCGATCGGCTTTGCCGGCTTCTCAGCTTCCTCAACGGGAGCCGGTGCTTCTTCTTCAACTGCCGGTGCCTCAGCCTCAGCTGCAGGAGCTTCTGCCTCTGCTGCCGGTGCCTCTGCCTCAGCTGCAGGTGCCTCTGCCTCAGCTGCAGGAGCTTCTGCCTCTGCTGCCGGTGCTTCAGCCTCAGCCTCAGCCTCTGCTGCCACTTCCTCAGTGACGGCCGGAGCGGTGTCTTCCTTGTCAGCGATGCTTGCTGCAAATGCGGTAGCGCCGGTCGCTGCGGACAGGACTGCAAGTGCTGCGAGAGCGGACAGGATCTGCTTTCTGGACTTCAGTTTCATAATCAGGACTCCTTTTCCTTTTTTCATGTTGCTCCGTTTGATCGGGAGCGAAAGCTGCGTTTTGCTTTCTGTTATCAGCTTACGAAATCGGATCGCAAAAAACGGGGTTTCCCGAAAAATTTTTTGAAAAAAATTACAGTCTGCAGTATTCGGCACGTATTTACGAAGAAAAAAAGGACCGCTGCAGGATGTGCAGCAGTCCCGAAACATCATTTTCAGATCAAACGAGTACAGCAAATAGTTCCGGAGGTTCCGAGATTTGCAGCGGATCCTGCTTCGGGAGCAATCCGTTTGCAGGTTCCGGCCGGGGCAGAGGAGGATGAACCTCTGCCGGTTTCTTTTCTTCTTTGTCTTTTTCTCCGGGCTGCTCCGTATCAGGATCAGGCAGCACCGGCTTCCCCCCTTCCTGCTCCTCCGGTTTTTCCGGCGCAGGAATACCATCTTCCGGTTTTTCCTCCGTATCAGTTTTTTCGATTTCTTCCGGCTTCTTCGGCTCGTCCGGCAGAAGCTCGGGCTTTTCCTCCGGTTCCGTCGGCGGCACAGGCGGTGTCTGCTCCTTGCCGATCGTCGGCGGATCCTTCGGATTCACAGGCGGTGCAGGCGGATTCGCCGGCTGCACGGGCGTTACATTCTTCCACGGCTTCTCCGCAGGCTTGACGGCCTGTGCAGGCTTCTCCTTCGGTGCCTCCGGCTGCAGCGGCTGATCCTTTGCGGGATCGGGCTTTGCCGGCTCGGCCTTCGGATCATTCTTAGGATCAGCCTTCGGATCCGGTTTGACCGGTGCTTCGGGCTTGACCGGCGCTTCTGCCTTATCCGGCTTCGGCGGCTCCGGCGCGCCGAGCTCCTGAACGCTCACCCTGACCTGCTGGATCTCCGTTTCAAACTCCGTTTTATAGGTATCGTATGCGGCATTCGTATCCGCGGAGATATAGAAGTCAACCGTATCCCCGCTGGTCAGATGCCCGCTTTCGATCTGCTTTGCAAGAAGATCGTTTGCGACATCGGTCTTGCTCTTGTTTTTGGTATCGTAATCCCTGAGGATCTCCTCGGCGTAATCGTCCTCAGCCTGTACGCTCAATACCTCGCCCTGCTTGTTGAGATACATCTTGATATTGGCATCCGACGACATGACAACGACCGAATGCGTCTTGTATTTGCCGGAATAATAGGAGAATCCGGCGGCTGATACGACTGCAAGACATGCCGCAGCTGCAAGAACAGGAAGGATGCGCCTGACCGTGATGCTCTTTCCTGCCGGTTCCGCTTCCTGCATCAGGATCGGATTTGTGACAGTCTGCCCGACTGTATAATGCAGGTTTGCCGCGTGAACAAAACCTGCGCCTTCATCCATGAGCACGGCATAGCCGTCATGGCATTCCGTGACAACATATTTCATCTCAGCACCCTCCTTTCAGAACCTGCATAATATGCCCGCGCAGGATCTCATACCCGTTTGTACAGATCAGCAGCACGGCGACGAGATACCGTCTGTGCCGCTCCAGCGATTTCCGGTCTACGGCTGCGCCCTCTGCAAGCCTTGCGATCGGAACACGCTTGGTTCGGAGAAAGTCCTCCAGAATGTCCGGATGGCTTCTCGCATAGGCGATCGCCCTCCGGCAGCTTTCCATAGTTCTGCTCTGCCGCGGGGAATTGTCCGCGACATCCGTCATGGAAACACCGAAATCGGTCATCTGCGCGGTCAGCTCCTCGATCTCCTGCCGGGTCGCCTCGCGCATTTCCGTTGCTTCATATTCATCGTGACCGTCCGGGATCGTCTCCAGCAGATCGGCCTGCTCCTCGTCGGAGCTGTCCAGCGAGATCTGACCCTTGTTCCTCTTCTCTTTGCGGTAGTTGTCGATCAGGCGGCTGCGGATCTGCAGTGCGGCAAAATTCAGAAATGCGCCTCTGGATTTCGTATAGCTGCGGACGGCTTCGTAAAATGCAAACATTGCGATGCTCAGTTCGTCATCGCTGGGATCGGGCGGTCGCTTCAGAAATTTCGCAGTTTCGGACTTGATAAACGGCATGTAGGATGAGATCAGTTCATCAGCAGCACGGCCGTCTGTTTTCGCTTTGTATACCTGGGCTATGATCTGATGCGAATCGCTTTTCAATCCCTCACCCCCATATCATTGTAAGAATACGCAGCAGCCCGCGGAAAACCGGGGTATTTGCAGAAAAAAACCGGATCAAAGCAGCAAACCGCCCTGACAGTCTGCCGGGCGGTCTGGCTTTCGGGTCTGCTGATAAAACCGCAGCAGTCTTTCATTTCATTATAGCACAGCTGTGTAAAAAAGTCAACAATTCTGCTGAAAATTCAGTATCCGTTCTGTAGAAATTCCTGCACTATTTTTGTGTAAAACGCAGCCGTTTCCGTGCCGCGGCGTTATTCCGCCGTCTGCATCCTGCGCTCGATCGCGCGGAAGGTCTTTTCGTCGATCTCGAGCAGCGAGCGCTTGTCGTCCTCGAATTTCAGCGCGACCGTATAGATGCCCTTTTTCTGCATCGCAGGCGATGCATGGATCCGGAGCTTCAGCAGATTGCCCGGGTCCAGTACGCCGGTCAGCAGCAGCGAATTGCCCGACCGGATGATCTCCTCCGTCATCAGCTCATAGCGCGAGACAAATTCCGGCGTGAGGAAGATATCGTCCATTTTTTTCATTGTGCCGGAGATATAGGCGAGCTTGCCCGTCATGCAAAAAACGCGGCAGCCCTGATAATCGCCGGCGATCACCATGTTTCTGGCGGATGCCATTGCGTATGCACCTCCTTCCGGTTCAGGCACCGGCAGTGCCCTCCGCTGCATCCGGCGCACCCGGATCGGTGTCGCCCATTGCAGCAAAATCAAATTCGGTTGTCAGCAGCTCAAAGCGGATGCTCAGCATATTCAGACCGCTCTGTGCAAAATACAGCCGGTTCGCGGTGAAATGCGAGAACAGCGGGATCCGCTTGGTGAACGAGACCGGCCTGCCGCCCGTGCCGTTCCATGTGAAGGTTCCGGTCGCGGTTCCCATGCTGAACAGCGTGACCGGGATCTGCGCAAGATCACCCTGCTCCGAGGACGCCGTCAGCGTGACCTGATACCAGCCCGGCTGATTGACCGTCAGCGCAAAGGCGTAATTCGTGCCCTTGTCCGTGCAGATGCCGTCCAGCGGGAGCGTCAGGTCTCTGTCCAGCTCGTAGAACACGACGGGGCTGCCGTCATCCGTTTCGTCCGCCGGACGGTTCCGGATCTCTGCCTCCGTTTCCTCGCCGAGCAGCCGCTTCATCGCATTCGTATGCAGCAGGAAGCGGCAGATATTCGCCGCGGAGCGCTGCAGCTCGGCGCGGGTCAGCGTGCCGTCCGCAAGTGCCTCCGCAATGTTGTCGTCATGCTCCGTGCAGCTAGCGCAGACCATGTATACATCGTTCTGTGCGCGCACCATCGCGGCCAGATCGCGCTTGTCGGGCTCCATGCCGCGCTCGTTGATATTCGCCCACCAGTCCGTCATCAGGAAGCCGGTATAGCCCCACTCCTTCCGGATGATCTCCGTGCAGAGGTCGTAATTGCCGGCTGTCCACAGTCCGTTGACGGAGCCGTAGGTCGTCATGACCGACGATGCGCCGCCCTCTTTGACGGCCAGTTCAAAGCCGCGCAGATAGATCTCCCGGAGTGCGCGCTCGGACACGACCGAGTCGATGAAATGCCGGTTCGTCTCCTGATTGTTCGCGCAGCAGTGCTTGACCGTGCCCGTGACGCCCGCGGTCTGCAGGCCGGAGAGCTCTGCGCAGGCGATCAGGCCGGTCAGCTTCGGATCCTCGGAGAAATACTCGAAGTTTCTGCCGTTCAGCGGGTGCCGGTGAATATTCATGCCGGGGCCGAGCAGGCAGTCCACGCGGTTCGCGGTCATTTCCAGTCCGACGCAGGAGAACAGCTCCCGGATCAGCTTTAAGTTGAACGTCGATGCGAGCAGCGTACCGTTCGGCAGGCTGAACGCCTTGGTGCCGCAGTCAAGCCGCATTCCCGAGGGGCCGTCCGAGCAGCAGGCCGCCGGGATGCCGTATGCGGTCAGCGCATCGGAGACGCCGCCGAAGGCCGAGGCCGTACCGGCAGTCACACGCGGGCTGCCCATGCCCTCGCCGCGGACGATCTGCGCGAGTTCCTCATTGCTGAGCTGCGCGATAAAATGCTCCATGCTCACCTTGCCGAGCAGCACATCGCTGAGCTTTGACGCTTCTCCGGACGGGCGCATCTCCGCAGGGAGCGCATCCTCGCGGCGTTTTGCCTCATCGACGCCCGAAAGCGGCGTGACCTCCTCCGTCACGGTATAGCCGCCGTTTCCGTCCGGCAGCGGCTTCATCCGCCGGAACGCCCTGACCGGCGCGAGTGCCTGTCTGCATTCCTTCAGCACGATCGTTTCGTCCAGCTCCCGCGATGCCGCGTACTGTGCGCTTCTGACATCGCTGCCGACATAGAATTTATATTCGCCCGCTTCCTTGACCCAGCAGTGTGCGTGACCGGTCACGCCGCTGTCGTCATAGGATTCCGGGATCATCAGCTCAAGGTGTACCGTTTCCGATTCACCCGGCTGCAGCAGATTCGTCTTGTAGAAGATCAGCAGCTGCCGCGCAGGCTGTCCGAGCGTTCCCTGCGGGCATTCGGCATAAAGCTGCACGACCTCCTTGCCGGGGACATTGCCCGTATTCGTCACCGTGACCGGCACGAACCACATGTCGCGGTTCCGGAACCGGATGCCGCAGGCAATGTCAAAGGTCGTATACGAAAGGCCGAACCCGAACGGATACCGCACGCGGTCCTTTGCGAATGTCTCGAAATAGCGGTAGCCGACATAGATATCCTCGGCATAGATATCCGCATCCTGTCCGTGGAAATTCGCATCGGACGGATAATCCGTGATCTCATACGCGACCGTATCCGGCAGCTTGCCCGACGGCGATACCGCACCGGTCAGCACCTGCGCGGTGCCGGTCCCGCCCGTCATGCCGCCCTGCCAGACATAAAGCACGGCGTCCGGGGCATAATCATCAACAAAATGCATGTCCATGATGTTGCCGGTGTTCAGCAGAACGATCACCTTTGCAAAATGCTTTCTGCAAAGGCGGAGCATTTCCTGTTCCTCGCTTGTCAGCAGATAGGAGCCCGGCTCTATGCGGTTATCCTGCTCCTCGCCGGCGGTGCGTCCGATGATGACGACCGCCCGCTGACAGACCGCCGCGGTCTCTGCAACAAGTGCTTCGTCCAGCGGCATTTCCGCCTGCGACCACGGCTCGCCGCCCCAGCCCGCGCCGAGGTCATAGGGATTGGCTTCGTCCCATTTTCTGTAGGTATCGAGCAGCTTTTCGTTCAGCTTTACGCCCGCTTCCAGCAGGCCGTCCGTGATGCCGGTCACCTTTGAGACATTCACCATGCCGCCCGAACCGGTGCCGCTCTTGTAATAATGCAGCTGGATGCGTCCGAAAACGGCGATCTCCTCCCCTGCCGGCAGCGGGAGTGCGGCATTGTCGTTTTTCAGCATGACGATGCCTTCTGCGACGGCTTCTGCGGCGCGTGCCAGATATTCATTCCAGTCAAGTGTGCGTTTCATATTCGTGCCCTCCCCGGATATTCCGGTTTGCTGTACGCGGATATTTGGTACGTATCGTTCATACGTTTATTTGTATTATACCACAAACGCGCAAAAATGTCAAATAAACTATGCACTCTGTTGATGCGCAGATACCGTGCCGGCTGTGCATAATCCGCAGCAGGCTGCCGATAATACAGAAAGAACAAAAAGGGGGCGGCAGTATGCAGAAGCAGGCCGGGGAATACGCCTGCGTATTCCTGTTCGGATTCTTTCTCTACGCGATGCTGGAGATCGCAGGCAGAGGGCGCACGCACTGGACCATGGGGCTTTTAGGCGGTGCGGCACTTGTTTACCTCTACAGCATGGAGCAGCGCCTGCATGAACCGGTGTACATGCGGGCGCTGCTCGGAGCCGTATTCGTTACGGCGGCGGAATTTGCCGTCGGAGTGTTCGATAATCTCATCATGGGCTGGGCGGTCTGGGATTACACCGACCGCGCATATAACCTCTCCGGACAGATCTGTCCGCTGTTTTCGGCGCTGTGGTTCCTGCTCTGCTTTCCGGCCTGCGGGATCTGCAGGCTGTTCCGCAGAAGGTGGGAGCGGGCACGATACCGCGAAGCGGCGGAAGGGCAGATATGTAAGCTGCCCGCAGGTTTGACCCCTCCGTCAGCGGATGCTGACACCTCCCCTTTCAGGGGAGGCATAAGCTGATGATATTTCGGAGATCACGCCTGCATCAGCCCGCGGATGTATTCCGTCAGCTCGCATGCCATTTCGCACTGTTCCGGAATGCGCGGATGCCCCGGCGTTCCCGTTCCGCTGCGCGTGAACCGGAAGCGTCTGACACGCGGACTGCCGAGCCTTGCACAGGCGTCGTCCAGCAGCGTTTCCCAGTAGGGATCATGCATCATCAACGTTAGGAACACGATGAACATCGCCTTCGGATATTTCCGCATCAGATCTTCGATCATGCGGCAGTAGCGGTCAAGCCAGCATTCGCGCTCCTCCTCCGTCAGCAGACGGTTCTCGTCCTCGCTGAGATGCGCGTCGTTCTGGCCGATCGCGACCGTCACGAAATCCGGCGTATAGCGCGAAAAATCCCAGTCCGTCATCTGCTCTGTCCATGTCAGATAGCAGAGCTTGTCGTATGCCGTTTCCATGCCGCAGGCATACCAGCCGGTGCCGTCAAACAGTGCGATGCCGCCCTGTGCGACCAGATGCACCTGCGCGCCGAGCAGCCTTGCCGTCTGCATCGCGTAGCTGTGCCAAGCATTGTCGTCCTGCGCGTTGTAATAATCCGGATCATTCTGCGCGATACGGTCAAGCATTTCAACGGCAGAGCCCGCCGTCACGCTGTCGCCGTAGCATTCAAGCTTTAATTCCGGCAGCGGCGGGGATTCCAGCAGCTCTCCGCTGTCCGAGAGCAGGATCTCATGCAGAATAAAATGATGCGTCGCGTCCTGCCGCTTGAACAGAATAAAGCTGTGCGTGCCCGCACCGCCGACCGGGATATCATAGCGGCCGTCCTCGTCGCCGAGCTCGATCTGCCGCTCCGTGCCGTCAATGATGCAGCCGAGCTGCATTCCCGCAAAGCAGGCGTGGTTTTCGATCATCAGCACAAGCTGACTGCCCGTAAAGCGGAACTGCACCAGTGAGCCCGCCCAGATGAAATCCGGTGCGTCCGGATCCTGCCGGTCAATGCGCCCCATATACTGCAGGCGGGGGTCAGAGGGTGAAATATGCTTCATCAGTGCCTCCGTTCTGAATCAGAAAGGGCGGCGTACCGCAGCGAGCATCCTCACTGCGGATACACCGCCCGTTTCATCCTGTTGTTTATTCGCTGCGCTGCGCCTTCATCTCGTCGGCGACGCGCTCCAGTCTTGCGTAGATCTCCTCGTTGTTCGTCATGGTGTATGCCGTGTGCAGGAAGTGGCTTTCCAGATCAAGTCTGCCGTGTGCGCGGGCACTGTCTGCCAGCGTCAGCGCAAGATTCACCAGCTCGCTGTTCGGCGGCATTTTTACACCGTACTTGTCAAAGGTGTCGATCGTCTGACCGCGGGTCGGCGGCGCAAACTTGATGCCGAAGGTCTTCATGCGGCGGAGCACATCCTGCAGCTCAAACTCGACCGGCTCCGACTTCTCAAAGCGCAGGCTCTCGAAGTAAAAAACCGCGGCATCATTGAACTCCTGCGCGACATAGCAGTAAAAGCCCATGTTCGCCAGCACGCGCGCATAAGCCGCGGCATTCGTGCAGAGCGGCAGCGTCTCCTGATTCACGCGCAGGAGCTGCTCCTGATTGTGCGCGAACTTGCAGATCTCCGCCAGCTCAAAGCGGATATCCGCAGCGACCGGGTTGAATTTGATCGCACGGCGGATTGCCTTGTCCGCTGCCGGAACATGCTTCTGCTCCAGCAGCACAAAGCTGTAAAGCGCCAGATAATGCGCAAAGTCAAACGGTGCGCGCTCAAAGACCGTGTCCTCCGGATTGAGATACCGGTAAACATGGTATTCAAACGGATTGCGGAAGCTGACCCATTTCGGATCCTTGTCCTCAAACTGCTCCTCGATCTTGTCGGAGAGCGCCTTCAGCTTCTGCTCGGCTCCGTCCAGATCGCGGGCATTGACCATCTCAAGCGCCTCGCCGAATATCTGATCCATGCGCTTGCCGTCCACAAAGGTCTTTTCGATCATCTGCTCCTTGGCGCTGTCCGGCATCAGATTGAATGCGTATTCGGTCAGTGCTTCCAGCAGCTCGACTGCGTTTTCCTCCTTACGCAGATCGGTTGCGATGTCCTGCAGATGCCGGATATCCTTCTGCGGATCGCCGGTCATTTCGGTATGGATCCTTGCCATCAGTTGATTTACATTCATTTGGAAATCCCTCTCGTTTTTTTGATTGATATGTCCCCGTCAGTACCCGCTGTTCCGGTTGACGTCGATATGCTCCTTCAAAGCGCCTATGGCGCCGATGACAAACAATACAACGACCGTGAACAGGCCGAACCGTGTCTTGACCTTGATAAGCTGCGCCATCTGCGCGTCGTCCGTCACATGATAGAAGGAGCTGAACGTGATCGAGGACAGCAGCGTCAGCAGGGCAGAGACCATGCAGAGCAGCATCGTGAACAGCTCCAGCTTCTTGCCCCTGATGAAGAACAGCACCAGTCCGATCACGCCGCAGATAAATGCGCCGATCAGATAATAGTTCTTGCGCTGGGTGTCCTCCTCGGCCTCGGCTTCCGCTTCCGTTACTGCGGCTGCATCGTCGTTTTCGTCGATATCGTGATAGCCGATCAGACTGTCATCGTCGCCCTGGTTGAAGATCGCGTCAAAGTCGCTGATCTCGTCCTCATCCTGATTGTTGACAAATTCCTCGCCGAACATGCCGCTCAGCGAATCGTTCATCTGTTTGGCCGGATCCTCGTATTCCAGATTGCCCGCCATGAGAGCAAAGCCGGAGTAGGTCGCGATCTCCTGATCGCCGCCGTATTCGCCCATGGAACAGGAGATCGTCACGAACGGCAGTGCAAATCCGAGCAGCGCCAGAACGATCACGATCTTGGTGATCAGACGGATCGGGACGCCCGCGATCGCGCTGCCTGTCGCACCGGAACCGCCGAGCGGCGGAAGCGGCGCAAATGCGCCCTGCTGACTGTTCTGCGAAAACGCGGCGGACTGCTGCGGCACGCCGAATGCATTTTGCTGCGAAGGCGTCTGCGCAGGCTGATTGCCGAACGGGTTTTGCTGCGCCGGGGTACCGAACGCATTATTCTGCGCGGGCGGCTGAACTGCCGGATCACCGAACGCATTGTTCTGCGCGGGCGGCTGGACACCCGGCGTACCAAACGCATTGTTCTGCGCGGGCGGCTGAACCGTCGGAGCACCGAACGCATTGTTCTGCGCGGGCGGCTGGACTGCCGGCGTGCCGAACGGATTTTGCTGTACCGGCGGTGTCACCGGTGTATCAGACAGATTCGGCTGCGCGGGCGGTGTCACCGGCGCAGCAGGGGGCTGTACCGGATTGGTCAGATCCAGCATCTGATTGCCGGGGTTTTCGATCTCCTCCAGCGGCGGGATGACGTTCTGGGTCGGGTCGGTTTCATTCTCTGCGCCGATCACGGCGGCACAGAACGGACAGGTTTTTGCATTGTTGAAAATCTGAGAGCCGCAGCGTTTGCAAATCACGGTACATACCTCCTTATAACTGGTTCACATTGTTTCTTCTTCAGCGGTCATTGTCAATTGTTATCGGATGCTGTCGGATGCGGTCAGTCCTCTGCGATCGCCGCGATGCCGAGAATATCAAGGCTTTCCTTGTCCACCGGAGACGGGCAGCCGCTCATCAGCTCACGGGCGTTCTGCACCTTCGGGAAGGCGACGACGTCACGCAGAGAATCGCACTGTGCAAGGGTCATCGTCAGTCTGTCAAGACCGATGCCGAGTCCGCCGTGGGGCGGTGCGCCGTACTTGTAAGCCTCGACAAGGAAGCCGAACTTCGCTTCGATCTCCTCGTCGGTCAGGCCGAGCGATTCAAACATTTTCTGCTGCAGCTCGTAATCCGTGATGCGGATCGAACCGGAGCAGAGCTCCGTGCCGTTCAGCACAAGGTCGTATGCCTTTGCAAAGACCTTCTCCGGTGCGGTGTCGAGATACTGCAGGCACTCGTCCATCGGCATCGTGAACGGATGATGCATGGCAAGCCATTCGCCGGTCTCCTCGTCCTTCTCGAAGAACGGGAACTGCGTGATCCACAGGAAGTTAAATTCGTTTTCCGGGATCAGGTCAAGCTTTCTTGCAAGGTGATTGCGCAGCGCACCGAGAACCGGCAGCGTCACAGAGGTCCTGTCTGCGACGATCAGCACGACGTCGCCCTGCTCTGCGCCTGCCGCTTTCAGGATCGCGTCAAGCTCGCCGTCCTTCAGGAACTTGCCGAAGGAGCAGTTCGGCTCCGCATCGACCCAGCGGATATATGCAAGACCCTTTGCGCCGATGCCTTTGACCATTTCGGTCAGCTTGTCGATCTCCTTGCGGGTCAGCGTACCTGCCGCATTCTTGGCCGTAATGCAGCGGACGGTTCCGCCTGCTGCCAGTGCGCCGGAAAATACCGCAAATTCGCAGTCCTTCACGGTCTCGGAGAGGTCGGTCAGCTCCATGCCGAAGCGCAGGTCAGGCTTATCGGAGCCAAAACGGTTCATCGCTTCGGTATAGGTCAGTCTGGGCAGCGGCGTTTTCAGCTCGCGGTGCATGACGTCCTTGAAAAGACGGATCAGGAAACCCTCGGTCAGATCGAGGATATCGTCCACATCGACAAAGCTCATTTCGAGGTCGATCTGCGTGAACTCCGGCTGACGGTCTGCGCGGAGATCCTCGTCGCGGAAGCATCTTGCCAGCTGGATGTAGCGGTCATAGCCCGCGACCATGAGCAGCTGCTTGTAGATCTGCGGGGACTGCGGCAGCGCGTAGAACTCGCCGTGGTGCACTCTGGACGGGACAAGATAGTCTCTTGCGCCCTCCGGCGTGGACTTCATCATCATCGGCGTTTCGATCTCGAGGAAGCCGTTTTCGTAGAAATACTGCCGTGCGCACTGCGCAATTTTATGACGCAGGATCAGATTCTGCTGCAGCGGTGCTCTGCGAAGATCGAGATAGCGGTATTTCAGGCGCAGCTCCTCGTTGACCTTGGTCTGCGCGGTGATCTCGAACGGGGGCGTCTTGGCCTTTGCAAGAATGCGCAGCTCGGTCACGTAGATCTCCACATGACCCGTCGCGATCTTGTCGGTCTTGCTCTCGCGCTCGCGCACCTCGCCCTTCGCCATGATGACGTACTCGCTCTTGCAGGACGCGGCCTTCTCAAACAGTGCCTTGTCCGTGGTATCGTCGAAGGTCAGCTGCACCACGCCCGTGCGGTCGCGCAGGACGATGAAAAGGATGCCGCCCTTGTCGCGGACGGTATCGACAAAGCCGCCGACCGTGACGGTCTTGCCCGCTTCGAGCACCTCGCCGCAGTAGCAGGTGCGCTTCATACCTTGCATGTTGTCCATTGTTTTCATTACTCCTTTGTGATATATAGATGTATCCGCTTCGCGGAAAGATCATAAAAAATGCTGCAAGTCAATTTATCTTCCTTGCATTTACTTATGTAGCCAAAGAAATACCCAATAAAGATGCAATTAAAACTGTAAACGCTTTGATTAAAGTTAAACTGCCGAAAAGCACTAAAAAAGCGATAATACATCCAAAGATATTCGATGGACTATTACTTTTTTTTGGAAAGGTTATCGCAAAAACAGCTGTTCCACCTAACCATAACACGATAAACAGCACCGAAAGTGCACCTGAATTGAAAAGAATAATGGCGGCACAAATTATAAGCCAAACAAGTACACCACCAAGCCACCAGAGCGGTTTAAGTTTTTCCTTTTTCGCTGCTAATTCCTGCCGTTTCCGTTCCTGTTCCTGCAATTCCAGTTCCTTCAAGCGAGCAACGTCAGAATACTGATGATTGAGATTGATATTCGCATTGAGGTCAATGGTGATCTTGCCGTCGTCAATCTGAATCTGCGAACCGCAGTAAGTGCAGAAAAACAGATTCTTCCCTTCCGGAATCTGAACCGAAGCGCCGCAATTGGGGCAATTCAGAGATTTCAGTTCCATACATCACACCTCCATTATTACATAATAATGGGATTCTTAAGGGACAATGTCCCTTAAGCGGGGGTTGGGGCGGAGCCCCATAAAAGATCATCGCGCATTCTTAACCAAACAAAGCGTTCAGGATCGCGCCGATGATCGCGCCGACGGCTGATGAGGTCGCAGCACCGAGAATCAGCTGTGCAAAGCCATGTGCGATCTTGCTTTTAAACATCGGTTTCTTGTCAATATAGGCGTCATCCGGACGCAGCAGCGCGGAAAGCAGACCGCAGCCGGGAATCGAAAGGACCCAAGTCAGGATCAAAGCCGCGCCGACGTTGAAGCCGAGGATCGCATAAAAGACACCGAATGCAAACAGCAGAGTCTGGCCGCCGATCATCGCCGCATTGGTATAATACCAGTTCGTGCGCTTCTGCTGTGCGGCAAGCAGCTGCTCCTGCGTATACTGCGGCATCACATACTGCTGCTGATACGGCTGCGCAGGCATGACGGCAGGCTGATTTCCGAACACAGTCGGATCCTGCATGTCCGTCTGCACGGGCGGCGGCGCGAACTGTACCGCGCTCTGCTGCGCATCCACGGGCGCATAGGCAAAGCCGCCGTCCGCGGCCGGTGCAGAGATTTCCTTGCCGCAGTAGGGGCACATCACGCTCCTGCCTGCTTCTATCAGTGCCTGTCCGCCGCACTGCGGGCAGGTGATCGTTACAAATGCCATGAGAAATCCTCCGGGTATCAAATATAAAATGTCAGATTCTGTGCGGTGCTCCGTTCAGCCGGCGGCATGGGTTCCCCTCACCTTCCGCGCCGTCCGAGCACTCTTTTTACGAAGATCTGCCGATAGATCCAGTCCATTTTGGAGAGGATGTTATCGTAAAAATGAAAGATCACATTGAACGCGATGATCAGCACCGCATACATCACAGGCCCCGTGTCCTCGAAGGTCGGCAGCCCGAGCAGGTAAACCGTCAGGAACCAGTCGATCACGAGAAACACATTGAACAGCAGATACTTGCAGAGTGTTTTCAGGATCTTCGGCCTGATCCGCTCAAGCCTGCGCCGCAGGATCGGATAGTAGCCGAAAAACAGAATGAACATCAGGGCGGCGTCCTTGTCAAAGGTGACGATCAGTGCCAGCAGGCTGACGGCCAGATAGGTCAGCCACGCCCAGCCGACGGAGACCTCCTCGGCGAGGATCACCATGAGCAGTCCTGCCGCCATGGGCGAGACGATATAAAGTGCCGGTACGACACCGGTCAGAAACATGATGACGATGCAAAGTGCCGCGACGATCCCGCCGAGGGCGACGCGGTCGCTTGTCCGTTTGGTACCTGCCATGTTTCGCAGACTCCGTTCTGTCAGATTCAGGTTCTGTGACGGAAATCCGGCATACAGAAAGCCTATGATATATCATACCACAAATCCCCAAAAAAGTCAACGGGCAGTGCCCGGCGGGGAGCCCCCGCTGGCATTTCCCTCCGGGGGCGGTTGGCGAAGCGCTCCCAACAATCGCGGTATACGCCGCAGGGCGGCTTCTTTGGCGTTGCTGCTCCCCGCTCTAAAGCTCGCCGGCAGCATACCGGTAATCTTTATTTTAGTGAAGAGTGAATGACGAATAGTGAAGCGTGAATAACCTTCGACGATTGAAAATAAAAACGGGTGCCGACTGCAACGTCAGCACCCATTTGTTACACATAACGGGGTCTGGGGACTAGTCCCCAGCAGGGAATGGGGCGGAGCCCCATTCTAAATCATCGCAAAGCGCGTCTTATTTCTCTTCCTTCTTCTTGGCGAACTTGCGCAGCGTGTAGCCCTCCTTGATGTGGAGCGTGCCGCGGTCGATTGCCAGCGCATAATCCGGCACATCCGCCGTAATGGTCGCGCCTGCTGCCGTATAGCAGTCCTTGCCGAGCGAAACCGGCGCGATCAGATTGTTGTTGCAGCCGATAAACGCATGGTCGCCGATCTCGCAGCGGGACTTTTTCAGGCCGTCAAAGTTGACCGTCACAGTACCGCATCCGATGTTCACATGCTTTCCGATATCGCTGTCGCCGAGATACGCAAGGTGCGCGATCATCGTGCCCTCGCCGATCTCGCTGTTCTTGATCTCCACAAAGTCGCCGATCTTGACGGCGGAGCAGATGTGGCTGTCCGGACGGATATGCACATACGGACCGATGCGCACGCCGCTGTCGATTTGCGAATCATAAGCCTGCACGGTGTTCAGCGTGACATTGTCGCCGATGACCGTGTTTTCGAGCACGCAGTTCGGGCCGATCTTGCAGTTTTCGCCGATGACGGTCTTTCCGCGGATGATCGTGTTGGGCAGGATCTCCGTGCCTCTGCCGATCTGGACATTCCGCTCAATGATGATGCCGTCCGTGCAGACAAAGCCGACACCCGCCGCCATAAGGCGATCGAGAATACGCTGCCGCGCAGTCTCATTCAGCATCAGCAGGCCCTTCCGGTCATTCGCGCCGAGCACCACATCGGGGTTCGCGGATTTGTATGCACCCGCGCGCATCCCGCTGTCCAGCGCGATCGCAACGGTATCGGTCAGATAATATTCGCCCTGCTTGTTGTTGTTTTTGATCCTGCCGAGCAGACCGATCAGGTCGGTCGTGCGGAACCAGTAGCAGCCGGAGTTGATCTCCTTGATCGTGCGCTGTGCGTCGGTCGCGTCCTTTTCCTCGACAATGCCCTTGATGCCGCTGTCCGTGCGGAGGATTCTGCCGTAGCCGGTCGGCTCCGCAACATCCGCCGTAATGACCGTCACGGTATTTTTCTCCTCGATATGGCGCGCAAGCGAGCCCTTGATCGTATCTGCATCAATGAACGGCGCGTCGCCGCAGAGCACGAGCGTATTGCCGTCCGTGTCCGCATTGAGGAAATCCTTTGCCTGCATCACCGCATGGCCGGTGCCCTTGCGCTCCGCCTGATAGGCAGTTTCGCAGCGGTCGCCGAGATATGCAAGAATCTGCTCTGACTCATAGCCCGTCACCACGCAGATCCGGGTCAGTTCTGCTGCCTCACATGCACCGAGCACCCATTCGAGCATCGGCTCACCGAGCACCTCAAACATCGGCTTCGGCTTCGGTGCGTGCATCCGCTTGCCCTGTCCGCCGGCCAGAATAACAGCCTGATTCATAGTATGATTGTTTCCTTTCTGTATTTTTCACCGAATGCGGCAAGCCGCACCATTCGTATTATAACACAAATTCCCGGTGCGGTCAAGGGATTTTGTAAAATCATCCGCACAGACCGCAAGATAATTGTACAATTTGCACCGCACGGCAGGATTCGGAAGAATTTTCATATTTCTATTGCAATTTCGGGATGATTCTGGTATAATAGTATCATGCGGCTGTATATCCTGCCGCGATTTACAGGAAATTGAACCAAAAGGAGATACTACCATGGAAGATCCGAAGAGCTTGGAAGCACAGTTGCTCGGCGATATGACATATACCGATCCGCGCCGTCAGAATGCACCGGCGCAGCCGCAGTATCAGGAGCTGAGCGAGGAACAGATCGCGATCCTGCAGCAGCAGCGCGCCGCCGCAGGTCAGCCGCCCTATACGGAGGAGGAGATCGCGGATCTGAAGGCAGAATTTGTGAACCGTCAGCGCATCGCGGCACAGGAGGCTGCGATCGCCGCACAGGCTGCCCAGCAGCAGGCGGCGGCCGCGGCGCTGCTCTCGGAGCCGGAGGATTACAGCGCTCCGGAGAAGCGTCCGCAGCATGAGGCGCTGCCGCAGGTCGATGCCGGCGCGCTGCTCGAGGAGCCCGCACCGGAGGCGCCGCGTGCACCGATGTTCAATCAGGAGGATCTCGAAGCGGCGAAGCGCGCAGCGGCCAAGCGTGCCAGCGACAGCCTGAAAAATGTGCCGGAGCAGACCGCCGAGCAGCAGAAGCGCGCCCGCGAGGAAATGGCACTGCTTCGTCTGCAGCAGCAGGAGGATCTTGCGCAGAAGGGCTTTATCACCTCGATCATCATGACGATCCTCGGCGCACTCGCAGGCATCTGCACGGCGATCTACTCCATGGGCGAATACAACGACCCGAACATGAAGGACGGCATTTTCGGCTTCTTCGACAAGTTCTATATGATCCTCGGCATTGCGCTGTTCCTGCTTGCCTTCACGATCGTCCTGCGCGTCAAGAAGCTCCGCGGACTGACCTCGTTCACGTTCATCATTTCGTCGATCCTGCTGATCGTCCCCGGCATTGTCGAGCTGCTCTCCGTCCGGCGCGGCGCAGACGGCTTCGGCGTATCGCTCGGTGCCTATATCTTCGCGATCGTCGGATGTCTGATCGTGACCTTCACGCTCTCCACAAGCGAGAAGCTTAATGCTTACTATAAAAAGAGCGATGTGATCTATGACTGACGGCATTCTGCAGATCGAACCGGTCGCATATATCCGGACGGATTTTGCAGAGAAATTCGGCCTGCCGCGGCAGAGCGGTCTGGTGCCGGAGCTGAAGGGCGAGATCATCTTTCAGCCGGCATACGGCACCCCGGACGCCGTGCGCGGTCTGGAAGCATTTTCGCATATCTGGCTGATCTGGGGCTTTCACGCCGCAGAAAAGCAGCCGGGCAAGGGCTGGTCTGCGACGGTGCGCCCGCCGCGGCTCGGCGGCAATGTACGCGTCGGGGTGTTCGCCTCACGCGCGCCGTTCCGCCCGAACCCGCTCGGGATGTCCTGTGTCAGGCTCGATGCCGTCATCACGGATACGCAGCCGGTGCGGCTGCTTGTCTCCGGCATTGATCTGCTGGACGGCACCCCGATCTACGATATCAAGCCCTATATTCCGGTCGCGGACTGCAGACCGGAGGCAGCGGAGGGCTACACCGCGGCGACCCGTCAGCACCGGATGCAGGTCATCTTTCCGGCAGAGCTGCTGGCGCTGCTCCCGGCCGAAAAACGGGATGCAGCAGCTGCGCTGCTGGCTCAGGATCCCCGCCCCGGCTATGCGGATGATCCGCAGCGCATTTACGGCGTGAACTTTTCCGGATTCGATATCCGGTTCCGCGCCGCAGCGGATACGCTGACTGTCTGTTCGGTCCGCACGGCCGACGGAAAGGAGTATATAACGAATGGCGAAGCTTTATGAATCCGGCGAAAATTATCTGGAAACGATTTTGATCCTGCACCTGCACGATAACTTCGTGCGCGCAGTCGATATCGCACATGAAATGGATGTCTCCAAGCCGAGCGTCAGCCGTGCAATGGGCATCCTGCGGGACGGCGGCTTCATCAATATTGCAGAGGACGGCAACATCACCCTGACGGAAAGCGGCACGGAGGTCGCAGAGCGGATCTACGAGCGGCACTGTGTCCTGTCCCAGTGGCTGATCGACCTCGGCGTCAAGCCGGAGACCGCCGCGGAGGATGCGTGCAGAATGGAGCATGTCATCAGCGCGGAATCCTTCAAATGCCTGAAAAAGCATCTGAAAAAGGAGCATCCGAACGTGGATCTGAAAAAGAAGAAATGATCCGCAGAAAATAATAAAGAGAACCAGAGAACACAAAAGGAGCAGCATCCATGAACCTCAACGCATTTTTCCGCAGCACCAAATTCCGCGTGCTGCTTTGCGTACTGGCTGTGCTGACCGGCATCATGCTTTACTCGCTGAAATCCGGCGCACATACAGATTATCTGACGCGCGCGCTCCGCGGCGTGACCGCTCCGGTGCGCCGCTTTTCTGCGTCCGTATCCGGCAGTGTCAGCGAGAAGCTGGATACGTATTATCAGTCCAAGGCCTACCGCGACGAAAATGCCCGTCTGCGGCAGGAGATCGCAGACCTGAACAATCAGCTCATCGGCTTCGACGACGCCATGCAGGAGCTGGAGGCTCTGCGCGATCAGCTTTCGATCAAGGAAAAGCACAGTGATTTCGAGCTTTCCGAGCCGTGCAAGGTACTGATGCCGCTGACGAATGATATGACCCGCGGCTTTCTGATCGACCGCGGCGAGGAGGACGGCATCACGCTCAATTCGCCGGTCGTCTGCGCGGACGGCCTGATCGGTGTCATCACCGAGATCAGCCCGCATTATTCCACGGTCACGACGATCCTTTCGCCGGAGCTTTCCGTCGGCGCCGTCGTGCTGCGGACGGGCGACAGCGGCATTGTGGAGGGCGATCTCCGCGCCGCTGCCAAGGATCAGGCGAAAATGATGTATCTGGACGAAAAAAGCACCGCCGATGCCGGTGATCTCATCATCACGGCAGGCACGACCGGTCTGTTCCCTTACGGGCTGCCGGTCGGCAATGTCACGGAAACGGGCATCGAGGATACAGGGCTTGCAAAATACGCGATCGTTGCGCCGTCGGTCGATTACGCTTCGCTGGAAGCGGTGACCGTGCTGCTGGATTTTGAAGGAAAGGGTGAGTCCTTCGGTGAGTAACAGGCAAAAGCAGCACCGGCAGCGCAGAACAGGCTCCGAGCAGCGGACGCTGCGGCGGAACCGGGTGCGGAAGATCCTGAGCCTGCTGATCCTGCTGCTGTGCGCCGTTCCGATGCTCGGCGGCGGCACGCACGCGCTCTGGGTGATCCCCGCAGCGATCTGCATCTGCATGAATGAGGATCTGTATTTCTGCATGGCGGCCGGTGTGATCGCAGGCTTCTGCATTGATCTTGCGTGCGGAAATGCGCTCGGCACAAACGCAATCTATATGGTATGCTTCTGTACGCTGGTCTGCCTGCTGTTTGAGCAGATCCTGCGCAGAACATTTTTGCATTATATGGTACTGACGGCGGCGTGTGCATTCCTGCACAGTATTCTGCGCTGGGTGCTGACCGCCGGCATCTTCCGGACACCGGGGCGTGAACTGCTCTGGACGGATCTTCTGATCCCGGTCTCGCTGCGCACAGTGCTTGCGGCAGTTCCGGTGTATCTGCTGTTCCTGCCGCTCTCCCGGCTGCTGACCAAGCAGGTCCGCTCCATGGACGCCGCCGCAATCCGCCGCGATTTATAAGGTATCTGCGATGCATCCAAAATGGGGCTCCGGCGGGCAGCACACGCCGCGGGGCGGCTTCTTTGGCTCCCCTTCTCCCAATGCGGAAGCTCGCCGGAGGCATAACTGAAAACGAAAAGAGGGTGCTGACGCAACAGTCGGCACCCTTTTTGTGATTGCCTGCGGGGAGAATAATCAGTTTCAGGCGGAGCAGCGTTTCAGATTATTTCGCAGTTTCCGCTTTTTGCAGCGTTTTTCTTGACATTTTCGCAGAGTTATGCTATAATAACAAATATGCTGCTGTGGCGAAATCGGCAGACGCAAGAGACTTAAAATCTCTCGGTGGATACACCGTACCGGTTCAAGTCCGGTCAGCAGCATTATACCCTCCGGAACCGGGCTGTTTTCAGTCCGGTTCTTTTGATATCCCGCCTCCGCAAAATCATATCAAATTGTACCGGAAATGATACACAAATGACACACCGCTGTACTATAATAAGCACAGAACAGGAAAGGGGAACACGAACATGAAAATCCTGATGATCGAGGATGACAGACAGATCTGCGAGGTCACCAAGCGTTATTTTACGAATCAGGGTGCGGCGGTCACTGTCGTCATGAACGGCAGCGACGCGCTGGAGATCATTGACGGCGGTCTGGACGGCTTTGACCTTGTCCTGCTGGACATCATGCTGCCCGGCGCGGACGGCTTTACGGTCTGCCGCAGCATCCGCCGGAAAAGTGACATCCCCGTGCTGTTCATCACCGCACGCGGACTGGAGGAGGATATTCTTCGCGGCTATGAGCTCGGCTGCGACGATTATATCATCAAGCCGTTTCTGCTTTCTGCGCTCTATGCGAAATGCGCAGCCGTCGTCAAGCGGACGGGCGGCGTCCATGAAAGCGTGCTGCGCTGCGGCGCGATCCGGCTGGACACCAGACGCCTGACCTGCACCGTGGACGGCAACGAGGTCGAGCTGCCGCCGAAGGGCTTTGCGATTCTCCGGTATCTCATGGAGCATCCGGGCTGGATCGTGGACCGCGACACGCTGCTGAACAATGTCTGGGGCAGCGATTATTTCGGGGCTGACCGCGTGGTCGATAACCACATCAAGCGGCTCCGGAAAGCACTCGGTCATGCCGGAAAGCAGATCCATACCGCGGTCGGCAGAGGCTATAAGCTGACGGAAAAATAACATCACCGGTTTACAAAACGAAGGAGGGGTATATCATGAAAAAACAGCGCAAAATGAAGAAGAGAGAAACACTGCCGAAGCTGCTCGCGAAATCGCTTTGTGTAGCCGCTGCGCTGTCCGCGGCGTTCGGGTTCGGGTACTATGAATATCTGAATGAGCAGATACGAAGCCAGACAGAGAAGATGCTGGACGAACGCTTTATGACAATGCAATATGAGATCAGCAGAGCAGAAAACGACCCGGAGGTCCGGAATCTGATGCAGCACATTGATAATTATATGTCCATGCAGACCTATTACTGGATTGATCTTCCGGTGTTTTTTTTGCAGAATTCGTTTTACGATAACCTGACGTTGCTATCACCGGGGATATCCAAAGACTGCTACGCAGTTTCAGCTCTGCTCGACTGGGATGAAAACATCGTTGCCTCGAACCGGGAGCTTTTAGCGATGCTGATCGTATTTCAGAACGGAAAAGACCCGGACAAGGGCTGGTACACCTGTGACCATGAAGCACTCAATATTCCTGAAGTCACGAAGCTGTACGAGACATACGCAGAGCTGGAAAAGCAATACTACGCTTCACAGACGGTTGATGATCCGGCGTTCTGGGAAGATAACGGCTATCCGGAAATTCATATCGACAGTGTCTATGTTGACCGGGAGACCCGAAGCATGATC
The DNA here is from genome assembly GCA_017545185.1 of Oscillospiraceae bacterium. Lineage (GTDB taxonomy): Bacteria > Bacillota > Clostridia > Oscillospirales > Ruminococcaceae > Firm-04. Next base: position 4,201 of record JAFWQJ010000048.1, on the reverse strand, counting down.
CCGCATACCGGTTCTGTTACCGTGCGAACGGATGAGCCTGACAAAAATAACCCGATGGTGAGCGCGGACAAAACGGTTGAAACATTTGAGATCAATGTCGATGATGATGCTTATGAGCTGATCGAGGTGCATTACGGCTCGAATGATGTATATCCCCATGCGCTTCAACCGGGTATTCAGGGAACGGACAGCAAGGTTTTCCATGAACTGACAAAGGACTGGATTTTTTTGTCAGAAAATACCTACATCTATAATAACACGACGGTTCATGAGGAAAATATCGAATACATCCGCAGTGCGGCGATGACGATTGAAGGTAAGCCATATTATCTTGCAATGCACTTCTATGTCAACCCCAATGCCCCCGCGGTGATGCGAATCTACCGGAAAGCACTGATTATAGTCACACTGCTGCTCATTGCGATCGCACTGCTGTGGATCTGGCGGAAGAATGTCGTCAACAAGGCAAAATACGCATTCGACGATCTCCAGCGCGACCTGACCAATCATCTGGCGCATGACATCAAGACCCCGCTGACCGCGATCGGCGGCTATGCGGAGAACATTCTGGACGGCAAGCTCTCCGAGGATGAACAGCAGCAGTATCTGAGATCCATTCTCGACAATGTTGCCTTTACCGATCAGATCATCAGCCGGACGCTATTCCTGAACGGCATGGACGCCGCGCAGAAGCCGAAGCCCGAAAAGCTGCAGGCCGAACAGATCACCGAGGAGATGCTCAAAAAGTATGAGCTGATGCTCTCGGAACGCGGCATCGGGTACAGCGTACAGGGCAGTGCCGCGGTCACGGCTGACCGAAGTGCGCTGGAAACGGTCATCGAGAATCTGGTCTCCAATGCGGTGAAGTATACGCCGAATGACGGCAGGATCCGGGCGCAGCTCGACAAAAAGCGTCTGACGCTGGCGAACAGCGTGGAGAAAAAGATCGCGGTCGGGAACCTGAAACAGCCGTTCGTGCGCGGCGATGAAGCCCGCAGCAATACGGAGGGGACTGGGCTCGGTCTGGCAATCGCAGAGCGCGCCGCACTCGCAAACGGCTGGAAGCTGACCCTCTCCTGCACCGACAAAGACTTCATCGCAGAGCTGAAGTGGTGAGAGGTATCTGCGATGCATCCAAAATGGGGGCGCTCCCCCCAAGCCCGCGCCGGCATTTTCCTCCGGGTGCGGTTAGCGAAGTTCTCCCGATTTTCGCAGCGCACGCCGCAGGGCGGCTTTTGAAGGCAGCTTCTCCCGATGCTGAAGCCTGCCGGAAGAATAGCATAACAATAAAAGGACGCTGACGAACAATCGGCGTCCTTTTCGCTGCCGGTCAGGCACTTCGCGAAAGGTCTGCAACCTCATAAAAGTTTTGATCAAACTTTTTCAAAAGTTTGCAGGTTCTTAGGGCGGAGCCCTAAGCCGCTCACCGCAGTGAGCGGAATCCCCCAGCGTCAGGCGCACCGCAAGGGTGAATTTCAAAAACGCTCCGGGGGAGCGTTTTTGGAAGAGGGACGCCCTGTAAGAGAGGGCATCCCTAAGCGAATCTCAAAGAGATTCGCAGCCGCGCTGAAAGCGTCAGGCTGACGACAGTCAGCCGTTAGCTTTCAGCGCGTACAGGTTTCCAAAGGGCGGAAGCCCTTGGGGGTCAGCGGGCAGCCGCCCGCAGTACGCAGGAGCGGCGTCAGCCGCGTAAACACTGACGCCAGTCAGTGTTGGTGAACAGGCGTTCCGGGTTCTTAGTTCTGGAAACTCTAAGCTTTGCCATGCACCCATGCTGTGCAAAATTTCAAAATAGCAGGACACCTTTTCTCCTGCTTGCGGTCTAAATAGGTGAGGAGGTGAGGCGATGCATCACGACAGCGAGATCATTGCGCTGCTGCAGAAGCGCGATGAGGCTGCTTTGGAGATGATCCGTTCCGGCTACGGAAAGCTGTGCAGGCAGCTTGCATTTCAGATCACGGGGAGCCGTGAGGATGCAGAGGAATGCGTCAGTGATACACTTATGGAGGTCTGGCGCAGCATTCCGCCGAATGAACCGGCAAGTCTCCGCGCCTACCTCGCGGCACTGACACGCCGCAACGCGATCAGCCGCTATCAGCATGAGCGCAGACTGAAACGCGGCGGTTCCCAGTTTGCTGCTGCGCTTGACGAGATCGCAGAGATCGTTCCGGCAGCGGAAACGGTCGAAACGGAGCTGGAACGCCGCGAGCTGCTCGATCAGACCGCCGCGCTTCTGCGCACCCTCCCTGACAGGGAAAAGGCGATCTTTCTGCAGCGGTATTACCTCGCCGCTTCTGTGCAGAGCATCGCGGCACAGTTCGGCATCACCCAGAACGCCGTCAAGCTTTCGCTGCGGCGTACCCGCAAAAAACTGAAAGAAGCTTTTGAAAAGGAGGGATTGCTTTGAAGCCGATGAACTATATGGAGCTGCTCGGCGATCTGCCGGAGGACCTTGTGGACTGCGCCTTCCTGACGGCGGATGCCGGATCTCCGCAGGAACAGCGCGGCCAGGCAATCCGCATGACGAAAGGAGCGCATACAATGAAGGAACAGCGTGCAGATACCGCAAAGCAGGCACCGATCCGCATCGGCAGAGCCGGCATTGCTGCGGCAGTCGCGCTTTGCCTCGGGCTGAACGGCGCGCTGATCTACGGCATCAGCAGAATGAAAGCGTCCGACAGCGTGACGCCGGGCGCGTCGGTCTCCGCGGAGCCGGAGGTGCAGGATATTGCAAAGCCTTATATGGAGCTCAATACAGATGTAACCGCTCCCCTGCCGACCGGCATCCGGATCAATATTATCAATCGTACAGAACAGGATCATATCCCGTACAATCCGATGTATATTGTGACGCAGAACGGCGAAAAGGTCGCGGACTGCGAGCCCTATACGGTGTTTTTCGATGACATTGCAAAGGGCACCGGTATTCAGCAGCTCTGCTTTGAACAGCTCCCGGCCGGCAGCTATACGCTGGTGAATCTTGCAGAGGACGGCGAATCAGAGGGCATCCTCGGGCATCTCGATTTTGAAATTTCGGATGTGTTTGACAGCATGATCTGGATCCCGGATGTTTATGGGATGCAGTATGAGGAAGCAGCGGCAATGCTCGCAGACAAGGGCGTCAGCGTCGTTATGGAGGGGCAGATCCTCGGTTCTGACGCAGACGTTGACACCGGAGCTGTCACGTTTGAGCTTGTGCCGCCGTATAACACGGAATATGTTGACGGGGGCGCGAGGGAATACAGCTACTCTGACGGCGAGGGCTACTGGGTCAATCCGGGCGATGAGATCAAACTGTTTGTGAACATCGGCGGAAAGGGCGACCCGACGACTGTGCCGGATATTATGGGCATGGACTGGGAAGCTGCCAAAAAGACACTTATGGATCACGGTCTTGTCATTGACAAGCGCACCCGCTATGACGATGAAGTGCCGTCCGGTCAGCCGCTCTCAATCGACCCGGAACCGGGTACGGAGGCTGCGATCGGCAGCACGGTGTATGTGACGGTCAGCTTAGGGCAGAAAGTTGATTTTCCGGATGTGACCGGCATGGAATATGAGGCTGCAAAGGAAATTCTGCAGGATGCGGGATTTACGGTCGATTGCCGCCATGTATACGATGATGAAGTGCCGGAGGGGGCAGTGGTGTTCACCAAGCAGGAACCCGGCGACGAGACCGGCAGCATGGTCATGGTGATGGTCAGCCTCGGCGCAATGAATCCGGATACCGAAGAATAAGCCGGAAACATAATCCTCATAACATATAATCCGCCGGTGTGCCAATGCATACCGGCGGATTTTTTTGTTTACAGGCTCTGCCGTCCGTGCGCTGCCCGCTGACTCCAAAGGGCTGCCGCCCTTTGGAAACCTGTACACGCAGAAAGCTTGCGGCTGACTTTCGTCAGCCTGACGCTTTCAGCGCGACTGCGAATCGCTTTGCGATTCGCTTGGGGGAGCCCTCTATCGCAGGGCTCCCCCCTCGGCAAAACGCTCCCCCGGAGCGTTTTGCTCGATTCCCCCTTTCGGAGCTCCTTCGCATGTGGGAGAGTTTCGCCGTCTGCGGACGGCGACCAGAGGCTCTGCCTCTGGACTCCGCAAACTTTTGAAAAAGTTTGATCAAAACTTTTGTGAGGCTGCAAACGGTTAGCCTACCGCCCGACTGGATGCGAAAAGGACGCCGATTTCAGCATCAGCGTCCTTT
>JAFWQJ010000047.1 GCA_017545185.1 Oscillospiraceae bacterium | reverse complement strand
TGACGAAAGTGCGCTTCTTGTGTTATACTGTTCATAGACAACTTCCTTTTTGATATTGGTGTTTGGGTGGTACTTAACATTATATCATTTTGGAAGTTGTTTTTCTATCCCCTCTGTTACCTATCTATTGTATCATAACAGAAATCGCCAGCGGGGGCTCCCCGCCTGCCTTGACAAAAACGGCGTATTTGTGCTATACTATTACGATAAGAAACCGCTTTCGGGCGGAATACAGAAAGGAAACACAGATATGGACTTAACACCGCTGTTTGAGCAGTACCCGTTTCTGCGGGAGGCTGCGACGGCGTTTGTCGTCATATTCGTCGATATCTGCGCACTGGTGATCCTGCTTGCGGCCGGCCGCGAACGCCGCCGCGGCGACAGAGGCTGGGCGCAGGAGGGCAGAGGCTATATGCTTGCCTGTGAGGGCACGCTGTATCCCCTCGGTGCCGCAGAGATCCTGATCGGGCGGCACCCCTCCGCGGATATCCGCTTTCCGGATACGGAGGTCTCGCGCTTTCATGCGCTGCTCTGTTTATCCGGCGGCAAATGGCAGATCGAGGACATCGGCGCACAGAACGGTGTGCTCGTCAACGGCAGACGCATTACCAAGCCCTGCACGCTGCATCAGAACGACGCGATTCAGATCGGCAAGCACCGCATGACCGTCGTCAAGGGAACCGGAAAGGGCGTGGTCGCATGACAAAGACAAAACCGATCTCTCACCCGTTCCTGCTGCTGCTCGTCCTGATCGCACACGCCGCTATGATGATCCTCGTTGCGCTGTCCTTCGGCATCACGGCAGAGGTCGTCAAGCTGGCCTGCATCGTCCTGACTGCAGACTTCATCGGCTCGATCATCCTGCAGTTTGTCCAGCGCGAGGCCTGCACGGTCGATACCGTGCTGCTGCTGGTCATCGGCATGAGCACGATCTATCAGTCCTGCTTCGGCGGGCTGGAATTTGCACTCAAGCATTTTGCCTTCGGCGTCGGGGCGTTCCTGATGTGTCAGGCGTCCTATCTGGTCACGCGGAATCCCTACCGCGCCGAAAGAATGAAGCCGCTCTGGTATGCGCTGTTCTTCGGACTGGTCGCCGCGATCCGCTTCCTGACCGGCAGCCGCAGCATGTGGATCGACCTCGGCTTCATCACGATCCAGCCCTCGGAATTTGTCAAGCCGGTCTTTGTGCTGATCTGCGCGAGCTCGATCCGCACACAGCTGAAAAAAGCGTCCTTCCTCGGCATTCACTTCGTACCGGACAACCTGCTGCTGATCTTCTGCACAGGCGTGATCGCGGTGCTGCAGTGGTGGTGCCGTGACCTCGGCTCACTGCCGACCTTCCTTGCCGTTGCGGGCTTTGCATTCCTGCTGCGGTTCTGCTATCTGCGCGAAAAGATCTCCGCGCGCCTGATGATCTTCCTGATCCTCTGCGTGATCGCTGCGGCGGTCTTTGCGTGGAAGGCGGCGCCTGCCTATGTGCAGGAGCGTCTGCATTCGGATATCTGGGCGGATATGTCCGGCACGGGCTATCAGCAGGTCAAGGCGCTGACCGCGATCGCGGAAGGCGGCTGGTTCGGCAAGGGTGCGGGCAACGGCACGCTGATCCGCGTTGCCGCATCCAGAACGGATATCGTATTCTCGACGATCTGCGAGGAATGGGGACTGTTCACCGGCATGATGACCGTCATCCTCGTGCTGTTCCTGCCCGCCTCGATCCTGACCGTTCCGCCGCGCAGCTACTACCACTCCGGACTGGCGGTCGGCGTTGCAGCGGTGTTCATGGTACAGATGACGCTCAATATCTTCGGCTCCTGCAACCTGATCCCGTTCACCGGCGTCACGATCCCGTTTATCTCGCAGGGCGGCAGCTCCATGCTGGCCAGCGGTATCCTGGCGGGCTTCCTAAAGGCGGCGCAGGCGCCTGTCCTGACCGACCGCAGCACCGCGAAGGGAGGCGCATAACATGGCGGGCAAACAGAAAAAAATGCAGCGTCCGTCTGCGCCGCAGCTCGATATCTCCGCACCGCGCAGCACCCGCAGAGCCGGAAAATGGACGGCGCTGCTGCTCACATGCTTTATCCTTGCGCTGATCTATCTCGGCTATACGCTGATCTCCAAGGCGCCGCTCTATATGGCAAAATCCGGCAAAACGACCTACGGCAAGGTGCTTGACCGCGACGGCGATGTTCTCTTTGACGGCAGTCAGCCGCTGACGAATTACCCGCCGGGACAATTCGCGGATGTCGGCAATCTGGTCGGCGACACCAGCGGACAGATGTCCAATACGGTCGTCGCAAAGCATATCGAGGAACTGGCAAATTACAGCTTTACCTACGGCAATGAGGCCGGCGACGCTACGCTCCAGACGACGCTCTCACACCGCGCAAACAAAACCGTTTATAACGCATTCGGCGACAAAAACGGCGCTGCGATCGCATACAACTGGAAGACCGGCGAGATCCTCGTCTGCGTCAGCCGCCCCTGCGTCGATATCGCACAGGGCTACGCAAATCTCGAATCCATGCCGTCGGGCAGCCTGCTCTGCAAAGCGTTTTTCCCGACCGTTCCCGGCTCCACGCAGAAAGTCTCCACGCTGATCGCTGCCTATGAGGCGGCAGGCGTGACCGGCGTCAATGCGCTGGAATACACCTGCGAGGGCAGCTGGGTCAATCCGAACGGCGATGCGATCAACTGTCATCAGGCATACGGCCACGGCACGCAGGATCTGCAGCAGGCATTCGAGAACAGCTGCAACCCGTATTTTGCGCAGCTCGTGCAGTCCGGCATCGCACCGCTCTCCTCGATCATCGGCACATACACCCGCATGGGCTATGCCGTCAACGGACAGAAGGCTGAGACACTGAATCTCGACGGCATCACGATCAATCCCGCATCCACGAAGCTGAGCGACGCGAATAATTTTGAAACGGAATGGGGCGCGCTCGGGCAGGGCAAGACGCTGGTCAGCCCCTATCAGCTCATGCTGTGGCAGGGCGCGATTGCGAACGGCTCCGGCTCCGCAGTCCAGCCGTATCTGGTCAAATCCAGAACGACGCCGACCGGCGAGACCGTCGAGCTCGCATCCGTGCGCCGTACCCCGCAGCTGTTCAGTGCACAGGCGGCGCAGGCCGTCAAAGATGTGGAGACGCTCAATTCCACACACCATTACTATGTGTCATTTGACGTCTATTCCTGCGGCTGCAAGAGCGGCACCGCGCAGGTCAATGACGGCGGCAGAGAATACGAAAACTCGCTGCTCGCGGGCTTCTGCCTCGATGACCGCGCACCGGTCGCATTCTGCATTCTGATCGAAGAACGCCAGAGCTGGGATATCACGACCGCTCAGCTCGCAAGAATCCTGCTCGATGCCGTTTCCGGCATATCCTGAATCCGAAGGAGGCTGCTTATGAACAAGCGCGAACACGAGGAGAGCATCACACTGCTCGGCAATCAGCATACGAAATACCCGTCCGATTATGATCCGTCGGTGCTGGAGACCTTTGAAAACAAGCATCCCGGCCGCGACTATTTCGTCAAGTTCAACTGCCCGGAGTTTACGAGCCTCTGCCCGATCACGGGGCAGCCGGACTTTGCGACAATTTATATTTCATACGTTCCGCGCGTGAAAATGGTCGAGAGCAAGTCGCTGAAGCTGTATCTGTTCAGCTTCCGCAATCACGGCGATTTTCACGAGGACTGCGTCAACATCATCATGAACGACCTGATCCGGCTCATGGAGCCCGCATATATCGAGGTGTGGGGCAAGTTTCTCCCGCGCGGCGGCATCTCCATTGACCCCTACTGCAATTACGGGATGCCCGGCACGAAATGGGAGCAGGTCGCATGGGATCGCCTGACGCACCACGACCTATACCCCGAACCCGTCAACAACCGCTAACGGCGGGGCAGTCCCCGCCGGCGTTTTCCTCCGGGGACAGTGGGCGAAGTACCTCAATCAGCGAAGCACACGCCGCGGAGCGCTTCTTGGGCGGTACTGCACCCAATGCTGAAATACAATGAAAAAAAAGGACGCCGATCATGACATCAGCGTCCTTTTTATTATGCTTGCGGTGTACTTCAATCGTCCATATTCACGCGCATATACTGCGTGGGATTGACGCGGACGCCGTCCACACGGACTTCAAAATGCAGATGCGGCCCCGTCGAATCGCCGGTGTTGCCGACCAGCGCGATCGGCTCGCCCTTGCGCACCTTCTGTCCCGGCTGCGCGATCAGCTCGACACAGTGCGCATAAAGCGTCTCGAAGCCGTCGCCGTGGTCGATCAGCACAAAATAGCCGTAGCTGTCCTCCCATGTCGAGAGCATGACCGTGCCGTCGTCTGCCGCGTAGATCTCGGCATATTCCGCCGCGCCGATATCCAGTCCGCCGTGATTGCGTTCGCCGCCGAACAGACTGGTGATCTTGCCGCCGTCCACCGGCCACGGATAGCGTCCGTTTCCGTCGATCTTCGTATCATAGCTCCACGGCATTGCGGTATACGTGCCGATGCCGATCTCCTCATCGACCGGCCGCACGACCAGACTGGACGACATGACCTTGCGGGATGTCTCCGCGCCGTCGGTATACGTGACCAGAAGCTTCTGCTCGCGCTCACCCTGCACGCCGCGGACAAGCACCTCCTCGGTGCCCTGCGGGAGCGCCGCCGTCTCATAACGCTCCGTCTCAAAATCAAGGAACTCCGTTGCTTTGATGATGCGCGTGAACACGATCGGCAGATAGCGCTTCTCGGACGGGACCGTCATGCGATGCGCATAGGGCACCGCATCTTCCACATCCGGATTCAGCCTGCGGATCTCGTCAACGGTCGCGGAGAAACGCTCCGCGATGCTGTAAACGGTGTCCAACCTGCCCGCGGTATACGTCCGCGTGCCGTGCTCGACATGGGTCAGCTTATTGGCCAGTGCCTGCGGAGACACGCGGCTGCCGGTCAGATAATTGCCCCATTCGTAGCTCACGGTATCCGCAAAGTGAATGTTGTCGATCTCGCCGTGCATCCGGTCGCTGTATGCACTCAGCACACGAACCAGTGCCGCTTCGACCGGGTGCTTATCCTCGACCGCGCCGACAAATTCGTCGTTGACATAAACGCCCCAGCCCTCAAACAGCTCGATATCGGCATTCTGCAGCAGCTGATCGGCCAGCTCGCCGGCGGTGAGGATCCTGCCCTCCGCCTTTTCCAGCTGCAGACTGCGGTTCAGCGGAATATCCACATCATCCGCAGAATACGAAAGCCGCTTGCGGACGATCGCCTCCGCAGCAATATAATCAGCTTCCGAAGCAACGGTCCCGACCGCTTTGCCGTCCACAGTGACCGCAACGGCGTATTCCTGCCGCATTTCGCGGCGCACGGCCGTAAACAGCAGCATACAGCAGGTCACCGGGATCAGATACCGCAGAAGCGTCCGGATCATGCCGCGCTTGCCGATCAGCAGCCGTCCGATGATATGCAGCCAGAGCGAAACGCGGCTGCTCTCCGGAGACTGCTTCCGGTACATCGCACGGATCTCCTTTGCGGATTCGGCCTCCCCTGCTGCAAATCCGCGGAGCTGCTCAAATCCAAGCATCAGCAGCGCGGCCAGCAGGCGGACAAGCTCTCTGAACAGGCGGTAACATGCCTTCAGCGCAAAGGCCGCACAGCGCAGCAGCAGAATCACGGCGGCTTCTCCGCAGCGTCCGATTTTCGCAAGCAGAGAGACCGGCAGATCCGTCAGCATGAGAGAAGCCCCCTTTCATCGTTCATCATTTTATTATACGCGCTTTTCCTGCAAAAATGCAAGTCTGCGTACAAAACTTCATGATTCTGCACATCGCAAGATACAACAAGCATCGGTTTTCGTCCATATAGCCGAACAAAAAAACGCACCCCGCAGTCCGCAGGGTGCATTTTCATGTTTCAGATCAACAGCGATCAGTCAACCAGCTTGATGATCGCCATTTCAGCAGCGTCGCCGCGGCGAGGGCCGATCTTGACCATCTTCGTGTAGCCGCCGTTGCGCTCCTTGTAGCGCGGTGCGATCTCGTCAAAGAGCTTCTTTGCGACGCTCTCCTTCGTAACATAAGCAAAGACCTGACGCTTCAGGTGAAGATCTGCAGCAGTATTCTCACTGGAGATCCCCTTCGCAATGGTGATCATCTTCTCTGCCATAGAACGAACTTCCTTCGCTCTCGTTTCGGTTGTTTCGATCTGGCCGTTCTCAAGCAGATAGGTCACCATGCCGCGAAGCATAGCCTTTCTGTGATCCGTGGCTCTGCCGAGCTTTCTGGAACCCGCCATTGTGTTTCACTCCTTTGTTAAATCTCCGGCTTTCGCAACCAGTGCCGGACCGGGAATTAGTCGTTGTCGTCAGAGGAAAGGTCAAAGCCCAGAGACTGCAGCTTTTCCTTGACCTCATCAAACGATTTTCTGCCGAGATTCCGAACCTTCATCATCTCGTCCTCAGACCTGCTGATCAAATCAGCAACGGTATTGATGCCGGCACGCTTCAGGCAATTGAACGAGCGGACCGACAGATCAAGCTCCTCGATCGTGGTTTCGAGCTTCTTCTCCTGACCGCCGTCTGCGGTATCCTGGAGAACCGGCTCGGAAACCTTTTCATCGGAGAGGTTCACGAACAGCTGCAGGTACTCTGTCAGCAGGCTGGCCGCCTGCGAAAGTGCATCGTTTGCACCGACCGTACCGTCTGTCCAGACCTCAATCGTGAGCTTGTCGTAGTCTGTGACCTGACCGAGGCGCGTATCCTCGACTTTATAATTCACCTTCAGAACCGGGGTGTAAATACTGTCAACCGTGATCACATCCAGCGGCAGATTCTGACGAGTCTGCTTGTTGCGCTCAGCGGAGACATAACCTCTGCCGCGGTCGAGCATGATCTGCATATCAAGCTTTGCGCCCTTGCCGATCGTCGCGATGTGCGGGAACGGCGGCAGGATCTCGACCTCAGAATCCGTGCGGATATCAGCAGCGGTGACCTCACATTCACCCTGGGCGTCAATATAGATGGTCTTGGGACCGTCGCCGTGAAGCTTTGCAGTCAGACCCTTGATTGCAAGGATGATTTCCGTGACATCCTCCTTGACACCGGGGATGGTTGAGAGCTCGTGATGAACACCGTCGATTTTGACGGCATAGACTGCCACACCGGGCAGCGAGGAGAGCAGAATCCTTCTGAGACTGTTACCGATCGTGATGCCGTAACCGCGCGGCAGCGGACGGATCTCAAACTTGCCGTACTTGCCGTCACCGTGCAGTTCTTTCGTCTCAATTTCCGGCTTTTCCATTTTCAGCATAAATACCCTCCTGTTGTGCAATCAGTTGTTTGGACGGCTGGAAGCCAAAAGCATTGCCAGCCGCTCGGTATCATCCCGAGATTACTTGGAGTACAACTCAACGATGAGGTGCGTTTGTGCTTCGTACTCGATATCGTCAGCAGAAGGCATACGAACGACTGTTGCAGAAAAGTCATCCTTCTTGGCATCGAGCCAGAGCGGAACGACTCTGTCAGCGGTTGCCTCAACAGTGGCCTTGAACTTCTCGGAAGTTCTGTCCTTCTCGCGCAGTGCGATCACATCACCGACCTTGACACGGTAGGAAGCGATGTTCACCTTCTGACCGTTGACGGTGTAGTGTGCATGTGCGACAAGCTGTCTTGCCTCACGTCTGGTGAGTGCGAGACCCATGCGGAAAACGACATTGTCCAGTCTGGATTCGAGGCAGGTGATAAGGTTATCACCGGTCTTGCCTTCCATCTTGGATGCCAGCTCAAAGTAGTGTCTGAACTGCTTTTCGAGCATGCCGTAGATAAACTTCAGCTTCTGCTTCTCCTTCAGCTGGAGACCGTATTCAGAAACCTTCTTGCGGTTGTTAGCGTTCTTGAAGCGGTTGGATTCCTTCTTGGAAACGCCCATGACTCCGGGGCTGATGCCAAGGGTTCTGCACTTCTTCAGGATCGGTTCTTTCTGTACTGCCATCTTCGTTCACCTCCAATAATTATACGCGTCTTCTCTTGGGCGGACGGCAGCCGTTGTGCGGGATCGGGGTTACGTCCTTGATCATGCGGACTTCGAGACCGACGGTCTGAAGTGCACGGATCGCAGCCTCTCTGCCGGAGCCCGGGCCGTTGACATAGACCTCAACAGTCTTGAGGCCGTGCTCCATAGCAGCTCTTGCAGCAGTTTCTGCAGCACTCTGCGCAGCGAACGGCGTAGACTTCTTGGATCCGCGGAAGCCGAGCTCACCGGCGGATGCCCACGAGATCGCGTTGCCCTGTGTATCGGTGATCGTCACGATGGTGTTGTTGAACGTGGACTGAATATGCACCGCGCCGTTTTCGATGTTCTTACGCTCTCTGCGGCGTCTGATCGTGGTTACCTTTTTCTTTTGCTGTGCCAAGATACAGTCCCTCCTTACTTCTTCTTGTTCGCAATGGTCTTTGCCGGGCCCTTGCGCGTTCTTGCATTGGTCTTGGTGCGCTGTCCTCTGACAGGCAGACCCTTACGGTGGCGGACACCGCGGTAGCAGCCGATATCGACGAGACGCTTGATATCCATTGCGACCTGACGGCGCTTATCGCCCTCCACGAGGCAGTTGGCATCAATGTACGCACGCAGTGCTGCGACATCGGTTTCGGTAAGATCCTTGACTCTGGTATCCGGGTTGATGCCGGTTTCCTTGAGAATCTTGGTTGCCGTCGTACGACCGATTCCGAAGATATACGTGAGACCGATCTCAACGCGCTTGTTCTTCGGGAGGTCAACACCAGCGATTCTAGCCATATTCCTTATTACACCTCCAAATGGTCAGGGTTTATCAGCCCTGACGCTGCTTATGCTTCGGGTTTTCACAAATGATCATGACTTTGCCCTTGCGCTTAATGACCTTGCACTTTTCGCAGA
>JAFWQJ010000046.1 GCA_017545185.1 Oscillospiraceae bacterium | reverse complement strand
GTCATGGAGCTTGGCGCTGCGCACCATGGCGATGTCGGCCTCGTCGAGGGAGTCGACGATCTGGTAGTTCTCGCCCAGCTGGTCGGTGCCGACCTTGGCGATGACGTTCATGCAGTTGACCTTGTACATGGCGATGCTCCTTATCTGCGGCCGCGCGAGCCTCACGCGGCCCCTTGCCTAGTTGCGGGCCTCGAAGTCCTTCATGAAGGCGACGAGGGCCTGGACGCCCTCGATGGGCATGGCGTTGTAGATGGACGCGCGCATGCCGCCCACGCTGCGGTGACCCTTGAGGTTGACGAAGCCGGCCGCCGTGGCCTCCTTGACGAACTGCGCGTCGAGGTCCTTGTCGCCGGTCACGAACGGGACGTTCATGAGCGAGCGGTCGCAGGTGTGCACGGTGCCCTTGAAGAGCTTGGACTCGTCGAGGAAATCGTACAGGATCTTTGCCTTCTTCTCGTTGTGAGCCTTCATGCCCTCGAGACCGCCCATCTTCTTGATCCACTTGAATACCTTGCCGCATACATAGATGCCATAGCAGGGAGGCGTATTGTACAGGGAGTCGTTGTCTGCCTGGATCTTCCAGTCGCACATGGTCGGGCACTGCTTGAATGCCGGGCCGTCAGCGATCAGGTCCTCACGGACAATGACGATCTGCACGCCTGCAGGACCGACGTTCTTCTGAACACCGCCGTAGACCACGCCGTACTTGGAAACGTCGATCGGCTCAGACAGGAAGCAGGAGGAAACGTCCGAAACAAGGATCTTGCCCTTGGTGTTCGGCAGCTGCCAGAACTTCGTGCCGTAAATGGTGTTGTTCTCGCAGATGTAGACATAGTCTGCATCCTCCGGAATGTCGAGATCGGAGCAATCCGGAATATAGGAGAAGGTCTTGTCAGCAGAGGATGCAACCTTGACGACCTCGCCGTACTTCTCAGCTTCCTGTGCAGCCTTCTTTGCCCACTGGCCGGTGATGATGTAAGCAGCCTTGCCGTTCTTATCAGGTTCATCGGAACCTCTGCAAAGACCAGAGATGCACCGCCCTGCAGGAAGATGACCTTGTAGTTATCCGGAATGTTCATCAGGTCGCGGAGATCCTGCTCAGCTTCCTTGATGATCTGATCGTATGCCTTGGAACGGTGGCTCATCTCCATAACGGACATACCGGTTCCGCGGTAATCCATCATTTCCTCTGCTGCTTCTTTCAGGACTTCCTCCGGCAGAACAGCCGGACCTGCGCTGAAGTTGTAAACTCTGCTCATAGTCTTGATCCTCCATATTTACGTTATTGGTTGAATCGTCAGCCATGTTAACCTTACAGACTGACCCTAGATATAGTATACTATTTTTTACGGGTAATGTCAAGGGCAAAAGCGAAACATTGTGAAAAAAATAACGATTTCATGAAGGATATACAAAATTACTTCACTTTTTGATCACTTTCTTATGGTAGCAGCGCTTGCCGCAGTACGGGCAGGTCATTTTTCTGGTGCGTCCGAAATGCGGTGCAAAAAATACCTGTGCATACGCCGGAACCCAGCGGTGTCCGCATTTTTTGCACATATAGTATCCGGCACGCTGCTCGATTCCCAGTGAGACAAGCACACACGGAATCAGCTGAATCACGCCGACCGCGATCAGTACGATCCGCACCCATTCGGGAATCTGTGCATAGGCTGCAACCATGCAGAGTATCAGCATAATCAGGACAGAGGGGATGCTGATCACAATTTCTGTCAGCAGCAGCAGCTTGTCATTCTGTTCCTTTGCATTCTGCATTTCCAGAATGGTCTTTTCCGCAATTTCCTTATAGTTTTCCATAGCGATTCTCCTTCCGTTCAACAGGTCATTGACAGTAATGCCCAGTTCATCACAGAGTTCGAGCATGATCGAGGAATCCGGCATATTCTTTCCGGTCTCCCATTTCGATACGGCACGGTCGGAGATGCCCATTTTCTCTGCAAGCTGCGCCTGCGTCATGCCTTTCTCCTTGCGGCAGGCCGCGATAAATTTGCCGATCTGAATCTGATCCATTTCTGTCAGTCCTTTCACTTATTCGGAACAGCTCGCTTCTGCCGTTCCTGCGGAAAGTATAGCACGATCTGCTGAAAAAGTACACGAACCGCTGGTTGAGTCACGTATTTACGTGGATTTTGATTTCAACTCGCGCGCTGCTCGGCGTGCCTCCGCTTCACGGAGGCTCATCGGACAGCCGCAGTAATCCTGCCGGTAGAGCTCATATTTCCCGGAAAGCTCGACAGACCGCGCATATCCCCCGCCCTTCTTGAAATCGGACGGCAGATATCTGACCGCCTGACCTTCCGCAATCGCCTCACCGCAGGCATTGATAAAGGGGGCATTCTTGTGCGGGCTGACCGACAGCGTCGTCGTGAAATAATCGCAATGGTATTTTATTGCGGCGGTCAGCGATTCCCGCATCCGCTGAGCGATGCATTTTTCGCAGCGCTCCCCCATTTCCGGCGTATCTTCAACCCCTTTGACCGCTGCCCAGAACGGTGCGTCATCATGGTGCGGCGCGATCAGCGTGACCGGATGCGGCGCATCAAGCTGCCGGAGCAGCTGCTTTTGTGTTTCAAGCCTGCGCTCAAATTCCTCACGCGGCGCGATATTCGGGTTGTAGTAAAACAGCACGATCTCAAAATGCGGCATCAGCTGTTCCAGTACCGCCGTGCTGCAAGGGCCGCAGCAGCTGTGCAGCAGCAGCTTCGGGACGCTGCCCGCCGGAATGTCTGCGATCACCGCTGCCATTTCTTTATGATACTGTCGTTTATCCATATTCTCTCCTGTATTCAGACAGCTCCTGGCATTTTAGCCGCCTCATACTCCCAGTGTACCGGGCTGGAATAATACAGCGCGGTCAGGCTGAAAGCTTCTGTTCCGATCTCGGCGCCGGCGTTGATCAGCATTGTCATGAGCTCGGCGCCGGAGGTGAACTGAAAATCCGTCACGGCAATCTGCTCTCTGATCTCCGAAATTTCCGGCAGATCATCCGGTTCGTCAAACATCATTTCTTTCCGTACTTCTTCAGCCATTTTGTCAAGGATCTCGTCCTTTTTGTCATACGCTCGGCCGAGCAGCCGAAGGATCGTTTCCTGATCCCCGTCCTGATATCCTTCTACCACAATCCGGTTCGGCGCCTGATTCCCGAATTTCGGCAGTGCCGCCTGTTCTGCCGTCAGGATGCCGGTTTGATCGTCATACTCTGCTTCGATCGTGCCAAACATCATCAGATCGGTCAGCGTAACAGTTTTGACATGGGTTGCTTTGTAATACTGCTTTTCCTGCTTCTTTCGCTTTTTCTTCAGATGCTCACGCACAACGCCTATAATTGAGAGACACATTATTCCGCCGACTACCAGCAATGCTGCCGCAAACTCGACAGCAGAACTGTCAATAAATGCCGTAGCGCTGCTCATACAGAATCACTCCTTTATTTGAAGCAGAAAAGGACGGAGAACCGTCCTTTTCCTGATTATTCAACTGAGATGAGATAGTAGTAGACCGGCTGACCGCCGCTCAGCATCGTGATCTCGACGCGATCCTTCATCTTCGCAGAGATCTGATCGTAAAGCTGCTGCGCCTGATCCTCGGTCACATCCGCGCCGTAGATCAGCGTGATATAGCTCGAATCGCTCTTGACCATTTTCTTCGTCAGCTTGTAGGCTGCCTTGTTGACGTCCTTTTCGGTGAACGAAAGCTTGCCGTTGTCCAACGCGAGCACCTCGTTCTTCCTGATCTTCTGACCGTCCAGCTCGGAATCACGCGCCGCGAACGTCACGGAACCGGAGGAAACGCGCTCAAATGCCTTGGTCATCTGCGTGCGGTTCTCATTCATGTCAAGGCTCTCGTCATAGGCAAGCATGGCCGCGATACCCTGCGGGATCGTGCGGGTCTGCAGAACAACAACATTGCGGTTTGCAAGATTGATTGCCTGCTCTGCCGCCATGATGATATTCTTGTTGTTCGGCAGGACAAAGACCGTCTTGGCCGGTGTTGCGTGGATCGCACGGAGAATATCGTCGGTCGAGGGGTTCATGGTCTGGCCGCCCTTGACGACCTGATCGACGCCGAGATCGAGGAATGTACGCTCAAGGCCGCCGCCCGCTGCGACTGCCACAAAGCCGAATTCCTTGGTCGGCTCGACCGGAACGACCTCCTGCTGCTTGACAATCTTCGCTTCCTTGACCTTGCCCTCATGCTGAATGCGCATGTTCTCGACCTTCGGCTTCGGATCGTTGATGAAGTGGCCGAATTCCAGTGCCTTGGTCAGCGCCATGCCCGGATTATCCGTATGCACATGCACCTTGATGATCTCGTCATCCTCGACCACGACAACACAGTCGCCGATCGTTTCGAGATAGGCACGGAGCTTTGCGCCGTCCACGGAAGCGTCATTCTTTTCGATGATAAACTCGGTGCAGTATGTGAAGTTGATCTCCTCATCATACTGTGCGACCGCAGAGTTGAAGTCTACCGCAGGGTCCGGAGCAGCGGCCTTTGTTTCGGCTGTCTCCTCCGGCAGTGCCCCGCCGCGGAAGGATTCAAGCATACCGCCGATGATGATGCAGAAGCCCTGTCCGCCGGCATCGACGACATTTGCCTTTTTCAGTGCCGGGAGCATTTCCGTGGTCTGCTTCAGGACTGCATTTGCCTCGTCCAGAACACCCTGCCAGAACGTGATATCGTCGATATCGGTCTTGGCGAGCTCCTGCGCCTTGTTTGCCGCCATGCGTGAAACGGTCAGGATCGTGCCCTCTGTCGGCTTCATGACTGCCTTGTATGCACCTGCGACGCCGAGCTCCAATGCATTGGCGAAATCCGCATTTCCTGCTGTTGTCAGTCCCGCGAGCCCCTTGGACAGGCCGCGGAACAGCAGCGAGGTGATAACGCCGGAATTGCCGCGCGCACCGCGCAGCATCGACGAAGCGGTCACATCCGCGACCTCGGAGACTGTCACATCGTCAGACAGGAGCTCCAGTTCGCGCTTGGCTGCGCTGATCGTCATGGACATATTCGTTCCGGTATCACCGTCCGGAACAGGATAAACATTCAGCTCATCGACCGAACGTCTCTGGTTTGTAATGAGAATCGCAGCATGGATGATCGCTGCTTTCAGTTGTTTTCCGCTAATCAAGGTCTGATCCTCCAATTCTCAGGCGCGAATGCCGTCAATATATACATTGATCGCTGCCGGCTGGAAACCGGTAGACTGTTCGATCGCATACCGTACTTTATTCCGGATGCTGTCCGTAATCGCGGACATATTCGCACCGATACCGGTCACGATATGCAGATCAACAACAAGCTGGTTCTGTCTGGTGCGAAGCCGGATCCCCCGACGGATATCACTCGGAAACAGCTTTGTCTTCAGCGTTTCGATCGGAGAAGAATCATTCAGGTCGGCGACTCCGAAGCAGCTTATCACGGTATGCTCGATCAGGGCATACAGATACGGCTTCGATACGCGAATGCTGCCAATATGGTTTTCAATTACGATCATATTGGACGCTCCTTTCTGTACAGTCTCATTCTATTATAGCACAATCGCTCGAAAAATACAAGAGGATTCTGCCAGAATTTCGCAGAATCCCTGCAGTTTCGCTGTGAAGTACAAAAAATCGCCGCAGAAACACGGGTTTCCGCGGCGATTTCAGCATAGAATCAGTCAAGAATTGCAAGGTCAGCTTCCGGGAAGCAGGCTCTTGCCTGCTTTTCGAGGTGCGACGGGATCGCGACCATCCGCAGGGATGTGCAGTCCTCGAAGGCATCCTCTTCGAGCTCCGTCACGCTTGCCGGGATATCCAGCACACGCAGCGATACGCATTCAGAGAACGCACCGGAGCAGATTTTTGTCAGTGTGCTCGGCAGGACAAGCTCCGTCACGGTTTCGAGGCCGGCGCAGGCACCCGGACGGATCTCGGTGATACCCTCCGGAATGATCAGAGTCGGCTCTCCGTGGTAGAGCTCCTTGCGAAGCTGTCTGGTATAGCGGCCGTCACCGATCGAATCGGTTTCATCGGATTCCTCCTCCAGCCAGTTGATAACGACATTCTGACCGAACAGGACCGGTGCGATCCATTCCAGTGCCATCGGCATCGTGACATTTGTGATCGCGTCGCAGCCTTCAAACGCATCCTCCGCGATCTCCTTGACGGAAAGCGGGATCATGACAGTTTTCAGCGAAGCGTTATCGGAGAATGCACCGCTGCCGATCTTGACGATCGTATCCGGCAGGATGACGTTTTCCAGTTCCTCCAGACCTGCGCAGGCACCGGCACGAACCTCCAGATAACCGCGCGGAATCTCGAGCGTTGCTTCGTGGTGATAGATCTTGCGGCGCTCACGCGTCGTGAATTTACCGTCTGCCGGAATATCGGCTGCGGCAGGTTCGGCTTTTTCAGCCGGTGCTGCAGGTACTTCCGGAACGACAGGAGCCGGTGCAGGCTGTGCAGGCGCATCGTTTCCGCCCATGTCGCTCAGCATACTTTCAATACCGGCGGGCATCTCCAGCAGACCGGGCTCGATGATCTTCGGCGTCTCAGACTGCTTGCTTGTGAACTGCTCGGGGATGATTTCCTCCAGCATCGACAGCGTGACCGGAGCGGATGGTTCCTCCGCAGGAGCCTGTGCAGCTTCCTCTGCCGGTTCGGATACTTCCTCGATGACCGGTTCAACTGCTTCTTCGACCGTTTCCTCGATCGCTTCGACCGCTTCTGCCGGAGCCTCTGCGATCTCATCAACCGTCTCGGTGATCTCTTCGATGACCGGTTCAGCCGTTTCTTCGACCGTTTCCTCGATCGCTTCGACCGCTTCTGCCGGAGCCTCTGCGATCTCATCAACCGTCTCGGTGATATCTTCGATGACCGGTTCAGCCGTTTCTTCGACCGTTTCCTCGATCGCTTCGACCGCTTCTGCCGGAGCCTCTGCGATCT
>JAFWQJ010000004.1 GCA_017545185.1 Oscillospiraceae bacterium | reverse complement strand
CGAAAGTGCGCTTCTTGTGTTATACTGTTCATAGACAACTTCCTTTTTGATATTGGTGTTTGGGTGGTACTTAACATTATATCATTTTGGAAGTTGTTTTTCTATCCCCTCTGTTACCTATCTATTGTATCATAACAAAACAATTCAGAATCCTGTGATCGTTCCGCGAAACTTGCTCCATGCAGATCTGAGCCGCAATTCGTATGTCAGTCTGCCTATACGATGTTATTCTTGAGTGCAAAGACCGCAAGCTGCGTCCGGTCTTTCAGGCCGAGCTTTTCCAGCATCCGGGAGATCGAATTGCGCACCGTGCCTTCCGCCAGATACAGCTTTGCCGCGATCTCCTTATTGTCCGCGCCGTCACAGATCAGCCGCAGAATATCCGTCTCCCGCGGCGTGAGATCGTAGTTCCCGGCATCCTGCGGGATTGCCGCCTCCTTCCGGATCGAGCGGAACACATTGTCGCAGAACACGCTGATCCCGCCTGCGACCGCCCGGATCGAATTGAGGATCTGGCTGCTGTCCATTTCCTTGAGCAGATAGCCGTCCGCACCCGCGGAGAGCGCACGGTCAACGGTCTCCTTGTCGTCAAAGGTCGTCAGCACGAGCACCTTGACCTCCGGCACTGCGTCCTTGATCTTCCGCGTGCCGTAGGAGCCGTCATACTCCGGCATCCGCATATCCATCAGCACGACGTCCGGCCGCAGCCGGATGCACATTTCCAGCGCCTCTTTGCCGTCGGAAGCCTCCCCGACGACTTTGATCCCGCTGTCCTCCGCGAGCACCGCTTTCAGCCCCGCACGCAGGACGGCCACATCGTCCGCGATCAGTACTGAGATCATGTTTCCGCCTCCTTTACCGGTATGCGGATCACCGTGCGGAAGCCCTCGCCCGGCGCCGATGAAAACTTCACCGTTCCGCCGATCGCCTCTGTCCGCGCACGGATCCCGCGCAGTCCGTTCTGTTCCTTGATTTCGCTGCATCCTTTGCCGTTGTCCAGAATGTACATCTCAACGCGGTCGGCAAGGAATTTCAGAATGATATTGATGCAGTCCGCCTCTGCATAGCGAAGCGCATTCGTGACGGTCTCGCGGCAGTTGTCGTACATCTCCCGGATGCAGAACGCAAAGCGCGCATCCTCCTCACCCTGTACGCAGAGGTCGGTCTGTACGCCGCGCACCGCCGAGACGACCGTCTGCACCGCGCCCGTCACGGACGTCATGAACGTGTCGTCCCGCAGATTGTTGATCGTGCAGCGAAGCTGCGTGACGCCGCTCCTTGAAAGCCCGTCGATCTCGGAGAGATTCTCCGTCAGCTTCTGCAGATCGGGCTGCGCCTGCCCCGTCTCGTATTTCATCAGCCGCGCAAGCGAACTGATCATCGTGAAGGTATGCCCCGCAGAATCGTGCATTTCCTGCGCGATGCGGTTGCGCTCCTGCTCAAGGCTCAGCTTCTTTTCCGCCGCCGCCAGCTCGTGATATTCCGTCACATTGCTGATCGTCACGATGTTCGCAACCTTCGTGCCGGTCCGGTTCTGGCAGAGCGTCCGCTTCAGGCTGTAATATTCATCGCCGATCTTCAGCTCCGCGGCGGTGAAATCCGCATCGGGTGCCTCGCCGGATGCCGCCGCCAGTGCCGCACGGAACTGCTCCGTATCCTGCACATCCTTCAGAAACGGCAGCCCGCTGATATATTTGTTGCTGTAGGTCAGCGCGCCGCTGATATCAAAGATCATGACGCCGCTGTCAATGTTGCTGATCGTATCCCGGATCGCGATGCTGTTGATATTGAGCAGGCCGTAACGTCCGAGCGCAATGATGATCAGCAGGCTCGACAGCGCAAAGAACAGCGGTGTCAGCGCGACGGTTGAGTGCAGGATGCCGGTCAGCATCAGCGTGTTGATCGCAAGCGGGATCGCGGCGGACAGGATCAGCAGCACGGACTGCTTCGAGATCTGCGCAGAGCTGCGCGTATGCCGGACACAGATCATCGTGATGCCGGTCAGGATACAGATATAATAGATCACCTGAAACGCATAAAACAGCGGGCCGTAGGCAACATGCCCCGCGCCTCCCGCTTCAAATGATGCATAGTAAAGATGATGCTTCGGGTTCGTCAGCACGGTGCAGACCGCAGCGACCGCGATCAGCGGCAGACAGAACCAGTATTTTTTGAGCCGTTTGCCGGAATCCGTATAGGCGGCGGAGAGCATCAGCCAGAGCGGTGCAAAGCAGCTGATGCCGACATTGCCGATGCAGTAGCTGATCCAGTATTGCCGGACGCTCTCCGAAAACAGGTTCAGCAGCTCGGAGATCAGCCAGAGCACGATCGACACCTGACAGCTTAAAAACAGACGCGTCAGGCGGTTGCTGTTGCCGCGGTGAATGATCCAGATGATCGAGCTGAGCATTCCGCCCAGACCGATCAGCAGCAGAACGGCGGAGACAATTCCTGTGATCATACGTCACCCCCTGACAAAATTATAACATATTACACGCAAAATTTCAATGGATAATCTGCAAAAAGACTGTGCAGTTAATGCCTGTGCGGACTGTCCTGCCGGAACCGGAGCAGACAGGCCGTCAGCAGCGGCACCGCAAACGGCAGTATGACAAGAACGGCAGCTATGATCCTGAGCAGCAATGTATTTCGCTTCCTTTCTGTTTTGGGGTTACTGTTATCATACCATATAATAGCCCCGCTGATAAGATGCCGGCTGTCATCAAAAGTGTGACAAATGTCACTGTATCAGTGACGGACGGCACCTTTCCTTTCAGGGGCGGATATGATATGATAGCATCAGAAAGCAACATCAGCCACTTGAAACTGCAGCGCAGAAGTGGTATAATAGGGTTCGGTGAAAGGGCGGTTACGATGAAAAGACAGAATATGATCATGTACCGGGCGCTCCGGCTGATATTCAAACCGCTGTTCTCTGTTCTCTACCGCTGTGAGATCATCGGCAAAGAGCATATCCCCGCAGAGGGTGCCGCCGTGATCGCAGGCAACCACACCCATGCGCTCGATCCGATCCTCGTGGATATCTGCACGAAGCGGGTCGTCTGCACGCTGGCGAAAAAAGCACTTCACGACGGCGCGTTCGGGTTTCTGTTCCGCGCGGCCGGCACGATCCCGGTCGATCTGCACAGCGCACACAATCCCGATGCGCTGAAAGCCGCAGAGGAAGCACTCCGCAGCGGACTGCTCGTGAACGTCTCCCCGGAGGCCAAGCGCAATTATACCGACGAGCTGCTCCTGCCGTTCAAATTCGGCGCGGCAGTCATGTCGCAGCGCACCGGCGCGCCGGTCGTCCCCTACGCGGTCTGCGGCACCTACAAACCGTTCCGCGGCAAGGTCACGATCCGCTTCGGGGAACCGATCCTTCCGGAAGGCAGAACGCCCGACGAGATCAACCGGGTGCTTTATGACCGGATCGCAGAACTGCTTGACAGCATCATGCCGGCGGATCTCCGCAGCAAAAAGCGGCTGACATCGTATGACGCATGGAGGGAAGGAACATGAACAAACATCTGGAATATCCGCAGTGCTCGGTCTATGACCTGCTGAAAGAAAAGGCGGACGCATACGGCAGCGCCCCCGCCGTCGAATACTTCGGGCGCAGATTCTCCTATACGGAACTGATCGGGCAGGTCGGGCTCTGCGCAAGGGCGCTCTCTGCCGCCGGCGTCAAGCAGGGCGACAGCGTTTCGATCTGCCTGCCGAATATCCCCGAGGCGATCTTCCTGTTCTATGCCGTCAGCAAGATCGGCGCGGTCGCGAACATGATCCACCCGCTTTCCGCGGAGGACGAGATCGTCCGGGACATGGAGCTGACAGACAGCCGCTTCATCTTCGCGGTCGATCTGATCGCGGAGAAGCTCGAAAAGGTCGCGGCCAGAACCGATATCACGCTGGCCGTCACGGTCTCCCCGGCGGACAGTATGCCGCTGCTGATGAAGGCCGGATATTTCGTGAAGGGCATCAAGGAGCATACGCCGCGCTCGAACTTCCTGCACTGGAAGGAATTTCTCGCAAAGGGGCTCCTGTTCGGTTCGGCTGATCTCTCCGTGCACACCGCAGCGGATGACACCGCGGCGATCCTCTACAGCGGCGGCACGACCGGTAAGCCGAAGGGCATCATGCTGACAAACCTCAACTTCAACGCACTGGCGCTGCAGAGCATCGAAGCCTGCGGATGCCTCACAAAGGGCGACAGAATGCTCTCCGTGATGCCGGTGTTCCACGGCTTCGGGCTCGGCGTCTGCATCCATACCATGATGATATCCGGCTGCACGGCGGTCATTCTCCCGAAGTTCAATGTCAAAGAATTCGGCAAGCTGGTCTTCAAATACCGGCCGAATCTGATCGCCGGTGTTCCCGCGATCTATGAGGCAATGCTCCGCAGCCCGGATTTTGACGGCAAATCGCTGGATTTCGTCAAGTGCGTGATCTCCGGCGGCGATTCGCTCGCGGCGAACACCAAAATAAAGCTCAACGAGATGCTCCGCAGCCACGGATGCAGATGCACGGTCAGAGAGGGCTACGGCCTGACGGAATGCGTCACCGGCAGCTGCCTGACACCGGAAGGCTGTACGATCCCCGGCACCTGCGGGCTGCCGTATCCGGATACGCTCTACCGGATCGTTGATCCGAAAACAGGCAAAGACGTCCCCGCCGGCGAAAGCGGCGAGATCGTGCTCAGCGGCCCGACCGTCATGAAGGGCTACTACAAAGAGCCGGCGGAGACCGCAGAAACGCTCCGCAAAGATGAGAGCGGCAGGATCTGGCTGCACACCGGCGACCTCGGCAGCATGGACGAAAACGGCTATCTCTGTTTTCATCAGCGGTTAAAGCGCATGATCGTCTCGAACGGCTACAACATCTACCCGCAGAACATCGAAAACGTCATCAGCTCGCATGAGCAGGTCGCGATGTGCGCGGTCGTCGGCGTACCGGACGAGCTCCGCGGTCAGCGCGCAAAGGCTTATGTCATGCTGCGCGGCGCGTGCGATGAGGAACAGATCCGCGGAGAGCTCATGCAGCTGCTCACGCAGTCCGTTGCGGGCTACGCGATCCCGAAGGAGATCGTGTTCGTCAGCAGCTTCCCGAAAACACTGGTCGGCAAGATCGCCTATCAGGAACTGACGGCAAAGGGGTGACAGATATGAAGGAAAACAAAAAGATCCTGCTGGTGCATCCGGAGATCTCGCGCAACAAGTACAATTTCGCGGGGGTCATCGAAAATGAGCCGCTAGAGCTGGAATATATCTCCGCGCTTCTGAAGGAACGCGGCTTTGCGCCGGAGATCTGGGACGGACAGGTCGAGACGCAGCCCTTTGCGGAGCGCCTGCATGAGGTGAAGCCGTTTGCGGTCTATGTCTGCGGCAGAACGCGGCAGGAGAATTTCATGAAGGAATACTGCGCAGCAGCAAAAAAAGCCGGCTGCATCACGCTTGTCGGCGGACTGCACGTTCAACTCAATTACAAGCGCTTCTTCTGCAGGGAGATCGACTGGATCCTCACCTCGTTCGACATTTTCCATATCGCGGATATCCTCACCGGCACCGAGCCTGCACACAGCATCTGTTTCCGGCACGGCGGCGAATGGATCATCAAAGCCGCACAGCCGTTTGACATCGGCAGGCTGCCGCGCCCCGACCGGAGCTATTTCTACGCGCACACCGGCCGCTACCGCTATCTGGAGCTGCTCCCCTGCGCGCATGTGCGTTCGGCATACTGCTGCCCGTACCGCTGCTCGTTCTGCTGCCGGAACAAGATGAACTGCGGCAGCTATTCCGTCCGGCCGATCGAGGATGTGGTGGACGAGATCGCGTCGATCGACTGCGAAAACATCTACTTCATCGACGACGATTTTCTCTTTGACCGCAGGCGCATCGAGCGGTTCATCGCACTGGTAAGGGAACGCGGCATCCGCAAAAAATACGTCTGCTACGGCAGAGCGGATTTCGTCGCGGCGAATCCCGGGCTGATGCGGGAACTGAAGGACATCGGCTTCTACTACGTGCTGACGGGTCTGGAAGCGGCTGACGGCAGGCATCTCAAGGCCTACAACAAAAAGACCGCGCCGCAGACCAACGCCGAAGCCGTCCGCATACTCAATGAGACCGGCATCAACATGATGGGCATGTTCATCGTCGATCTCGATTTCAGGCGCAAGGACTTTTTGGCGGTGTACAAATGGATCCGGAAGCATGACCTCCGGCACTCGGCGATCTCGATCTATACGCCGGAAATGTCGTCGGAGCAGTTTTCCGCATACCGCAGCAGACTGATCACAAAAGACCCCGGGCAGTGGGACTATCTCCATGTGGTCGCAAAGCCCGCAAACATGAGCGTGAAGCGATATTACATGTACTACCACATTCTTGTGGTGATGCTGTTCCTCCGCGGCAAAAAGGACGGCATCTACGACTTTCTTGATTACGGCCTCTATATCCGCTCCATGCTGAAAAATCTGTTCAAATTCGGAGGCTAACATGGCTGAGGCCTACAAAAACCCGGTCAAGAAACTGATCCCGAGCAAGCTGGAAACCGGGTTCCAGCAGTTCCTTTACAAGCATGTCGGCAAGCATATCCCGAAGGGCATGACGCCGAATGACATGACGCTCGTCGGCGCGCTCGGCGGACTGGCAGCGGTCATTTTCACGCTGCTGACGAATATCAGCCCGTGGTTCTTCCTAGGCTCCGTCCTCGGCATTGCCGTGCATCTGATCGCGGACGATCTGGACGGCTACATCGCAAGAAACCGCGGCATGTCCTCGCGAGCCGGCGCCTACTTCGATCTCATCACGGATGTGCTCTTTTCGACGTTCCTGCTGCTCGCAATGGGTCTGACGCCCTACTGCAAAATGGAGCTCGCTGCCTTCGCGGCACCGCTTTACGGCGTCACGAATGTCACGATCATGAACTATATCATCTACTTCAATGAGTTCCAGTTCCCGCGGCTCGGCCCGATCGAGGCGCACATGTCCTATGCGGCGGTCTGCATCCTCGGACTGATCTTCCGGACAAAGGCGCTCGTCACGGTCGGCGGCACCGGCTTCACGATCATGGACATCATCATGCTCGCCGGCATGATCCCGATGTACTACGAAATGATACGGCTGCAGATCAGACTGTTCAGGAGACTGAAAAAGACCGATGCGGAAAAATGAGCTTTTCATCGTGCTGATCCGTGCACATACGGGGCTCGGCAAATTTGCGCGGCTGTTCACGGGATATCCCTACACGCATATCGCCGTGAGCCTCGACCGCAGCCTGACGGACTTCGTCAGCTATTCGCGCAGATACCACAGCTTTCCGTTTGACGCGGGCTTCACGCACGAATACCGGGATTATTACGCCTTCGGGCATCACCGGGACGTCAAAGTCAAGGTGTACCGGCTCTGCCCGGACGATGCACACGCAGAGGCCGTCCGGAAGTTCCTTGCACGCTGCGAATCCGACCCGGACGAGGTATTCAACCTGTATGCGATGATAACGATGCCTCTGCTGCACGGACTGCCCATCCGGAACGCGCACAACTGTATGTCCTTCACGGCGAAGGTCATCGAACTGACCGGCTGCGTGCAGCTTGACAAGCCGTATTACCGTTATTCAATCCCGGAGCTGGATGCGTGCCTGACCGGGCAGCCCTCGTTTGAAGGCAGCCTGCCGCGGATCCGCTCCGCCGGTTATCAGACGTATATGCAGCGGTTTGAGCCGGTCAGATACCTGAGGGATCTCCGCAGGCTGACAAGAACGCTCAATGCCCGGCTGCTCCGTAAAAAGGATGCAGCGGACTTCCGGGACGAAATATGAGAGAACAGCGTTTGCTTCCGACAGGATCCGCCCTGCTGCTGAAACGGCAGCGGCAGATCCTGTCTTTTTTGTTCGGCCTTGTGTCCGTTCCTGTACAATTCTGCGGCAGTCATTGACTTTTCGCCTGTTTTGCTGTATAATATAAATATCTCTATACAGAGAATCATCTCTCACAGGAGGTACCGGTTATGGACATTACAAACGCCCTGTTTCAGGAAATGATCTCCGGCTTTGAGGAAAGTCCGATCTGGTTAAAAACAAAGGACGGCTGGTCATCCGAGCTTTATTACGACAGAGTCATCGGCGACTTTGTCCGGATGAAATCCGCCGGAAAACCCAGACTGATCAAATTCAGCGAGATCACAGAGATCTCATTTGAACAGCCGGAGCAGACGGCTCCGGAGCCTGTTGTCATTCAGGAGCCGATCCGTGCATCTGCCGTGATCGCACCGCCGCAGCCCGAACGCATCAGCGTACAGGAGCAGATCAGGCGGAAGATCTGGCTGCACAGCTTTGCTTATGAGGACCGCAGCAGCGGGATCCAGAACGGCGTGCGCAATACGCCGCTGGAAAAGGAATGGACGCGGATGCAGAATATCCTTGCAGACGCGAAGAAAAATCATGCCGTACCGGAAAAGGCAGAGAGCATCGTGACCCGTCTGGATGAATTTCCGGTTTCAAGCATTGAGCTCTGTCAGATGACCGGTATCGCCTTTGCGGCGATGGAGGATTATGCCAATGCCTCGCTGCAGTACGAGATCGCCGGCGATTATCAGAATGCGGCTTTCTATGCGGCAAAATGCGGCGAAAACAGCAAGGAATACTTAGTTGAGGTGTTCCGCAAATGGCTCCTGTCCGAAAAAAAGATCAACAAGGATGTGCTTGCATCTTTCTGCTGCCTGACCCGCGATATGCACCGCGGACGCTACTGCGCGGAAACGCTCCGGCAGCTGCCGCTCGCGGGACAGTCCGACGAGGTGCAGAGCATCCTGTATTACGGACTGCTCGCGCAGCTTTCCAATTATCTGACCGACCGCGAGCTCCCCGAGGACGGCGAGATCACCGGCGACCGGATCCGCGACCTGCTGGCAAGACTGCAGAATGAGACCGTCTCCGAGGATTATGACCCGGGCAAGATCGAAAAGCTGCTCCATGCCAATGAGCTGTTCGACAGCAAGGATGCGCTCCCGCCCGGCTGGCAGGAGGGTGTCAGCACCGGCTATATCGTGTCCTCGCCCGCAAACACCTACGGCTTCATCAACGAAAACCTGAACAGCATGACCGGCATCTACTTCAATGTCAGCAACTGCGCCGGCCAGCTGGCTGACGTCTACCCGAAGCACTTCCGGAGCCTGCGCGGCCTGAAGGTCGTCTACAAGACCGCGACCGGCACCAACCAGGGCAAAAAGCAGACGATCGCCGTCAGTGTGGAGGCCGCCGAGGACATCACGCCATTCCTGCAGAACAACATGCCGCTGCCGCCTGCCGAACTGGACAGCGTTCCTTCCGAGGAAAAGCTGGAACCGCTGCCGGAAGAAAACCGCTACAAAGGCTATATCATCTTCTTCAACGGCTCGTTCGGCTTCCTGTACAAGGAACAGCATACCACCAAACGCGGCGTGTTCTTCTATGTCCGCGATCTGGACGAGAAACTCAAGGCATACAGCAGCATGGGCGCAAAGCTGGCCGGCCTCAAGGTCACCTGCTCGCTCGCGGACAGCTATAAGGCCGGGGCAAGCAAGGCTGCCGTGCAGATCAGCGCGGCTGAGGACGTCGAAAGCTTCATCAGGAGCAAGGGCGGCCATACACCGGAAGTCAAGCAGGAGGATCAGGAGGTCGTGAACGACGAGGAGATCACGCGGGCACTCCAGAGCAAACCCGCGCCGGCCGTCGTGCAGGATTACGCGACCACAAACAAGCCGCTCCATGCGCTGGCTGCTCTGGAACGCGCCAAGGACAGCTTCGCCTATGACAAGTACGTCAGGCACAAGATTCAGCTGCTGCAGCGCACAAAGTCAAGCGACAGCGAGCTGATCCAGCTCCTGAACTATACGATCACAACGAGCCACGACGGCGCCTATATCGCGCACAACCTGTTCTTCCTCGGACAGGTGCAGTTCCGCTGCAAGCAGTACAGCGATGTCGTCGTCACGATGAAGCAGCTCGGCCATTACCGGAGCTATATGAAAACACCGTCGCAGTATCCCGATTCGCTCTACCTGATGGCGATCTCGTACTACATGCTGCAGGACTACACAAATTCCGATCAGTGCGCAAGAGAGCTGCAGAAATTCGGCGCCCACTCGGAGGAGGTCAGCCGGCTGCTCGACCGTACCTTTGCATCCGAGGTCAGCGATTCCGGTCAGTTCCGGGAGATCGGTACGGAATCGCCGCTGATGTTCGACGCGGAGGTCACGATCACGCCGTTTGCCGAAAAGCTGATCGAGCGGTTCTCCTTCGGTTCGATCTCCCTGAAGGGCATCCCGACCGATTTTGACCCGTGGTCGAGCGACTGCACGATCCAACGGGCAAATGAGTATATCCGCTATCTGATCAAGTACGACAAGGAATACGAGCAGAAGAACAACCCGAATGCGTATATCGCAATGGCGAAGATCCAGAAGTGGCTGGTGGAGCAGTCCTCGGATACCGAAAAGGAAAACGCCGAGAGCTATCTGCGCAACAATCTGTCGCACGCGCTGCAGACGATCGCCCGGAATGCAATGAGCAAATCCGGCCTTGATATCCGCGTGTACCTTTTCTACCGGATCCAGCAGTATAAAATGAGCATCCGGCAGCAGAAGGAGGGTCTGTTCAATGCGTATATCAACGCGCATTACGGCGTGAACGACATGCGCTTTCTGCGGATCTCATCGAATCTCCGCGATCAGAACTACCGGCTGATGATGAGCAATGTCCTGCTGTTCGGCAGCTCTCTGGACATTGTGGAGACCGATGAGGAAAAGAAGCGGATCCAGAACCTCTGCAAAATCCTCGGCGAACGGGACGATGCCGGGCAGTACCGCGGGGCGCTCTGCGAGATCCTCGACGATCTGCACTGCATCTACAGCGAGGACGCAGACCTGTTCACCCTGACCGAGCAGGGCAGCGAGGCTATGGGGATCTGCCTGAACAACACCCGCAAGGCGATCCGCAGCAAGGCGGAATCCAGACAGTGGGATGCGCTGGACGAGACCCTGCGCACACTGCTCGGACACGATTTCATCACCGCACATGAGCAGAACTTCATCGAGCGCGTGCTCAATGTCATCGGCTATATCGACTCCGTTGAGCGCAACACGCAGAACGCGATGAAGCAGAATCTGCTGAACCAGAGCCGCAATCAGCTCGACGAGCTCACCGACGATCTGGAGGATACGCCGACTTATATCCTCTACAGCATTTTCGGCGATGTGCTGGGCATCCTGAAAAGCGAGACGCTGACCATGCTCGCGGAGGTCATGTCCCATGCACCGAACATTGAGCCGGTCGGCAGCTTCCAGATCAATGTCGGCCTGACCGACAGCGGCGAATTTCTCCTGCCGATCGAGTTTCAGAATCTCGCGCCTGCCGTGCAGGCAAAGAACCTGACGATCCTCGCGGAAAGCACGACCCCCGGCGTCACGCTGCAGTCGCAGCTGCCGATCGGTCAGAATGTGGACGAGGGCGAAAAATACAGCCAGTCCCTGACCTTCCGTCTGGATGCGCCGGAGACCCAGCAGGTCGAGATCTCCGTCCGGCTGGATTACAGCTATGATGCATTCGATAACCTGAAGCAGGCGAACGAGCGCCGCACCAGCGGAAAGACCGTCACCTATACGGTCAGCTTCCAGGATGTGCCGAAGCTCGCGAACCGCTACCGCGAATACGCCAAGCAGCAGACGGTCAAGGACAAGAGCATGTTCTTCGGCAGAGAGCAGATCATCGCAAAGCTCTTTGAGGCGATCTCCGTGCTCGATTCAGACGGCGGCTATAAGCTCCGGGGCGGAAACGGCATCGTGCTCTACGGCCAGCGCCGTTCCGGGAAGACCAGCATCCTCTATCACCTGAAGGAGAAGATCTGCCGCGACATGGATCATACCGTCGTGGTCGATCTCGGCAGCAGCGGAAAGGCGATCTCGAACACCGGCAATCCGCAGCTCAGCGAGGAGGAACTGCAGGAGCGCAACCGGAATATGACCATGGAAACGCTGTATCACCTGATCATTTCGGGCATCCAGTCGTATATCGAGGACAACCGCTTCGATATCCCCGCACTCGCGGAGCTTTATGAGCGGATCCGGGCATACGAACAGGAAACCGGAAGGGTCTTCTTCCCGGATGCAAATGCATTTCTCGCCGGCATGAACAGCCAGCTCCTGTTCAATGACTTCATCAAAAAATTCTCGCTGATCGCAAGACCCGAGGATTCGCAAAACGGATTCCGCATCGTGATCCTGATCGACGAGTTCACCTATTTCAACTCCGCGATCCAGCAGGGCAGACTGCCGCGCAACTTCATGGAGATCTGGAAGGGCATCGTCTCCGATTCGTTCATCACGCTGATCGCTGCGGGTCAGGATAACATGGTCGAGTTCATCGAGGGCTATGTCAATGAATTCTCCTCGTTCCACCGGGAATGGGTCACGTTCCTGAGCAAGGATGCGTCCTATAAAATGGTCACGGAGCCGATCGGCACAGACCGCATCGACCCCGATGCAGCGGATAAGCTTTACCGTATCACGGCAGGCTCTCCGTTCCTGCTGATGGACGTCTGCGCGGAGCTGGTAGACTGGATGAACGACAACAAGATCCTGAAGCTCTCCGGCAGCCAGCCGGACGACTTCCTCGTCGGCAAATACATGAAGGAATACGGCTTCAAGCAGGATCTGTTCGAGCCGCAGTATATGGATGCGGGACGCCTTGCATGGACGGACAGCATCAAAAAAGCGCTCGGCCTGATCGCAAGAAGCACCTCGAAAAAGGTGTCGTCCAGCCAGATCCCGTGGAATGAGTTTGACCAGTATGCGCTCATCAAGGACGAAGCGCTGGAGGACCGCGGCATTAACGCAGCCATGATGCATGAGATCCTCGAGCGTCTGGTCAAGCGGCAGGTCATTGAAGCACAGGAGGGCTACCAGAACCGCTACCGCATCAAGATTCCGCTTTGCCGTGAATGGATTTTGAGACGCGGAGGAGCAGAATATGGAAACGAATAAGCAGATCAACCCGATCAATCTTTTTCAGGAGGGCAAGATCGTCTCCGGTCAGTCCTTCATCGGCAGAGCAGCGCTGCTTGCAGAGCTGAACGGGCTCTGGGAGCAGACCGGCGGCAATGCGTCGCGCTCCGTCATCGGGCTGAACCGCATGGGAAAAAGCTCACTCGTCAGGCAGTTCTGCGAGAATGTGAAGCTGAAGGAGCCGGATGTCATCAGCGTCAGCCTGACACTGAACAAAAGCACATGGCCGTCGCTCGTGCAGCAGATCATGCAGCAGATCGCCCTCTCCGCGGAGGACGAGGAACGGCAGCTTGACCCGCTGATCGCAGATCTCTGCGAAAAGACCTGCAGCATCACGCTGGAGGGCTGCGGCAACCTGACCGAAAACACCGTCATGCACAATTTCACCCGGCTGCTTGACCGCATGGAAAAGATCGGGCAGAAATTCCTGCTGATCATCGACGAATTTGACGGTGCAAAGGGCTGCTGGGGCGAAAACGCCAGCTATTTTGAATCGCTCCGCGATGCGGCGCAGAAGCGCGGCTTCTTCCTGATCGTCTCCCGCAGACCGCTGGAGGTGATCGAAATGGAGAGCTACGGCAACTCCTGCTTCCACAATGTTTTCCCGGAGATCCATGTCACCGCGTTTGACCCGAAAAAGGATATGCCGGAATACTATCGCGTACTCGAGGAAAACTACGGCGTCGTGCTGGATGAGGCCGAGCAGGAAAAGGCCGAGGAATACACCGGATTCTGTCCTGCATTTCTGGCAGGACTCGGCAGCCGCCTTGCGTCCGCCGCGATCAGCGGCGATCCGCAGCCGACCGTCGAGGAGATCTTCTCCGAGCAGACCTTCCAGACGAATTATCAGAAGCATTATCCCGAATTTCTGAAGCGCATGAAGGAGGACGGCCTCTGGGACGATATCGTCCGCATCCTCATGGATATCTCGTCCGTCCGCACCGATCTGAGCAAGGACGATACCTTCCGCGAGGCTCAGATCAACCAGCTCTGCTGCAAGGGCTATCTCCGCAAAAAGCAGAACGGCGAATACATCGTATTTTCGGATGATTTTGCGGCATGGGCAAAGGATAAGCTGTTCCACCAGGAGGAGGAAACGATCTATCAGAGCCTGATCACGGCAGAGGTCGCGATCCGCGAGATGCTGAAGCAGGAAATGCCGAAGATCTGGGCGAAGAATCATCCCGGCCGGGACTGGGAGCAGGATTATCTGAGCAATACCTTTGTGCCGAATGCGATCCAGTATTTCACGCGGATACCGGTGAACAAACCGGTCTCCGAGCTGCAGAAATACCTGCGCAACGCCAGAAGATTCGATTCCAATGCCGGTGCTGCGGACGCGGCGCCGATCCACATCAAGATGCTGATGATCGAGGAATACTGGGAGGACGGCATCAAAGCGCGTTTCAACTCCGATCCGTACTCCAAATGGGAATCCTATTTCAGCATCATTGAGAATATCCGCAATCCCCTGTTCCACGGAAATATCACCACGCAGACACAGACACCGAAAAACTACTATCTGCTGAAGGATGCAAATGCGTGTGCAAACACGATCATCAATCAGCTTTCATGAACGCATAATAACAGCGAATGCCGGCAGATCGGAACCTGCCGGCATTCGCTTTTTGTTTCGCGGGGATCATTCCCTGCGGAGCGTCGGGATCAGCGTCTCCCATGCGAGCTTCTTGCCCGCAACCGTATTGTTGACATAGTACATCAGGATGAACTGGGCATCATCAACGGAGAGGATGCCGTCCTCATTGACATCGCCGTTCCTGAGCTGGTCAGCCGAAAGCTCCGGTGTCTTGCCCGAAATGCGCTCGGTATAGACCTTCAGCGCAAGCTGTACGTCCTCCACGCTGACATCACCGCTGAGATCAATGTCGCCTCTCAGGAACTCCGTGCCGGGCGTTTCTGCGGGAACTGCCCGAACCGTTCCGTTGACGGCGGAAAATGCGACCTCATCGAGATCCACATTGAACGTCGATCTCTGGTTGAGCTTCAGCTCAACGGCAGCCGAGCCCTCTGCGAGCACCTCAAATTCCAGCGTCGCGACAATGCCGTTTCCGGTGTTGTTCTCGGATGCAGCGTCGTCCCAGTTCAGGGTATACGGGATCATGGTCAGATCATAGCCCGAAAGGAAGGTCGAACTGCCGAGGATCCTGCCGTCCTCAACGGAGACAAGCTTCAGCAGATTGCGGTCATAGGACACATCAAAGCTCAGCGCCGTGATGCCGGGATTGTTCCGCAGACGGATCGGCACCCTGACGTTCTCACCGGTCTTTGCCTCGACGGAATCCACAGCAAGTGCAGCAGCATCCGCGGGAACCGTTGTGGTGACAGGCTCCGTTGTGGTAACCGGCTCCGTTGTGGTGACCGGCTGCGCGGTCGTCGTGACCGGCTGCGCGGTCGTGGTGATTGGCTCTGCGGTCGTGGTGACCGGCTCTGCGGTGGTCGTGACCGGCTTTGCAGTCGTGGTGACCGGCTTTGCGGTCGTGGTGACCGGCTTCGCGGTCGTGGTGACCGGCTTCGCGGTCGTGGTGACCGGCTTTGCGGTCGTGGTGACCGGCTCTGCGGTCGTGGTGACCGGCTTTGCGGTCGTGGTGACCGGCTTTGCGGTCGTGACCGGCTGCGCGGTCGTGGTGACCGGCTTTGCGGTGGTCGTGACCGGCTCTGCGGTCGTGGTGACCGGCTTTGCGGTCGTGGTGACCGGCTTTGCAGTCGTCGTGACCGGCTTTGCAGTCGTGGTGACCGGCTT
>JAFWQJ010000045.1 GCA_017545185.1 Oscillospiraceae bacterium | reverse complement strand
GCATCACCCATGTCCGCATCCGCTCCGTGCTCGCCTGCAAGGCAAAGAAGGGCGTCTGCGCAAAGTGCTACGGCGTCAACCTCGCAAACGGCAATCTGGTCTCCGTCGGTGAGGCGGTCGGCATCATCGCCGCACAGTCCATCGGTGAGCCGGGTACTCAGCTGACGATGCGTACCTTCCATACGGGCGGTATCGCGAACGCAGAGGATATCACACAGGGTCTGCCGCGTGTTGAAGAGCTGTTTGAATCCCGCCGCCCGAAGAACGGCGCGATCCTCGCAAAGTCCTCCGGTACCATTCAGATGACCGAGGACAACGGCATCAAGACGATCGTTATCCACGATCCGGAGACGAACAGCGACTCCACGCCGTACACCATTCCGTATAACTACCACCTGGCCAACGGCATCAAGGACGGCGCTGAGATCCAGCGCGGCAGCAGACTGACCACCGGTTCCATTTATCCGATGGATCTGCTCGATATCCTCGGTGTGCAGGCTGTCCAGAACTATATCATCGAGGAGATCCAGTATGCGTACCGTCAGCAGGGCGTCGGCATCAATGACAAGCACATTGAGGTCATCGTCCGCCAGATGATGCGCAAGGTGCTGATCGCAGATCCGGGCAGCAGCTATCTGCTTCCGGAGGCTATGGTCGATAAGCGCGAAGTCGAGACGATCAATGCCGGCATTCAGGCGCGCATTGATGCAGGCGAGACTGATCTGCGCCTTGTCACCACAAGACCGTCGCTGCTCGGTATCACCAAGGCTTCCTCGTCCTCGGAGAGCTTCATGTCCGCCGCATCCTTCCAGGAAACGGCAAAGGCTCTGACCGATGCCGCGATCAACGGCAAGAGCGACTATCTGCTCGGTCTGAAGGAGAATGTCATCATCGGTAAGCTGATTCCGGCCGGTACCGGTATGGCACTGTACAACAACGTGCAGGTCGTGCGCGCAGACGGCTACCCGACTGATTATCAGCAGCCGCAGATGCCGCTGTAATTGGAAGCAAACGGGGGATTCCGCTGCGGAGTCCCCCGTTCTCATTATAGGAGAATG
This sequence comes from Oscillospiraceae bacterium, assembly GCA_017545185.1. Lineage (GTDB taxonomy): Bacteria > Bacillota > Clostridia > Oscillospirales > Ruminococcaceae > Firm-04. The sequence goes on along the minus strand of JAFWQJ010000045.1, from coordinate 23,998 downwards.
GATATGAGCAAAAAAAATATGAGCCGGTTCGCGGCCGGGATGCTCGGTGCGGCGCTGCTCTGCATGACGGCGGCACTCCCTGTTTTTGCGGATCCGGAGGAGACAACTGCAGAGACAGCTGCGGAAACAACAGCCGAAACAACGGCCGCAGATGATACGGCTGCGGAAACGCAGACCGTGACAGAGGCGACCGCTGCGGAGACCCTCGCGGAAGCTGAGGAAACGACAACGACCGAAAAGCAGCTTGACCCGAACGATCCGCTTTCCGGCATGGAATATGAGGAGACGGAGGACGGCGGCATCCGTGTCACGAAGTATAAGTGGTCGAGTGCCAAGAACATCGTGATCCCCGCCGAGATCGAAGACAAGCCTGTCACCGAGATCGGCGACGAATGCTTCAAATACTGCTACGGCGAGACCGTTTCGCTGCCGGATACGATCCGCGTGATCGGCGAGCGCGCATTCCAGTTCTGCACCTATGTCGAGCGCATCGAGGTGCCGGACGGCTGTGTGCGCATCGGTACGCACGCATTTGATTCCTGCGCCCGTCTGGAGGAGGTCAAGATCCCGGATACGGTGACATTCATCGGATTCAGCGCATTCGAGGACAGCCCCTATGACGAAAAGCTGACGGATGAATTTGTCGAGATCGGCGACCATATCCTCTACCGCTACAACGGTGATGCGGAGGAGGTCAAGATCCCGAAGGGCTTTAAGTATATCGGCGAATATGCGTTTGAGGAAAAAGAAAACCTGAAATCCGTGAAGATCCCGGACAGCGTCATCGAGATCTATGATATGGCGTTTGAGGGCTGCAATGATCTTGCGAAGATCGAGGTTGACGATTCGATCGAGGCGATCGCACCGAATGCCGTTGCGAACACCAAATGGCAGATGAGCAGCAAGGAAGATTTCATCGTGCTGGGCAGGATCCTGCTGACATATCACGGTAATGATGAGGAGGTCACGGTGCCGGACGGCATCCGCGTGATCTCCAAGCAGGCGTTCAATTTCTGCACGAATATGACGACCGTGCATCTGCCGGATTCCGTTGTCCGGATCGGCGAGGGTGCATTCGCGCAGTGCGCACAGCTCCAGATCGCAGAGCTCGGCGAGGGGCTTGAGGTCATTGAGCGCAAGGCGTTTGAGTCGGACAAGTATCTGAACTATGTCCGGTTCGGGCACAATCTCCGCGAGATCGGCGAGGATGCGTTTCTGCAGTGCTATAAGCTGGAGGACGTTTATCTGCCGGATACGGTCGAGAAGGTGCATCCCCATGCATTCGGCTATCAGTTCGGTGAGGATTCGCATACGTTCCTCCGGACCGACACGCAGCTGACGCTTTACTCCAATACCGAGGCGGTGCGCAAATACGCAGAGGAAGCGGGCATTCCGCATAAGCCGCTGCCGGATGAGGAGAACACCAAGCCGCAGCCGGTCCTGACGACGGCACCGGGCAAGACCGGCCGGTTCGGCAAGCCGGGCGGCAAGGTCTGGATCCCTGCTGCGATCGTCGGCAGCGTACTGGTCATCGGTGCCGCGGCCGCCGCGATCCTCCGCGGCAAGAAGGAGAAATAATGTGCCTCCGGCGGATTTGAAATGGGGGCTCCGTTATGTGTAACAAATTGGGTGCTGATGTAACAATCGGCACCCTTTTTGCATTTGGCTGCCGGTCGGGCGGCAGCCCTTTGGGCAGGCAGTGCCCCATGTTTCGCAAAGCGAAACTGTGCAGTTTGCATTGCAAACATGCGCCTCCGTTTTTTCTCCCACGCAGCTTATCCTGTTGTTTTTCGCACTTCCCGCATTACAATCATCCCGATATTATGCTATAATAGACCTATCACCGCAGACCGAAAGGATCAACAGCATGAAAAAGCAAAAACGGCGTTATCTGATCATCTGGTTCGTGTCCGTCCTGATATTTTATCTTGCCGCGTTTACCGTTGTGCTTGTCAGCGGCTCGGATACGACCGTGAAAATTGAAACCGGCATGGACTGTCCCGCCGAAGCATTCAGTCTCGACATCTCCCCGCCGATCGTCGAATGCACCGGAAAAACAATGGAAGACGGCACGCTCACGCTGAAGCTCCATGCGCTGCAGAAGGGCAAAAGCTACCTTGAGACCCGCATTGACAGCACGGAAAACGCGTGGCTGCATGTGCTCTATGTGCATGCGGGCGGCGTCATCACGGTCAACGGTTACCTCGGCAAGGGCACCATGAGCACCTGCTTCATGTATGCGTCCATGCTTTCCGTCGCGCTGGCACTGTTCCTGTGTATCCGCTATTTCCGGATGTCCGTGCGGGAAAGCATGTATCAGTACCGCTGCTGCGGACAGCTCGGCCTGATCCTGTTTCTTTCGGTCCTGCTGCTGGATCACCTGCTGTCGATCGGGCAGCATCTCGGCCTCAGCGATTCGCTGCGTTCGCTGGTCAGCTCGGGCAGCGGCTTTTCGTTGCTGATGCTTCCGGTCGCATTCATCATGTCTCTGTTTATCACGGTGAGCAATGTCATCCTGCTGAAGCGAGAGGGCTTTACGTGGCGGAATATGCTCGGTGCGATGCTCGGCGTTTTCGTCTGCTTCTCAACCTTCCTGCCCATGATCCTGTATGATGCCGTGGACAGCACCGGTATGGTCGAGCTGCACCGCGAAAACAGCGTCTCGCGCTATGTCATGGATTTTGTTGAGTGGGCGATTCTCGCCTGCCTTTCGTATCTCGAATGCATTCTGGCCGGCATGATCATCCTCGGCATCAAGGCAGCAAAGCATATCCCGGCATTCAACAAGGAATATATCCTGATTCTCGGCTGTAAGGTCGGTGCGGACGGCAGGCCGACAAAGCTGCTGCAGAGCCGCGTTGACAGGGCGGTCGAATTTGCAAAGATGCAGAAGGAAAAGACCGGCCGGGAGCTGATCTTTGTGCCGTCCGGCGGAAAGGGCGCGGATGAGGTCATTTCCGAGGCGGCGTGCATGACAAATTATCTGCTCGAATGCGGGATCCCGGAAAGCCGGATCCTGCCGGAGGACAAATCCGAAACGACGGCACAGAACATCCGGTATGCCTGCGAACTGATCGACGCGCAGAAGCCGGACGCGGAGATCGCACTTTCCACGACGAATTATCATGTGTTCCGCGCGGGTGCGCTCGCCTATGCGCAGGGCAGGAAAATCGAGGGCATCGGCGCAAAGACCAAGTCCTATTTCTCGCTGAACGCGTTTGTGCGCGAGTTTATCGCGGTGCTGTATGAGACCCGGCGGATGCACATTACGCTGCTGGCCGGTATCGTTACGGCCGTTGCGGCAGTCACGATCATCCTCTATCACGCTGCGCAGTTTTAAGCGGGCAGGCGGGCAGTGCCCGCTTCCGTTTCCCTCCGGGCGGGCAGTGCCCGCTTCCATTTCCCTCCGGGGACGGTTGACGAACCTCTCCCAACATTCTGAAATACACGCCGCGGGGCGGCTGCTCCCAATGCGAATACAAAAGGACGCCGATGCTTTCATCAGCGTCCTTTTTGCGCGTATCCGGAACAAAACCGGGCACTGACCGATCATCAGTGCCCGGTTTATACATCTCATTCGGAGTCGCCGCTTTGAACGAAGGATTCCAGCAGGCTCAATGCATTCGGGATCTCCCGCACGCCGCAGAGATTCGTGACGCCGGTATCCGCCTCATAGTAGCCGTTCAGCGTACAGATGTTCAGCACGCCAGCCTCGTCCGGCTCGCCGCAGATCACCGCAAAATGATCGCGGTCTGCCGGAATGAACCCGGTCACGCTCTCCGCGATGACATCCGTTTTCCGGTCAGCGCGGCGCATCAGCGTACCGCAGTAGGATCGGTTCATCGGGATCACATTCTCATTATCCGCGACAGCAGCCTTGGTCTTTTCGTTCGCGATGAAGCAGAGCTGCCGGTATTCCGGCTGATAACGGAAACAGTCGTTGTACACATTGGATGCGATCTGCTTGTCACCGGCGAACATGCCCTTCGGCGTGACGCGCACGATCTCCGCCGGCTGATCCGTCAGCGGCAGCGTCACAAAGGAGGCCTCCTCCTTTGTCTCTCCCACCAGTTTCAGCTCGATCGGTTCCCCTTCCTTCAGCTCGCCGACGAGCGTTTTCCGCGGTGTTCCGTAAAGCTGTGTGTTGGTATACACATAATCCGTCACATAAGCGAACACCTGCGTGCCGTCCTCCGAAAATACAAAGGTTTCCGGCGACGAATAGATGTTCGCCTCCTTGTCGATCGTGAACGTGATCTCCTGATCGCGGTAAAACACCTTTCTCACATGCTCACCGCTGTTCTCCCAGTTTTCCAGCCAAATATACGGCTGCGTGAGACAGGCGGGGCTTGCCTCATTCATGTTGATGTATTCGTTCCGCAAATCCATGATCTTCACCGGGTCGCCGGTCTTGCCCTGATAATAGACGTCCGTCACATCCGCCAGGGTCGAACTCATGACCGTGAACCGCTTGACTTTTCCGTCATCATCCAGAACCAGATTTATTTCGTTCCCAACATCTGTTCCGTATTCATCAACAAGCATCTGCAAACTTCTTTTCATGTCTTCGGTGTCGATGTCCGTTTCGTTCTTCGCCCGTGATTCCGACATGCGATTGCATGCATAATAGCAGCTTCCGTCCGGATAATCCTGGATCAGCATGAGCCGGCCGTCATCCTCCATGCTTGCAACTGTTGTTGCGTTTTCCGTTCTGAAATTGTACCGGCACAGCTCCGTTGTTCCTTCGTCCGGCAGGGTCACCGTATAATACAGATAATACGGATTTGCGGTGGAAAACGGCTTCCAGTCCTCAAAATCCTCCGGAACCATCCGCTTCGGTTCTTCGCCCGGTTCTGTCCGGTAAAACCCGAAGATGTCCGAATGCATCTTCACCTCCGCACTGTTCTCGGTCATGAGAACCGGGATTTCCTGTCTCATGCAGCTGTAATCAGGGATAAACGCAGCAATGGGATCGCTGTCGCTGTACTGCGCTTTGAAATCCGTTACGGTGATGTAGAACACGCCTTCCTGCTCCGGCATCGTCCAGTAACGCTCCACGACCGGCGCGATCACCTCAGTCTGACCGTCTTTCCGGCAGCAGAACTGTCCGTTCAGGTCGCGGTAGTACAGCGCATCCTTATAGACCAGATAGGTCGGATTCATGTCCAGCTTCGGCGGCTTCGCCTGCATATAGGTATTCGCATAGAAGGAATGTTCCTCTGAGGGGGACGAGAACATCGTTTCCCGGAACCGGATATCCGCGATCTCCTCCGCCTGCTCCGGATGATCGGCGGTGCAGTGCATCAGCGTGCAGGTGCCTTCCTCTATGGAGATCTTCTTCGGATAATAGAACTCTTTGCCGTCCGGACTGACATACAGCGCACGGTTCACCCACGGGAGCGCATCAAAGGACCGATAATAATCAGCGGTCACGGTCACGTCCTCGGTAAGCAGTTCCCCGTATTTATCCGTGGGCATTTCCGTAATCTGGAGATCCGGATTCAGGCAGAGCTTTTTGCCTGAATGGCCGTTCTGGAACCAGAGCGCGTTTTCTTTCATATAAAATGTGCCGACAGAGCTTTTCTCAAAGCCGGCCGGTTTGCCGATCTGCGGGCCGAAATAAGCCGCACCGCCCAATGCGACCGCCGCCGCACCGCAGACTGCCGCAGCTTTCAGTGCCTTTGGCGAGACGGGTTTTGTTTCCGCAGGCAGGGATCCCTTCTCTGCGGGCTCCGGCATGTCAGGTGTATCCGGCGTGTCGGATGGATCCGGCAGGGCGGGGGAGTCCGGCAGACTGTCAGAGCCTTTCAGCTCCGCAGCGGACTGTTCGGCTCTGCGCGCCTCATACTGCTGCCGGTATTCCTGCTGCAGCTCTGCGGTTTTCTGCTCCTGATGCCGTGCTTTTGCGAACAGGTCAAGCTGTGCATCTTCCTCCGGTATATGCCCGCATGAAATGCAGACATCCGGCACAACGGTATATTCCGTGCCGCATTCTGGACATATATACATCGTTTGTTACCTCTGCTTCTGTTTTGGCGGGACAGTGCCCGCAATTTCATTATAGCATATTATCCGGCGAAAAACAAGCTGAACACATTATTTTTTATGTTTCGGTTAATTTCCGGCGAACGATAGGAAACGCCGGCGGGGGCTCCCTGTGCTTATACGCGGACATCTCCCGGAATATCGTTATTCACTATTCATTATTCGTTATTCACTGTTCACTGAAAACAATGGGAGCAATAACGCCAAAGAAGCCGCTCCGCGGCGTGTGCTTAGCATATTGGGGGAGCTTCGCTCACCGCACCCGGAGGGAAATGCCAGCGGGGGCTCCCTGCTTGATCTTTATGTCCGGATGTATGATTTGGATGGGCGCGGGGCGCGATTCCTGAGAGGAAACCACAAGAGAGGAGAGAGAGCGCTCCTTCGTCGCTTATTCTCTCCCCTCCCTTAAGGTTTCCTCTCAGACTCTCTTTCCTTATTCCTCCCCTCTCTTGGGGCGCACCGCATACTTTTGCTTGTATGGCGGCTTTCAGTTCTGCGTATCGTTTCGCTGCTCGCTGTGAATGGGGTCATCTCCCGGGTTATCACTATTCACTTTTCATTATTCGTCATTCACTATTCACTGAAAACAATGGGAGCAATAACGCCAAAGAAGCCGCTCCGCGGCGTGTGCTTAGCATATTGGGGGAGCTTCGCTCACCGCACCCGGAGGGAAATGCCAGCGGGGGCTCCCCGCGGCGATTCGTCGCGGACGAACGGAACACGGGCGCGGCATTTCGTCAGCAATGTGCATTTCGTCGCGAAATACGGGATTTCGTCGCCGTATACGGGATTTCGTCGCGAAATACGGCATTTCGTCGGATTATATTGCTATCTCCGCAATATTATGCTATAATTGATTCATACGCATTCCCCTGCGTAAATATTATATTATGAGGTGAACAGTCATGAAACACATCCGCACCAGAATCGCTGCAGCAGTCGTTGCAGCAGCAGCTGCTGCCTGCACGATGCAGGCCGTCACGGCATCCGCATACGTCAGCAATCACGCAAACTGGCTGACAGGACAGACGCAGGAATCGACCGAATACGGAGCAAACTTCGCACATTCTCTCTACTATCTCCAGCGCAGCCTCAACAATGAAGGCATCAACACATTCACGGATTCAGTCCAGACCGACCTCGTGCTCGGCCCGGGCTATACAACGGCCAATCTGAGCGGCATTCAGAGCGGCACATCTCTGAGCGGCTCCCTTGCATGGGCAAGATATCTCGGCAACTGCTTCTACGGCAGTCAGACCGTGTATACCGAGCAGCCTGCAAGCCGTTACAACAGCCTCAGCGATATCAAGCAGGGCGACCAGATCGTCATCAGCACGAACGGCAATCAGTACGCAGTCTTTGTGACCGCCGTCAACGACAGCTGCATTTATGTTTCCGAGCTGTGGGGCGATGCGATCATGTGGGGCATCGAGTTCACCAGAACCTCGAACAATAAGCTGAAGCGTAGATTCGGCGGCGTGACGTTCAATATCGACTACATCGTCCGTCCGGTCAAGGAGGGCGACGCCAACGGCGACTCTGTCGCAGATTTCATGGATGTGGTATGGATCGCCAACAACATCGGCGGCTCCGTTGCATCCGGCGTCGACTACACTACGCAGATGATCGCTGCCGATCTCAACGGCAACTGGGGATTTGACCAGGACGATGCCATTGAAGTCTACTATCACATCGGCTCCAACAGAATGAACGGCGATTACAGATATGTCACCACATGGCATTCCCTGTGATGCACTCTTTTTCTGATCACTTCTTTTCCACTCATCATGCGGACAGCCTCCTCTGTGCTTTCAGAGGAGGCTGTTTGCATTTCAGATGATCTCATGCCATTTTGCAAAGCAGAAAAGCGGGAGCGCGATCAGGCAGATGCCGAAAAAATACAGCCATTTGCGGGCGTTCGCCGAACGGGCAGGATCATAGATCTCATCTGCCGAGACGGGATCGGCATAGATCTCGCGCGTTTCGCCGGGCTCCGGATTTCCGGAAGCGGTGAAAAGCGTATCCGCGACCCGGCAGGTTTTGCCGTTCAGCTGAAATTCGTAGACCGGCGCGTACGTTCTGCCGCTTTTGTTCTGGTGCGGCAGCAGCTCGGTACAGACCGCCGTGACAGGCTCCGTACAGTACCGCAGCTTCCGCTTCGGCTCGGTCAGTGCCGCCGCGATGATACCTGTTCCGACGGCAGCGCACAGCAGCATCACGCAGTCCGGCGCGTACCGTTCAAAGAACGCCGCCAGCTGCTCCGGCACGGTTTTCATCAGGATGCCGCAGACGATCAGCAGCGCGGCGGCAGCCAGCATCAGCAGCGGGAACAGAAATGCCCGCTTCCGCGGCTTTTCCAGCTCCGTCCCCCACAGGACGGCGTCAAGCAGCAGCAGAAAACCGCCGGCTGTCAGCAGCGTCACCCAGTATGTGTGTGTGATCAGTGAGATGACAAATCCTGCGATCAGTCCCAGCACCAGCAGCGTCAGCAGGATGTTTTTCAGCAGAAAGCCGCTTTTCGATCGGTGCTCCAAAACCGGCGCCCCCTTTTCGGATGTATTTGATTTCTGATGATATTATACCGAATGCACCGCATTTTGTCAAGGCAGAGCGGTGCATACACAGACCCTTTTGCCGTGTGAAGCGAAGATTTTTCGCATTCTTCCCATTGCAATTTTTCAATTCATGTGCTATAATAAAAATATCATCAGAATTTGAATAAAATTGCGGGATTCCCGCGGAAAGGAGCATCCGATGAAAAAAACGCGCCGTGAGCCGATCGTGCTCTCGCAGATGCGCCCGGTCACACTGTTCCTCGTGCTGAGCGGCTGTATCGTTGTCACCTTTGCCATGATCCATATCGACCGTGTGGCGGGCTTTGTCAGACGGGTGCTGTCCGCGCTGGGGCCCGTGTTCGCCGGCTTTATCTTTGCGTTCCTGCTGGCGCCTGCCGAAAGCCTCACCGAAAAGCGCATTTCCAAATGGATGAAAAAGTCGATCGAAAAGCACCCGCGGCTCCGGGGCTTCCCGCGCGGGATCAGTTCGTTTCTGGTCGTGCTGCTGTTCATCGGCTCCATTGCGCTGATCGTCACCGTGACATTCTCGCAGGTCGTGGACGGCGTGACCCGCGCCCTCGACCGCCTGCCGCATTACATTGATCTGGTCACGGAGCACATCGAGCACATGTTCTCCTCGGACAACAACATTTCCCGCTACCTGACCATGCTGAACGAACGCTTTTCCGCGACCGAGCTCGGCATGGGCAAGGTTGACCCGATGGACATTACGCAGAAGATCCTCTCCGCCGCCGCGACCGGTGCCGCGGGCACGCTCGGTTTCCTCTACGATGTGATCGTCGGCTTTGTGATCGCGGTGTATCTGCTCATCAGCCGCGACCGCTTCCTCAAGCAGTGGAAGCAGATCCTCTATGCCGTGTGCAAGCCGAAGACCGCCGCGTGGATCGACGGGCAGTTCTCGCTCGCGAACCAGACCTTCGGCACGGCCGTCATCGGCAAGCTGATCGACTCGGTCATCATCGGTATGCTGTGCTTCATCGGCTGCTCCGTCATCCGCACGCCGTACAGCTCACTGATCGCCGTCATCATCGGCATCACGAACGTGATCCCGTACTTCGGCCCGATCTTCGGCGCGCTTCCCTGCGTGCTGCTGATCCTCATGGAGAGCCCGCCGAAGGCACTGTATTTCTTCATCTTTATCATTGCGCTGCAGCAGTTTGACGCGAACATCCTTGACCCGCGAATCGTCGGCAAGTCGATCGGGTTGCCGGCGTTCTGGGAGCTGTTCGCCTGTCTGCTCGGCGGCGGACTGTTCGGCGTGATCGGCCTGATCATCGGTGTTCCGGCGTTTGCGGTCGTGTATACGCTGGTGAAGCAGCTTGTCTCGGAACGCCTGGGTGACCGCGTGCGCGATGAGGAGCTGACGCCGGAGTTCCTGCGGGAAACGCTCGGCGTCACGGAGGAGATTCAGGAATCGGGTCTGTTCGGGGACAACGAATCTGACAGCCCGTATCTGCAGCATCTGATCTTGCTGGAAGATATCGCGCAGAAGCCGGAGGAACGGAAGGAAAAAAACTGAACGCAGAAAAAGGAAAGCCGGCGCGAACCGGCTTTCCTTTTTTTATGGGTCGATTCAAAACTATATTGTGATTGTCATCTTATGTAGCCACAAAAAATTTTTATAATGTGTAACCTAATCTGGTTTTTGCGGTCTATACTATATGAGGAAAGGAAATTTATAAAAAGGGGCGTGATATCGAATCATAGACTTTTCTTTATTTTTACTTGTGTATGAAAGAGAGTGTGATGTGCAGAAAACAACAATGCTTTGCGCAATACTTGATTCAAGCAAAATGATGATAAGGAGAAAGAAATCATGAAAGGTATCAAAAGAATTATCTCAGTGTTCCTTTGCTTTGTGATCACAGCAGCGATTTTCGCTGCCATGCCGATTTCGGCTTCTGCTGCAACTGAGCCCGATCATTCCTATTGGAATTATACCGCCCCTACAGTGGTTCTGAAAAAAGGAAACTCGATGTCGAAAAGCAATGTAAAATGGCTTCAGAGTGCGCTGAATGATCTGGCTTACAGAGGGGATATCAACAACAAGAAATTGAATCTGCGCGCTGAAATAGGTGACGATTATCTTGTTGTTGACGGATCTTTCGGAACAAAAACAGACAAGGCAGTGAGGGCGTTTCAAAAACAATACTCTTTAACTGTGGACGGAGCATTCGGAACAAACTCGCGAAATAAGATGAAGGCGGTATATAAACCAAAACCCACTACTCCTACCTGCCCTCATTATGGCCCCTGGGAGACAATAAAGGAACCGACCTGCGGGACAACCGGTATTGAATACAGACAATGCAGGAAATGCGGTTATGAGCAAACGCGAACAATTGCAGCTACAGGCAATCATGATTGCCGTTCCGGATGGATAATTGGTAAGGAAAGAGGCTGCTTTACAACTGGGGAAAGACATAAGGTTTGCGCAATATGCCATAAAAATGTGAATTCTGAGACACTTCCTGCATACGGTTGCCATAACTGGGGAAAGTGGAGTGTAGTTCAAGAAGCAACCTGTACGAAAACCGGACGTAGAAGACAATATTGCAGCAGGTGCGGAGGATATCAGGAGGAAAACATTCCAGCAGGCCATACATGGGTGTACGGCGATTCATCGGCTTTTCCCCAAAAAAAATGCGCCAAGTGCCCAACTGTTGAATACGATCTGGAACAAAAGTATAGAGAAGAGCTGAAAGACTATTTTACAGATGCTGAGCTTGACAAAATTGTCAATGACGTCGATGCGTTTTACAGCACAACACAGGAAATACGGGATCAGTCAACAAATCTTGGGCGATGGTTTGAATTATGTTCTGTTTGCACAGGCTGTAGAGAGCTTCGCAAAATTGCTGATAGTTGCTCGGATTTGAATGAAACCTGTGATTATTTTGATCTCGCTTGGACAGCTAGGACTTTAGTAATCAAGAAAGCAAATTATCAAAAATACGATCAAAGTGATTTAGATGCTGTAATAGATTCATTATGTACATTGTGTTCACGTGTACCGGGAGCGACTTACTTTGAAACAGCACTAGAAAGCATCAAGGCTTCTGCTGCCAAAATGATGGAAGCTGTGAATAAGAACCAATTGAATGCGGAAATGAAGAATTTGGAAGATTGGTTGGCAAACCATCCTGATGGAAAGTTATTAGATCCCATGACATATGAACAAATCAACATTGGAACCAATGCATACAATAAAGTGATTAAATATTACAATAAAAATGCAACTTCGGCAGCCCGCAGACTTTTTTCTGACGCTGATGACTATTGGTTCTTTTTCAAGGAGTTGAAGCGAGAACAATCAAAACATAGTACAGTTCAGTTATCGGATTTCTTGGGTGAACAATACGGGGTTTGAGTTCATTGACGAACGAAAGAGAAGGAGCGCCGACTTGCGTCAGCGCTCCTTTATTATACTGTCTGATTATTTCACCGGAACGACCCAGCCGAACGGATCCTCCAGCTTGCCCCACTGAATACCGGTCATGGTGTCGTAGATCTTCTGGGAGATCGGTCCGATCTTGTTGTCGTTGATCGTCATGACCTTGTCGCCCCACTTCAGGTGACCGACCGGCGAAATGACCGCCGCGGTACCGGTACCGAAGACCTCATCCAGCTTGCCGTTGTCGTAAGCATCGGCGATCTCCTGAATGGTGATTCTGCGCTCGGAGACCTTCATGCCCCAGCTCTTGGTCAGCTCCAGCACGGACTTTCTGGTGATGCCCGGCAGGATCGAGCCCTGCAGCTCCGGCGTCACGATCTCGCCGTCAATGACGAACATGATGTTCATGGCACCGACTTCCTCGATGTACTTCTGCTCCACGCCGTCGAGCCACAGCACCTGGGAGTAGCCCTCCTTGTGTGCCTCGTCCTGACCGATCAGGGATGCAGCGTAGTTGCCGCCGGTCTTGGTGTAGCCCATACCGCCGCGCACCGCACGGACGTACTTGGATTCCACATAGATCTTGACCGGATCCAGACCGGATGCATAGTATGCGCCGGACGGCGAAAGGATGATGATGAACTTGTACATATCGCCGGGCTTGACGCCGAGGAACGGGTCAACCGCGATGATGAACGGACGGATGTAGAGAGAAGCGCCCTCAGCGGACGGAACCCAGTCCTTCTCGACCTTCAGCAGTGCCATGAGGCCTTCCATTGCATCCTCGATCGGGAGCTCCGGAATGACCAGACGGTTATTGGAGCTGTTCAGACGCTTGAAGTTCTCCTCCGGGCGGAACAGCTGGATCTCGCCGTCTGCGCGGCGGTAAGCCTTCAGACCCTCGAAAACCTCCTGACCGTAGTGCAGGCAGAGTGCTGCCGGGCTCAGCTGCAGATCGCCGTAGGGTACGATTCTTGCATCATGCCAGCCCTTGCCGGTCTCATAGTCCATGATGAACATGTAGTCGGTGAAGATGTGACCGAAGCCGAGCTTGGTCTCGTCTGCCGGCTTTGCCTTCAGGCTTGCTGCCTTCTCAAAACGAATGTCCATTGCTTTTTCCTCTTTTCTTCACAGATTCAGATGATTTGATATGTCATGCCGAGCACGGCTCAGCAGGCATTTCCCTTCAGATAGCGCGGGGCGTACTTGTCGCGGTACATTTCAACGGCATACCGCACGGAGATCACCGCGCTGCAGATGATCACGAGCAGGAATAAAATACGGATCACATTTTTCATATTGTCACGCTCCGTTCTGCCGCAAAGCGGCTTTGTTGATTGTCGGACAGTGAACGCAGGAGACCCTGCACCTATTATTATAGCACATATTGTGCCGGATATCAAGTGCCAAAGAAAAAAACTGTGTGAAAATTACCCGGCGGCATTCTGCTTATGCCCGCCCGCAATGCTTGACAAATGCCGCGATCCAGTCCGCGAAGAAGCCGTTTTTGCAGGTCTTCTCCGAGAGAAAGCCGCCCTTTCCGGCAGCAGCAGCCAGCACAGAGGGCTGCGAATCCGCAGGACAGCCGCAGAAGTCGGCGGCAAGCAGCATGGCGGTATCATTGTCAAAATCGCCGGCCGCGCCGATGACGGTGCCCTCCGGCAGGAACCGGCGGAGCTTTGTCAGTGCGGTGCCCTTGCTGGTATCATGCGGCAATATTTCCAGAAACCACTGGTGCGAACGCGTAAAATTGACGAGCGCGAACCTCTCCTGCTTCACGTATTCAAGCATGGCGGAAATGCGCTCCGGCGCACCGGCAAACAGCGATTTATAGCACTGCTCCGGCGGGATCTCGTCAAGCGTTTTCCGCACGAGCGGGATATGCGTGATCTCAAGATGCTGCCGCTCATAGTCATTTTCCTGCAAAACGAACACGCCGTCCGGTGCCAGCACCTCCGCGCCGACGTCCGGAAATTCGCGCATCAGCTCCAGCAGGATGTCCTTTGTCCCCGCCGGCAGATGCGCAGCCCCGACGATCTGCTGTTTTGCAGGGTCATAAAGCAGCGCGCCGTTATACATTACGGCGGGGAAATCGGGTTTCAGCAGCTCCAGAAACTCCTGCGAGGCCTGCGTGCCGCGTCCCGTTGCGATACTGAACAGCCCGCCCTTTCTCCGGAAATCCGCGATCGCGGCGGCATCCTCCGGCGAAACGGTTTTCTCCGGCGTCAGCAGCGTGCCGTCCAGATCGGTCAGCAGCGCGAGGCCGGCATAAGGCTTTTCAGAATGGTTCATCGGTCTTTTTGCTCCTTTGTTCCGGGGTTTCCTTCCCGGAGATGTTTCAGTCTTTTGATAGCTTCCGGCATGCCCGGATACACGCCGCTCTGATCGGGACAGCGCAATGAATTCATCCAAGTGCGCGTTCAGACGTTCCGGCTCCGCAATGTATTGAAGCCTCTGCTGCGTTTCCGGCCGCTGATGCCCCTTTCAGGCTGCGGAACGATCAGCCCTCGCTCTGCCCGCCGGAAGGCTTCTCCCCGCCCTGCGGACGGTTCCCGCCGCGGTTGCCGCCGCGGTGATTCGGATAACGGCGGTTGCTCGGTCTGCGGTAGTGCCGGCCGCCTTCGCCCTGCTGCTTCTCCCGGCGCTCCTGCCGTTCCTGACGCTCCTGCCGCTGCTCTGCGGCGCGTTCGGGATCCTCAATGACGGCGCGGTGCTCGGTGAAGTCCATGTCATCCAGTGCCGGAGCCGTATGACGGACCGGCTGCTGTGTATTCTGCGGGGCTGCCGCTTTCTGACGGTTCTCGCCGAACTCCGTATAAAGCGTCGCTGTATTGTGCGGCTGTGCCGGATTCTGCGGCGCCGGATTCTGTACAGCAGCATTCTCCTGCTTATTCTGCGGTGCGGGACGCTGCGGCCGTTCGCGGCGCTCTGTCCGCTGACGCGGCTGCCGCTGCGGTCTTTCCGGACGCTCTGCCCGATCCGCTTTCTCCGGACGCTCCGGTCTTTCCGGGCGCTCCGGTCTTGCGGGCTTGTCTGCTTTCTCCGGCTTATCGGCCTGCTCCTGCTTCGGCGCAGCCTTCTGCGGAGAGACCTCCGGCTTTGCGGGGATCGTCTTTTTCTCGCGCAGATCCTCCTTCGTCATGCGGCGGCTGGCATCCTGCAGACGCTCGACCGTATCGCGGTGCACCGATACCGGCACATCCGAATTTTCCGGCTTGACGCGCAGCATACCCGTCACGAGGTTCGCCTCCATGACATACGCACGCACCGGGATCTCGCCCGGCAGAATGACCGTCGAGCCGACCTTCGGCGTCAGCTTGATGAGCTCCTCGTAGACCGGGCTCTCATAGCGCAGGCAGCACATCAGTCTGCCGCAGGCGCCGGAGATTTTGGTCGGGTTCAGCGCGAGCCCCTGCTCCTTCGCCATTTTGATAGAGATCGGCTGGAAATTGTTGAGATAGCCCTTGCAGCAGAACTCTCTGCCGCAGATGCCGAGGCCGCCCAGAAGCTTTGCCTCGTCGCGGTCGCCGATCTGCCGCAGCTCGATGCGCACATGGAACGCAGTCGCCAGATCCTTGACCAGCTCGCGGAAATCGACACGCGATTCCGCCGTAAAATAAAAGATCAGCTTGTTGCTGTCGAATCCGCACTCCACATCGACCAGATGCATCGGCAGATTCCGTGCCTCGATGCGCTCCTGACAGACGCGGAACGCCTCTGCCATATAGGCGCGGTTCTTTTCGAGGATCTCCATATCCTCGGCGGTCGCGAGCCGCAGGATCGGCTTCAGCGGCGCAGTGATGCTTTCATCCTGTACCGCGTGGCGTCTTGCCGCGACCTCGCCGCATTCGGGGCCTCTTGCCGTTTCCACGACGACATAGCTGCCCTCTGCGGGATTGAGATTGCCCGGCGCAAAATAGTACATTTTGCCGCCGCTCTTGAATTTGACTCCGATAACTTCGATCATAGTAATTATCCTATCTGGCGGGTCTCCCGCCGGGTTTTTGCCGGTATTACGCGTCACAGAGCGCGGTGCAGAGTGCCGTCACGGTCAGCACGGCGCTGACATTGCCGTCCAGATCGGCAAACGCCTCCTGAATGGCACCGTGCATCCGCATCGCCCTGCGCGGGGTCAGCCCCGCAGAGAGCGTTTCCGCCGCCGAACGGTCGCAGCCGAGCCGCGGGAAGTCGCCCTCCAGCGTCAGGACAGCCGCGTCCCGCACCTGTGCGTCGAGCAGCTCCAGCGTCCGGGTCAGCCGCTCCTTATCTGATGCCGCTGCCGTCAGCAGACGCAGCAGCTCATATTCATTCCGTTCCGCCAGTGCCGCGGAAAGCGCCGCCGCATCGTCTGCGGACTGCCTGACGGATTCATCGCTTAAATACGCGATGCATTTGCCGATATTGCCGCCGAATCTCGCAACTGCCGCACGGATATCCGCATCCGGATAATCCCGCTTGAGCAGCGCCTCACTGCATTCGCCGGGCGTCACCGGAAAGACCGCCTTCGCCGTCATACGCGAAAGCAGCGTCGGCAGCAGCACGCCGACAGTCCCCGCCGTAAACACAAAGCAGGAATGTGCAGGCGGCTCCTCGACGGATTTCAGCAGCGCGTTCTGCGCCTGAATGCTCATGCCGTCGGCATCCGGGAAGATGAACACGCGCATATCGCCGTTGTTCGGCAGGACGGCTGCTTCCCGGCGGATCTCGCGGACGGTCTCAACAGAAAAGCCGCCGCGCTTGCCGGAATGCTCCGCGGTCATGACGTCCGGGTGAGCGTCCTCCGCGACCAGCCTGCAGTTTTTGCAGCAGCCGCAGGGTGCATGTTCCGCGTCCTCGCAGAGCACCAGTGCCGCGAACCATTTGGCGATCAGCTTTTTGCCGCAGCCCTGTGCGCCGTGCAGCAGCAGCGCGTGCGGCAGATGATTCTGCCTGCGCATGATCTGCAGCTCGGAAAGGAGCTGGGCGTTCCCGCAGACCGCCGGTAATTTCTGTGTACTCACAGCTTCTCAAACCGCTCGATATTCGTCACAAAGACCGTTGCGCCGCCGACCGGTACCTCCAGCGGCATCGAGGGCATCTGCCCGGTCAAAGGCGAGCCGTAGGTCGGGGTGGACGGGACAAACTGCTTTCTGTGGTGACATTTCTGCTCCACGATCCCGATCACAGCGTCAACGTCGGTTTCCTCCACGCAGATCAGAAAGGTCGTATTGCCGGAGCTCAAAAAGCTGCCGGACGAGGCAAGCTTCGTTGCGCGGAAGCCGTTTTTGGCGAGAGCCTTTGAGACAGCTGCGCTGTCATCGCCGTTGACGACTGCAAAGATCAGTTTCATAAATAGATCGACCTCATTTCCGAAAGTTCTTTCTGAACATATATCCCGTTCTTCTGTACAGGATATCCCATAATCAAGTATACCACAAAAATCCATTTTACGCAAGTATATTATCATAAAAAATGCGGCGGGCAGCGCCCGCGGGCGTTTCCCTCCGGAGACGGTTGGCGAAGTTCTCCCAATTAACGCGGCACACGCCGCGGGGCGGCTTCTGTAAGATTACTTCTCCCAGCGCTGAAGCCCGCCGACAGAATACCGGGAATCTCTTTCGTGAATAGTGAATGGTGAATAACGAATAGTGAATAACAGTTCAGGCAAGGCATTTGACACCGTGCAGCAAAGCAGAAACTTTTTTACGCATCTCCCATTGAAAAATCCTTGACAATGTGATATAATAAGGTATAAAGGGAAGTATCGCCCGATTCAGGATACAGAAAGGAACATGCCGGTCATGGGCATAGATTTTACGAAAAGAAGTACCTATTATTACGATCTGCCGCAGGAGCAGATCGCACAGACGCCGGTCGAGCCGCGCAGCAATTCGCGGCTGCTGACCGTTGACCGCAATACCGGTGCGGTCTCGCATCATCATTTTTATGAGCTGGGGCAGTTCCTCCGGAAGGGCGACCTGCTCGTCATGAACGACTCCCGCGTGCTGCCCGCAAGGCTTTACGGCGTCCGCACGGACACCGGCTCCCCGATCGAGTTTCTGCTTCTGAAGCCGACCGGCGAAAAGGTCTGGGAGATCATCTGCAAACCCGCCAAAAAAGCAAAGCCCGGCGTCACATTCCGCTTCGGCGACAAGCTGACCGCCGAGGTACTCGGTTCGACCGAGGACGGCGGCAGGCTCGTGCGGTTTGAATGCGAGGGCAGCCTTTATGCGGTGCTCGACGAGATCGGGCAGATGCCGCTGCCGCCCTACATCACCGAAAAGCTGCAGGACAAGGAGCGCTATC
The DNA here is from genome assembly GCA_017545185.1 of Oscillospiraceae bacterium. Taxonomy (GTDB): domain Bacteria; phylum Bacillota; class Clostridia; order Oscillospirales; family Ruminococcaceae; genus Firm-04. The sequence continues at coordinate 5,698 of JAFWQJ010000045.1, read as the reverse complement.
AGACCGTCTATGCGCGGGAACTCGGTTCCTCCGCCGCGCCGACCGCCGGTCTGCACTTCACGCCGGAGCTGCTCGCGGAACTGAAGGCGCAGGGCATTGACGAGGCGTTCGTCACGCTGCACGTCGGGCTCGGGACGTTCCGCCCGGTCAAGGAGGACGACATCCGCAAGCATCACATGCATATCGAGCATTACACGATCCCTGCGGAGACTGCCGAAAAAATACGCCAAACAAAGGAAAACGGCGGCAGGGTCATTGCCGTCGGCACGACCTCCTGCCGGACTTTGGAGGGTGCTGCCGCGGAATACGGTGAGATCCGCGCCTGTGAGGGCGACACCGGCATTTTCATTTACCCGCCCTACGCGTTCAAGGTCATTGACGGGCTCATCACGAATTTTCATCTGCCGGAATCCACGCTGATCATGCTGGTCTCCGCGTTTGCGGGCTACGAAAACACGATGAACGCGTACAGGATCGCCGTGCAGGAGAAGTACAGATTTTTCTCGTTCGGTGACGCCTGCCTGTTCCTGTGAGGGGAAATATGAAGCAAAAACGGTATCGGTTTTATCTGATTGCGGCATTGCTGCTGACAGTGTGCTTTGTGCTGACGCTGATCTGGTCGTTTCTCATCCTTGCAGTCATTGCCGCGGTGATCGGGCTTGTCGGCAAGAGCACGGCACCGAAAACGGAGCCGGAAAGCCCGCCGGAGCCGCGCGTTCCGCTCACAAAGCGGAAGGTCGGCTGTGCATCGCTGTTGTTTTTCGGCACGGCGGTATTCCTGTTCCTGACGCCGCCGATCGCGCTGGAATCGCCGTTTTTATGGCAGTATCCGTTCCAGAGCAGATTTCTCAGTCTGTACCGGTACGGCGAACCGGAATGGTTCCCGGATTTCCGGAAGGACGTCAAAAGCGATTACCGCTTTGCTTTTCTGCCGAGCATCATGCAGGGAACCGGATTTTATACGGTGCATTTTGTGACGACGCCGGAGCGTACCGCGGAATACGCGAAACAGTATGCCGAAGCAGGTGCCGATGCGGTTCCGCTGCCGGACTGCCTCGCGGACTTTGACAGTGCCGTGCGCGTGAACGAAGATTTCTTTCCGGAGCCGGATGCCGCGACGGTTTACGTGATACAGTCGAACCGGAACTTTAATCACCCGCACAGCAAGACCGTGACGGTCGATCCGGTTTCCGGCAGAGTTGAAATAACACAGTACGGGTGATGCTATGATCTATACGGACATGACGATCCGCGCAGCGCGCATTGCAGAGCAGGCGCACCGCGGACAGTTTGACAAGGGCGGGATGCCCTACATCTATCATCCGCTGCATCTTGCGGAGCAGATGACCGACGAATATACCGCCGCGATCGCGCTGCTGCATGATGTCATGGAGGATACGGATATCACCGAAGCGGAGCTCTCTGCGCAGTTCCCGCCGCGCGTCATGGATGCGCTGCGGCTGCTGACGCATGACCCTGCGGAGGACTATTCTGACTATGTGAAGCGCATCCGGGAAAATCCCGATGCAAAAGCGGTCAAGCTTGCAGACCTGCGGCACAATTCGGATACGGGACGGCTGAGCCCCGCAGACGCCGCAAGTGAAAAGACTGCGGAGCGATGTGAAAAATACCGCAGGGCAATTATGATCCTGACGGAAGAATGAGGTTTCAGGAGGATATCAATATGCAGCAGCAGCTGAGAAAAACAAAGATTGTCTGCACGATCGGCCCGGCAACGGACAGGGACGAGGTGCTCCGCCAGATGATGCAGGCGGGCATGAATGTTGCGCGGTTCAACTTCTCCCATGCGGACTACGAAAAGGACAGGAAGCGCTTTGAGCAGGTCGTGCGCCTGCGCGAGGAGCTCGGTCTGCCGATCGCGACAATGCTCGATACGAAAGGCCCGGAGGTGCGTCTGCGCACATTCCCGAACGGCTCTGTCGAGATTGAGGACGGCGCAATGTATACACTGACGACGCGGGACGTCCCCTGCGACGACAAGATCGGCAGCGTCAATTATGCGCGCCTGACCAAGGACGTCCGCCCCGGCGATACCGTCATGATCAACGACGGACTGGTCGAGCTCCGCATCGAGCATGTGACCTCGACCGATATCGAATGCCGCGTCATTCACGGCGGTCTGCTCTCCAATCACAAGTCCTGCAACTTCCCGGACGTCAACCTCTCCATGCCGTATCTGAGCGACGCGGACATGGAGGATCTGGAATTCGGCGCAAAGCTCGGCTTTGACTTCATAGCGGCGAGCTTTGCAAGAACCGGTGCGGATATCCGCTATCTGCGGAAGTTCACGCAGAGCCTCGGCTGGTACGGCGTGCGCATCATCGCGAAGATCGAGAACCGCGAGGGCGTCAACAACATCGACGAAATTCTCGAGGAAGCCGACGGCATCATGGTCGCCCGCGGAGACATGGGCGTCGAGATCCCGTTTGAGCAGATCCCCGATATCCAGAAAAAGCTGATCCGCAAGGGCTATGAGGCGGGCAAGCAGGTCATCACGGCCACACAGATGCTCGAATCCATGATCAACAACCCGCGCCCGACCCGTGCGGAGATCACCGACGTCGCAAATGCGATCTACGACGGCACCAGCGCGATCATGACCTCCGGCGAAACGGCGGCGGGTCAGCATCCGGTCGAGACCGTGCAGACCATGGCGCGCATTGCGCTGACGACCGAAAGCAGCATTGACTACAAGAGCGAATTTCTTGCGCGCATGAACGAGAAGGCGACCATTGCCGACGCGATCGCACACGCGACGGTCACAACCTCGCACGATTTAGATGCCAGCGCGATCATCACGGTCACGAAGGGCGGCGAGACAGCGCGGCTGATCTCGAAATACCGCCCGATGTTCCCGATCATTTCCTGCACGACCGAGCCCATGGTGCAGCGGCAGATGAATATGTCGTGGGGCGTGCATCCGCTGGTCATCAACGAGGAGCAGAGCACGGATGCGCTGTTCCGCCATGCGGTCGAGGCGGCCTGCAAAGCGGGTTATACCGAACCGGGCGATCTGGTCGTCATTACGGCAGGTGTTCCGCTCGGTATCTCCGGCACGACCAACCTGCTCAAGGTCGAAACCATAGAATAAGCGGGGGCGGGCAGCGCCCGCCGGCATTTTCCTTCGGGGGCGGTGAGCGAAGCTCTCCCAACATTCGCAGCACACGCCGCGGGGCGGCTTCTTTGGCGTTTGTTCTCCCAGCGCTGAAGCACGCCGCGGAGCCCGCGGTGGCGATTCCCTCCGGAGGCGGTTGGCGAAGCGCTCCCATTTTTCGCGGTACACGCCGCGGGGCGGCTTCTGAAAGGCTGCTTCTCCCAATGTTGAAGCTTTCCCCAAGCCTCCCCCGAAAGGGGAGGTGTCAGCGTTAGCTGACGGAGGGGTACGCGGAGCCCCTGCGGGGGACATTGTCCCCAGACCCCATTATGTGTAATATGAAAGGACGCCGATGACTGTATCAGCGTCCTTTTGTGTTTTTCTTATGCTTTCGGCGTGCTTCAGCGCTGGGAGCAATCACACCGCAGAAGCCGCTTTGCGGCGTGCGCTGCGATTGCTGGGAGATATTCGCTCACCGTCCCCGGAGGGAAACGGCTGTCGGCCCTGCCGACCGGAGGCTCCCCGTTATGTCTCCTCCTGCTCGCCGACCAAGAGGTCACCGTCCAGCTTGCGGGCGTGCTCGATCAGCATATCCAGCGTGGAGAATTTCCGCGAGCGCAGGTCGATCATTGCCGTATAAACCGGCTGCTCGGCGTCGTAGGTGCCGCGCACCTGCAGATTGCGGATCGAAAAGCGGTTGTCCTTGCAGAAACGGAGCAGATCATCCAACACGGCCTTTTCCTGATACCGCAGACTGATGTGGAACTCCGGATTGTGCTTGATCTTGCTGCCGAGGTCGGAACCGTAGATCTCTACCATAAGGATCATTGCGGAGGCCAGAATGCCGCCCTCATAAAAACCCGCACCGATCGCAAGGCCGATGATGCCGCACGCCCACAGACCCGCAGCCGTCGTCAGACCCTTGATCGACTTTTTCTTCGTCAGAATGATCGTGCCGCCGCCGATGAAGCCCAGTCCCGAGACGACCTGCGCACCCAGACGGGACAGGTCTGTCGGGAACTGCCGGTTGACGGCAAGATAGATTCCGGTCATGGAAGCGGCAGCCGCTCCGATGCAGACCAGAATATGCGTCCGGAAGCCCGCCGGACGGTTTTTATAGGATCGCTCCAGTCCGATCAGCGCGCCGCAGATCAGTGCGAGCAGCATCCGGAAGATGACCGAGATCAGCGTCACATCGCGCAGACAGTCAAACAAATGCAGCATACCCTGCTCCTTTCTTCCCGCTCACGAGATCAGCTCGCGGACAGCGTAGACACATTCCAGCTCCGCCAGAGACGAAAGCATCGCAGAATGCGAGCTCTGCTCCCGGGCAAGCTTCAGCATCAGAATGGCGGAAGGCGGCTCGTCGCCCTCCTGCTCTGTCCGTTCAATGTCGATATCGAAGATCTGTGCACCGAGCCCCTTTACGGTATCGGAGATCGTGCTGACATCATCAATGGAGTGAAACTCCACAAAAATCGTGATATTGCGCAGCTTCCGTTTGAATCCGACCTCCAGCGGCTTCATGCACTCCATGGTAATGATAATGAGCAGGAGCCCGATCAGGACGCATTCGTAAAAGCCCGCACCGGCCGCAATGCCGAGCGCACCCGCGGCAAACAGTCCGATCGCGGAGGTCAGGCCGGAGACCTGCTGATGATCGGTGCCGATGATGGTGCCGGCGGCCAGAAAGCCGATGCCGCTGATGACCTGTGCGGCATAGCGCGTGCCGTCAAATTTGACGTCTGCGACATCCGTCAGCCATGCCCACTGCCCGGACAGCATCTCATGCTCATAGACCGAGATCATCAGCGTCAGTGCCGCGCCGATGCTGACCAGCATATAGGTGCGCAGGCCGGCATTCCGCTGCTTGCGCGCTCTGCCGTAACCGACAGCGCCGCCCGCGAGCACCGCAAGCAGCAGCCGCACCACGACCGATGCTGCGTGAAATTCACGCAGATATATCATCAATGCTTTCATTCCGAGCCTCCCCATGTTGACGATTCTGTATTTATTGTAGCACATTTTGTCGGATTTTGCAATGGGGAGAATTGTAAAAGTACGGTCAATCCTTGCGGTTTTCCTGAAAAAAGGTAAATATTGTTCGGGCGGACAGACCGCTCTTTGAATCAACCGGGTGCCGGCTCTGATATCAGCGTCCGGGTTTGTTTTATCCGGCACTGTAAACGGATTCTTTTCCCGGATTTTCGTTATTCACTATTCATTATTCGTTATTCACTATTCACTGAAATACGGATTACCGGTTTGCTTGCGGCGGGCTTCAGCATTGGGCGCCGTAACGCCAAAAAAGCCGCTCCGCGGCGTGCACTTAGCATATTGGGGGAGCTTCGCCAACCGTCTCCGGAGGGAAAAGCCAGCGGGGGATCCCCGCACCAGAGGGAAATGCCGGCGGGCGCTCCCCGCCTCGCTTTATCTTTATGTCCGGATGTATGATTTGGCTGGGCGCGGGGCGCGATTTCTGAGAGGAAACCACAAGAGAGGGGAGAGAGCGCTCCTTCGTCGCTTATTCTCTCCCCTCCCTTAAGGTTTCCTCTCAGACTCTCTTTCCTTATTCCTCCCCTC
>JAFWQJ010000044.1 GCA_017545185.1 Oscillospiraceae bacterium | reverse complement strand
CAATGAATCTGTAGTAGACATTCGATGTCGTATCTTCAACGAGCATGGAATCCGTACCCGCCGTCACTGTCGTCCACTCCCCATTATGCGGACAAAAATGAAAGTTTTGATCAAACTTTTTCAAAAGTTTGCGGGGTCGAGGGGCGGAGCCTCTCGTCGCACTCCGCAGAGTGCGAAACTCCCCCTTATCGTCAGGCGCACCGCAGGGGTGAATCATAAAAACGCTCCGGAGGAGCGTTTTTATGAGAGGGGGGCCCTGTAAGAGAGGGCCTCCCTAGGCGGATCGCAGAGCGATCCGCAGCGCGCGAAAGCGTCAGGCTGACAAAGTCAGCCGTCAGCTTTCTGCGCGTACAGGTTTCCAAAGGGCGGGAGCCCTTGGACGCAAAGTCCGACCCGCCCCCATAATTCCGACATTCTCTTATAATAAAGTCCTCGATTCATAACAGCAGCCCGGCCGTATGCGCATTCGCGTGTACGGCCGGGCTGTTTTCTGTTATTCGTTCAGATCGCTTATTCAGCCTCGAACATATCCTTGCCGACGCCGCAGAGCGGACATACGAAATCCTCCGGCAGATCCTCAAACTTGGTGCCGGCCTCGATGCCGTTGTCCGGATCGCCGGCTGCCTCGTCATAGACATAACCGCAGACAGAGCAGACATATTTCATGGCAGGTTCCTCCTTTCCGTCAGAATCGGGATATCAGACCGGCAGGATCCGCAGCGTTTTCGGGAACGCCGTCAGATTGCGCGGTGTATCGCCTTCAATGAGCAGCATATCTTCAATGCGGACGCCGAATTTTCCCGGCATATAGATTCCGGGCTCATCCGTCATGACGATGCCGCGGGTCAGGGGCTTTTCGCAGCGCGGGGACGCGACCGGCGTCTCGTGGATCTCCAGCCCGACCGAATGCCCGAGCGCATGGGTGAAGTATGCGCCGTAGCCCGCCTCCGCGATCACATTGGCCGCAGCCTCATGCATATTGCAGCAGAGCATTCCCTCTCTTGCAGCTTTGATCGCAGCCTCCTGCGCAGCAAGCACCGTTTCGTAGACCTGCCGCATCTCGTCGGTCGCATGGCCGTAAGCGACGGTGCGCGTCATATCGGAATGATAGCCCTGATACACCGCGCCGAAATCCGCGAGGACAAAATCGCCCTCTTTCAGCGCGCGGTCAGAGGGTACGCCGTGCGGCTTGCTCGTGTTCTCGCCGAACAGCAGGATCGTATCAAAGGAAGGCTTTTCGCTGCCGCCCAGCGCCATATAATAGTTCAGCATGGCCGCTGCCTCGCGCTCCGTGATGCCGGCGTGCAGCTTCGGCAGCAGACGTTCGAGCGCCGCCTCCGCGATGCGCTGCGCCCTGACGATGCATTCGACCTCCTCCGGTGATTTGCACGCACGGAGCTTCCTGATGCGGTCGCCGACCGGCTGAAAGGAAAGCTGCAGCTGCTCCCGCATCAGCGCAAAATCGGAGACCGTCAGCACATCGTCCTCATACATCAGCCTGCGGATATCATGCTGTTCCAGCACGCTGCGCAGATAATCGTACATCGCGCTCATATTGCTGCGCGTCAGCACGGTAAAACCGCGCGGGATGAGCTTCTGCTCCGCGGCCTCGGTATAACGCCCGTCGGTCACGAAAATTGCCGTATCATCCGGCAGGATCAGGCATTGCCCTTCCAGACCCGTCATCTGCGTGATGTAAGTCAGATTGACCTCGCCGGTCAGGAGCATTGCATCTGCGTCCTCCTCCCGCAGGATCGCAGAAAGTGCAGGGATTCTGTTCAAATGGATCAACTCATTTCTTGTGCAGTTCGATTTTAGATACAGTATAGCATAAATCCGGTAAAAAAGCAAGCCCCGCCCGCGAACGGGCAGGGTCTCTGCTTTCAGATGCATTTACTGATCCGCTGAAGATGTGCCGGTCTCCGTGACCTGCCGGAACACTTCCTCCATATTGATTTCTTTATCAAAGGAGAAACTCCCGTCCCAAGCATCAAGATGACAGATTCCGATCTCCGCTTTTGCACTGGTTTTGTCATTCACCAGATACGCGATCACATCGGCGACATTTTCAACGGTCACAGCCACCGAGGTCGTGCCGGCGGCATATTCCGGATCGAAGCTGCTGCCCGTTTCGACGCATTCGCCATCCTTGTAAAGCTCGATATGGAACTGGCCGGTTACGCCCGTCGGGATCTGGAACGGGATCCGGAAAGTACGGATCTGGAATTCGCTTTGTTCGCTGCCCGTGGAAACCTCCAGGTCAATGACGGTGTCCTCCGCGACTTCCGTACCGACTTCGATGCTCTGCGCCAGCACCGTGCCTTCCGGTTCAGATGACGGAACCGGATTCTTTCCGAGGATCAGCCCCATGCCGTCTGCCATGGTTTTGGCAAGCTCCCAGTCCATGCCGGTAAAGTTCGGAACAGGAATGATGTTGTGACCTGATCCGAGGGAAACGATCACGCGGACATACGTGCCGGGGGCCAGTTCGGCTGGCAGCTCCGGATCGGTCGAGATGACATGTCCCTCCGGGATCTCATCGCTGTATGCGCTGCGCTTGTCCACTAAGAGCCCCGCCTCCTGGATCAGCTGCTTTGCATCGTAATACGTCCAGTTATTGAGATCCGGAAGTGCCACTGTCGGTTCAAAATCCCTGACCTCATAATCTGTGACCGGTGCAGTGACCGTGATCGGCTCCGCAGCCGGGGAACCGACTCTGCAGTAGACTGTCAGCATCAGATCACCGGGCTCATTCTGAATCCAGTGTGCATCCAGATCCGGTGCAAGGATCGAAAGCGGAACTGCGCCCTGTGCGGAATACGCGACCGGAAGCGGCTCCGGCTCTTTGTCATAGATCACGGCACCGTTCTCTGCCGGTTCAGCCGCCGGATTCTCAAAATGCTCCGGCTGCACGCCGTCAGCCACATTTTCGTACAGAAGTTTGCCGTTTTTTTCCAGCGTGAAGCCGCCGTACCAGACCGTCGGTGCGGCATCTTGTCCGGCATATTCCAGCTCTGCCGTCACATCCAGATTGCCGGAATGCTCCAGCTCTGCCCCCGGAATGACATTCATCCACGCTTTGCTGATTTTCAGCCGGAAATCGGATGTTTCGGTGATCTCGGATGTCTCGACCTCGGAATCGACGCTTGTTGCCGGTGTCCGCATCAGACCGGTTTTCGGCAGGATGATGACGCCTGCGACCAGCACCGCCGCCGCAGCCGCGATCGCGGGCAGGGCGCGAATAAACGGATTCTTGATATATTCAGTTTTCTTTTCGCTCATGACAATTTGCTCCTTTGCAGTGACTGACTGTTCAGCACCGCCCTCACCGTACCGCTTTGCGTCCGGCAGCGCGTGTGCCGCGATCAGCTCCTCGGAGACCTTGCCGATCTCCTCCAGCAGATCCTGTTCTTTCATAGCAGCTCCTCCTTTTCAAGTTGTTCGTGCAGCTTGGCTCTCGTCCTGCGCAGGATGCTCTTGACTGTGCTTTCACGCATATTCAGCTCTGCGGCAATATCCGCGACGGGCATCATGGAAAAATACCGCCGCATAAAAACCTTGCTGTGCTTCGGAGGCAGACTTTTGAGGAACGCTTCCAGCGTATCATGCAGTGCCATGCGGTCAAGCACCTGCTCCGTGCTCTCCGGTGCGGAAATGCACTCGGAAAGCTCCTCGAGCACCAGCGGCACCTGTCCGCCGCCGCGCCGCTGTGCGCGGTTTGCCGCATAGCGGTTCAGTGCAAGATTGCGCGTGACTGATGCAAAAAATGCGGAGAATTTCTGCGGTTTCTGCGGCGGGATCGCATTCCACACATGCAGCAGCGCGTCATTCACGCATTCCTCTGCATCCCGGCTGTCTGAAAGAATATGCATTGCAATCGACCGGCAAAGGCCGCCGTACGCACGGTTCGCCTCCTCGATGCCCCGCTCACTGCGGGTTTCAAACAATCCGATCAGCTTTTCATCATTCACGGTTTCACCGCCTTTCATGTTCCTCTGCCTATTATGACAGCGTTTGCCGCTGCGAGGTTGCAAAAAAATATATTGTCATGAAAAAAATTTTTTCAGCGTCTCTGAAAATCCAGCCGGAGCAGAGATTTTCCGTTCGGCAGCGCTTCGGATCCCCGGAATGTGCCGGTATATCCGATCTCCCGCATGGCATCCGTCAGCGGCTGCTCCGCGATCAGATGATGCACCGCATCCAGCCCGTCAAACACATGGAGATACGGAGAATCGGAAACCCATTCCGCCGCATCTTCGTTGATCTGGATGACGCAGGAGACATATTCCGGCGCTGCCTGCTGAACGGCGCGCTGAAATGCGCCGTATCCGATATATTCGATCAGGAGGTCGGCGAGCAGCAGCTCTGCCTGCGGAAGCTTCTCCGCCTCCGTTATCAGGTCAAGCTGCAGACAGCGCAGTCTGCCGGCAAGCGCCGGATACCGCTCCGCCGCGGCGCGCAGATACGCCCCGTTGATATCAACGGCATACACCGTTTTCTGTTCCGGCCGGATATGCTCCAGACCGTTTCCGCCCGCAATGCCGAGGATCATAACGGATTCCGCCGGATAAGCGGCAAGCTGCGCCTGCATCATGCGGTTCAGTGCCTGCAGCTGCCGGACGGAATCCAGCTTCATGTGGTTTTCGTAATCCGGGAGCGCGATCGTCTCCCACGGGTTCTGCATTTGTTTCATCTCCGTTCCGGTTATACCATATATAATATAGTGAATGGTGAAAAGCGAGGAGTGAATAGTGAAAGACCGATACACTATTCATTATTCGTTATTCACTCTTCACTAAAATAAAGAATACAGGTATGCTTTCGGCGTGCTTCAGCGCTGGGAGCAGCAAAGCCAAAGAAGCCGCTTTAGCGGCGTGTGTTCAGATTATTGGGCGAGCTTCGCTCATCGCTCCCGGAGGGAATCGCCAGCGGGGGCTGCCCCGCGATCGACCCGCCGCCCAATACAGTGTCTCCGTCATAGCAGACGGCCGCCTGCCCCGGGGTGATCGCACGCTGCGGCGCGTCAAACCGCAGAATTGCCGTATCCGTACCGGTGAACGTCAGCAAAGCAGGCTGCGCCGGGTGCCGGTAGCGGATCTTCGCCGTACAGCGAACGGGCTCTTTCGGGGGATCGCCCGCCGTCCAGCTCATGCGCTCCAGTCTGCAGGTATCGGTAAACAGATCGGCATTGTCCCCGATCACGACGCGGTTGCCCGGCACATCCAGTCCGCAGACATAAGCAGGCTTCCCGACCGCGATGCCCAGACCGCGCCGCTGCCCGACCGTATAATGGATCAGCCCCTGATGCTGCCCGAGCACATGGCCCTGCAGATCGACAAAATCACCGGGCACCGGCTTCACGCCGCTTTCCCGCTCCACAATGCGCGCATAGTCGCCGTCCGGCACAAAGCAGATATCCTGCGATTCCTGCTTGTGCGCCGTGACAAAGCCCTGCGCCTCCGCGATCGCGCGCACCTCCGGCTTGGTCAGTCCGCCGAGCGGCAGCAGCACATGAGAAAGCTGCTCCGCCGTCAGCATATAAAGCACGTAGCTCTGATCCTTTCCGGGGTCTGCGCCGCGCTTCAGCCGGAAGCCCTGCGGCGTTTCAATGACCTGTGCATAATGGCCGGTCACGAGCTTCTCACAGCCGAGCTCCGCGGCAAATTCCAGCAGCTTCGCAAATTTCAGATGCCGGTTGCATTCGATGCAGGGGTTCGGCGTTTTGCCGCAGAGATAGCAGTCCACAAAGCTGCCGATGACCTTTTCTTTGAACAGCGCCGTCAGGTCAAACACGCGGAACGGGATCCCCAGACGCTCCGCGACGGCGCGCGCATCCGCGGTGTCGTCCGGCAGACCGCTCTCCCCGTGCAGCCGCATCGTGCAGCCGATGCAGTCATAGCCCGCCTGCATCGTCAGATAGGCCGCGACGCTGGAATCCACGCCGCCGCTCATGGCGATCAATGCTTTTTTCATAGTTCCTCCGTTATCGTTGCCGAAATGCCGGTTTTCTTCGTAATCCCCATTATAGCACGGATATGCCCGCGTGTCAATGAAATCGCCGCAGGCTCTTGACAATTGCCGCAGTTTCGTGTATAATATTAGAAAATTTACATCAGGAGGTACATCATGGATACTTACAAGATTTTCAAAGGCTGCTGCATCGCTGCAATCGTCATCGGCGGACTGAACTGTCTGGCCTGCCTGATCATCTTTCTGATCGCATCCTTTGCGACAAGCGGTATGGATCAGACGATGAAGGGCGGCATCACGCTGATTGCGGCGCTCATTCTGGCATTCCCCGCTGCCGCCGGGCTGATCTCGATCTTCGCGGGCAAGGCGGGGCTGGACAGCGACCCCTACCGCTGCAAGCGGCTCAGTATGATCAGCCTGCTCATCATGATCGGTTCGCTGCTGTCCTCGATCCGGGCAGGGAGCAATGTGTTCATCCCGCTGGTCGAAACCGCATTCTACGGCGTATTCACCTATCTTGCGCGCACAGAATCCTACTGAATCCGGCAAAACACGAATACAGAAAGCCAAGTCACTGATGTTCATTCAGCGGCTTGGCTTTTGTTGTATTGGATGCGCCGCGCAGTCCGCCGCAGCGATCTCTTAAAATAAAGACAGCTCCTGACCGCGGATCCATTCGAGGTCGGCTCTGACGGCGCAGAGCTCTGCGCGCAGATCGTCGCAGCCGTCGGCGTTCATCGCCTGCAGACGGAAAACCGTCTTGTTCAGGTCGGTCAGCGGCTGATTCGGGACGAACAGATGCAGCGGGATGCTGTACCGCCGCCAGTCCGCCTCCAGTGCCTCGATCTCCGCGGCGGCCTGCTCCGTACCGATCGCGTCGAGGATCTTTCCGGTCTGCCGGAGCAGCCTGCCGCAGCAATGCCGCACGGTGATGACGGAGCCGGTCATCAGCAGAATGATGCCGCCTAGCACCGCAGCCGCCGTGCGGATCCGTTTGTTCTTCATGCAGAAGCCTCCTTTTTGATGAGACAGCGCAGCCCCGCCGCATCCGCCGTCAGCAGATAGACCTGCTCCGCAGAAAGCTGCTTCTGCCGCAGGATATTCTGCAGACGGGCATCCGTCCAGCCTGCCGCAGCCATGCCCTCTCTGCTGATGCAGCCGTCCGCGATCAGCACCTCCGGCGGGTCTTTTATGTCCGGCCTCAGCTGCAGATCGGCACAGGTCACCGGACGGGCGGGCGCCTTCTGATAGACCGAGACCTTGCCGTTCGTCTCAACGACCGCAAGCTGCACCTCGGTGATATCAAAGACGCCGCTGCCGCGCAGGGCGGTCATCAGGTCGTCGAGCGAAAAGCGGAGTGCCTGCATGGTCTCCCGGTCGATCTTTCCCCTGCGGATAATGACCTGCGGCGCGCCCGAAAGCAGATGCCGGAGCCGCCGGCTTTTCAGCACGCCCCACGAGAGCAGCACCTCGAAGCAGACGAGCAGCAGCATCGGCACAATGCTCATCAGCAGCGGGAGATTCTGATCCTCAAGCGGCAGCGTTGCGATATTGGAGATCAGGATCGTGACGACCAGCTCCGTCGGCTGCAGCTCCCCGAGCTGCCGTTTGCCCATGAGCCGGATCCCGAATACGACGACCGGGTACAGGATCAGCACGCGCAGAAAGCTGACAAGCATGGCATACTCCTTTCGGGTTCAGAGCGCTTCCGCATCCTCAAAGCTGAACTGCGGATGCAGCGCGAGATTCAGGGACAGTGCGAGCAGCCGCGCCGCATGGTGCAGCAGCTCATCAATATTCCGCGGCGTGACCATCATGTTCGGGACATGCTGCAGACCGGCATGACCGTCCGCTGCCTGTGTGACGACCGTATGCAGATCGACGACCGTCGGGACGCCGACCGCGATCACCGGAACGCCGAGCGTCCGCTGACTTAACTCCGCACGGCGGTTTTGTACGCCGCTGCCCGGGGAAATACCTGCATCGGAGATCTGCACGGTCGTGCCGAGCCGCCGCAGATCGGAGCAGGCGAGCGCGTCGATCGCGATGACGCAGGCGGGGTCAACGGTCTGCCGGAGCGCCGCGATCAGCTCGGCGGTCTCAATGCCGGTCTGACCGAGCACGCCGTTCGCGAGGACGCTGACCTGCCGCAGTCCGCGCAGAAAGGCGGTGTCCGGCGCATTGTCCGTGAGTTCCCGCCGCAGATGCCTTGTCGCAAGGACGCGCCCTGCCGTCTCCGGGCCGATCGCGTCCGGCGTGATGTCCGCATTGCCGAGCCCCGCGACCAGCACCGCCCCCTCCGGGATAAACTGCCGCAGTTCATCCGCGAGCTCGGCGGCCTGTTCACGGAGCTGCGGCGTCGCATGGTGCAGGTCTGCGGTTTCCAGCGTCAGATACCGCCCCTTCCCCCGCCCGATCACTTTGCCGTGGTCGTCGGAGTCGATCGTGATATCCGTGATCCGGAAGGCACTGCCCCGCTCTCTGACCGTGATGCCGGGATACGATTCCGCTGTATTTGTCTGCTCGACCGCAAGATCGGTGCGGCTGAACGCTGTCTGCTGCTGCATATTGTACCTCCGAAGCGCGGGAGTTGTGCATTCCGCCGAAACGCAATGCCGAAATCAGCGTAAATTCCGCAGATTGCCCTATTGCATTTTTCTGCCGAACCTGATATAATAATAGTTGGTTTGGCAGCATGGAACGCAAGCGGTCCCCACCCGCGCTGGCAGAATGATCCCGCCATAATCATTCTGTATGTACTGTGTGCCGCTTTCCAAGAATTATTCAGAAATTCTGCAAATTGGCAGACAAGAAAAGGAGTACCAGACAATGGCAGCTGCAAAGAACGCTGGGCCGAAGAAGCGCCCGACACCGGAAAAGAGAGACAAGACCAACAAGATCCGTGCAGCGCGGAACAAGGCAACCAAGTCCGCACTGAAGACCGCGATCAAGAAGGCATACGTCGGCGGCACTGACCGCGAGACCGTGATCCGCTACGCGATCAAGCGCGTGGATCAGGCATGTGCAAAGGGCATCCTGCACAAGAACAATGCCGCAAGAAAGAAGTCTCAGCTGATGAAGCTTCTGAACAAGGCAAGCTGATTCAGACCGACAATCTTATGAAATACCGCCGCTTTCCGTAAGGAGAGCGGCGGTTTTTTGCGCGGAGCCCCCGCGGGCGTTTCCCTCCGGGCGGGCAGCGCCCGCTGGCATTTCCCTTCGGGGGCGGTTGGCGAAGTTCTCCCAACATTCTCTCCTGCACGCCGCTAAAGCGGCTTCTTTGGCGTTACTGCTCCCAGTGCTGAAGCTTGCCGCGGGCATTTCCGGTACGGTCGGCGGATTCAGCAATCAGCGCAAAAACACGACTGCCCCCTTTACTTTTCCGGCGTGGGTATGGTATAATGTGTTTATCAACAGCGCACGCCTGCGCATCGGGATTCTGCGGAGAAAAGAGGTCTATTATGGACAAACCCGAAAATATGGAAGAGATCGAAGCCCTGCAGACAGAACTCGGTCAGTTTCTTGTCAGCATGATGCCGGTGCCGTGGAAGAAGATTTGCTTTTTTGCCAACTGTGAAAGTGGAGCACGAACAATCTGGTATGCTTTTGAAGAAAAAGATACGAGCGCGATTTGCACGAGAGAATTTTTTTGGAGGCGATATGCTCAGTATCCGACGGATAAATGGGATACGACTGATAAACTGATGGAATTAACAAAACTGCTTTATCAGGCATATTTTGATAAACTCGGCAAAGATAAAATATGGTCTGAAATGTATTATACGCTTGATTCTGATTATTCAGTTAATATTGAATTTGAATACGTGATTTCAGAAGCAAACTTTGTTCAGCAGCATGATGCAATACATGAACGGTTTTTTGGCGTTCCTTATAAGTGTCTGAAAGGCAAATACCCCGCAACAGAATAATGCAGCAGGCCAGCCATAAGCCCGTCCGCTGCACATTCAGCGCATACAGCAAAAAGGACGCCGATCATTGCATCAGCGTCCTTTTTTCGTTTTCAGTTAAGCCAGCGGCGGGCTTCAGCATTGGGAGCAGTAAAGCCAAAGAAGCCGCCCCGCGGCGTGCATTTCGCTAATTGGGAGCGCTTCGCTCACCGGTCCCCGGAGGGAATCGCCGGCGGGCGCTGCCCGCCCCCATTTCTAATCCGTCGGAGACACCTCTTGATAGGCACGCAGCACTTCCAGAAATGCCTCGCCGTACTTGTCCATTTTGTACTTGCCGACGCCGGAGATCGCGAGCATTTCGTCCTCGTCCTGCGGCCGCTTGTTGCACATATCGCGCAGTGTCGCATCCGAAAAGACGATATACGCCGGGACAAATTCCCGTGCGGCCAGCTTCTCGCGCACGCGCCGCAGCTTCTGGAACAGTTCCTCGTCCACGCCGTAATCCGGCATATTCGCAAGCTGCTGCTCGCGTTTCGTTTGTTTCAGGTCACGCTTCGGCAGTGCGATCTGCACAGTTTCCTGTCCGCGCAGGACGGCATTCGCCTTTGTCGTCAGCGAGAGCGTCGCGTACTGTCCGGTATCGGTCACCAGATAGCCCCGCGAGATCAGAATGCTGACGATGTGCTCCAGCTGGATGCGGGAGATATCACCGAGCAGCCCGTAGGTCGAAAGCGTCTGATAGCCCGCCTCCTTCAGCTGCTTCGTGTCCTTCCCCTGCAGGATATCGCAGAGCATTTTCGTGCCGCAGCGGCGTCCGCGCTGTCCGACGCGGAACACGCAGGAAAGGATCTTCTGCGCGGGAACGGTCGCGTCTACGGGTTCCGTCTCCGCCAGACAGCTGCCGCAGTTGCCGCAGTGCGTCGGGGACTGCTCCCCGAAATAGCCGAGGATATAATGCCGCAGGCAGTCGGTCAGGGAGCAGTACCGCACCATGGCCTGCA
Source organism: Oscillospiraceae bacterium (assembly GCA_017545185.1). Classification (GTDB taxonomy): domain Bacteria; phylum Bacillota; class Clostridia; order Oscillospirales; family Ruminococcaceae; genus Firm-04. Next base: position 32,180 of record JAFWQJ010000044.1, on the reverse strand, counting down.
GCCGTTCGTGATCCTTCTGCCGGACGGCTGTGCGCTGCTCCGGCGTCAGGCGGTCGTTTTCGCTTTCGTTATTGTCGATCAGGAACGCATTGGTACGGATATCCTGCGGGCTGTAAAGCAGTGTGCATTCCGCGGGGCTGCCGTCGCGTCCGGCTCTGCCCGCCTCCTGATAGTACGCCTCCATGCTTTTCGGCATATTGTAATGCACGACGAACGACACATTTGATTTGTCAATGCCCATGCCGAAGGCATTTGTCGCGGTGATGATCTGCACCTCATCGCGGAGAAACGCCTCCTGATTGGCGGTGCGCTCCGCCGCGGAAAGCCCCGCGTGATACCGCACGGCACGGAAGCCGTCCGCGCAGAGCTTCGAGCAGATCTCCTCCGTCACGCGGCGGGAGATGCAGTAGATGATGCCGCTTTTGCCCTTGTTCCGTTTGAGGATCCTGAGCAGCGCGTCATATTTTTTCGCCGGACGCTCCACAATCCAGCGGAGATTTCTGCGGTCAAAGCCGGTGACCAGCTCCAGCGGATCTTTCAGCCCGAGCAGCATGCGGATATCGTCCCGCACGGACTGCGTCGCAGTTGCGGTGAATGCCGCAACGACGGGTCTGCGCGGCAGCAGATTCAGGAACTCCGCGATCTGCAGATAACCCGGCCGGAAATCCTGTCCCCACTGCGAAAGACAGTGCGCCTCGTCCACGGCGACCATTGCGATCGCGACCGATTCGGTCAGCGAGAGGAACGCGTCCGTCAGCAGGCGCTCCGGCGCCGCATAAAGCAGCCGGATCTCCCCGTTCCGTACGGCATCAAGCGTCTCAAAATACGCCTGCTGATCGAGATTGCTGTGCAGGCACGCCGCCGGAAGTCCGGCGTCTTTCAGTGCCGTGACCTGATCCTGCATCAGCGAGATCAGCGGCGAAACGACGATCGTGATGCCGGTCAGCAGCATCGCCGGGACCTGATAACAGACCGATTTGCCGGCGCCGGTCGGCATGATGCCGAGCACATCACCGCCGGAGAGGATCTGCCCGATCAGGGCTTCCTGCCCGTCGCGGAAGCGGTCATAGCCGAAATATTCCTTGAGTACGGATTGCGGAGTCATATTCTGTGATACTTCCTTTTCTGTGCATGACAAAATCGCCTGCATCAGCGCACGAGCTGTGCAGGCGATTCTTGTATGATCTGATCATTCCAGATTCAGCAGCTTTGTCCAGGTTTCCATCGGACTGCGGCCCTTGCCGGACAGTATGTATTGCACATAGAACAGCAGAATGTTCTGTGCATCCTCAATGGTGATACTGCCGTTGTCATCGGTATCGGCGCGGGCGTACTGCTCAGCGGTCAGCGCGGCTGCGCTGCTGTTTCCGGCCAGCGATTCGACATACATCGTGAGCGCAATGTTCGCGTCGCCGGGGTCTGCCGTGCCGTCCATGTTGATGTCGCCGAGCTCTGCCCAGCTGACGATCTGTGCATTGACCGGAAATTCGTAGCAGGTGCCCTCGCGCACGGCGGTAATGACGGCGGTGCCGTTTCCGCGGATCGAGACCCTTCCGGTCTCATCGACCTGTGCGACAGCGGGGTCGCTGCTGCTCCATTTGTAGCTTCTTGCCTCCGGAAGGAACAGGGCGATCTGCGTGCTCTTTCTGGAAACATGGATCGGCTCTGCCGTATACGCAGCAGGCATCTTCTGGAGAACGGGCTCCGAAGCGGTCAGCGGCTGCTGATATTCGGATGCATCCGTTTCCGGCGCAGTCTCTGCCGCCTCCGTGACGGTCGTCGCTTCGGTTGTCGTGACGGCTTCGGTCACGGTCGCAGTCACCGTTGTCTCTGCCTCGGTGACGACAGGTTCCGTCTGTTCGACGTATTCCCGGATCACATCCGGAGCGGGGTGATTCTCGTCCGGTGTGCACGGTTCGGAAAACTCCGGTTCGGATGCAGCCGGTGCCGTTTCCTCCGGTTCCGGCGTGAGCGGGATCTCCGGCAGATCGGAATAGCGCATGCCGTAGCGCTGCAGATAAACCGATTCATCCGGCTGGATGATATGCGTGACGGTTCTGCCGCGGCCTGTTGTAAACCAATCCGCAAAATCCTTATAGCTGATCGTCGATTCGGTGATCGCGCCCTGGCCGTCGGCATTGCCCTCCAGCACGGTGATCTGCTCGGCGTCATAGCCTAAGATAATGAGCGAATGGCCTGCATTGCTGTTGAAGCTGCCGTCTGCATTCACGGTCGTGCGCAGATAAGCGCCCGGCATGACATGATGCTCATACAGCACCTGCGGCGTGATCTCTGCAGGGCCGTGCAGCACGACGCGTGCAGATACGGAATCAAGCTGTCCGTTGCAGGGCAGCGCGTCAAACAGCTGACTGTAAACGCCCTGCGCGTAGATATAGCACTGTTTGCCGTTCCAGCCGCCGCCGTCTGACGTTCTGACGAAATAGGTCTGGTACTTGTTGAGTGCGGTGCCGACCGCGAGCTGTGCCGGCAGAGTGCCGTCTCTGTCCGTATAAAGCCCGCAGGCGCCTTCCTCAATGCGCTGCACCGCCTCTGCGAATGCAGCAGACTGACCGTACTGCGCAGCACTTGCGGCGGCTGCGGATACGGTCAAAGCATAACACGGCACGCCGGAATACGGCGCGGCTGTCATGCCCGGCAGCAGACAGATCGCGGCTGCCGCTGAGATGAGCCGTTTCAGTTGTTCTCTCATGGGGTGGGTTACCTTCTCTTTCCGTGTGTGGATGTGGTATGGGCGAGCACAGGCCTTCCCGGGTTTCCCTTTTTTTCTTTTGTTATGCGTTTTCTTTTCTGTGTAAGCTTTTTGCAGATTTCTTATGTTTTTTCCGTAGCTGCGTCTCCGGAGTGAGCCGGAGCGTACTGCCATTATAACACGGTGTAATCAATTTGTCAACCTTTGAAGATTTTATGAAGGCGGTTCAGAATGGCAAAATCGGCTGATAATCGAACGTATTTTCCAATATCATCGCAAAAAACTTGTGCAGACGGTACAAAAGCAGACTCCGATTTTGTGGAGTCCGCCAAAAAATGATAGGCCGGATCCTTTGAAAAGGTTACAATTCGGTTACAGAGACAAATTTTCGGCCTGACGCGGCAAAGAGGATACGATCGCACAGTTCCATGTGACAATAAAACAGCCGCACCCCCTTTGCAGAGGATGCGGCTGTTTTGTATCAGGTCAGTTTTCGTTCAGGATAATGCGGTTCTGATTGAAGCGGATCTCTTTCAGTCCTTCCACGCTGATCGGCTCAGTAAAGTTTGCAGTAATCTCACAGCTTTTGAGCTTTCTGTCGTCTCCCAGCTCCGATTCCGTCGTGACAAATGTGTCCTTGATGTCGATGCCCTGCCCCTCAAAGTCGTAATTGGATTTTGTGTCGAACCATTTATTGAAATAGTTGTTCATGAGGCTGTTATAATCCCAGTCATTGATCGCGCCGACAGTCACCGTCCCGCCGATCATGACAGCGGCTGCCGCTGCGGCGATTGCGCTGAGCAGCCGTTTTCTGCCGCGCTTCCGGATACGGCAGCGGGCACTGCCCGCCGGAGGGAAATGCCGGCGGGGGCTCCCCGCGCTTACGGTGCGTCGGGTGCCTTCGGGTTGCCGGTGATCTCGTACCAGCTCGGCTTGTTGCCCGCGAAGTCCTCGACATAATACTTCAGGATAAGCTGAACATCAATGATATCGACCGTGCCGTCGCCGTTTGCATCGCAGAACATGCCGTAATCTTTCACGGGTTCCGGTGCGGGCTTCTCGCCGATCGACTTGAACACGAGATAACTGCGTCCGCCGTTGGCTTTCACATACTGCTCTGCGGTGCTGCCCTCATAGCCGTAGAATGTGACGGGCTTTTCCTCGGTGCCGGAGATATATTCGATTGCTGTTTCCGGGTTTTCAAAGGTCAGGCTTTTCAGGCTTTTGCAGCCGCTGAACATCAGCGGCGAGGAAACCTTTGTCATGCTCTTCGGGAATGTGACCTCCTCGAGTGCGATACAATTCTGAAAGACGTATGAAGACATCGTCATGACACCTTCGCCGATCGAAACGGTTTTCAGTGCCGAGCATCCGTAAAAGAGACTTTCCGGCAGGATCGTGACGCTGCCCGGAATGTTGATCGTTTCCAGCGATTCGCAGCCTTTGAACGCGCTGTCTCCGATCGTTTTGACCGTATCCGGCAGCCGGATATCCTTCAGACGGAGGCAGTCATAGAAAGCATTGATTCCGATCGTTAAGAGGCCGTCCGGAAGCTTGACCTTCACAAGGCTGGTGCAGTTGGAAAACATGGACGAAGGCGCTGCAGTGATCTGTGCCTGAATATCCGCCGTTTCGAGACTTTTCATTTTCCAGAAAGCGGAATTGGCGATTGTTGTCACGCTTGCAGGAACGGTCAGCGACGTAATGGACTGCTGGGCGGCAGCACTTTCATTGAATGCGCTTGTGATCTTCGTGACCGGCAGTGCCTTGCCGTCGATCTCAATGGAGGCCGGAACGGTGACCGCGCCGCGGACGGCGTCCGTGCAGCCGGTGATCTCGCAGTGCGTGTCATCATAGCTGAACTTCCAGCCGTCTGTCGTGGTACCGGTCGCAGCCGAGGCGGTGATGCCCTGCGATACCTCGATCTGTTCGACTGCCGGATAAGCAGCCGCGCCGAGCAGCAGTCCGGCCGCAAGGCTCGCGGAGATCAATGCTTTCTTTCTCATTGTATACGTCCTCCTGTTAAATCAGTAATCCGGAAACGGGTTCCGTCACACCAATTATAGCATGTTGAAAAAAGAAACGCAAGCGCTTTCGCCGAATCCGGCAAATCGGCAAAAATCCTATCTGACCGGCAGGTATTAAAAAAACTTGATTAAAAGCAGCAGGAACCTGCCCCGAAGGACAGGCTCCCGCCGAAAAAGAGTGTGGTATGAAATCAGTTTGCAGTTTCGCCCGGGAGCATACCGCCCATTTCGTAGAACTGACGCTCAATGGTCAGCGCGGAGCCCGCGAGGAAGCTGTTTTCGCCGTCGATGCGGCTGTAGGTCAGCTCAACAGGTCTGTTTCTGCCGAGCTCAGCGAGCTTGTCGCAGATCAGCTTGTAGATCTGCTCACTGAACTTGAATCCGTGCATGACCACGCGGCGGACATGGTGTCCGGTCGTGGTGTTGTACATCAGGAAGCAGAACTGGTCTGCGTAGGTGTTCACGAGCTTGACGATATCCTTGTCGCCTGCCGCATATGCCTCATTGATGTCTGCGGCGGTCATGGGCTTGTTCTTCAGTGCGGATGCCTTCCGGATCAGTGCCGGGCGGGTGATCTCCGCATAGACGGAGCCGTCCGGATAGCCCTCGCACTTTGCGCCGCCGATCTTGACGATCATGTGGCTGACCGAATCGGAATCCGCGAGGAAGCCGCCGAGCAGCTCCTGACCGACGACCGCAACGGAATTATACGCCTGGCCGGAATACAGCATGAGCTGGTTTGCGCTCTTGGGATTCGTGTAGTCGATATTTGCGAGTGCATAGAGATTGATCGCGCTGTCAGCAAGCACCGGGATGCTCAGCTCCATTTCAAGCAGATACACGAGCTTTTCAAACGTGATGACCGGTCCCTTCAGCTCTCCGCGGAGCTGCTCCCAGCGCGCCGGGATGACGCCGATGCCGAGGCCGAGCATCTGCTTGGTGCTCAGGGAATGCTTCTTCATCAGCTCACGGCAGCTGGAAACGATGAACGAGATGATCTCATCCGGCGCGGTGTCGTCGCCGATCTCCTGATACTTGTGGTCGATCGGCTCGTTCGCGAGGTTCGCGAGACCCACGCTGATGTCGTTCTCGTTGATCGCGGCACCGAGGACATACTTGAATGTCGGGTTGATGCGGATCATGGTCTTTTTTCTGCCCTTCTTCTTCGGAGCACTGAGATCCTCCGGAAGCGGGCCGTTCATGTCCTCCAGAATGTTCTGGGTGATCATCTGGTTGGTGATGATCGTGACGGCCGCACGGGTCAGGGAAAGCTGTGCTGCGATGTCCACGCGGGCGAGCATTCCCGCCTGACGGATCGCGAGCAGAATCTGCTTTCTGTTTCTGCGCTTGAGATCGAGCTTGCTGATACCTTTGGTTTCCATATACAATTTCCTCCTCCGTATTTCAGCGATTCAGAGTGCGCCGATTTGGTACAGATTCCGGCGTGATCTTAAATGAATCGCGAAAAAGCATATACATACAAGACTTTTTTACATTTACAATTATAAATTAGAAATGTGAGCGTTCTGTGAACAAAATGTGAACTTTTTGTAAAAAGGCAAAAACGAAAACAATTATTTTTCTAGGAAATGAGCGCGTTTTTCAATATAATCCAAATTCCCACGCATGATTATACCAAAAGCTTGCCGATGACACATGCCGCAGCCGGCAGCAGATAGATCAGCAGCAGGATCATGCAGAAGCTGATCCGGAGCAGTCTTTCGCCGCACCGGTATGCCGCCCTGCCGAGCGGTGCAGGGATCCGTCTGCGCACGAGCAGATACAGCAGAAACCCGAGGAGCCCAGCAGCCCCCAGCAGAATGCCGGCGTTCAGCCCGCGCACATGAAAGCGCACGGTCACGCGGCTTTTGCCCGCCGGAACGCGGACAGCTGCCTGACAGGTGTTCACGCGGTAAACCGGAGCCGCTTCGCCGTTGACCTCCGCAGTCAGCCCTTCATTGTAGGCGGCCGAAAGGATCAGCGTCTGCGGTCTGTCGGTTTCGCATTCCGCCGTATAAACGCCTTTCTGATACTGCAAAACCGTTCCGCTGACATGCTGCATCGCTTCTGCCAGACGGTCCGTCTGCATTCCGAAGAGCCCGAAGCTCTCACAGGTGACATTCTTGTGCAGGGTGATGCTGACGAAGGTATAGCCCTCGCAGGTGCCGAGGTAAACGAGCCCGTTGCGGTTGTTCTCCGGGTGCTCCTTCCGGACGGACACGCCGTTCAGGACGATGTCGCAGGCAGCGCTGTTCGGGTTGTTCAGACTGGTGCCTCTGTCCGAATACAGATCAAAGTAAAGTGCCTGCGGTTCCCTGAGGAAAAACGAGTAGCTGATAAGGCCGTCCGTTTCCGGGTCGGCAAGCGTGCAGACTGTCTCCGTCTCCGAGGAACTGACCGTCACACCGCGGAGCACAGAGGGCTGATACGGGATGACGGCGTCCGCAGCACCGAGGTACTGCTCTGCGAGATACTGCTGCACGGCGCATCTGCTTCCCTTTTCGGGCAGCTCTGCGATCGCTTCCGGTTCCGCATCGGTCAGAAGCGCGGAAGGCATCGTCATGCTGCTTTTTCCGACAGAAAACACACCGGCCGAACCGATCGCCTTAACCCACGGCGGAAAGTCGTACTCCGTGCCAAGCTCATACCGGATATTCCAGAGCGCGTCCGAAAGGAAGGTCCCGCCGGTCGAGGGTACCTCAAGCCAGTAGGAGCTGTAGCCGAACCGCTTCATGCCCCGCAGGTAATCGGCACGCGTGAACGAGGTATAATGCGCCGTTGTCGGATAACCGATCGCCCCGAGCATATTCGCGTGGACATATTTCCGGGAAGCCTTCAGTCTGGCTGCCGGCTCCTCCGGCGTAAAGAGCTCCGCCGCGGCAGTCGTCTGCGAATAAAGCTGACCGTCGTTTGCGGCTCTGCCGAAATAGGAATCGTAGTTCAGCGCAAATTCCAGCAGGAACAGCACTGCAAGAAATCCGGTGCAGCCGCGCAGGGAAAACCGCCGCTGCTGGTAGCTGACGATGCCGCAGGAATAGAGCAGCGTCATCAGGAAAAACCAGATCAGCATACAGAGCGCGTGCTCCGGGCTGACCCACAGGCTGTCCAGATAGGAGCGCAGATACGTTCCCGCAAATCTGCGGAGCAGATATGCAGTCACGGCCGCCGCAAGAACGCCGAAAAACGGCAGGAGCGGATGTGCTGTCCGGCGTCTGCCCTCCGGGAGACATGCGCCGTCCGAAAGCTGTTCGCCGGCATAGGTCAGCATCAGCAGAATCGGGAACATGCCCCAGCGCAGCGGAAATGCCTGATAGCTGCCGCCGTGCCACATCCGGTTGACCGGTTCCAGCACGACCGCCGCCGTCATCAGCAGAAAGAGCCTTCTGTCACGCTGCCGCACTCTGCCGCACGGCTTCATCGGCAGAAAGAGCATCGGCAGCATTGCAAAGCCGATGCATGTCGCGCCGAGCACGCAGATCCTGTCGGAAAGATGATGAAACAGCACAGGATGCATCAGATCCCTGAGCAGCTTGCCGTTCCGCCCGGACTGCATGATCTGCAGGATACAGGGCAGCCAGACAAATGCGGTCAGGCACGCAGAGAAGATGCTCGCACCCCAGAAATGTGCCGACACCTTCCCGCGCCGTTCCTCCGGCACCGTGTACCGCACCGAAAGTGCCGTATAGATCAGCACGAACAGCACGACCATGTAGCCGAGATAAAAGCACAGGATCATCATGGCGGAAAGCACGGCCGCATAGGGCAGCGCCTTTCCGGTCTGCAGCAGATGCCGCACTGCACAGAGCAGCAGCGGCGTCATCAGCATGATATCGAGCCACATCAGGTTCTGGTAATAGAACAGACCGTAGCCGGAGCAGCCGTACATCACGGCCAGCAGGAGCTGCATCGGACAGGGCAGGCGCCGGATGCGGTACTGCAGCCAGAAGGCCGCCGTACCCGCGGAAAGCGCCAGCTTGACAATGACCAGCAGCACCGCGAGCCTGTCTGCGGGCAGATCGGTCACCAGAACGAGAAAGGAAAGCGGATTGCTGAGAAAAAAGAAGAAGATCCCGTAAAACTGCATGCCGCCTGCATCCAGTACGGAATAGCCGATCCCCTCGCCGCTGAGCAGCTGCCGCTTCAGCTGCAGAAGCAGCGGGACTGCCTGCTGATCCATATCGCACCATGCCACGGTATTGCTGCCGCACGGAAATATCCCGTACAGCGCGTGAAAGCCGAGAAACATGACAAACACGGTCAGGCAGGAGAGCAGCGGGATCACGGTCGTTCTCCGGCGTTTCTGATTCATTCGCATCCCTTCAAAGCTGATTCTTTGTTCATTTACCATTGCATATCATAACATATTCAACATGAAAAAACAAGCGGCTTCATAAAATCTTCATGTTTTCTATAATAACATTCAGAATTAACGCAGAATCAGCGCAGATCCGGATGCACATAGCGGTCTCTGCCGGCGGACTTTTCGCCGTATTCGATCGCACCCGCGGGACAGCGGTTCAGACATGCCGTGCACATCGCGCAGGTCGCCTTGACCCAGACAGGTCTGCCGTTCTCCATGCGGATTGCCTCCTCCGGACAGCGCTTTGCACAGAGCCCGCAGCCGGTGCAGCCGTCCTCTGCGCGGAACGGCACCGTCGAGCTGGATTTGCGCAGCAGCGGCTGGAATGCCGTCGCGAGCAGACCGCCGCGCACCGGGCGCACCGTATGCTTTCTGAGCTTCTCCTTCAGCTCGGCAAGGCGCACATCCGCTTTCCGGAACAGCTCCTGCTGCTTGTCCTCCGGCGGTGCGGGCGAATAGGTGATCGCGTTGTTCGGCATCCGGACGAAGGTCGCGTAATGCAGCCGGATGCCGCGCTCCGCGAGCTCATGCCGGAGCAGACCCGCGGCAAAGCTGACCACGCCGCCGCAGGTGATCACCGCAAAGCAGTACGGATGCCCCTTGACGTCCAGATTCCGCACGAAATCCAGCACGGGCTTGCCGACCGTCGAGCAGTATTCCGGGAACACGATGCCGAGGCGCTCCCCTTTTTTGAATGTATAGCTGTAGGCCTTGGTCTTGTTCACTTCCGCGATGCTGACGACCGGCTCGCCGTCCTCGGCAAGCGCCTTCGCTGTCGCGAGGGAATTTCCGGTTCCGGTAAAATAAAAAATCATAATCTATCTTCCTTTCATTTGATGTTTTTGCAAGGATGCAACAATTATTATAGCACGATTCGGACTGCATTACAATGAAAATCCTGTGAAATCGCTGTGCGCGGGCGAAAAAATCTGTCTGCGGGATTTACATTTATGAAAAAGTGTGGTATAATAGAATGGAATATCTATGTATACCGGTAGATCATATACCCGCTTTCAGCGAAAGGAGCGTGATGCGCATGCCGAGCTGTCTGACTGATGACGAGCGCGAACGGCGCTATGCAGAACTGCGGAAAAAGAAGAAAGTGAGCGATTTTCTGGTCGCGATCCCGATCATGACCGGCATTGTGCTGTTTATTGCGGCAGTGTTCAGCCTGCCGACGACCTTTGCGGATATCGCAACGGGCACCAGTGTGCTCGCGCTGTTCCTGAATCTGTGCCCGATGATCTCGGCAGCGGTCGCGGCGTTCTGTGCATTCAGCCGCAATGTCAAAATGATTCTGCTCGCAGTCCCCGCAGTCATTCTGATTGATCTGATCTCCGGCGGCAGCATGGGCCTGCTGCTGATCCCGGGGCTGATCTGTGCGCTGATCGGCGCATATATCTTCGGAAAGCTGGAGCAGGAGGAGGGCTTCCCGCTGTTCCGCATCCCGTTCTCCGAGCTGGAGGAGCGGCGGCAGAACGCGGAAAAGAAAACCCGCTTCCGCGCAGAACAGGCCGGAACCCGCAGAACCGCGGACAGCGAGGTGCACGGCGCAATGGGCGATCTGCTGGATAAAGCAGAGGACGTTCCGGTGCAGATCTCTGCACTGCAGGGCTATTATGACCGCAGCGAGGGCGCACAGGGCGTATTCAGCGCGCCGATAAACAATGCCGGCGAGTACGGTAAAATGGATGAGCTCTGACCGGGCGAGCCGGTTAAAATAACGATCAGGCAACGATACGGAAAGGATGGCGAATGACTATGGCAAATCAGGTAATCAACCCCTTTGAAGACGAAAAACCGCAGCTCGTACATCTGGAAAAAGACCAGTCGCATTACGAATACTGCCGGATGCAGATGCACGACATCGAGCATGTGCACCGCCGCACATTCTTCTGCAACCTCGGCCTTTGCATTTTTGTATGTCTGCTGGCGGTATTCCATGTGTATGTCGGCGGCTTTGACCTGCTGAGCGGACACGGGATCGACACCAGCAGAGCCGCAACCGTCATCACGGTCGGCATCTTCCAGATCGTTTCGGCCATGATCATCATCGTGCTCGGCTATCTGGCATGGGCGAACTACCGCATCCTGAACATCATTCTGGAAATGTGGTATGTGATCGTGACGATCATCGGCATTGTCCGGCTGGACTATATGACGGGTCTGGTCGGCGCGGTCGGCATTGTGTTCTACTATTTCTCGATCCTCGAGCTGCGCAAGGAGGAATCGCTCGCGCAGATGGAGGGCTATCCGGAATTTCACGAGAAGCTCGATATCACCAAGTCGGACTACGTCGTGCAGACGCTGCTGGCGCATAAGGGCGAGCATCTGGTCAAGAAAAAGAAGTCCTCGGTGTTTTCCACGGATTATTCGCTCCGCAAGGCAAAAAAGCGGAAGGATCCCGATGCGGAGAACGGACACGCAGGCGAGGAGCTTGCAGCAACGCTGCAGAAGAAGATCAATGAGGTGCAGAACGCAAAGGATGATGCAAAATCCGGGCCGGCAGCAGAGCCGGTAACGGGGCAGACGGCGGAAGCAAAGCCGGAGCCTGCTGCGGAAGCCGCTGCACCCGCTGCGGCGGAGATGCAGGATCTTACGGAGGAAAAGGCTGACCCGTTCACCGATGCCGACGCGATCATGGCGGAGGCAGAGGCCAGAGCAAAGGAGATCCTTGCGGAGGCGGTCGCGAAGGCACAGTCGCTGAAAACCGACGCGCCGGCACCTGCACAGGCTCCCGCACCGAAAAAATCCGGCGGAAAGAAAAAGCGCAGATAACAGACAGGAACAAGGAGAACGACTATGAGACTATCCCCTGAGGCAGAGGCACAGCTTGCGCAGAAACGCCTGAAAAAACTGAAAAACGATGCAGACAATAAAAAATGCTTCTGGGCATTTGTCGCACTCGGCTGCATCATCTTCGGAACATCCTTCTTTGCAGGCGCGCGCTCCACGATGCTGGACGGCGCACACGGATCCGGCATTTTCTATACGGCCATGGCGGCAGGCTTCTTCCAGATCCTGCTCGGCATCGGCATGGTCATCATCGGCTTTGTCAATTACCGCAGATCGCCGGTCGCAGGCACCTGCTGCATCGGCATCTGCCTGATCCTGCTGATCTACTATTGCCTGCATACGCAGAGCAGTATCTCATACATCAATATTATTCTGCTGCTCGCGGCACTTGCGCTGTGCACATGGTCGCAGATCATCACGCACCGCGAGGAGGCACTGAAAACCGAGGAGGGCTATCCGCTGTTTTCGCCGGAAGCATCCTACGCAGGCGAATATGAGCTGCCGGCGGATGTGCGCCTCAGAAAGCAGGCCGCTTCCCGTGCAATGGGAACAGTCGGCCCGCCTGCGGCACCCCCGCTGCCCGCTGCGCCGGAGCAGGAAACTGCAGCCGCCGCAGCATCGCTGTTCGGCGGAAAGGATGTCCGGCTCCCGCAGGAGGTGCGTCTGCCGGAGGTAAAGCCCTCGGATTTCGGTCTGGAGGCAGAGCTCGGCACGGCGCGTGCAGCCATACCCGCACCGCAGATCACCGGCGATGTTTCGCTGGCGGGATTTGTCCCGCAGGAAGCCGATGTGCCGAAAACCGGCGCTGATGCGCTGCCGAAGGTCTCCGCAGAGGAGCTGCTCATGGACATGACGGCGGTGCCGTCTCATGCGGTGCAGAAGGGCGATGCGTCTCAGCTGCCCGACCCCGCCGAGGTGCGGGCGCGCATGGCTGCCATGAAGCAGGCAAGAGACGAACACGAGGCTGCCATGAAACAGGCGAGACTCGATCATCCGCTGAACTGATATACCCGGATACATAACAGAAACAGGAAAGGGCGGTGAGCCGATTGTTTGCAAAAGTCAACAGTATGGGACTGTTCGGGCTGAATGCCTTTCCCGTCGATGTGGAGATCTCCGTGAACAAGGGGCTCCCGCGCTTTGAGATCGTCGGGCTGGCGGATACCGCCGTGCAGGAAAGCCGCGAACGCATCAAGTCTGCACTGTATACCTGCGGGATCGTATTCCCGACCTCAAACTGCATCGTCAATCTGGCACCGGCGGATAAGCGCAAGAACGGCAGTATGCATGACCTTGCGATCTTCATGGCGATCCTCGCGGCACTGGGCAGAGTACAGGTGCCGGAGGACGCCGCGATCATCGGAGAGGTCTCGCTGAACGGCGATATCCGGCCGGTGAACGGCGTTCTGCCGATGACGCTGACCGCCAAAAGCCGCGGCATCACGACGATGTACGTGCCGCTGGAAAATGCCAAAGAAGCTGCTGTTGTCGAGGACATGACCGTTTACGGCATTGCGAATGCAAAACAGCTGCTCGCACACCTTGAGGGCGACGAGCTGCTGGAACCGGTCGGGCATATCGGCCTTGCGCAGGCGGGAATGCCGCCGATCCCGGATTTCGCGGACGTCCACGGGCAGACCGCCGCCAAGCACGCGCTGGAATTAGCGGCGGCAGGCGGACACAATGCTTTGCTGATCGGCCCGCCGGGCAGCGGCAAAAGTATGCTTGCCAAGCGGATGCCGGGGATTTTGCCGGAGCTGACCTTTGCGGAATCCATTGAAACGACCATGATCCATTCCGTGGCGGGACTGCTCGATTCCGAGCACCCGCTCGTGACTGTGCGGCCGTTCCGGTCGCCGCACCATACGATTTCTTCCGCGGGACTTGCAGGCGGCGGGACGATCCCGCACCCCGGCGAGATCTCGCTTGCCCATAACGGGCTGCTCTTTCTTGACGAGCTGGCGGAATTTGACCGCCGCACACTCGAAATCCTGCGGCAGCCTTTAGAGGACAGAGAGGTGACGATCTCCCGTGCGGCGGGCACGATCCGCTACCCCTGCTCCATCATGCTGATCGCGGCGATGAACCCATGTCCCTGCGGCTACCTCGGACACCCGACCAGACCCTGCACCTGCGGTCAGCGTGCCGCGGCGCAGTATCTGAACCGCATTTCGGGGCCGCTGCTTGACCGCTTTGACCTGCATATCGAAGCGGCACCCGTGACCTTTGACGACCTTTCCTCGCAGAAGCCGGAGGAATCCAGCGCGGAGATCCGGAAGCGCGTGGTCGCGGCAAGGGAGATTCAGAATGCCCGCTTCGAGGGCACCGGCATCACCTGCAATGCGCGCATCACGCCGGACAAGCTCGCAAAATTCTGTCCGATGACAGATAAAGCAAAAGCGCGGCTGAAAGCGGTCTTTGAGAAAATGGGGCTCTCCGCGCGCGCTTACGACCGGCTGCTCAAGGTCGCAAGAACCGCGGCGGATATGCAGCAGAGCGAGGTTATTGACGCGCAGCATATCGCGGAGGCGGTGCAGTACCGCACGCTGGACCGCAAATACTGGCAGACATCTGATAAGTAACCGTACAGGAAAGGAGCCGGTCATGGAACAGCTTGAAAACATGCAGGAGATCGAAGCCGCACAGACAGCACTCGGGCAGTTTCTTGTCAGCATGATGCCTGTGCCGTGGGAGAAGATTTGCTTTTATGCGGATGCTGCACCGGGAACAACATCTATCTGGTTTGCGCTTGTTGAATCGGAAACAAAAGTCATTTGTACATCTGACTTTTTCTTTAAGCGTTACGACCGCTACTCTGTCGAAGAAATGGAATCCTATGTGAAGTTATCCGACATGATTGAAGCACTTTATGAAGCATACGTCATCAGATTCGGTCAGAACAGCGTATGGAAAGCCATGTATTATACCTTACAGTCTGACGGATTGGTTCACATTGATTTTGAACATGAACTGCCAAAAGGAAATATGATTGAACGGCATGATGCTGTTTTCAGAAAATTCTTTGATGCAAAATACCGTTACTATTATACGAAATATCCCTCAGTTGAAATTGGGAAAAAACCAATCTCATAACGGGATTCCAAAGGGACACTGTCCCTTTGGCGGGAGTTTGAGGGCAGCGCCCTCATTATCAATCCATCGGAGATACATTATAAAAGAAAAACAGGAGAAACAAAATTGAAGCGAAACATCTCAACCGAGACAGCGCGCGGCGGCTTTTTCAAGCGCATCGACCGGCTGCTGCTGCTGCTCGTGACGCTCTGCTCCGGCATGAGCGTTGTGCTGCTCCGGACGCTCTGGGTGCAGCAGATCACGGACGAGGTCGATGCAAACGACTGGATCGTGCAGCTCATTTCACTGGGGCTCGGTCTGGCCGGCTGTCTGGTCGTGTCCGCGATCGACTATCACAAGCTGGCGAAATTCTGGTTTTTGTATGCGCCGGTCGCGCTGGGACTGGTTGCGCTGACGTTCACGAGCCTCGGCTACGGGCGCGAGGGCGCCGACGACCGCAACTGGATCGACTTCGGATTCGTGCAGGTGCAGCCGTCGGAGATCCTGAAGCTGGTCTTTCTGCTGACCTTCGCTTATCACATATCCAAAGTCGGGGATAAGCTGAATCAGCCGTTCCAGCTCTTTCTGCTGCTGATGCACGCCGCCTTCCCCATGGGCATCGTGGCGCTGCAGGGTGACTACGGCACCGCGATCATCTTCGCGGCGATGACCGTGTTCATGCTGTTCACCGCGGGGCTCTCGCTCTGGTATATGCTCGGCGGCGCGGCACTGATGCCGCTGCTGATCTGGTTCGTCTGGACGTATGCCTTCGGTGACGTTCACCGGAACCGCATCCGGGTGCTGCTGAATCCCGGCACCGACCCGCTCGGCCTCGAATATCAGCAGAACCTCGGCCTGAAAGCGATCCGCAAAGGCGGACTGTTCGGGCTCGGGTTAAGCGGCGAAGGCTATGTCTCCGTGCCGGAAATGCACAATGACTTCATCTTCTCGTTCATCGGCGAGGCGTTCGGCTTTGTCGGCGCGATCGCCGTGATCGTGTTGCTTGCGGCGATCTGCCTGCGCATTTTCAGCGACAGCCGCGCAGCCAAGGATTCCATGGGCAGAACGCTCTGCATGGGCGTATTCGCGATCCTCTTTACACATGACCTGATGAATCTCGGCATGGTGTTGAAGGTGATGCCGGTCATCGGCATTCCGCTGCCGTTTTTCAGTGCCGGCGGTACGGCGATGCTTTCGATGTATCTCTGTATCGGTCTGGTCATCAGTGCGTATTCGCACAACCAGAAAAAATACCGCGTATTCTATGATGCGGAGGCTGCACAGTAAGCCCGCCGCATCTGAAGATATACTGATTCCAAAGGAGTATTGATTTTTATGGAAAAGACCCTGTTCCCGATCACAATGGACAAGCACATCGTTTTCTGCGCAGTTGCGGCTGTATTCTTTCTGCTGCAGTTTGTCCGCACAAAGCGCATCTATCAGCTGATTCTCGCGATCGCAGTGCCGCTTTCGCTGCTGATCTATATCGCACCGGAAAATGAAACGCTGTTCTACGGCGTCGGCATCGGTGAAGCCGTGCTGCTCGCACTCGCGTTCATCCTCAACCTTGTGCAGAACGCCCGCGATAAGAAGGCAGAGAAGCTGAAGGCTGCTGCCGATGCGGAGGGCTGATCATGCGTGCGGAAAGAATCGTCATTCTGGACTGGGATACAATGGCCTATCACCGCGAGGAGCTGAATGCCCGCCGCTTTGCCTCTCTGGCTGCGCATGTGGATATCTATCCGCAGACCAAGCCCGAGGAGACCGTGCAGCACATCGGCGACGCGGACGTCGTCATCTGCAACAAGGTGCTGATCACGCAGGAGGTCATGGAGGCCTGCCCGAACATCAAGTACATCGGCATTCTGGCGACCGGCTTCAACAATGTTGACCTGATTGCTGCCGCAGAGCGCGGGATCCCGGTCTGCAATGCAGGCAGCTATTCCACGGACGCGGTCGCACAGCTCGTGTTTGCGTATATTTTCGATTATTTCCAGCGGGTCGCGCTCTATTCCATGGAGGTGCGGCTCGGCGGCTGGGAAAAGTCCCCGACCTTCTCCTATTTCCCGTATCCGACCGGCGAGCTGCGCGGCAAGACGCTCGGCATCATCGGCTACGGCAACATCGGCAGACAGGTCGCGAAGATCGCGGATGCACTCGGCATGTCCGTGCTGATCGCGACAAGAACCGTGCCGGAAAACTGTCCGTATCCGGTCGTGACGGCCGAGGAGGTGTTCCGCCGCTCGGACGTCCTGACGCTGCACTGTCCGCTCAATGAGCAGACAAAGGGACTGGTCTGCAAGCGCTCCCTCGCCCTGATGAAGGAGAGCGCGGTCCTCATCAATACCTCGCGCGGCGGCACGGTCGTGGAGCAGGATCTCGCAGATGCGCTCAATCACGATATGCTCGCGGCGGCATATCTCGACGTTCTTGAAAAGGAGCCGATGTCGCCGGATACCCCGCTGAAAAATGCGAAAAACTGCACGATCACGCCGCATATCGGCTGGACGCCGCTGGAAGCCAGACGCCGCCTGCTCGATATCACGGAGGACAATCTCCGCGGCTGGCTGAACGGCAATCCGCAGCATGTGGTCAACGGCGTAACGGCACCGGCTGCGGAGTGAGTACCGGAGATACCTTTATCAGACTGAAAGGAAGTATTTTTTTGGAAACGCAGAATACCCTGCGCCCGCTCTCGGAGAGCAAGCGCATTGTTGTCAAGGTCGGCACCTCGACGCTGACGCACCGCACCGGCAGAATGAATCTGCGGCGGTTCCACAATCTCGTCCGCGTGCTGGCCGATCTCTCGAATGCGGGCAAGCAGCTGATCCTTGTTTCGTCGGGCGCCGTCGGCCTCGGCGTCGGACAGCTCGGTCTGCGCGAACGCCCGACCGATACCCCGACCAAGCAGGCATGTGCCGCGGTCGGACAGTGCGAGCTGATGTATCTCTATGACCGGCAGTTCGGCAATTACAGCGTCAATGTCGCGCAGGTGCTGCTGACAAAGGCGATCCTGAATTCCAACGGCGGCGTCAATGCGGGCAACTGCATGGAGCGGCTCTTAGAGCTCGGCGTCATCCCGATCGTCAACGAGAACGACACGGTCGCGATCGACGAACTGGAGCTGGAGATCGGCGAGAACGATTCGCTGGCGGCGATCGTGGCGGGGCTTGTCCATGCGGACACGCTCGTGCTGATGAGCGACATTGAGGGGCTTTATTCCGCAGACCCGCACAAGAACGAAAACGCGGAGCTGATCCCGGTCGTGCATGAGATCACGCCGGAGATCGAAGCAGTCGCAGGCGGTGCAGGTACCCCGAACGCCCGCGGCGGCATGACGACAAAAATATCCGCAGCAAAGATCGCGACGGAAGCAGGCATCGACATGGTCATCATGAACGGCGAAAAGCCGGAGCGGCTCTATGATCTGCTCCTGAATGACGAGCCGGTCGGAACGAGATTTGTTTCCGCAGTACGGAAATAAACAGTGAATGATGAATCGGAAACCGGATTAAGCATAGGAGGAACAAAAGTATGGAACAGCTTACCGTTCAGCAGCTCGGTGCCCGTGCAAAGGCTGTGGCAGCGACGCTCGCAGCTGCATCACCCAAACAGAAAAACGACGCACTCGCCGCGATCGCGGATGCACTGATCGCCCGCACGGAGGAGATCGTTGCGGCGAATCAGACAGACCTTGAAAACGCGGTCAAAAACAATATGTCCAAGTCCATGCAGGACAGACTGCTCCTCACACCGGAGCGCATCAAAGGCATTGCCGACGGCGTGCGCAAGCTGATCTCGCTGGAAGAAGTCGTCGGACAGGTCGAGGCGGGGTATGTCCGCCCGAACGGTCTGCGCATCCAGAAGACCAGAGTGCCGCTCGGCGTCATCGGCATCATCTTCGAGAGCCGCCCGAACGTGACGGTCGATGCCGCGACGCTCTGCATGAAGGCCGGCAACTGCGTGATCCTGCGCGGCGGCAAGGAGGCGTTCTCCTCGAATGTCTGCCTGACGGACATCATGCGCGACGCGGTGCAGTCCGCCGGAATGCCCGCTGACATCATTCAGCTTGTGCCGGATACCAGCCGCGAATCTTCGAATCAGCTGATGAAGCTGTCGGAGTATCTCGATGTGCTGATCCCCCGCGGCGGTGCGGGACTCATCAACGCGGTCGCGCAGAATGCGACCGTCCCCGTCATCAAGACCGGCGTCGGCAACTGCCATGTGTATGTGGACGATTCCGCCGACCTTGAAATGGCGGTCAATATCGTGGACAACGGCAAGACGCAGCGCCCCTCTGTCTGCAACGCGATCGAGACGGTGCTGATCCACCGCGATATCGCGGCAAAGTTCCTGCCGATGATGAAGGCGCGCCTTGATGCGCATAACGTCACGCTGCACGGCGATGACGGTACCAAGGCAGTGCTCGGCGACTGCGTCATTCCCGCGAATGACGAGGACTGGGCAACGGAATACCTCGATTATCAGCTTGCCGTGAAGATCGTGGACGATGTGGACGCGGCGATCGCGCATATTTCCAAATACGGCACGAACCACAGCGAGTGCATCGTGACGAAATCGCTTGACCATGCGGAGAAATTCCAGCGCGAGGTCGATGCGGCGGCGGTCTACGTCAACGCCTCGACGCGCTTTACGGACGGCGGCGAGTTCGGTTTCGGCGCGGAGATCGGCATTTCCACGCAGAAGCTCCACGCCCGCGGACCGATGGGGCTTTACGAGCTGACCTCGGTGAAGTACCTCATCAGCGGCGACGGACAGGTTCGCTGAAATGGCTGTTTCAGATCGGGAGCTGGACGAGATCCTCGATCAGCTCCGGCATGAAAAGGATACAGACGGCGGACAGCCGGAACCGGAGAGATCCGCGGAAAATGAGCAGCCCGTGCCGGATGCAGAGCCGGAATCCGAACCGGTAACGCCGGAGGCGGAGCCCGATGCGGCACAGCCCGAAGCGGAACCCGCACCGGAACCCGCACCGCCGGACACGCCCGAGCACGATACGCCCGAGCAGGAGCAGGATACGACCGAACAGGAGCCGGATACGCCCGAGCAGGAGCCTTCTCCGGAAACACCGGAACAGCAGCCGGCTCCGGAGCCGCTGAAGCCTCAGCGCTCGCTGGTCTCTGTCGCGATCAGACGGCAGCAGCGCAGACGGGCAGCCGGAAAGCAAAGCGCAAAGACCGTTCCGGTCCGCCGGCAGGCAGCCGATGCGGCAAAGCGGCAGAGACGGATCTATGACGTTCCGGTTCTTGAGGAGACGCCGCAGGAACAGCCGGAGGCATCCGCAAAGCCGCAGCGCAGAACGCTCCGCGAGGCGGCCTTCGGGCTCGCTTTGCTGCTGTTCGCGCTGATCGGTATATTTTCGCTGGCGCGGACGGGCATCCGCTCCGCAAAAGAACGAAGCAGTACAAAAAACGCGGCGGTCACGCAATGCATCCTGCCGCTCTGTGTTATGGATATGCCGTCCTTTGAGAAGCCTGACGACCTGACCGATCAGCAGTTCCTGACCGCGGCGGTCTGGGCGTTCATCACGGACGGCAGGCTCGCGGAATACCCCTCGGACACGAACCTCTGCACGGTACCCGCTGCGGAGATCGTCAAGGCGGGCAATCTGCGGTTCGGCACCGCCCGTCAGCCGGAATGCCGCACAGTCGGCTTTACCGACGCGCTGCGGTTTTACTACGACGCCGATCAGGACAGCTTCCTGCTGCCCGCAGATCCGCGCTATTTCGGCAATCTGCCGGAGGTGCAGAGCGTCACGGAGCAGGACGGGCTGTATACGGTCAGTGTCGTGTGCAGGCCGGAGCAGCCGTCGTGGTATCAGACAGAAGCGCCGGTCGTCCGGCACAGTGAATTTATCATGAAGCAGGCGCACGGCACATGGCAGATCGCCGCCCTGCATACCGATGCGCCGGATGCGCAGAACGAGGAGGAAACGGAGCCGACGCATGAGCAGGAAGATGACTGAATATGCCGCACCGGACTGCGGGGAAGGCAGCACGGAAAACGGGCTTCGCTATACGGCACTGTGCAGCCCGAAGTTCCGGAGCTGCCTGCTGACATTTTATTTCTATGTACACAGGACAAAGGAGACTGCGCCTGTCCACGCGCTGCTGACCGATCTGCTGACGGCATCGTCCGCGGCATATAAAGATCACGCGGCGCTTTCGCTGCGGCTGGAATCGCTGTATGCGGCGGATTTTTCCGCGAAGCTCTCGCTCTGCGGAGACGATGCCGCGCTGGTCTTTACGGCCTCATGGCTCGATGACCGCTATGCGCTGAACGGCGAAGCGATCACCGGACAGGTGCTCGACCTGATCCTCGGCTGTCTGCTGCAGCCGAATGCGGAAAACGGCGCGTTCTGCGATCCGGCCTTTCGGATCTGCAAACAGAACCTGCTGGACGATATCGACTGCCTCTGCAACGACAAGCGCGAATACGCTTTGCAGCAGGCGGCGGCGATCGCCTATCAGGGAACGCCCGCGGCGTTTTCCGTGCACGGCAGCAGGGAGGATGCGGAGACCGTCACGCCGGCGCAGGCCTATCGGGTCTGGCAGGAGATCCTGCGGACGTCCTTTTGTGAGATCGTCTGCGTGACGCCGGAGCCGAAGCCCGAGATCGAGGCGGCGGTGCGCGGCGCACTGGGTCAGCTTCCCCGGAATGCGGCATTCTTTGATTTTGATGCACCGACGGCCCCGAAGCAGCGCCCCGCCGTTCAGACGGAGACCATGCCGCTGGAACAGAGCAAGCTGGTGCTCGTGTACCGCTATGACAGCATCCCGCGGGAGGTACTGGCCGTTCTCTGCGGCGTGCTCGGCGGGATCCCGGAATCGCTGCTGTTCCTGAATCTGCGGGAAAAGCAGGGTCTTTGCTATTACTGCGCGCTGCAGAGCTCACAGTTTAAGCATACCGTGACAATTGACTGCGGTATGGACGCGGAGCAGGCGGAGACCGTTCAGGCGGCCGTCGCAGAGCAGCTCCGGAAGCTGCAGGACAGGGACTTCCCCGACGAAATGATGCGGCAGGCAGTCTTACAGTATGAATATCACGCGGCAGCCGTGCAGGATGCGCCGGACAGTACGGCGGCAGCAGCGGCGGCCATGTACCGGCGGCGTGACCTGCGCACGCCGGAGGCACTCGCGGAAGCCATGCGGCAGGTCACGCGGGAACAGATCGCGGAAGCCGCAAAGCAGCTAACGCCTGACACGGTCTATCTGCTGCGCGCAGAGGACGGAGAGGAGGCGGACGCGGATGCCGGCTGAGATCACCCGTCTGACCGACCCCTGCACCGGCGATGTCTGCATCAGAATGCAGCATGACAGCGGGCTTGAGATCCGCGTCATGGAGATGCCTGCGTTCAGTACGTCCTACGCGCAGTTCGGAACGCGGTTCGGCTCGGTGCACAGGAAATTCCGCCGCGCAGGCGATGCGGCATATACAGAAATGCCCGCGGGCATCGCGCATTACCTTGAGCACAAGCTGTTTGAGAATCCCGACAGCAGCATTTCGGCTGCATTCAGCAGGCTCGGCGCGCGGGACAATGCCTATACCGATTTCGACCGGACGGTCTATTATTTCCAGACGCAGCAGCATTTTTATGAGGCGCTGGAGCTGCTGACCGGCTTCGTGCAGGAGCCCTATTTCACGCAGGAAAGCGTCGAAAGAGAGCGCAGCATCATTGCGCAGGAGCTGCGGGAATGTCTGGACGACCCCGCCGATCAGGTATTCTTTCAGATGCTCGGCGGACTGTATCCGGAGCATCCGGTGCACACCGATGTGCTCGGCACGGAGGAAAGCATCCGGCAGATCACGCCGGAGATACTCTATACCTGCCACGCGCTGTTCTATCACCCGCAGAACATGGTGCTCTGCTGTGCAGGCAATGTTGAGGCGGAAAAGATCCTGCAGCTTTGTGACCGCATGATCAAAAAGCGGACGCCCGTCACGGCTGCACCGTTCCGGTATCCGGAGCGTGCACCGGCCGGCAGGCTGATCCGCAGAAAAACGATGCCCGTCGGCAAGACGCAGTTTGCGGCGGGGTTCCGGAGCAGACCGGAATCCGGCACGGTGCGCCTGAAGGAATCGCTGCTCAGCTCGCTGACCGCGGAGCTGCTGATCGGTTCCTCATCGCCGCTTTGTCAGCGTCTGCTCGCGGAAGGGCTCATCAACGATACGTTTTCGACCGACTGCTTTGCCGGGGACGGCTGGTTCACCGTACTGGCGGAGGGCGAATCCGACTGCCCGGAGGCGGTGCTGGATGCGCTCTGTGCAGAGATCGGGCGCGTGAAAAAAGAGGGCGCAGACCGCGCACTCTTTGATACGCTGAAGCGTGCCGCTTACGGCGACACGGTCATCAGCATGAATCATCCGGAGGCAGCCTGTGCCGCAATGCTGGATTCCTTTATCTGGGACGGCATTTCGCCGTTTGCGCGGGCAGAGCTGCTCGCACAGCTGACGGCGGACGATGTGCAGGGCTGTCTCGAAACACGCTTCTGCACGGACAATATCTGTCTTTCGGTCATTGAACCGGAATCACTCGGAAAGGAAGAATCTGAATTATGATCTGTTCGTTAATCCATGCGGTTGATCCGAACCTGATCCGCTTTCCGCGGCTCGGGCTGGAGATGACCGTCAAAAGCACGGCCTTTACCATATTCGGCTTTTCCGTCACATGGTACGGCATCCTCATCACGATCGGCATGATGCTCGCGATGATCTACGCTTTCCGCAGAATGCGCAGCTTCGGTCTGGATACCGACCGCGCACTGGACGGCATCATCGGCGGCGTGATCGGCGGTATCATCGGCGCAAGACTGTACTACGTGATCTTCCACTGGGACAGCTACGCCGGAGACTGGAAAACGATCTTCAACATCCGCAACGGCGGCCTTGCGATCTACGGCGGTATCATCGGCGCGCTGCTGGTCGGTTCGGTAGTCTGCAAGCTGCGCAAGGTGCGGCTCCTGCCGATGTTCGATATCGCAGCCCTCGGCTTTCTGATTGGCCAGTGCATCGGTCGCTGGGGCAACTTTACGAATCATGAGGCGTTCGGCAGCAATACGGACGGTCTGTTCGGCATGACGAGCGGCAAGATCCAGTCGTGGATCGAGCGGAATTATACGGACGGCTCCGTGATCGCGGAACAGCCGGTGCATCCCTGCTTCTTCTATGAGTCGATGTGGTGTCTGCTCGGCTTCATTCTGCTGCATATTATCTCGAAGAAATGGCGCAAATTCGACGGCCAGATCTTCCTGATGTATGTGATCTGGTACGGCAGCGGCAGATTCTTCATCGAGTCGCTGCGCACGGACAGCCTCTATGCCGGTACGCTGAAGATCTCGCAGGTCGTTGCGGTGATCTCGGTGACGGCGGCGCTTGTGCTGCTGCTGATCGGTCTTGCGCGGACAAAGCGGCTCGGCACGGACTACCAGCTGTATGTCGATACCGAAGAATCGAAGCGTCTGCTTGCGGAAAGCGATGCCCGCGAGCTCGAATGGCAGGAGCGTCACAGCAAGAAGGCGATCACCGCGGACGAGGAATCCACGCATGTGCTGATTCCGGAGGAGGCTGCTGAAAAAGCGGAGGAAGCTGCCGCGGATATCGCGGAGCAGGCTGCGGATGCGGCTGAAGATGCTGCGGATGCAGTCAGTGAGACCGTCACTGAAGCGGCAGAGGCCGTTCAGGATGCGGCGGCGGAGATCGCGGACGCCGCAGATCCGGACGCGGAATAACATTATCATTGTCAATCAAAATATCAGGAGGAATATCACATGGCACAGATCATTGACGGCAAGCAGATTGCCGCAAACGTCAAGGCAGAGGTTCGCGCAGAGGTCGAAAAGCTCCGCGCACAGGGCAAGGATCCGGGACTGGCCGTGGTGCTGGTCGGCAACAATCCGGCATCCCGTGTCTATGTCTCGAACAAGGAAAAGGACTGCGCGGAATGCGGGTTCAAGTCCTATGAATACGCGCTGCCGGAGGAGACCACCGAGGAACAGCTCCTTGAGCTGGTCGCGCAGCTGAATGCGGACGAGAAGGTCAACGGCATTCTGGTACAGCTCCCGCTGCCGAAGCAGATCTGCGAGCAGACCATTCTGCACGCGATCTCCCCGGCGAAGGATGTGGACGCATTCCACCCGGAGAACGTCGGCCGCATCATGATCGGCGATTACAGCTTCCTGCCCTGCACACCGGCGGGCGTCATTGAGATGCTGGACGCGATGAAGATCGAGATCAGCGGCAAGCACTGTGTCGTCATCGGCAGAAGCAACATCGTCGGCAAGCCGATGGGGATGCTGCTCCTGCACCGCAGCGGAACGGTCACGATCTGCCATTCCCGCACGCAGAACCTGCCGGAGATCACCCGTCAGGCGGATATTCTGGTCGCGGCGGTGGGCAAGGCGGGCTTTGTCACGGCAGATATGGTCAAGGAGGGTGCCGTGGTCATTGACGTCGGCATGAACCGCAATGCGGAGGGCAAGCTCTGCGGCGATGTGTGCTATGATGAGGTCGCGGCAAAGGCTTCCGCGATCACGCCGGTGCCGGGCGGTGTCGGTCCCATGACCCGCGCAATCCTGATGCGCAACACCCTGACGGCCGCGAAGGAGCAGATGTAAGTGCCTCCGGCGGATTAAAAATGGGGCTCTGCCCCAAACCCCGCTGGGGGCGTGCCCCCAGACCCCATTATGATGAACAAATGGGTGCTGACGTAACAGTCGGCACCCTTTTTCGTTACTGGTCGGGCATTACGCCGCAGCACGCATCCATATCAAAAGTTTTGATCAAACTTTTTCAAAAGTTTGCGGGGTCGAGGGGCGGAGCCCCGTCGCGCTCCGCAGAGCGCGAAACTCCCCTAGCGTTCAAGCGCTCGAAGGGCTTGGGAGCAGGCAAGAGCGGCTCCCATTCTTAAATAGCATCCGCGCAGCGGATACCTTATTTCAGGCGAATCTCCAAGAGATTCGCAGCCACGCTGAAAGTGTCGGGCTGACGCAGTCAGCCGCAAGCTTTCAGCGCATAAAGTTGCTCCGCGCAGAAAGCGCGGAGCAACCCACAACCGCAGCAGCACAAACATAACTGACCGCCGCCCGAACATAACAAACGGCACCGACTGTCATCAGCCGGTGCCGTATCTGTATGCAGTTGAAATTGCAGAAGCCGGTCAGTTCAGAATGATCATCTTCGCGATCGCCTTCAGAACCATGGTCAGGTCACCTTCCCCGACGCCCTTTGTCTCGTCGATATCGGCATTGGCAAGACCCTGATCGGTCACGACTGCGTTTCTGTCCTCGGCAATGTATCTTGCGATCAGGACTGCGTCGGAAACATCGACCTTGCCGTCGCAGGTCATGTCGCCCTTCTTGGTCGGCGTGAGCTTGCTGCCGGTCGTTGTCACAAGGCCGTTCTTTGTCGTCACGACAGCTTCGGTCGTGGTGGTCACGGCTTTGGTCGTGGTGACCTTCGGCGTCGTGACAGGCGGCTCGACATACTCGATGCCGTCGATGATCGAATCGAAGCACGGCTTTGCGGTATAGTCCTCATTGAACAGCAGCGGCAGTCCCTCGACACGCCAGCTCTGGTCATCAGTGGTGCCCCAGAACACGACCGCGGAGATGTAATCCTTGTACTTCACGATCACATCCATGATATCGCTGTAATACTTCGCCTGCGTCTGGAAGCCCGCCTCGTTGAGGCAGCTCTTATCGAGCGTTGCGTCCAGCTCCGTGACCTGCAGATCGAGGTTCAGCTCCTTGGCAACGTCAACAAAGTTCTTCATGCCCATTGCATAATGGCTTGCGGACGGGAATGCGTCAGAGCCCTTTCTGACGTCGAGATGCGACTGCATACCGATGCCGTCAATCAGGTTATCGGCTGCCAGCTCTTTGACCAGCTTGATGATGCTGTTCTGCTTCTCGGTCATGTACTCGTTGTAGTCGTTGTAATAGAGCTTGGTCTCTGCCGGTGCATACTGTCTTGCATATTTGAATGCATACTTGATGAAGGAATTGTCGCCGAACACCTTGACCCATGCGGAATCGCCGCGGTAGTCCTCATAGACGCCGGGGTTGCGCGGGCCGGCGGTGTTGTCGTCAAATGCTTCGTTCACGACGTCCCATGCGTAGAAGTCGATATCGGAATACTCCGCCTCGATCACCTCGAACACGCCCTTGATGTAGTTCTCCATGCGCTTCAGCATGACGTCCTTGCTGACCCAGTCGCCGTCCATGGTGTAGTCGTCCTTGAAGAACCATGTCGGGGTCTGGCTGTGCCAAACAAGCGTATGACCGCGCACCGGAATGTTGTTTTCCTTCGCAAAATCAAGAATAATCTTCGCGGAGCCCTGCAGTCTGACCTGCGGGACGGTGTTGTCATCGTTCTCCTTCAGATACTTCTGGCACGCCTTCTGATCGAGCATGTTTTCCGGCTTCAGCTCATTGCCGAGCGTCAGCGAATTGAAGTGCTTGCGGATCAGATCCTTGGTCGCATTCGGTGCCAGCTCCGCAGCCGTGACCGCCGTGCCGACCTTGAAATAACCGCTGTACACATCCTTCAGCGACGGGATGTCCTTCTGGATGCTGTAGCTCGGGCCCTCGGTCAGAGAGAAATCGTCCACATAAAGATCGACCTTGTCGTTGCTCTCAATGTAGATCTGGACGTCCTTCATATCCGCGGAAAAGCTGAACTTGGTGTCCGGGATCTTGACCCATTCGCCCTGGCTGATCGCCTTGGACAGATTGCTGTAATGCTGCTCGCCGTCGGCATCGGTGTACTGCAGGCTGAGCTTGCATTCGTTGTACCACTGGGTCTTGACCCATGCACTTGCGATGTAGCGGACGCCCGGCTCACAGCCCAGATCGGACAGCACGAGCGCCGGACCGTTCCAGCCCTCGGAGCGTCCGGTCACGGCCATACAGGCGTCGCCGGAGTGCGGCTTCTCCGTGGATTTTTCGATGACGGACGTATCGTCATCGCCGCGCTTGGTGAATTTGGATGCGCCGTCGTCCTCGAAACCTGTGACGAGGATCTCCTTGCCTGCATCCGCAGCGTAGATCGTACCGGTGACCGGCAGGCTCTGCAGAACAAGCACAGCGCTGACAGCAGCGGCTGCTGTCTTGGAAAAACGCTTCATAATATGAACTCCCCCTTGTTTTATGATGCCGCATTCGCGGCTGCTTCTATTATAGCATATTCGGGAGCGGATTGCAAGCCGTTCCGCATAGAGCTTTTTGATAGCGGGCATAACCGCAGACCAATATATTTCTGAAATTGCTGCAAAAAAATACTGCCGCAGAAGCCTGCGGCAGCAGATCGTTTACGATGTGTTCAGTCTTTTCCGCGGAACAGCTCACGGAGCATCATTGCACCGCCGGCAAAGGTCATCGCGAACATCACAAAGAACATCCATGCACTGGAGGTTCTCCAGCGAACGCTGACGCTCATGATGACAGCTGCAAGGACGATCACGAAGCCGACTGCGATAAAGAGCCAGCCCCAGAGCTTTCTGTCCAGCAGGAAGAGCAGTGCGATGCCGAGCAGCAGCGGGATCATGATCGTGCCGTTCGGGATGCCGTAGCCGCCGATGTGGAAAACGGAGCCCATTCCCCACGAGCTTTCGACGATCATGTTCTGGAAGATCATGAACATGCCTGCGCCGAACAGCAGCATACCGCCGAAAAAGCGCAGCAGCTCATTCTGTTCCTTGTTGACCTTGCGTGCATTTGCCTCAGCCTGTGCAGTCAGATTCTTCTGTTCGAGCTTTGCGTTCTCTTCGATCTCTGCATACAGCTTATCGAGGTTTGCTTCGGGCTTTGTTTGCTTCTCACTCATGTCAGTATCCTTTCCCAATCAAAAATCCTCTTGGGCAATTGCCCGCGGGTGCAGATTTCTCTCTGCGCCGATGTATATTATACCATATTTCGTGAAAAAAGTCAAGTATCTGACAACAAATGCCGGAACAATTCCGGAATGCGCATTTCTGCTGCTGATTTCAGAGGTTTTCCGCGCAAATCGCTTGACGGCCGCAACATTTTCCGTTATAATAATAAACAGCAGATATGCAGACCGCAAACCGAACGCAAAGGAGGTATCCCCATGAAACAAAACCCAAACCGCATTCTGAGCATTTTTGCGGCGGCCGCGATGATGTTTTCCGCCGTGCCGCAGCGCACAACCCTGCTGCGTCCTGCGCTGACCGCATGTGCGGCAAATAAAATTTATGATTTTGATTATGAGTATTCCGTCAGCCTTGACGGCAGCAGCACAGCCTTAGCAAAATACCTCGGTTCCGATGAAAAAGCAGAAATTCCGGCTGCATTTGAAGGACTGCCGGTGACTGAAATCAAATACCGTGCATTCGCAGATTGTTCCAAAATAACCGATATCACAATACCAGGCACCGTGACGCAAATCGGCAGCGAAGTGTTCAGAGGGTGCTCTGCACTGACAATTCCCGACAGCACCGCGGAAATAGGCGAATATGCCTTTTCCGGCTGCAGTCATCTGGTATCTGTTACACTCCCCGACAGCATCGAAAGCATTGACGAGACTGCTTTTGAAGGCTGCGGAAATCTGACGATCAAAGGAAAAACAGGCTCCTGTGCGGAATCCTACGCAAAGGCGCACAGCATTCCGTTTGAAGCTGCAGCCGGTTCATCCGGGGAAATCCTCGGAAGCGGCACCTGCGGCGAAAATCTCACATGGACGCTGGACAGCAGCGGTGTCCTGACGGTCTCCGGCAGCGGAAGAATGGCGGAATGGTCATCCAAAAATGAGGTACCGTGGTACCGCTCCCGCGCTGAGATCAGCAAGGCCGTCCTCGAAGAAGGCGTGACGAATATCGGCGGCTTTGCATTTTATGAATGCACGAATCTGAAGGATATTGCGATCCCGGACGGCGTGACGGGCATCGGGAGCTATGCATTCGCGAAATGTTCCGCGCTCAGGGAGATCACGCTGCCGTGGAGCGTCGGCTCGGTCAGCGGCTGGGCGTTCTGCGAATGCGCGGGGCTGCAAAGCCTCACGATCCTGAATTATGACTGCAATATCACCGGCAATCCGCAGACGGTCTGCAGTGAGATCATAGACGACTATACGGCGCGGGACAGAGCACCGTTCCGCGGCACGATCTACAGCTACAGCGGTTCCGCCGCGGAGACCTTTGCGCAGCAGCACGGAAAGCCGTTTTCCGCGATTGAGAAGCCGGCATCCGGCACATGGGGCAGTCTGACATGGGAATTTGACGGAACGGATACGCTGAACATTTCCGGCACCGGTGACATGGCGGATTTCAGCAGCCGTCCGGTCTGGAATGCGCGCTGTGCCGATGTGAAAAAGGCTGTGATCGCGGACGGCATCACAAGCATCGGTGCCTATGCGTTCCGGGATTTCGGTGAGCTCACGGAGATCGTGATCCCGGAGAGCGTCCGGCATATCGGCAGGGAGGCGTTTTCCGGAACGCCGTGGCTCGCTGACCGGATCGCGGAAGACCCGCTGGTCATTGTCAACAGCAGCCTGTATACGGGCAAAACCTGCAAGGGCAAGGTCACGATCCCGGAGGGCGTGACGGAGCTCGTTGATGAAGCGTTCTATAAGGCATGGGATATCACCGGGATCACATTCCCGGACAGCCTGACGCGCATCGGGGAATCGGCGTTCTACAATGACACGGAACTGAAAACGGTCGTTCTTCCGGCTGCTGTTGAAAGCATCGGGAAAAACGCATTTGCCCGCTGTTATCCGGATAAGGTCACGGTTCTGAACGGTCATGCCGTAATCGGAGAGGGCGCATTCGGCACCGACGACGACCTGATCCTTGCGGGCTATGACGGCTCGACCGCGGAGGCATACGCAAAGGAATCTTCGCTTGCGTTTGAATCGCTCGGTGCAGCGCCGGAGATCCCGTCGGTGAAATACGGCGACGTCAATGATGACGGCAGCATTGACCTGAAGGATGTGACAGAGCTGCGGCGCGCGCTCGCAGACTGGGATGTCACCGTCAATGCGGAAGCGGCGGACGTCAACAAGGACGGCTCCCTTGATCTGAAGGATCTTGTCATTCTCCGCCGGTACTTAGCAGGCGGCTGGGGCGTTTCCCTGTCATGAAAAGCGAAGGGAGCATCACAATGAGCAAGCGCATCAAAAAACTGATCATTGTTCTGATCATTCTGACTGTCATATACTTTCTGCTGATCGGCGCAGACTATTTCTTTCTCAAATATTATATCTTCCCTGCCTTTGAGCCATATCAGCCCGGAGAGGTCAGGGCGTTTCCCGGCAGCACGGCCGAGGTTCCCGATGATTTTGCGGAATATACCGCGGCAGGCTTAAAGCTGTATGCGCCCGACTGCTTTCAGCCGGAAACGGACAGCAATGAAGTATTCAGGGGTTATCTCGGCAAGGATACTTCGCAGTATGATCTCATCATTCTGTCCGGACCGGATCAGAACAGCCTGGTTGATTTTTATGAGGTCAACGAACAAAACGGGCATCTGATGAACAAATGGATCACCGGGCGCGGCTGGCTCATGAAGCTTGGCATGAAAAAAATCGGATACAGGATCCCGGAAAACAACAATGAAATGATGTATTTATTGCAAAAAATGAATCCGGATGATTACAATCCGCTGTCGCTGACCGAATCCTATGCATTCTCAAAGCTGGCTATAATAAAAGCAATCAATATTCCGGCTATGATCGGCTATGTCACGGATGACCGTGATCACCCGCTGGAAACACCGGCGGAAGTCGAAGAATGCAAGTATTACTATGAGGCGGATTCCGTGAATGCGATCATCCGGCAGGGACGCTCCGAGGGCGGCCGGTACCGTCTGGATATCACTTTTTATCCGGATTCTGATGATGATACGGTTCAGAAACTGTGGGTTGCAAGCGATGACCCCGCACTGGCGCAGGCAGTCGCCGCATCGGCGCGTCCGGCATGAACATGATCCCGTCTGATTCTGCAGTCAGACGGGATTTCCGTTTATGGAAGGCAATGCCGCCGTTCATCCGATTTGCTTTTGCGGCAGTTCGGGGCTGCGCTGCGGCGTTTTTTCGCGTCAAATGTTATGATACAATAGATAGGTAACAGAGGGGATAGAAAAACAACTTCCAAAATGATATAATGTTAAGTACCACCCAAACACCAATATCAAAAAGGAAGTTGTCTATGAACAGTATAACACAAGAAGCGCACTTTCGT
>JAFWQJ010000003.1 GCA_017545185.1 Oscillospiraceae bacterium | reverse complement strand
TACATCCAGAAGCTCGGCGGCTGGGCAACCGACAATGTCATGAAGTCGGTTTACACGCACACGACCTCTGCAAAGGAAGTCGAATACCAGCGGAAGATCGACGACTTCTTCATGTCGGTCATCGGGAAGTCGCGTAGAGAAAACCCGTAAGTCACACGAAAGTCACACGAAAGTCACACGAAATAGGGCGAAGTCACACAAAAGTCACACGCCCGAAAATTTTGTTAGCAGATACGTTCTTTTTAGGAGAAAAACTAGTTCTTCAAATCCCTTTTTCTCCGCCAGATGTAAAATGTCCTAGATGCGTGAAAATCAAGCATCTAGGACATTTTTTCTTATGTTTTGAATTGAAAAAAATTTCCGATTTCGGAAGATTTTTTCCGTATTTTGAAGTATTTTTCAAGCCAATCGCACACGCGTGCACACGAATGCACACGAAAGTCCGCAAAAACACTGCACACAATCAGGTGTATCATGGCTCGTACTCATTCAATCAAAAGCAGTGTAAATGCGTCGATTTCGTTACATTCTCTTCGCGATTCTCGCGTGATTCAGTACCCTCTTTCCTTTTTTCTTCGCTTTTCCCTTTTTCAATTGAATAATCCATCAGCCCGGTCTTTTTAACAAAAAAATCCGGGCTATTTTTATGCCCTTTTTCTGGTGGTGATGCCAATGTAAACAAGAATCCAGATCGGACATACCCGGTGTCGTGTGCGATTTCAGCCAGATTTCGCACACGAAAATGAAAATCTATATCTTTCAGGAGGATGATTACTATGAAACAGATGACTTTGACGCTCCTTTCCATGTACGCAGCCGCAAGCAAGCTCGGCTACAGCCTGCCCTTTATGAACGAAATCTGCAAGAGAGCATTTTGGAGCGGTCGCCCGTTCCATGTCCTCAAGGATGCGAACAACAAGTATTTCGTCGAGGCAAGCAGCCTCCAGCGCTTCATCGACACCTGCCCGGACTTCAATCCGTTCGAGATTCCCGGCGTCTATGAGCCGGACAATATGGACGACGATGCGCCGCTGGACGATACCGTTTTCATGCTGACCGAGGATATGCTGCCGCAGGTCTGCGGCGTCCTGGTCGATGACGAATGTGCGCCGCTTATCACCTATAACCGGCATGAGCCCCAGCTTCTGGTGCTGACCGTTGTGGAGGCAGACGAGACGGAAAAGCTGTTCTATCCGACTGAGAATGACTGACCGCATACCTCTACCGGCAAAATTGCTCCTGCATACAGCTCAGATTCTTGCAGGTATTTGCATCTTGACAACTGAATATTCTTTTTCAAGCCCGTTATTATGAAGTGTGAAGCCTTTCTACTATTTAATAACGGGCTCTTTTTTTGCCCATTGGAGGAGGGATGAACCAATGAACATGAGCGAAGATGTGACCGCCGTTTCGATGCAGGTATCGGAAAAAGCAGCAGAAGCGGCGCTATCCGCATTCAAGTCCGTGCTGGATTCGGTCGGCAGGCTGTTCCGCGAACTGCTCGGTATGGAGCATGACCGTGCCCGCGCAAAGGTGCAGATCAAGGCATCGAAAGGCAGCGCTGTGCCGGAAAAGACCAAGCCGCCGAATGTCACGGCAACGAATCTGACCGGCATCAAGCCAGGTGAAGTATCGCTGAAAGAACTTGCCGAAAACGCCAGAGAGACAGGCGAAGCGCTGTCTGTCTCGCAGCACGGCTTCTCACAGGAGGATCGCAAGGCGATTGCCCGCACCGCGAAGAAATACGGCATCCCCATTGCATTCTCCGGCGAAAAAGGGAAAAACAACCTTTACGCGAATGTCCGCAGCGGCGATCTGCCGATCTTCAAGCAGATATGCACCGAGTGCATCAAGGAGAAAATCGCAGAAAAGCCCGAATCATTCGGCAATTTCAAGGTGCAGGCATGGGAAGTGCCGCACCTGACCGCGATGCTGAAAGCGCATGATCTGCCCGCGGTTTTCGTGGAAACGAAAAGCGGCGACCAGTATTGCCTCCATGATGTGAAGCATCAGGATGCCGTGCGCATCGTCCGCGAGGAGTTTGTTGCCAAATGCAAGGAGATCGAGAAGAACTTTTCCTTTGACAAGGACGAAAACGGCTTCTATACACTGAAAGATCTGCATTCCGGCAGAGAGATCTCCTTCGATCAAGTACCGGACAAGGCAACGGTCTCTCATCAGATTCAGACGCAATTCGGCTACGATCCGGTCAAAGCTGATTTGGCTGCGTCGAAATTCGGAGAGGAAACACTCAAGCGAAAGCAGAAAGAGCAGTATTTCACCAGCAGCGCGCAAAACGAATTCTCACGCATCGAAAGCAATGTCACGCTGGAAGGCGAAAGCCTGTATGCCAAGCCGTTCGGATGCTGGTATGTGCAGCCGAAGAAAGACGAGAAGCCGCGTGTGGTTTTCCGTGATCAGGACGGCAAATATGCCGTGCTGCTGGACGAGCTTTTTGCGTGGCTTGAAACGGTACCGGTCAGCGGAAAAGGCAATCTCTCAAAAGCAGTAAACTATGACGCGGTTTATTTGACGCTTATTCCGGTCGAAGGAACGAGATATTCCCGCAGAAATGCCTGAACATCCAGAATAGTGAGGATCCCGTCGGAATCAAGATCTGCGTTTTGGAGCTGCTCCGAAAGAATAATCGTATCATCTTCCTGAATCAATCGCAGTGCAATTCATCATATCCGAGCGTCTGCATCCCGAAATTTGACGAAATACTTCTAAAACTAAGCAATGCGGTCAGAAGGATCGCTGCCGGCTTCATCCCTGTTCTCATGAAAAACATCTCCTGTTTCAGTTCATTTGCATTATAGCATAGATCGAGATAATTGACAAATTTCGACATGATGGAATACTGAATAAAAGCCTGCGGAAACACGATTTGTACTGTTCTCCGCAGGCTATTTTTCACATATATGCATAATCAGTTCAATTCTGAAAAAACCTTGCCGATTTTCTCGTAGATCCGGATATCTGCATGATCATCAAGCTGTGTCAGACCGAGATTGATAATAACAAGCGTCTTTTTTTCAAATTCATGCACCAGACTGACAGCAGGATTGACCACAAGCGATGTACCGCCGACAATCAGCATATCCGCCTTTTTGATATAATTCGTTGCTTTTTCAATGAGTCGCTTGTCCAATTTCTCGCCATAAAGTACCGTATCAGGTCTGATAATACCGTGACAGATTTTGCAGCGTGGAACGCCTTCTGTATCCGTTACCGCAGAGATATCATAGGATTTATGACAGATCATGCAGTGACATTTCCTGAGATTGCCGTGCAGCTCGATGACGTTTTGACTGCCTGCCGCCTGATGCAGCCCGTCAATATTCTGCGTGATCACAGCGCGCAGTTTGCCCTGCTTCTCCCATTCCGCAAGTTTCAGATGTGCCGCATTCGGCTTTGCCTGATAGCCAAAAACCCGTTTCCGCTGAAATTTGAAGAATTCCTCCGGATTATATTTCAAAAGGCGGTTGCTGAAATAGGATTCCGGCGGCAAGCCGTATTTTTGAAGATAAAGCCCTTTTTCACCGCGGAAATCCGGCAGCCCGCTTTCCGTCGAGACACCTGCCCCGCCGAAAAACACAATATTTTCTGCTGCATCAACTGCTTTTTGCAGTGCTGCAATTTTTTCTTCTCTGGTCTCCATAATCATTCCCCTTTCGGCAATCCATTTGCCTTATTTCATGCAGGCACGGATGCTGATTTTTCCGTATTTCAAAAGAAACTGCCCGATCTCCTCGATCGAAGTCAGACCGAGTTCATAGCCGTTATACAGATCATTCCGGCTGAGATTCACAGTCCTGCCGTCAGAAAGACGGAATTCAACACGTTTCTTCGATCTAAGATAAAATTCTACGCACATATTTTCCCATCTGAGTGTTTCCAGCCCCTCACAGCAGAATTCCGTTTTCGCCTTGTAAAGTTCAATGAGTTTGAATGCTGCAATAAACTTCATTGCATACTCCCCGAATCCGAACAATTCTCTGCTGCGGATCTGCGCCTTTCCTCTTTTCAGTTTCCGGCGCAGATCGTCAATTTCACTCTGCATCTGCTGAAACGCATTCATCCGATGCTTTGTTATCATTTCTCGTTCATAATATCTTTTTTCCGCATAATCATTTTCATGCGCCGCGATTTCTTCCAAAGATGTATACTGCCGCGTATTCGATTCACTGTATTCGCCGTAGTATTGCAAATACTTTTCACGCAACAGATACAGCGTCATAAACCTGCTGACATCCGAAACAGAAAATGTGTATGCACCGTCACAGTAATCCATCAGATAATACTCACCGGATTCCGGCATATCATAATTATATGTTTCCGTGAAGATATGCAGCTTATTGTCTATGATCTTTGCTGAAATCCGTTTACCGGTATTCCGGCTGTCCAGCAGCATACTCCAGATTCTTCTGCGCTCTTTTTCATCTGCGGCATCCAATTCTTCAAAGAGTTCATGATATTTGCAGTCCGTTTCCGGTGCAAGCCGCTGCAACACCGGCACGCCGTTTTCGTCTCTTACACTTTCATTCCAAATCTTATACTCTTTCGGCAGCCGTTCGAGTCCGATGTGGCTGCGGTCAAATCCGACACTGTAAGGATCACGGCGATAATTTTCTTTGCGTGAAACATAAAGCCGT
Organism: Oscillospiraceae bacterium; assembly: GCA_017545185.1. Lineage (GTDB taxonomy): Bacteria > Bacillota > Clostridia > Oscillospirales > Ruminococcaceae > Firm-04. The sequence goes on along the minus strand of JAFWQJ010000003.1, from coordinate 102,959 downwards.
ATATGCTGCCCTGCATCGTTCAGCGTAAAGGATTCTGAATCAAAATCAATGCTGTCCGGATCATACAGCAGAGAAAGATTCTGCTCCGGATGATCAAATTGATTGAAGTGCCATAGCACACCGCACTTTTTTCGGCTGAGAATCTCATACATAACTTTCAGCTCCTTCCGATTCCTGTAAAGATAATACTTCATTGATTTTCAGGCTGCCGTTTGTGTGTAAGAATGCTCCGATCTCAGCAACCGTGCGCAAACCGAGCGCAAACGCATCCCGAAATTGCTCCGCCGTATATTCCGCTTCATTTTCTTCTATATCCGGCAAACCAAAATATGCAGCAATCAGGCTGTCAGCAGCATCACCGAGCAATTCCCGATTGCAGATATGCGCTGTGCCGTTTTTCAGTTTGCGCATCATATCGTCTATTTCCGCTTTCATTTTTCTGTAGGCTTTGAGCCGCAGTCCGGTCATCACATTTTCACTGTAGGTTTCAAATGTCCCGATATCCCGCGCTTCATAGACGGAATCTGCAATTTCTTCCTCTGAAGAATACTGATCGAGCACCGGATCTCTCAGTTTTCCTGCGTTTGTTCCATAGGCGTCATCCCATGTATTCCGCATATAAAGGATCCGGAAAGCAGACATTCTGCTATATATCTGCGCATATTGTTCCTCAGAAAGATACATCTGCATAAAACAGCTCTGATTCAGGATATACAGCGTATATTCACCGCCGCAGTAATCCATGAGATAATACTCCGCCAGTTCCGGCACATCGCAGTTATAGGTTTCGCAGAAAATATGCAGCTCACTTTCAATGACCTTGGCAGAAATGCGGCTTCCGTAATTGCGTGTATCATTTACCTGATCACAGATTCTCTGGCGCTCTGCCCGCTCTGTTTTTTCAATTTCAAGAAAGCAACTGCGGAACTTGCCGGTATCATCGAGCCGCTCGTATTCTTCCACCTCAGATGCCTGTTCCTCTGTCGGATAGATATAGAGGATATATTTCCTGCGTTTCGGGCAGATTCTTCTCTGAATGCCGATCTGCCAGATATTTTGCGCCACATCGCGGTGCGGTTCTTCATATTGAATGCAGACCTCAAAGAGCCTTCCGCCGCCGAGATACTCCATACAGGTTCGCATATTATAGAAGCATTCTGTATCATAGCGCAGATCAAGGAAACTCTCCGGATCATTGAATTGCCCGATGCCTTCCAGCGAGCATTGAAACTGCCGTCTGACAAGTTTATACGGAAACTCTTTTTTCTCAGTGCCGCGATGCGTATAAATATCCAGCGGTGCAAAGCTTTTCGCAGTAAGCGCATCATTGAGCGCCTCAATAGAGACCGGCAAACCCGGATTCTTAACCAGTGCATCCCATATGATCTCATCTCTCCGATGGTATTCATCCAGTATCGGGAAACCGTAAAGACTCAATGCCGCATTCGTTGCAGTTCCGTCACATCCCAGCACAGCGCAGATCGCAATGATACAGTCACGCTTTTTGGTCTGTTTCTGTTTATTAATGATCTTTCTGAACGATTCATAGTCAATATCCAGCATCAGCCCGATATCTTCTGTCGAAATCCTGCTATATGTTTTCTGACAAAGCGCTTTTCGCTTTTCTTTGAAAAAACTTGAGAACGAACCGGCTGTTTCTTTCACAGGTTTACCAGAATCTTGCGGATAGTAGTCTTCCTTATTGATGATCGCACCGTTATTGGACGTGTAATTATCCACAGTATCAACTCCTTTTCGGGTATTTTTTCTTGTTGACCATATTATAGCACAATTCAAAAAACTTGTCAAAAGAATTTGGGATTATTTAGTCCCAAAATTAGTAGTGATTGTTAATACCTCTAATTATATATATTATACTGACTTCGAGCGATAGAATCATCTTCCGGTTTACTTGCGTTTTATAAAAAATATGATATACTATACATATATAGTCAGATGCTGCCATCATCTATTGAATCAGAAGGCAATAAAAACAAAAATGAACAGGAGTGATATGCAATGGATCAAAAAAGGCGTTATATGAAGTCATAAAAGAGAATTTAGTAAACGGTGAACTGCCCGATTCCTTTTCTCTGCCCAAAGACGAAAACACTGACCAAAACAAAATAAAATGGGCTGACGGCGCATTAGACGGTGTCGGGATCTTTCATATGAGCCAGCCGACAATCACCGATGAACAGATTCAAATGATTGGTGAAGCTTTTTCAGTTGTCAGCGATCATCAGGAAGCAGCCGCGAAAATGGGGCAATTCTTCCGTAACATCCCGCCTGTACGCGGTATTGATGCGATTCAGCGCTATATCATCGACCATGAAAACACGCTTGATCCGGAAATCGTCTATCAATTTGCATCATACTGTGTCTGCGTTTGGTTCCGTGAGGAATCCGGTGAATGGAAGCCCTGACCGAAAAGGTTTCCGATACTTTTTCAGAGTTTATGGCAATGCTGTTTTGATGAACACAAATTGAATACCATTGAGAAGCCTTTGTGTTGTTTTGATACGAAGGCTTTTCTATATCCTGAAAGAGCATTGATGAGACAGGAAGAATACAAAGCGTTTTTCTGCTGCAGTATAAGCGTCTGGATAACGGACAGTTCCAATGGATGCGCACCGAAAATGAAGCCCGGCTCCTTACGCCGCAGCAAACACGCTGGCTTCCGGAAGGTCTGAAAATCAAGCAGCCCAAGGCGATCCGCGCGGGAAAACCAGGCGCATGATACGCTGACATTGAAGCAGTTAAATCAAGAGGGCGCCCTGCTGCATAGGGCACCCTCTTTCTGTTATGATCCGGTTAATTTCTGAGAAGCATCCGCTTCAGCAGCGTCAGGTCAATGACGTTGATCACCTGATTGCTATCGAGATCAGCCTGCTTGGCCTGCTCGTCATTCAGCTGCTCATTGCCGATCAGATATTTGCACAGCATGACTGCATCCGCCGCGGACACACTGCCGTCCCGGTTGATATCTCCGCCGGATGCCTGTCCGCCGACTGCAGTGAATGTGATCTTGTCAACATTGAATCCGCCCTGCTGTGCATTCAGCTTCAGCTCGGATACGCCGGCAGGAAGCTCCAGCGTCACCTTGAACTGCTGCCAGTTCTGCCAGCCGCCGGTCGAAGGAATATCGAGCGTACCGAGCGTATTGCCGCCGCAGGAAAATGCGATCTGTCCTCCGCCGCTTTCTGATGCAGCATCCAGCGTCAGCTCATATTTCATCGTCTGCGGCACGGAGATCGAATAGCTCATCCAGTCTCCCGCTTCAATATATCCGACATTTTTTCCGCCCTGTGTGCAGTCCTCCAGCTCCACGCCGCTCATGGAACTATAGTTTTCAGCTTCCAGTACCGCAGAGCCGGAGCCGGACAGAGAAAGCCGTTCATTGTTCTGCGTCTGCGGAGTGGGCGTTGTTGTCTGCGGGTCGGGATCGGTGCCGCTCTTCGGAACCGTGCGCCATACTGCATTCTCAGCATGTGCATTCAGGATCTTTTTGAGGTAGTTGCCAGCGTCTGTCAGCGAGCTGCCGTCTCCGCCGAAAATACTGGAACCCTCTGCCTTGCTGCTGATCGCCCAGTTACACCAGGAGAGTTTGTTGGAATCCATCCATGAAAGCCACTCTTCTGTCGATCCGACATTGACGGCACCGTCACCGTCTGCATTGACCGTTCCCCATTCGGATACGAAGACTGCTGCATTTTTGCTGAGTGCCGCATCGCCCTTTCCGCGCAGTTCGCCGCCGTGCGTGCCGGCATAAAAATGCAGAACATACGCAACATTGCTGTCATTGATCGGATCATTTGCGGCTGCATCGACATCCTGAGACCATGTCGGAGTGCCGACGATGATCAGATTGTCCGAGTACTTGCGGATCTCCGGGATCACCTGCTCGGCATAGCCCTTCACGGTAGACCAGGAGACCTGTGTCGGTTCATTGTAAAGCTCAAAGATCACATTGTCATATTTTCCGTAATCACGCGCAATCTCGGAGAAAAAACTTTTCGCTGCATTCGTGTTATTATGTGCACCGTGCGAATGCCAGTCCACGATCACGTAGATATCCTTTGCGATCGCCGCATCCATGACGGAGCGCAGCGCGCCGACGTCTCCGCCGCTGTAGATCGAACCCTGATCGTCTACACCGAGCGAGCAGCGCAGGATCTCACACTTGAATTCCTCAACCATGCGGTCAACGGTTCCGCTGTTCCAGTACTGCCCCTGCCAGTTGCTCCAGAAAAAGCTCATTCCCTTGACCTGCACCGGTTCATTGTATGATGAACCGATGATCTTGTTTCCGCTGGTCTGAAGCTGACCGTAATAACTGACAGGTCCGCTCTCTGCCGCTGAAACCTCCGAAAGTTCAGGTGCAGGCAGGACCCGCGGAAGGAGTGCAGCTGACATCACAAATGCGCAGACTGCACTGAACGCTTTTTGAATTTTCATAAAGTTTGTCCCTCCAAAAAATAATTCGATTTGCGCATTTTATAATGCACCAATCACTGTGTCAGCGCATCAGTCCGGCTGTGTCTCTGTTCGCCTGATCCGGACTGATCCGGACGAATTCCTTTTTCTCATTGTGAATCTAAAAACCATGGGGTACCTATTTAATTATAACATTTTTTCGGCAGTTAGACAAGGCAACCGCTATCATTTGATGCAAAACCGTCATCATGCACAAACGCACTCGCTGAAAATCATGGTAAACTGTGCAATCTCTCTTGCGAATCGCGGCTGTTTTCATCAAGCGGCGGATTATTCCGATCTTCCGTGTTCCATGCGCCGCCTGCGGCAGAGGTTACGGTTCCGCAGCCGGTGCTGATCTGCCCGCCGAGATTTGTTCCCCGATGATCCGGAGAAGCTGTATGCGGCGATTTGCAGCGGGGCGGTTCAGGTAAAACATGAAACAGCTGAGTCGGTGAATGACCGGCTCAGCTGTTCTATCAGAAATATATTACACGCCGCCATCGCGGAGCATCCGGTTGATCGCGTAAAAGTCCGGTGACTGCACAAATTCCGATGCTTCCCAATGTTCAAGCGCATCCGTATAAGCCTTGCATGTGGTCATGTCATACAGCACCCACTTGATCACATCCAGTGCGCCCGGATGCTCTGCCGTAAACGCCTTTGCCGTTCTTACTGCGATCTGTGCCGCTTCATCCAGCGGAAACTGATAGATGCCGGTTGCGATCGACGGGAACGCAATGCTCCGGATCCCGTTTTCAACAGCAAGTTCCAGACAGGAGCGATAGCAGGAAGCAAGCAGCTCGCGTTCATTGGATTTGCCGCCGTTCCAGTGCGGTCCTGGCGTGTGGATGACATAGCTGCAGGGGAGCCGGTACGCCTTTGTGATCTTTGCTTTACCGGTTTTGCAGCCGTTCAACAGCCTGCATTCCGCAAGCAGTTCCGGCCCGGCCGCTCTGTGGATCGCGCCGTCCACACCGCCGCCGCCGAGCAGACTGGTATTCGCGGCATTCACGATCGCCTGCACGCCGTGATCTTCCGTAATGTCCCCGCGCACGGCAAGAAACTGCGTTTTTGCAGCGGGCTCCGGCTTCGCATCTTTCCACTGGATATAAATATATTTTCTCGTCCAGTCGGGGTCTTCATAATGGCTGTATTCGTCCATCTGGCAGCCGTGACAGAGATCATCCGAGATCTCAAGGATGACGTCAAGCAGCTCGAGAGCCGTTTTCCACTTCGCGTCAATGGCATCATAGCCAAGCAGCGCACCGAGAATATTGCCGGTCACGGCACCTGTTGAATCGCTGTCGCCCTTATGATTGACCGCGGCGATTACGCCGGCAGAAAAATCATTCTGATAGCGAAGCGCACAGTAAATTGCAATGCCGAGCGTTTCCTCTGCGACCCAGCCTTCCCCGATGCGGTGAATATTCGCAGGATCAGGGGCATCGTTTTCGGAGAGAGCGACCGCCAGTTCGATGATATCCGTCAGTTCTTTCAGATGCCTGTCGCCGCGGAACAGCTTTTCCGCCGTTTCTTTTGCTTCGGTCACGATCGCTTTGAGCGGCATCTTCTCCTCAGAAAAAACGATCCGGTGAATGATATGCGTCAGAACGGCAGCCGGCATAAACCCCAGCGAATGACCGTGCGTGATCGCGGCGATCTGCGCACCTTCCTTGTCAAGCTCCTCGATATCCGCACGGGGATATCTGAGCGCGAGCGGCGCAATTCTCATGATGCCGCCGCATCCCTTGCTGTCATTCTGCGGTTCGCGGATAAAGTCCTCTGTATCGTTGTTCCCGTTTTTCTGCTTCTGCAGCGCAGAAAGGCAGGTGTTTCCGGGGGCTCTGCGGCTGTAAAGCTCCGGAAGATCCAACAGCCACGAAACGCGGTGCTGTGTATCTTCCCGGCGCTTTCTGCTTTCTGCATAAGAGATCTCCTGCGTTCTGAGCCAGTCCTGATAAGCCGACTGCACATAGAATCTCGGCCATGCAGCAATGCCCCTCATGCATTCGCGGGTATGCCCGAACAGCAGCCCGTTTGCGGTGAACAGCGACATCTGGGTATCATCGGAGATCAGTGCTTTTCCGGTTCGTTGATCGGTTTCGTATTCGGTAATGCCGGATGCGCCGTATTTCGAGAAGATTTTGTCCTCGTCCGAAAATTCAACGGCGTAACCGAGTGCGTCACCGACAGCGCCGCCGACCATGCAGCCGCGGATCTGATCGAGATGCACTTCTGTTTCTTTGATGCAGCGGAGCGCTTCATCAATTTCCTGCTGATTTTCTTCCCGGTAGAAGTTGTCGAATGAGAAGTTCCGGTAAAACTCCTTATAGTTATACTGATCCGGCGTGCGGTCAAGCACAGCAAAGTCGATCCTGCGGAACAAATCTTTCTCGCCGTGTCCGTTGTAGTCGATCTCCTTCAGCGCCTGATAAAACAGATCGGAGATCAGGTGCGCATCGTTGCCGAACGCGCCGCAGCCCCATGCACCGAGCACCAGATGCCGATAGCCGAAGAACGCCGCACATTTCAGCATCCCTATGATGCGGTTGTAAACCATATCCTGATACGCTTTTTCGCTCATGCCTTCCATGCCGTGTGCCAGATTCGGCGCGGCACAGGTCAGAACGGAGACAATGACCGTATCGTCAAGCAGTTCGCCGTTTTCGTCCTTGATGATCTCGACCTGCGGCGTGATCATCAGCGCATCCGAGCCCATCAGCGTGTTCAGGCTTCTGTTATAATCGTAATATGCTTTTGCCGCATCACTTTCCAGCGACAGCAGCAGGGAACTTTTCCGGCAAAGATCCTCCTCCTGCGCTCTGGCACCGCGCCGGACACCGCCGCCGGGATGCACCGCGCTGGCTAAATTCAGCACCAGAATGCCTTTATCCTCTTTCGTAAAAAGGTGCGCGGCGCCGAGCCGCTTTCTGGCAAGCGCAAAGGAATCCGTGTTTTCGCAGCCGTATCCGCAGCGCCCGAGGACAATCGGCGGCTGAAAGTCCCTGCGGCTGCTGTAATTCCGCACATCCTCCGGCAGATACACTTGGATCTCCTGCATCTGCTCTGCCGTGAGCTTTAACTGAATACGCTTCCCGTTTTTCTCGTACCAGTCCTGCTTCAAAATCTGCATGGTATCTTCAAATATGCGGATATCCTGACTTCTGTCTCTCATATCTGATCCTCGCTTTCTCCATATAAACGATCCATGAACAGCCGCCGTTCGGTCTGTCTGCTGTTATGATACCACTTTTTGAGAGGGGAGTGGTCGTTTGGCAAACGACAATTTGATGATTCTGATTCCGGATAAAGAAATAATACAATATTATAACATGATTTCAGACGATTGCAATAGAAAAAGCTGAATCGGTCAACTGAACCGACTCAGCTTTTTTCAAATCATCAATCCGTAAAAATCAATGCTGCAGCCGCGGGGCAGAGGAAAGAAAAGTCCCGCTGCGCCGGTATTTCCCTTGCGGAAATCAGATTTGGGTAATGCTTGTCTGAGCCGGGAAGGCGCCGTCTGCAATCACAGTACCTGCCGGTACCTCAACAGATAATAATGCGGTGCAGCCGTGGAAGGCATTTGTTTCGATGCGGCGGAGTGTGGGCGGGAATTGGATGGATTTCAGTGCAGTGCAGCCCCAGAAGGTGTCGCTTGCAACGGTCTGAATACCGAACGGGAGCGTGAACGCTGTCAGCGATTTGCAGCCGGAAAATGCGCCCTTTCCGATCAGAGTGACCGTTTCCGGCATACGCAGCTTGACAAGCTGCCGGCACTCCGAGAATGCCTGCGCACCGATTTTCGTGATGCTGTCCGGCATTATGACATTGCGAAGGTTGCGGGCAGCGAGAAATGCGTTGCTGCCGATCTCTTTGATACAGTCCGGCAGAATGACATAGCTGTTTTTGCCCTTATAGCGCAGCAGTACGCCGTGTTCGATTTCCAGATCGCTCAGGGGCGTGGTCGAAAATTCCTTTTTCGTAAAGGCAAGGGTTTGCGGTGCCGGTGTCGGATCGGCTGTAATTGCCTGTGCGTTGATAAACGGTCTGCCGCAGGCGGGGCAGATCATCGCTTCTTTTGAGAGGTCAACAGGAATGACTGCCCCGCATAACGGGCAGAATCCGTGATTCATGTTCATCATGATGTATTCTTTTCCTTTCTCAAATTTGTGAATGCGCGAAATCGGTACAGCCCTGTGGATACATGTGCCTGCACAGATTTCGCAGGGTTTGTCAATCTGTCGGAATCCCAAGCCTTCGCCTTTATCAGAATTATAACACAGCAGGAAGAAAAAGTCAATCCGCAGCGGCAAATACGCTCTGTTCAATGAGGCGGACGGGCGGCAGCTCCGGACGAACAAGGAGCCGGTACTTGCAATTCCCGGCAAAACATGGTATACTGAATGCATCACAGGAATGAATCTGCGCCGAAAGACGGAGGACATATCTTATGAAAAAGAGTATTTTGTTCTGGACAGTGATCGTGTGCGTACTGTTTCTCGCTGCACGCCGGCTTCTGGATCACCGCGGTCTGCAGTTCCGGACATGGATCCGTGAACCGGTCACGCTGCTGATCGCATTCGGTACGGCAGCAGGTATTTTGCAGCTGCTGCTGAAAATTCCCGGCAAGCATGTCAGGATCGCCGCGATCGTACTTTGGGCAGCAGCACTGATCGCATTCTGCATCTGGGGCGGGCTGATGTTTATACTGTCATACCGTCATGAGATATCAAGCAATACCGATTATAAAGGTATGCGCTGCGTTGTTGAATATGAACCCGTGATGTGGGAGAGCCGCCGTCTGTTTTATGCCTATCACGGGTGGTTCACGCACGGCAGGGAAGTGATCCACAAAGAGGGATATGCCTGCGGCTCGGACGAAGAATGATGCGGAGGGACAGACAGTGCGCAATATTGTGATTCTGGTCGGAAGCATGAGAAAGGGCGGCAATACCGATCTGCTGGCGCGGCGGTTTGCCGAGGGTGCTGCGGAGCACAATCATGTCGGGATCATTTCGGCTGCTGACTGCAGGGTCAGCCCGTGTATCGGCTGCAATACCTGCTTCACACGCGAGGACCATGCGTGTTTCAATCACGATGACATGGACATGATCTACGAAAAGCTGCGGCGTGCGGATGTGCTTGTCATTGCGTCGCCGGTTTACTTCTACGGCATCAGCGCCGAGCTGAAAGCGATCATCGACCGGCTGCATACGCCGATGCGGAGCAGCTTTGCGATCCGGAAAACGGCGCTGCTGCTTGTCGGCGCGGCAAGCCTGCCGAATCTGTTTGACCCGATTCTGCTGCAGTATCAGATGATTCTGGATTTTTTTCACTTGCAGGACTGCGGCAAAGTGCTGGTCCGCGGCGTGAAGGACAGGGGAGATATCATCGGGCATCCGGCGCTGGATGAAGCGTACCGGCTGGGACTCTCAATCGAATAAAGCGAATAAAAAACAACGCAGACGATCGCAAAGATCGTCTGCGTTTTTATGCAGGGTCATTCCTGTCGGCTTTCCTGCAGGGTGATCTGCACATCTTTGCTCTCGCCGTTCCGGCTGATCCGAAGTGTCACGGTTTCACCGGCTTTGTGCAGGTTCTTCTGCTGGTTCAGTTCCTCCATTGTCGTGATCTCCGTGCCGTCAACCGCAGTGATCACATCGCCCTGCTGCAATCCTTTTCCGCTGTTTTCAGACACGCTGTAAACATACACGCCCTGCGGGAGATGATAAAGCGCGGCCATGTCCTCGGTGATCGTTGTGCCGCAGATGCCGAACTGCGGCCTTCCGGTCACATAGCCGTCACGGATCAGTGACCCGATGATTTCGGCTGCATCGTTGATCGGAATGGCGAATCCGAGCCCTTCCACGCTTGCCTCACCGTAAGACGAACTCATTTTCATCGAATTGATGCCGATGACCTGACCGCTGGAATTGAGCAGCATACCGCCGGAATTGCCTGCATTGATCGCTGCATCTGTCTGGATCAGCGTCATCGTTCTGTCCTCAAGCTGGATTGTGCGGTTCTTCGCGGATACGATGCCGCAGGTCGTCGTGCCGTAAAGCTCGAAGCCGAGCGGATTGCCGATCGCGACGACCAGCTCGCCGACCGTCAGTTCATCGCTGTTTCCGAACTCGGCGGGTGTCAGCCCTTCCGCGTCGATCTTCAGTACGGCAAGGTCGGTCTGAATGTCATAGCCGACGATCTCCGCTTCATATTCAACATCGTGATTCTCGCCCATGACAACCTGAACGGATGACGCCTTGCCCATTTGATATTCGCTTTCGGTATCATAAATGACATGCGCATTCGTGATGATATAACCGTCGCTGCTCATGACGATGCCGCTGCCCGATGCGGTCGTTTCCTGTGTCATCGGCTGCGCATTGCCGCGCATCCCGCCGAACGCAAAGCCCGTATTATCCGCAGTCCGGCTTGTGTATGTGAAGGTCGATCTGATGCCGACGGCAGAGGGCATTGCTTTTTCGACGATCTCCGGAACGGTGAGCGCATCTGCGGGGGATGCCATTTCGATCCAGCTCATATTGACCGCCTTTGCCGCGGTGCTGCCTGCCGTGCTTTTCTCCTGTGCGGCCGTATCACTTCCGGTATCCGTGAGGTTTTCGGATATGCTGTATTCCGGTGCTTCTGCTCCGAGCTTCTCAGTCAGCTTATACATTCCGACGGATGTGCCGGATACGAGCAGCATCGCTGCCAGTGCTGCGGATACCTTCATGATCGTGTGACCCTTGTGCTGATTGTTGTTCTGATTCATCATAACAGACCGTCCTTTCAGTTTGTGCCGTTTCCGGCGGTGTTTCGTTCTTACAAGTATGATTATACCGGCTGAATTTGAAAACAGTATGACGGCAGTTTGGAAACAAGGTCAGAATCATGAGGAATCTGCCGGGAGAACGCGTGCATTCTGTGATAAGAATATGATGAAACAGAAACTCCCCCGGCTTGCAGCGGGGGAGTCTGCCTTATGATCCGTGTGTGACCGGGAGTATGATCCGGAAGGTGCTGCCGTTTCCCGGCTCGGAGCTGACCTCGCATTTTCCGTTATGCATCGTGACGGTCTGCTTCACGATCGCAAGCCCCAGACCGGAAACGCCCTTGCCGCGGCGCTGACGGTTGGTATAGTATTTTTCCCAGATGCGTTCCAGCTCGTCCGGCGCGATGCCGCTGCCGTGATCGGAAATCTCAATTGCAGCATTGTTTTCGTCGGAGCTGAGTGTCACGCCGATCCATTTGTCCGCACCGGCATGACGCACGGCATTGTCCAGCAGATTATAGACGGCTCTCTGCAGCCGGGACGCATTGCCGCTGATCTGAACGTCCGCTGCAATGCTGCGTTCAAAGGTGAATCCGTCCTTTGCATAGAGATTCTCAAAGCTGTCTGTCACAGAGGCGGCGATCTCGCTGAGGCTGACCGTTTCCGTGAACGGCTCTTTGTCGCTCATCTGCAGCTCGGAGTATTCCAGGATCTCATTGACCAGCGCGGTCAGACGGTCGGATTCCTCAACGATGACCGCAACATCCGCGGCACACTGCTGCTCGTCCTCGCGCGAGATATCGCGGATCATCTCCGCATAGCCCTTGATCATGGTCAGCGGCGTGCGCAGATCGTGAGAGACATTTGCGAGAAATTCGTTCTGAAATTCCCTGTTCTGCTGCAGCTTTTCGGCGGTTCTGTCCAGTGTGCCGTTCAGGTCGTCCAGCTCGGTGCAGAAGCCCTCCTCAAAAGGCATATCCTGCTGATGACCGCCGAGCTGATGCGCTTTTTCGTTCAGCTGCGCGATCGGCTTTGCAAAGCTGCGGGACAGGAACCATGCCAGAACAAATCCGACTGCGACCGAAAGAAGCGTCACCCAGAGCAGCTGTGTCCGGATGATGCGCGCGGCAGAACCGACTGCGCCGAGCGTCGTGCCGAGGTACAGCACGGCATCCTCGCCGCTGAATGTGATATATCTGCCGTAAACATACAGGTCATCCGAGCGCAGTTCGGCAGTTCCGTCCGCCGATGCGCGGAGCGTCTGCAGAAACGTGCCGTAGTTTTCCGGCAGCTCCCTGTAATGCGGATAATCGTCCCGGAAGAACCTGCCGCCGCGTTCTTCGCGCATTCCATGCATTTTCCGGAATTCATCGGAGCTGTACAGCAAATTGCCGTCCGTATCGGTCAGATATACGACAATGGAGTTTTCTCTGGAGATCTCATCTATATAGTCTGCGATCCGGCTGCTGCCGAATTGCGAGACGATGCTGTCTGCGGCGGAAACCGTATTTCTGATGATCATGCCGTCATAGAACCGCTGCAGAAAGACGGTCTGCAGCAGCCAGAGCACGGTGAAGATCACCGCCGTAAAAAACATGAAATAGCGGAGGAGCTTCTTTTGAAATGTGGATGTGTTACGCTTCAAATTTATATCCCACCCCTCGGATCGTCCGGATGCATTCGCGGTAAGCGCCGAGCTTGTTCCGCAGCAGCTTGATCTGCCAGTCTACGGTACGGTCCGCAACAGAATCGTCATATCCCCAGACCGTATGCAGGATCTGCTCGCGGGACAGCACAATGCCCTGATTTTCCGCAAGATACTGCAGCAGCGCATATTCCTTTGCGGTCAGCTCGAGCGTTTCGCCGTCCGCCGTGACCGTCATGCCGGGAATGTCGATCACAATGCCGCCGACCGTAAGGATTTCGGCTTTTTTTGCGGGCTCCTTTGGCTGTGCGCGCTTGAGTGCGACCTTGATCCGCGCCATCAGTTCCATCGGCGAAAACGGCTTCGTGACATAGTCGTCGATCCCGACCTCAAAGCCGTGCAGCTTGTCGTATTCCGTGCCGCGCGCGGAAAGCATGATGACCGGCGTATCCGAGAACGCCCGGATCTTCCGGCACGCAGTAAAGCCGTCCGTGTCGGGCATCATCACATCCAGAATGATGACGTCGAAGTCATCCGCTTTGCAGGCTTCGATCGCCTGCCGGCCGTCGGATACGGCTGTTACCTCATAGCCCTCGCGTTCCGCGTAGCGGGAAATCAGCGTCACAATATTCGGTTCGTCGTCTGCAATCAATATCTTCGGCATAATGCACCTCCGCATCGGTTATCATACAATTATTATACACGAAAAACGCTCCTTTGTAAAGCACGCAGGAGCGTTTTCCGTATTGACCCGTCAGATCGCTGTGTGATTCTCTGTGCCGCCGAACATTCCGTTCATGCCGCCCGTCATATCTTCGGTTCCGCCGCCGGTGCTTTCCTGCATCCCGCGTCTGCCGCCGCGGCCGCCGAAGCCGCCTTTCATGCCGTCCTGCATCGGATCGGATTCACCGTTCATGCCGCCGGACATGCCGCCGCGCATTCCGCCCATGCCGCCGTGCATTCCGCCGCCCATCATGCTCAGCGGGATCTCAGAGACCTCCTCGCCGTTGATGATGATCGTGCCGCCGTTGAACTCGGCTTTGACGTCATAGTCGAACGAGGACATCTGCGCGGTGATATTGATCGTGCCGCCGTTGACATAGATCGAGCCGTTTGCGTCGATCGCATCGGTGTCGCCCTGTCCGACCGAAACATTCAGATTGCCGCCGTTGATCTCGACCGCGGTCTCATACGCATTGGTCGATGCAGAGGCGTTGATGCCGTCATCGCTTGCGCTGATCGTGATATCGCCGCCGTTGATGCGTACAAAGGTCGCTTCCAGACCCTCCGAAGCGGTGATGTCCATTGTTCCGCCGTCGATCTGCAGGAGCGCGCAGGCCTGCATACCGTCGCTGCTTGCCGTGATCGTATAGGCGCCGCCGAGAACCGTGATCGTTCCCTCCGCCGCATCGTTTTCGCAGCGGAAACCGTCTTTGTCGGTCTTGATATTGAATGTGCCGTCGTATACGGAGATGCTGTCGTTTGCTTCAAAGCTGTCCAGTGCGGTCGTGACATTGTAGGTGCCGCCGGTGATCTTCAGATCATCCTTGCAGGTGACGCCGTTGCCGTATGCGGAAGTGATGTTCAGCGTACCGGTGCCGTTCAGAACAAGATCGTCGTTCGAGAAGATGACGGCATCGGTGTTCGTATCGCCGTCAGCTTTGAACTGTCCGCTGACGGTCAGTGTGTTTTCGCTGTCGGCCGCCGTGATGAACACCTTGTCTGCGGAGATCACATAGATCGCAGGGAAATCGTCGTTTGTGATGCTGACGCCGTTCAGCACAAGCTGGATCTTCGCGGCATCGTCGGAATTGATGCGGATCGTGCAGTTCTTTGCCGTGCCGCTGATGACATATACACCTTCCTCGGTGATGTCGATCGTCTGACCGTCGGAGACTGTGATGCGCTGTGCCTCGCTCAGATCGGCGGTCTGCGCAAGGTCGCGCTTTGTGAACAGTTCGCTGTCCTGCTCTGCGGATCCTGCTTTCTGAGAAAGCTCTACCGCCTGAACGGTGTCGTTTATTTCCTGATCCGCAGATGCAGCTTCCGTGTTTTCCGAAGATTCCTCTTTCTTCACGGAATCGCTGCGCGTTACAGCGGGATTTTCGGCTGTGGTGCCGGTATTCAGGTTCATGCCGCAGCCTGTCATTGTCATTGCGAGAATCGCTGCCAGTAAGGCGGAGATCATATTCATCTTTTTCATTTTTATACATCCTTTCATATTCAGTCGGGGTCGGGTTTGCTTCTATGGCTTTATTATAAACGCTGAATATGAAAGGAATATGGGACGAATGTGGAATCGCAGGCGGCGAAATGTGGAATCATGTAGGAATCTGTGAACGGGGGATGACAGGCTGTCAGCAGACAGGCGCGCTGTGACATAAGGTACAATGTATGCAGTTAGCTTACGCAAACAATTATTCATTCTCACGAAAATGCCCTTGTCCTGAGAAATCCGCTTGACAGAACAAACCGGAAGTGATACAATACTAACGGTTAGCAAAGTCTAATCCATGAATGCTGACCGCCAATTAGCGAAAGCTAATTGCAAGGAAAGGAAGTCTTTATTATGTTACCGCTCAGTCTTGCAGATGCCGACACGCCGCTGACGATCCGGAAAATCGGCGGAACGCCGGCGCTCAGGCAGCATCTCGAAAATCTCGGCTTTACGGCCGGGGAAACGGTCACGCTCATCAGCAATCTCGGTGAGAATGTGATTGTCAAGGTCAAGGAATCCCGCGTTGCGATCGGCGCGGATATGGCACGGAAAATCTTTGTCTGAAAACGGAGGAATGAAGCATGAAAACGCTCAGAGAAATCCCGGTCGGAGGCAAGACCAAGGTCGTGAAGCTGCACGGCAAAGGCGCAATCAAGCGCCGCATTATGGACATGGGCATCACACGCGGAACAGAGATCTATGTGCGCAAGGTCGCACCGCTCGGGGATCCGCTTGAGCTGACGGTGCGCGGCTATGAGCTGTCGCTGCGCAAGGCGGATGCCGAACTCATCGAGGTCGAATGATTCTTTATAAGCATAAGTTAGGTACACCTAACTAAAGAAAGGAAGCGTGAATATGGACATCCGCATCGCTCTTGCGGGCAACCCCAATTCGGGAAAAACAACACTGTTCAACGCGCTGACAGGCTCGAATCAGTTTGTCGGAAACTGGCCGGGCGTGACAGTGGAGAAGAAGGAAGGCAAGCTGAAGGATCACGACGGCGTGACCGTTACCGACCTGCCCGGCATCTACTCGCTCTCGCCGTATACGCTGGAGGAGGTCGTCGCGCGTAATTATCTGATCGGGGAGCGCCCCGACGCGATCCTCAACATCATCGACGGCACGAATCTGGAGCGCAACCTCTATCTGACCACACAGCTTGTGGAGCTCGGCATTCCGGTCGTGATCGCGATCAACATGATGGATGTCGTTAAGAAGAACGGCGACAAGATCAATACCAAGGAGCTTTCCCGTCAGCTTGGCTGCGAGATCGTCGAGATCTCCGCGCTGAAGGGCACGGGCGTGAAGGAAGCTGCCGAGGCCGCGATCAAGGCGGCGAAGGATACGAAAACGATCCCGCAGCACACCTTCTCCGGCCCGGTCGAGCACGCGATCGCGCACATTGAAGAAGCGGTCGTGCATGATCTTCCGGAGGAGCAGCAGCGCTGGTACGCGATCAAGGTTTTTGAGCGCGACGACAAGGTGCTCGAAAAGCTGAATATTCCGGAATCGACGCTGAAGCATGTTGAACAGGATATCAATGCTGCCGAGGAAGAACTGGATGACGATGCCGAGAGCATCATCACGAACGAGCGCTATGTTTACATCGCTTCGGTTATCAAGGCCTGCTACAAAAAGCATTCTGCCGGAAAGCTGACGACCTCTGACAAGATCGACCGGGTCGTGACGAACCGGATCCTCGGCCTGCCGATCTTTGCCGTCATCATGTTCCTTGTCTATCTGATCGCGATGAAGGGCCCCGGTGCCTGGGCGACCGATTGGACGAATGACAATCTCTTTGATGAGGGCTTCCACCTGTTCGGCATGGGCACGAAGGAATACGAAGAAGCGTCGGAGGAATATGCTGCTGCACAGCTGATCGCGGACGGCTATGATGCCTTCACCGAGGCGAACGGCGTTGAACCTATCAACGATTTCACTTATGAAGTTGAGGATGAAGAAACGCTTGAGATCTCCGAAGAAACCGCAACGCTGGACGATTATCAGGCAGCACTGAAAACGCTGGACGAATACGGCGAGGAGCCGGATCCGGCAAACTACGGCACATTCGTACCGAGCATTCCGTCGATCGTGGAAAGCGGTCTGGATAAGGTCGGCGCGGCGGACTGGCTCAAAGGACTGATCCTCGACGGTATCGTTGCCGGTGTCGGCGCGGTGCTCGGATTTGTCCCGCAGATGTTCGTGCTGTTCCTGCTGCTCGCATTCCTCGAAGCCTGCGGCTATATGGCGCGTATCGCATTTGTGCTCGACCGCGTATTCCGCAAGTTCGGTCTCTCCGGCAAGTCGTTCATTCCGATGCTGGTCGGCACGGGCTGCGGCGTTCCGGGCATCATGGCGAGCCGTACCATTGAAAATGAGCGCGACCGCCGTATGACGATCATCACGACGACCTTTATTCCCTGCGGCGCAAAGGTGCCGTTCATCGCCATGATCGCAGGCGCGATCTTCGGCGGTTCTCCGTGGATCTCGGTATCTGCGTATTTCATCGGCATGGCGGCGATCATCGTCTCCGGTATCATGCTGAAAAAGACGAAGCTGTTTGCGGGCGAGCCTGCACCGTTCGTCATGGAGCTGCCGGCATACCACATGCCGACGCTCGGCAATGTGCTCCGCTCCATGTGGGAGCGCGGCTGGTCGTTTATCAAAAAGGCCGGCACGATCATTCTGCTTTCGACGATCTTTGTCTGGTTCACATCGTATTTCGGCTTCACGGACGAAGGCTTCCGGATGCTCTCCGAGGATGAGCTTGACCTCTCTATTCTCGCAAGGATCGGCAGCGGCATCGCGTGGATCTTCGCACCGCTGGGCTGGGGCAACTGGCAGGCGGCTGTCGCATCGTTCACGGGACTGGTCGCAAAGGAAAACATCGTCGGTACCATGGGCATTCTCTACGGCGGCGGCGACCGGACGGTCTGGCAGACGCTGGCAGCGGCCTTTACCGGCGTGACTGGCTTCTCCTTCCTCGTGTTCAATCTGCTCTGCGCACCCTGCTTTGCCGCGATCGGCGCGATCAAGCGTGAAATGAACAACGCAAAATGGACATGGTTCGCAATTCTGTATCAGTGCGGCTTTGCGTATGCAGTTGCGTTCATGATCAATCAGTTCGGCGGTCTGTTCACCGGAAGCGTCAACCCGATCGGTCTGGTGTTTGCAATTGCGATCCTCGCTGTCATGATCTACATGCTGTTTATCAAAAAGTATACGGAATCCACGACGCTGACTGAAAAGCTGCGTACACAGGGGAGCTGATCTCATGCTGCAATGGCTGACCGACAATCTCGGAACGATCGTTGTTTCGCTGATCCTGCTTGCCGTTGTGGCTGCGGTCGTGATCTCGATGATCCGGGATAAGAAAAAAGGGAAATCTTCCTGCGGGTGTGACTGCGCACACTGCGGCTGCTGCGGCTCATGCCATAAGCATTAAGACAAGCGGGCGGCATATTTCGGTATGCTGCCCGCTTTCAGGAGAAATACTATGGATACAAATGAAAAACTCACTGCGGCAAATATTCGTTATCTGCTGACGATGAAAGCATTTGCCGATGCTGACAAACCGATTCGCAATACCTATCTGGCTGAGTATTTCCACTATAAAAAGTCCAGCATCCATACCATGCTGAAGCACTTGGTTTCGTTCGGACTGATCACCAAGGACGATGACAATATCATCTACCTGACTGAAAAGGGCGCCGAGGCCGCTGCCCGGTATCAGGCATATTACAGCACGGTTGATTCCATGATGCAAAAATGTTTCCCGGCATTTGCCGATCGGGAAGGGGCGGTTCTGGCATTGCTGGCAGAGATCCCGGAGCAGACGCTGCAAAGCCTGCATCCGGCAGATTAACGGCCCCGACGAAACGGAACTTTGCGTTCCTGTTATGTAATCATGCACATGATTCGTGCCCGAAGCAGAAATGCTTTTATTCGATTCTTGGATTTTTATGATATTTGCGTTCTGCCTATTGACAAACCAACCGTTCTGTATTAGAATGAAAGCGTAATGAGGGAGTAGCAAGCTCTTTCGAGTAACAAGTCAACATCCTGGCCTTCGGGTCTGGCTTGTTTTAATTTGCGAGACTCATGTATAACTTTTCGGGCAAATATCCGCCGTAAGCTATGCATGGAGTCTGAACATGACGTTCACGGACATGGCTTTCGGTCATGTCCGTTTTGTTTTGCCTGAAACAACGGACAGGTTCACGGCTGCTGACGGCGCGCAGGAGGCGGCCTGAAAATTTTTCCCGAAAAGGGGTTGACAATGCCGCTGAGTTATGCTATAACGCATCATCAGTTGAGCACATATTCAACTGCTAAGCCGTTAGGAGGACATTATGAGCGAAGCAGAAAGAAAGTTTTTGGAAGTACACGGGCTGAAAAAGAGCTTCGGTACCGGGGATACGAAGCAGGATGTTCTGCGCGGGCTGGATTTCACGGTCAGCAAGGGCGAATTCTGTGTGCTGCTGGGGCCGTCCGGCTCGGGCAAGTCCACGCTGCTGAATATCCTCGGCGGCATCGACAGCGCAGACGAGGGCGAGATCCTCATCAACGGCGACAAGCTGGAGGATATGAACGAAAAGAGCCTGACGCGCTACCGCCGCAAGCATCTCGGCTATGTGTTCCAGTCCTACAACCTCATCCCGAATCTCAACGTCAAGGAGAACATCGAGACCGGCGCGTATCTGTCCGACAAGCCGCTGGATATTGACGAGCTGCTGAAGATCCTCGGCCTGTTCGAGCACCGCTACAAGCTGCCGAATCAGCTTTCCGGCGGTCAGCAGCAGCGTGTGTCGATCGGGCGTGCGATCGTCAAGAATCCGGATATCCTGCTCTGCGACGAGCCGACCGGTGCACTGGACTACACCACATCGAAGGAGATCCTGCAGCTGATCGAGGAGGTCAATCAAAAGTACGGCAATACGATCATTATGGTCACGCACAATGAGGCGATCAGGCGCATGGCAGACCATGTCATCAAGCTGCGTGACGGCAAGATCCGCCACGATGACCGCAACACAGAGAAGATCACAGCCGCCGAGCTGGAATGGTAAGGGGGCTGCAGCATGGAGAAGATTTCATTTGGGAAGCGCCCCAAAAATCCGCTGCATAAGCGGGTCTGGCGCGATCTGCTGCGCGACTGGAAACGCTATCTGATGATTTTTGCGATGCTGGTCGTGACGATCGGCTTTGTTTCCGGCATGTATGTCGCAAACAACAGCATGATGACCTCGCTGAACGGCAATGCGGCAAAATTCCGCCGCGAGGACGGCCATTTTGAGCTGTCGCGCATTCCGGAGCCGGAGGTGCTCGAAGCGATCGCATCCGGCAAAAAGGCCGATATGGTAAAGATTTTCCGCGAGCGTGCCTATCGGGATGCCGAACCGGAGATCGTGGATGCCGTGCGGGAGGCCGTCGAAGAAACGGTGCGGGAGCAGGTCAGAGCCGCGATCACGGAGCAGGTGACGGCGGCAGTCGATGCGCAGATCGCAGAGGCCGGTGCGGAGCTTCCGGATGACATGCGGCAGGAGATGCTCAGTCAGGCGCTGGAAACCGCAATGGAGGAAAGCTATGACAAAGCGGTCAGCGATGCGCTGAAGGAGGCGTGGGATTCCGAGGAATATAAGGATGCGCTTTCCAAAGCGGAGGACAAGGCGCATAAAAAGATCGACAGGGAGATCGACAAGGAATATACCAAGCTTGCGGAGCGCTACGAGCTTGACCGGAACTTTGATCCGGTGCCGGTCAATGTATATGAGCTGTTCTTTAAGAATGCGGATGAGCATATTCCGGACGATGCTGCATTTGAAGGAAAGATCCGCGTTTATAACACCAGAAAGGAAGTCGATCTCTTCGACCTGCTTTCCGGCAGAGCCCCGCAGAATGACCGCGAGATCATCATTGACCGGATGCACGCGGAAAACGCCGGCATTCAGATCGGTGATACGGTGAAGGCGGACGGCGCGGAGTTCGAGGTCGTCGGACTGGCGTCCTTCACCGATTACATCACGCTTTATGAGAGCAATACCGACACCATGTTTGACGCGCTGACCTTTGATGTCGGCATGGTAACGGATGAAGGCTTTGCGCGGATCGGCACGGCGCTGCACGCAAATTATGCTTTCACATACAAGAACAAGCCTGCCGATCTCTACGAGGAAAAAACGCTTTCCGACCACTTCCTGAAAGCACTCATCACACAGGCCGCCGCTGCCGAAAAGGAAACGGAGATCAAGGATTATGTGCCGGCATTCGCAAATCTTGCGATCAACTTCGCGGAGGACGATCTCGGCACGGACATGGCGATGAGCGGCGTCATTCTCTATGTGCTGACGGCGGTGCTTGCATTCATCTTTGCGGTGAATATCAGCAGCACGCTGGAGAAAGAAGCGTCCTCGATCGGTACGCTGCGCGCATCCGGATTCACGAAAGGGGAGCTGCTGCGCTACTATATGAGCGCGCCGCTGCTGGTCGTGATCCTTGCTGCGGTCATCGGCAATGTGCTCGGCTATACCGTGTTCAAAGACATTGCGGTCGGGATGTACTATCTGAGCTACAGCCTGCCGACCTATGAAACGCTCTGGACGCCGGAAGCATTCATCCGCACGACGATCATACCGTTTGTGCTGATGCTCGCGATCAACTTTGTTGTGATCGTCCGGATGCTGCGGCTCTCTCCGCTGAAATTCCTGCGGCATGACCTCAAAAAGACCCGCCGCAAAAAAGCGGTGCGCCTGCCGCGCTGGCGTTTCTTCCGGCGGTTCCGTCTGCGCGTGTTTTTGCAGAACATCCCGAATTATCTGATGCTGTTTGTCGGGATCAATTTCGTCATGCTGCTGCTTTCGCTGGTCGTCGGACTGCCCTCGACGCTTTCGTATTATCAGGACACCATGCCGGGCATGATGTTTGCAAAGGAGCAGGTCCTTCTGACAGATTACAAGGATGAGGACGGTGAGATCATCCGCACGGCAACAGAAGGCGCGGAGCCGGTTTCCATGGGTGCACTGGAATACCGCACCGAGAAATACAATGAGGAGATCTCGGTATACGGCATTGCAGAAAACAGCAGATATATCAGTACGGGAAAAACGGATAAACCGGATGATATGTGGATCTCAACTGCATTTGCAGGCAAGTATCATCTGAATACGGGCGACAGCTTTACCATGCACGAAAAGTACGAAAACAAGCAGTATACATGGCATGTCGCAGGTGTGTACAGCTACGACGCGGCACTGGCCGTATTCATGCCGAATGAACGCTTCAACGAGATCTTTGAACGCGATGCGGACGCATTCAGCGGGTATCTTTCGGATGAAACGATCACCGATATCGACGAAAAGCAGATCGTCAAGCGCATCACTTCCGATGACATGATCAAGATCGCAAATCAGCTCGATCATTCCATCGGAAACTATATCGTGTATTTCCAGTATATCTGCGTGATTATCGCGGCGATCATCCTGTATCTGCTGACAAAGATCATCATTGAGAAGAATGAGCTCCCGATCGCGATGGTCAAGATCCTCGGCTATGAGGACGGCGAGATCGCACGGCTCTATCTGCTCACGACGGCGGTCGTTGTCATCATCACGGAGCTGATCGCCATGGCGATCGGTTTCTATGCGATGAAGCTGATGTGGGAGATCATGATGCAGACGCTCGGCGGCTATTTCACGTTCATCATGAAGCCGGAGGGCTTTATCAAAGAGTTCGCGCTGGTTACGGCGGCGTATCTCCTGATCACTGTCTGCGATTTCATCCGCATCCGCAGGATCCCGAAGGTTCTGGCACTGAAAAACGCAGAATAACAAAAGCAGCAGTACACCGCGGTGTACTGCTGCTTTTTAACGGTCTGCAACGGTCATGGATACGATATCTCTGCCGCGTGCCAGACAGGTTTCATAGATGCGTGTGCACTGCTTGTATTTCGCAAACAGACGGCGGCATTTCTGCTCGTCGCCGTAGACCTTCCAGCAGCCTGCGCATTTATAGCCGCAGGCATGATGCGCAATGAACCCGGAGACATCCTCGGGCGGATAACCGAGAAACAGCCCGATCTCGTGCGGGAAATCATCCGATTCTCTCATCCGCTGCATCAGCGTGGCAATGCATTTTTCTGCGGTGTCCGGCCGGTAGCCGCAATGCCGGAGGATCGCTTTTGCCTGATCGTTATGGAGATCGTCCGCAAGCTGAGCCGGACGGTACAGATAGATCAGAGCATGATGTCCGCAGTACCGCAGCGGCAGGATGCGGACGCCCTTGCTGTGGAGTTTGCGGTTCCAGAAACGCACAGAATCGCGCATTTCGACGATGCTGTCATAGCGGCAGCGGAACAGATTTCCGGTTTTGATGCCGGCGAGTGTCGGCGCGCAGTTGCGAACCACTGTTTCTTCGGACACGGTACAGCCCCCTTTATTCAGTTGTCTAATGCTAACTATTTTATTATAGCATAGGAACGATCTTTTGTCAAGCGGAAAAAAAACTGAAAAATCAGGCTTGACAAATCCGGAAATCTGTGGTATAATCAAACCGGTTAGCATAGATTAACCGCATGATAGAGCGAGTTTTGCGCCCGCTCTGTGTTTTTGAAACAATGTTAGCATAATCTAACCAAAGGAGGATTTTATGAGCTTAGTCATCGTAGGCGGCAATGACCGCATGGCAACACGCTATCAGGATATCTGTAAACAGTATCAGTGGAAATCCAAAGTCTTTACGCAAATGCCTGCGGACTTTGAAAACAAGATCGGTCAGCCGGATCTGCTGGTCGTGTTCACAAGCACCTGCTCCCATAAAATGCTGGCGGGCGTGAAGAACCGTTCCGAAAAGCACGGCATTCCGGTGAAGCATATCCACAGCGCGAGTGTCAGCGCACTGAAAAAGCTGCTGGAGCAGTACAGCGGATAACCACGTTCAATACAGAGTGATCTGTTTGAAATAATACTATTTGGAGGAATCATTATGAAAACAGCAGTTATTTATTGGAGCGGCACGGGCAATACCGAGGCAATGGCGAACGCAGTTGCCGAGGGCGCAGGCGTTGACGCGCTGACCGTTTCCGATTTCAGCGGCAGTGTCGCGGATTTTGATGCACTTGCATTCGGCTGCCCGGCTATGGGCGCAGAGGTGCTTGAGGAGGACGAGTTCGATCCGTTTTTCACCGGCATTGAGAAGGATCTCAGCGGCAAGACGGTTCTGCTGTTCGGCTCCTACGGCTGGGGCGACGGCGAATGGATGCGCAACTGGGCTGACCGCGTCAAGGCGGCAGGCGCAGCACTGCTCGGTGATGAGGGCTATACTGTCAATGAAGCGCCGACTGACGATGATCTTGCAAAGCTGAAGGCGCTCGGCGCAGAGCTTGCAGGCGCTTCCGTATAAGCGTGAGTTAGATTCAACTAACCTAAGGAGAACAGGAATGAAGAAGTTAGCAATGATCTCTGCGGCGGCGATTGCGGTCATGAGCGCGGCAATCCCGGTATCGGCGGAGGATACGGTGCTTTACGGCACCATGAACATCCCGTATACCGATTTCTATGCGGCAGAAATGGGCGATTCCGCCGGCGAGGTAGACGCCGTGACCTCTGCGACCAAGAACAAGGTCCTGAAGAACGGTGAGGGCGAGCTGTTTGAGGGCTCGTACAACAACGGCGAGGACAAGATCCTCGGTGTGAATTACCCGGTCGCGATCTCGCAGGCCGATCTCGACGCGCTCGGGGAAAACAACTACGGCTTCACGAAGCTGGACAGTGCGCCGGAGGCATATAAAAATGTCACGGTCAAGGACGGCAAGGCAAGCTTTTCCGCTGTGCAGGATGCAGAGCCGGAAACCGCAAATCTCGGTGTGAAGCTCTCGACGGAAACGCCGTGGGGCGATTATCTGATCGACCTGACCGACCAGCCGGAAGGCTTTGATACAAAATACCGGGGCGCGCTGCTGAAAACCGCAGACGGCAAAGCATACGCGATGCGGCATGAGCAGAATATCTGGCGCGGTGAGATCGCATGGTCGTCCGGTATCAAAACCGAAGAACCGCACGGCAATCAGCTCGATTACAAACTGTATGAGGGGCTGATGGGCAGCACGGTCAAGCAGATCGTTCTCATCACGAAGAAGGGCTACATCACGGTCGATACCGACACCTATATCCCGGTGAAATTTGCGGCAACGCTGACTGCCGAAAACGGTAATGCGGGCACAGGCAGCACGACCTTCACCGCAGAGAGCGTTCCGGCGGATTATCAGAAGAAGTACACGGTCGCTGACGGCTTTACCGTCACGGACGGCAAGATCGACTATACCGACGCGAAGCCGGGCAGCTACAAACTGACGGTCTCGGACGACGGCAAAAAGTATGCCGACCTGAGCACGACCTTCACGCTGGAAACCGATGCAGTACCGGTGCAGTACAAGGACGGCAAGCTTGTGAAGGCTGACGATGCTTCCGATGCCGACGCTGAGAACTTCATCAGGAATCTTTCCAAGGTCGAAGTCGGTGAGACTGCTTACAATGCATCCGGCAGAGGTGCGGTCAAGATCTTTGACGAAAACAATGCGATCAATTTTGATGCCGAGTCCCGGAACGGCAAGGTTTTCGCTGAAGGCGCAAACGGTACCTATACGTTGAAAATTACTGCGACCGGCTACCGCAATCCGCTGACAGTCGAGCTTGCACCGCAGGCCGCCGAAACGACGGCGCCGGTCTCCGTTCAGACGACTGCGGCACCTGCACAGACAACGGCAGCAGCGACAGCCGCTCCGCAGACGCAGGCAGCTGCAAAGTCCACAACTGCTAATAACAGCACATCTGCACCGCAGACCGGTGATGCAGGCGTCGGCGAAATTGCTGCTCTGGCATCGGCTGCTGCTGCGGCTGTCGTCCTGACGCGCAGAAAGCGCAGCAGCTGATATGCTGTTTCTATTCTCTCTGTTGATTGCGGCCGCCTTCTCCGTATTCTGCGGGAAGGCGATCCGCAAGCATCCGGTGCCGTTTTATCTGGCTGCTGCGGTGCTGAGCATCGGCACGGCAATTCTCGCAAATTCGCGTATTCCGGAGATCCCGGTGTTCGTGCAGCAGAATATCATTGCACTGTTTACGAAAGGTATTCTTGCGGCGGCGTTCTGGGCGGTCATCATGTGGACGGGCGCGCTCCCGAACGGTTCTTCACTCATGAAAAAGCTGATGCCGCAGCGCGGTCAGCTCTCAATTTTTGCGGCGATCCTGACGCTCGGTCATGTGATCGGTCTGGGGATCTCGATGCTCCCGCGCTGGCTGAAAAAAGCCGATGCGCTGAACCTGACGGTCTGCATCGTTCTGGTGCTGATCATGTTGCCGCTGACGGTCATTTCCGTGCAGAAGATCCGCCGGAAAATGAAGGCAAGAACATGGAAATCCGCACAGCGCTGGGCATATCTGTTCTACGCGCTGATCCCGGTCCATGTGATCGCGCTGAATATCGCAAAGGCGCGCAGTGGCCGCAAGGATGTGCTGCTGAGCCTGATGCTGTATCTGGTCGTGTTCCTCGGCTATGCGGTCTGCCGCATCCATAAATGGTATGTTATCAAAAAGAAACCGGAGCGGCTGATCGGATTGAAATGCGCATCGTGGGCTGCGTTTCTGACCGGCATCGCGGTGTTTACGGCTGCTGCATTCCCACAGAAGCAGGCGGAAACAGCACGGTCCGCAGAGATCGCGGTACAGGAGGAATCCTCTTTTTCTGAGGCGCCTGTGACCGATGCTGCTGCAGTATCAGTTCCCGCACAGACAAGTGCGGCTGAGACCGTGACAGCAGCTGTGACGGTCAGCACGGAGACGGACACGACAGAAGCCGCAGCGGTCACCGCGGCTGAGACAGAAGAACATACGGAGCAGCCGGAGGAACCGGCGGCATCCGCAGACAGCACGGCTGAGACAGAACAGCCGGCGCAGCCGGAACCCGCAGAGGAGGCACCGCAGGCGGCAGATCCGCAGTCAGCCCGCCGGTATCAGGACGGTACCTTCACTGCGTCGGCTTACGGCTACGACGGCAATATCACAGTCCATGTGACGATTCAGGACGACAGGATCACCGACATCACCGCCGGGACGGAGGAAAGCGACGATTCCTATTTCAATGATGCAAAAAGCGCCGTGATCCCGGCGATCATCCGCAGTCAGGCGGCGGATGTGGATGCCTGCTCCGGCGCGACATACAGCTCGAACGGCATCATGACGGCTGTCCGGGCGGCATTGGAGTCAGCGAGAATATGAAGAACACTTATATCAGAATCATGAGCGGTATCTGCGTGATGCCGCTTTTGACTGCCTGCGGGAATACGGCAGAAACGGTGAGAACAGCGGACATTTTCGCAATGGACACCTACATGAACATCAAGGCTTACGGCAGCGGCGCGGAATCGGCTGTCACGGATGCCGAAGCGCGGATCTATGAATTGGAGCGGACGCTGTCTGTTACAGATGAAGCCAGCGATATCCGGAAAATCAATCAAGCAGGCGGACAGCCCGTGACCGTTTCCGCTGATACCGTTTCCGTTTTGCAGACGGCGCAGGATATGCATTATGAGAGCAGCGGGGCGCTTTGTATTTCGCTGTATCCGGTGCTGCGTGCGTGGGGCTTTACGACCGGAGAATACCGGATCCCAGCTGCCGATGAGATCGCTGAACTGCTGGAAAATGCCGATGATACGCAGATTTCGGCGGACGGTCAAACCGTGCGATGTCCGGCGGGTATGGAAATTGATCTCGGCGCGGTCGCAAAGGGGTACACCGGCGATGCGGTCATGGAGATCATGCAGGTGCATCGTATTTCCTCGGCGATCATCAATCTCGGCGGCAATGTGCAGACGCTCGGCAGCAGGCCGGACGGCAGCGCGTGGAAGGTCGGCATCACAGACCCGTTTGCGCCGGATTCTCTGATCGGGACGGTCAGTGTCACCGACAAAGCGGTCATCACATCCGGCAATTATGAGCGCTACTTCACCGGTGCGGACGGCTGTAGATACTGGCATATCCTCGATCCGGCTGACGGATATCCGGCGGACAACGGACTTGTTTCCGTGACCGTGATCGGGGCGTGCGGTGCGGAATGCGATGCGCTCTCAACGGCGCTGTTCGTCGAGGGAACGGAGCAGGCGGTGGAGCATTGGCGCAGAAGCGGTGATTTTGAGATGATCCTCGTCACATCGGACGGCGGGCTGCTGCTGACAGAGGGCATTGCCGCAGATTATACCGCGAAAACCGAATTGCCTTACAGGGTGGTGCAGCGCAATGAGGAACCGTAAGCTGTTGATTGCTGTTGCATTGATTTTTCTCGTATCTGTGTGCTTATCTGTATGCATTCTGCGGCATTCCGACCGGCGGACCGTAGAGATCGTGCAGGACGGCGCAGTGCTTTATACCTTTGACCTGAACCGTGCCGAAGATCAGGAGATCCGTGTTCCTGCTGCGGACGGCGGAAACAATCTGATCGTGATAAGCGGCGGAACGATCTGCATTGCAGAGGCAGACTGTCCCGATCAGACCTGCGTAAAAATGGGGGAACTGAAATCGGATTATCTGCCGATCGTCTGTCTGCCGCACAAGCTGATCGTGCGGTTTGCGGAGGGCGAAGCATGAACATCAGAAGACTGACCGAGCTTGCGCTGCTCTCATCTGTTGCGCTCATCATTTTTGTGATCGAGCTGCGCATCCCGAACCCGTTTCCGATTCCCGGCGTGAAGCTGGGGCTTGCAAATATCGTCACGGTGTATGCGGTGTTCCGCTATCGTCCGGCTGAAACGGCGATGATCGTGACTGTACGGCTGCTGCTCGGCGCGATGTTCAGCGGCAATCCGTCGGCGCTGCTGTATTCGGCGGCGGGGGCTGTCTGCAGCCTGCTCGGTATGCTGGCACTCCGGCACATCCTGCCGGAGAAGCAGCTCTGGCTCTGCAGCGTCATTGGCGCGATGCTGCACAACATCGGACAGATCACAGCGGCGGTCATTCTCATGCGCAGCCCCGGTGTCATTGCCTATCTGCCGCTGCTGCTCGTAACAGGCTCGCTGGCCGGTGCGTTTACGGGACTGTGCGCGCAGCTTTTGCTGAACCGTATCAAACGATAAGAAGGTGCTGTTATGACAGAACAACTGACGCAGGCTGAACAGCAGCTTGCAGAAGATACATGCTCCTTTTGCATGGAGCATGTGCAGGAGCATTTCACGATCCCGTTTCTTGCCGCGCGCGCCGACGTCTCACCGACAAAGCTCAAGCTGGTTTACCGCCGCGTATACGGTGCGCCGCTGTTTTCGCATATCCGCAAAGAAAAAATGCGCTGGGCTGCCCGAAGGTTAGCTTTATCTAACACGCGTGTGATCGACATTGCGGAGGCCTGCGGATATGACAATGCAAGTAAATTCTCCGCAGCGTTCCGGGCAGTTATGGGCTGTTCGCCGCGTGAATATCAGAGCCGTGTCCGTTTGGAGTAGAAAACGGCGCGCGGCTGTGCTATAATAGCCTAAACGGAGCGGAATGCTTCGGAATGAAAAAGAGGTGATCTGTATGAGCCGTTTGCCATGGGGAAAGCTCGGCCTGTTTGCAGGCGGTGTGCTGTTCGGGACTGCCGGTATCAGGATCCTGAGCAGTCAGGATGCAAAAAAATGCTATACGAATGTGACTGCTGCTGTCCTGCGTGCAAAGGACAGCGTCGCGGAAACTGTCACGACTGTGCGCGAAAACTGCGATGATATTCTCAGTGACGCAAAAGAGATCAACGCAGAGCGCGCCGTTTCTGAAGCAGAAGCAATGATTGCCGATGCAGCTGAAGCCGTGATCGAGGATGCGGCGGATGCCGCAGAACCGGAACCGACCGAATAATCATCAGAAGCAGACCGCATTCAGGCGGTCTGTTTTGTTGAGGGGATTCTTTATGAAATGTCAAATTCTCCATGAATCAAAAGGACGTATCCGCGTGCATTTCTGTCAGAACTACATGACGCTGCATCAGGCGGATATTGCCGAATATGCGCTGTCCGCGGTCAGCGGTATTACAAAGGTACAGGTGTTTGACCGCACCTGCGATGTGATCCTGTATTACAACTGCGCCCGCAGACATGTGATCTCCGCGCTTGCACATTTTTGCTATAATGCCGCGGCGGAAGCATTGGTTCCTGCGCAGACCGGCAGAGCGCTGAGCCGCGAATTTGAGGAAAAGCTGGAATCTGCCGTGATCCGGCGGGTGCTGCATAAATTCGTGCTGCCGCTGCCGATCCGCCGTCTGATCTCGGCGGTCAAGGCGCTGAAATATCTCGTCAGGGGACTGCGGTGTCTGCTGCACGGCAGGCTTGAGGTCGAGGTGCTTGATGCCGCAGCGATCACGGTATCCATGCTGCGCGGCGATTTCAACACTGCGGGAAGCGTCATGTTCCTGCTGAAGATCGGCGATATTCTTGATGAATGGACGCACAAGAAATCGGTCGATGATCTTGCAAGAACGATGTCGCTCGGCGTGGAGCAGGTCTGGATACAGACCGCGGACGGGCAGGAGGTGCTTGTGCCGGTCTCGCAGATCCGGAAGAATGACTGCGTGATCGTCCGCACCGGTTCCATGATCCCGCTGGACGGCAGGGTGATCTCCGGCGATGCTATGGTCAATCAGGCGTCCATGACAGGGGAGTCGGTGCCGGTCCACAAATCCGAGGGCGCGTATGTCTATGCCGGAACGGTCGTTGAGGACGGCGAATGCACGGTGCAGGTCGAGAACACCGCCGGCAGCGGCCGCTATGACCGCATCGTGAAAATGATCGAGGAATCGGAGCAGATGAAGTCGTCCGCGGAAAGCAAGGCGGCACATCTCGCGGATAAGCTCGTGCCGTGGTGTCTGGGCGGTACGCTGCTGACATGGCTGCTGACGCGCAATGCGACGAAAGCCGTGTCGATCCTCATGGTCGATTTTTCGTGTGCGTTAAAGCTCGCGATGCCGATCGCGGTGCTGTCCGCGATGCGCCAGTGTGCGGAAGCGGGTATCACGGTCAAGGGCGGAAAATTCCTCGAAGCGGTCGCAGAGGCGGATACGATCGTCTTTGACAAGACCGGCACGCTGACGCATTCGCAGCCGCGTGTCGCGCAGATCATTCCGTTCGGCGGGCGCGATGAATCGGAGATGCTGCGCCTTGCCGCTTGTCTGGAGGAGCATTATCCGCATTCGATCGCGAACGCAGTTGTTGCAGAGGCGGCACAGCGCGGCCTGCTGCATGAGGAACGCCATTCCAAGGTCGAATACGTGGTCGCGCACGGCATTTCCAGCATGATCGACGGGGAGTGCGTGGTCATCGGCAGTCATCATTTTGTGGTCGAGGACGAAGCGTGCAGGATTCCGGATGAACGGATTTTCCGGCATCTGCCGAAGGAATATTCGCATCTGTATCTCGCGATCGGCGGGGAGATCGCAGCGGTCATCTGCATTGAGGATCCGCTGCGCGATGAATCCAAAACGGTGATTGATGCGCTGCACAGGCTGGGGCTTTCCAATATCGTGATGATGACCGGCGACAACGAGCGGACTGCAAAATCCGTTGCAGAAAAGGTCGGTGTCGATGCTTATTATTCGGAGGTGCTGCCGGAGGATAAGGCGGCATTCATCCGTGCGGAGCATGAAGCCGGCCGGCGCGTCATCATGATCGGCGACGGCGTGAACGATTCTCCTGCACTCAGCGAATCCGATGCGGGCATTGCGATCAGCACGGGCGCTGCGATCGCAAGGGAGATCGCGGATATCACGATCTCCGCGAATGACCTGTACGCGCTGATCTCGCTGAAACAATTAAGCGATGCACTCATGCAGCGGATCCGCCGGAATTACCGCACGATCATCGGCTTTAATCTCGGGCTGATCCTGCTCGGTGCTGCCGGTATTCTGCCGCCTGCGACGTCCGCCCTTCTGCACAATGCATCCACGCTGGCGATCGGACTGAAAAGCATGACGGACCTGACGGTTCCGGAATTGCCGCACAGTTGACAGGAACATGATAAATATGCTATAATATCAATATACGCTCGCACACTGAAAGGAGCATGATATTATGGCACTGCACGAATCCGGAGAAGACTATTTAGAAACGATCTATCTGCTTTCAAAGAAAAGCCCTTTTGTACGGAGCATTGATGTCGCAAATGAGCTGGGCTTCAGCAAGCCGAGCGTTTCCCGTGCGATGCGTCTGCTGCGTGAGGAAGGGATGATCACCGTTGCGGATGACGGCGGTCTGAAGCTGACCAAAGCAGGCTTGAAGCACGCTGCATCCGTTTATGAGCGGCATACGCTGATCACACAGTTTTTTGCGGAGCTTCTCGGCGTTAATCCGGTCACCGCCGAAAAGGACGCCTGCAAGGTGGAGCATATCATCAGCGAGGAAACCTATCTGCGCCTAAAAAGCTTCATGACCGAACAAGGATTTGAACTCCCGGAAAAATGAACCCCGGTCCGCGCCGGACAGAAAGCGCAGATTGATGCACAAACAAAACGAGCTTATACAACTCTGTATAAGCTCGTTTTCGGTTTTATTCTCTGTTTTTCAGGATCTCTGCCGGGGATATTCTCCGGATCTTTCCGACGAGCATCCTGTTGATGACTGCGTAGATGAGGAGTACCGCCGTATAGATGACCGCATACAGATACCACGGAAATGCAAGCTTCATCGAGCAGGCAACATTGCGGATAAAGCTCGGATAGATCGCATCCATGAGGAATTTTGCAAGCGGTACGGCAATCAGTGCGCCGACTGCCACGATGAGCAGATTGCCGTTCAGATACAGCGCGCGGATCTCCTTCGGACGGTAGCCGAAGATCTTGATCAGTGAAATGCCCGCTGTGCTGCGGTCGATCATCACGCCTGTCATCAGGTACATGACAACACAGAAAATCACCGAACCCGCTGTGAGCATCGTGAACACAAGTGAGCGCATCAGTTTGACATAAACGCTTGCGCTGCGCGTGACATCCTCCTTTGTCGTAACGGAATACAGCCTGCCCTCGTCAATATCCAGCGCCTGACCGGAATAGACCGTATTGAAATAATCCTCGTCCTGCCCGAACAGCTCCCGCATACTGCCGATATCCATGAAGACCGTGAAGCCGACGGAATAATCGCTGACGCCGGTCACGGTAAAGCTGTAATCCGCATCGGCAGCGGCATTGTGGAACAGGATGCGGTCGCCGGTTTTATACCCGAAACGCTCGACCAAAGACGAATTGACGACGGCCTTGTTTTTGCCCTTTTCGGGCTTTGCATCGAAAAATCTGTTGTCGCTGTCAATGCCGATGACCGTCACATCCAGCGTGTAGCCCATGCAGTCCGTACTAAGTGTTTCAATGTAAGCCGCTTCGCCGCCTTCCGGCACGGTTTTCTCCGGGTACTTGTAGAGATACTGATACGAATACTTCGTATCTGCGATCGTATCGTCCTTGACCGCTTTGCACATCACAAAGCAGTCGAGTCCCAGGATCACGACCATGACCGACACACACATGCCGAGCACCATTGCGATCGCGGAGCGGGATTCGCGGACAAGCTGCCGGATCGCAAACAGGCGCGGAAAGCTTTTGGTTTTGAGCGAAAACTGCCTGTAGCTGCCTGCGGACTGCTCGTTTTTCATCAGGGAGAGTGCAGTGCGCGAAAGCTTTTTGTTGATCACGAGCGCATTGACAGCAGCCGAGATCACCGGCGGAATGACAAGCGCGTAAATGACCAGATACGCCGGATAGATCATATCAAAGACCGGTAGCGAAAAGTAGGCGTAGGAGTCCTTTGCCTGCGATTCCGCACCGATCGAAAAGCCGAGTGCCGCGCCGGCCAGTGCCGCGAGAAATGCGATCAGCGTCGGCATTGTGATGTAATGCAGCATGAGATCTTTCTTCTTCACGCCGAGCGCATAGAGCGCACCGATGACGCTCTGCTCCTGCTCAATCTGATGCACGACAAACACCGAAAGCACATAGGCAAACAGCGCAAGTATGATGATCCCGGCGACCAGTCCTGCGTTTCTGTCCATGATAACATCTCCGGCAGCGGCGGCAATGCGGATGTTATCCTTTGCGGCCACGAACGAGGTCAGATTTTCTATATCGAGCTTGAATACTTCATCAAGCAGTTCATCCGTGTTTTCTTTCAATTCCGAAACGCCGTCTGCAAGCTCCGCGGAACCGTCCGCAGCGCTGCCTGCGCCGTCCGTGTAGTCATGGATGCCCTGCCGGAATTCCGCCAGCCCGTCAAGGCTGCTTTTCAGCGCGGCAAGCTCATCCGAATGCGTCTGCCCGATCAGCGATTCCAGCGTATCTGCGTAGTTTTCCTCTGTCAGTGTAATATGCTGCGCGGCAAGTGTCTGATTGGCCTGCGCAAGATACTGCGCAAAGAGCGCATTGGCCGCATCGCACAATTCCCTGTTGTGACCGGTCAGCTCATGCAGTCCGTCAGCGAGTTCATCCGCGCCGTCATGCAGATCGCGGATGCCGTTTTCGATGTCCCTGCGTTCCTGCAGAATGTCGTCAACCGTTTCGCGGAAATACCTGTTTTCGATCTGCTCCGGCTCGATTTTGATTTCCCTGATCTTCTCCTTCAGCGCATCGTCTGTCGTATTGCCGAGCCGGTAAGCATAGGTGTATTCCTCGGCATTCTGCGTGCCGCTGTCCCGGATCGCATCATACTGTTCCCCGGTCACGAACAGCAGACCGAACGCACTTCGCTCGACCGCCGAATCGCTGAATTTCGCAATGCACATATCGTAGTCCGGCACAGAGCCGATGCCCGTGATTCTGAAATCGAAGCCGCTCGCTCTGACCGTATCGCCGGTGTGCAGATCATGTGCTTCGGCATAGCCCTTTTCAACGACGGCTTCGCCGCTTTTTGCTGCAAGACTGCCGGTGTCAAGCTGGATCAGGTCGATTTTGTCTCTGCTGCGGAACAGCCGCAAGGCTGCATTTTCGTCTGTTTTGAGGTCGAATGAAAAGGTCGGTTCGATGACGGTCCCGTCCGCTGTCAGGCGGGACAGATCATCTTCGGTGAGCGGCAGGAACACCGTGAACTGACCGTCCTCGACCATGTTGACCGCCTTTTGCCGCTCCGTTCCCCGAATGATCATTTCGGATGAACCGACGATCGAAATGACCAGATAGATGCCCATGACAAACAGCAGGAACAATGCCAGACAGCGCCCGGAATTTGCCCGCAGATCACGCAGCAGCCGCTTCCTGAGTACCTTGTTCATCACAGATCCTCCAGTTCCGCGGCGGGCGTTCTGGTCTCGTTCATGTATTCCTTTTTCACCAGTCCGTCCTTGATGAGAATGACCTTGTGCACCATGTTTTTGATCGAATTATTGTGCGTGACGATCAGCATGGTCGTGCCGTATTTTGCGTTGATCTCCTCGAGCAGAATGAGAATATCCCGGCTCGTTTTGGAGTCCAGCGCACCGGTCGGCTCGTCGCAGAGCAGCAGCTTCGGATTCTTGATGAGCGCCCGTGCGATCGCCGTCCGCTGCTGCTGACCGCCGGAGAGCTGCGCCGGAAACTTATTCTGATGCTCTGTTAATCCGAGCGTTTCCAGAAGCTCGTCCATGTCCAGCGGGTTTTCTGCAATATGCTGACAGATCTGGATATTCTCCCGCACGGTCAGGTTCGGCACGAGGTTGTAAAACTGGAAAACGAAGCCGAGATTGTCCCGGCGGTAATCCGAAAGCTGTGCCGGCTTCAGCCCGAAGATCTCTTTGCCGTCCACGGTGATCGAGCCGGAATCCATGGTGTCCAGTCCGCCGATGCAGTTCAGAAGCGTGGATTTTCCGGAGCCGCTCGTGCCCTGGATCACGCACATCTGTCCGCGCTCCAGTTCCGTATTGATGCCCTTCAGCACCTGTACATAGCTTGTGTCCCTGCCGTAGCTTTTTTTGACGTCCTTTACCTGTAAATACATATGTCATGTCCTCCTTGCGTTAGTTATTGCTAACTTATGGATACTGAAAGGGGTTGTTTTTCCTTTCAGATATCGTCCTCTAAAATATGCGCGAGCCAGCCCTCGACCAGCATATCCATGACCGGCTTGATCTCCCGGAGTGCCTTCTGCGGATCATCCTCATGCGTCAGCAGATGCACATAGGCATTGATCTCAACATGCGAAAGCCAATGCAGCATATACCGGTTCATTCGCTTGCCGGGAAATGCAGCTGCATATTTTTCCGCAAGTGCCAGATTGTGCTGCTCGATCAATTCAATAAAGCGGTCGATGATGCCCTCATAGCGCGAACCGGCTGACTTTTCCAGCAGAATGAGCAGTGCATCGCGGTCGGCATACAGCATGGAGATCATAGCCTCCGCAAAATCGTCATGGTCGCCGGGATGATGCTGAAACTGTGAAACATCCGTTTCCATGTCCGCGGAAAAATGCGCAGAGATCAGTGTCATGATCCGGTTCAGCGGTTCATCCACGACCGCGCCGAACAGCCCGTTTTTATCCTTGCAGAAGAAATAGACCGCACCGGTCGTCATGCCGGCTGCTGCGCTGATCGACCGCAGAGAAGCCTTGGCAAATCCCTTTTCCAGAAACTCCTTCTTTGCGCAGGCGATCAGCTTTTCCCGCGCCTCGTATTCCTTTTCCATATCATCATCTCCGTTCATAACACTGTTACCTAACACTGTTATCATATCAAAAAAAGTGTGATCTGTCAACGGCCGGAAAAGAAATTCGTCATTCAGCACATAACAGTACACAGAATGTTGAAATCTCCCTCCCGAATAAGCGCGGTGTCAGGACATTGCGGGCAAAAAAAGGCACTTCCCGACGAAGTGCCTTTTCTTTGATTCCGGTGTCTGATTCAGGGCTTTCTGATGACACAGTGCAGCCGGCAGAATCCGCGTTTTTCAAAGGATTCCATAGAAAGGCCGGCTTTTCTGCACAGCTCCTGGATCTCGCTTCTGCCGTAGATGCGGACATCGCCCTTTCCGGCCAGATGGAACAGCGGTATTTCGATGTGATTGCAGAACCAGCGCTTTACCGCAGAGTTCATCGTCATATCCCGCAGGATCAGCCTTCCGTTCGGGCGCAGAACACGGGATACGCTGTTGAAGAACGCCTGCGGATCCGGATAATGATGAAAGCTCTCGCAGCAGATCACCGCATCGAAAGAACGGTCTGAAAAGGGCAGGTTTTCGCAGTCACCGAGCACAAATGAAACGCCCGGCAGTTTTTTTGCCTTTGCGATCTCGATCATTTTCGGTGTCAGGTCAATGCCGGTATAGTGCTTTTCCGGATATTTCTCATGCAGCAGAGAGATCATCGGAGCCGTTCCGCAGCCGCAGTCCAGCAGGTCTGTAAACGGTTCCTTTTCAAGCTCTGCCAGCACATCCGGATAATCCTTTTTGCAGATATTGTACACACCGGCATGGTCAGATTCATAGATCTCCGCCGCTTTCGTAAACTCTTTCACAGAAAGCGCCTTGTATTCCCTGCTTGTCATACTGATACAACCTCCCACATTTCGCCCATATTGCTTTCCGCATCCGCCGGCATACAGCCCTTGCAGCCGGTTCCGCCCTCACAGCCGGTGCATCCGCTGCAGCCGTTTCCCTTCGGAAACGCGATCCGTCTGACTGCGCCGATCTGCTCCAGATATTCGATCTGACGGCGGATGTCACCGGCAGAGGTGTGCAGCTCCGCCGCGAGCATCTCAACGGTGCGGGAGTGCCCGTCCTTTAACAATTCCAACAGCTTCTGCATATTCATCACCAGATCAGCAGTCCGGCATGATAGGCAATACAGCCGAGCAGCAGTGCCGAAACCGTATAATACAGCGCGATCTTTGCAGTCCATTTGACCGAGTGGATCTCCTGATAGGTCGCGGCAAGTGCCACAACGCAGGGCAGATTGAATGTGATCGCGAAGATGAATGCAAGTGCTTCGGGGCGAGAGACATTCGCGAGCAGCAGCTCATTGAGATTCGCCGCTCTTGCGCCGCCTGCCATGGCCTCGGAAAATGCCGTGCCGATCGAACCGCCGGAATACAGTGCCGTGATGACGCCGACTGCGCCCTCCTTTCCGACCGAGGATGCAATAAACGCAAGGAACAGCTGCCACGGCATACCGAAGAATTTTGTCACCGGCTCGATCGCCAGACCGAATTTTTCCAGAATGCTGTTTTCGCCGGTGCTGCCGCCGTAGCTGAGTAGCCAGAAGATGCCGCAGACCAGCAGAACGACCTTCACCACGCGGAAAAATGTATCCTTTGTTCTGCCGAACACATAGCGCATCAACGCGCCCCACTTCGGCTTATGATACGGCGGAAGCTCCATGATCATGCCGAATTTGTCCTCGGTTTTCACGAGCTTTCTGCCGAAGATCTTTGCCGTGATCCACATGTGCAGAAGCATGACCAGCAGCAGCGAGGCAATGACAAGCGGTGCGCCTGCGCCGAAAAAGACCGTTGACAGCATCGGAATGATTGCCCATGCCGCGCCGCAGGGGACTGCCCATGCCAGCGCGATCGTCAGGACCTTCTGTCCCCAGTTGTCGATGACTCTTGCTCCGGCGGCACCGCCCATCGTGCAGCCGAAGCTGACGAGGAAGGGCATCACCGATTTGCCCTGCAGGCCGAGCTTGCCCATTGTGTTGTCGAATACATAGGAAATGCGCGCCATGATGCCGATCTCCTCGAGCAGTCCGAACACCAGCGTGACGCCGAACACAAAGCCGAGCATTTTGATGACATAGGAGAGCGACTGGATCAGCACATCGCAGAGCAGGCCGGTCAGGAACGCCGGAGCACCTGCGCCCAGCATGGACGAACGGATCACGGCGTTCAGGGCATCCACGCCGGAGCCGACGCCCATGACCGGCAGCGCCGGAATAAAGGACGCGAGCAGGCCGAGCAGGACCGTCAGCACGACCGCGGGCTTGCCCCAGAATTTATGCGTATAGATGCGGTCAAGCCTGCCGAGCGCTGCTTTGGTTTTGGTCTCCGTGACGGCGCCGTTCAGGATGCTGTCGATCCATTTGAATTTGCATTCTCCGGCAGCGATCGCAGTTTCCGTCCCCTTGGTATGCCGTTCGATCTCCTCCATGATCTCATCCGGAAGCGCATTTTTCAGCTTTGCCGTGATGACCTTGTCATGCTCCAGTGTCTTGACGGTCAGCCACATCGGGGTATACCCCGGGATCTCGCAGTTCGAGATCCGCTGCCGGATATCCCGATAACCGTCGATCTTTTCATATTCCGCCTCAAGCGCCGCGGCATTGATATGTGATCTCTCTTTCAGCGCGCGTTCCAGCGCCGCATAAAACGTGTCGTATGATTTCGTATCGGTCGCAGAAAACAGCATCACCGGAATCCCGAGCTTCTGCTCGATTTTCTTTGCGTCGATCTTCTTGCCGCGCTCCTTCGCGACATCCGCCATATTCAATACCAGAAAGCAAGGCGCGGAAAGCCCGGCGTAATCGGCGAGCATGAACAGGCTGCGTTCCAGCTGCGAGCTGTCCGCCAGTATGCAGACCACATCCGCCTTGCCGGACGCGATGAAATCCCGCGTGATGACTTCCTCATCCGAGTTTGCGGACATACTGTACGAGCCCGGCAGGTCGGCCACGGAATAGGTATCGCCCTTGTGCGTGAAGGTGCCTTCCTTTTTCTCGACGGTTTTGCCCGGCCAGTTTCCGACATGCTGACGAAGGCCCGTCAGCGCATTGAACAGCGTCGATTTGCCGGAGTTCGGCTGTCCGAGCAGTGCGATCGTTGCGCTCATTTTCTCACCTCCGAAACGGTAATGCCTGCACATTCTTTGCGGTTCACGGCGATCATCGTATCCCGCGAGTACAGCAGGACAGGACGGTTCCTGTCATTTTTGATGATCTGCACACGGCAGCCCGGTGTCAGACCGATGGATGTGATGCGGCTGATAAACCGCGCATCCCCCGAAATGCCGCTGACGACGGCTTCGGAATTCTCTTTCAGTTCGCCCAGATTCATTCCTTTACCTCCTTGAATTCAGTCAGTGTATAGCTTGTGCCGTCCAGCATCGCTGCCGCTTCTTTCCGTGTCAGCGGATGCTTGGCATAGAGCCTTGCGGTTTTGCGGCAAAGATCGACAGCAGCGCGGATGCCCGTATCTGCATGAAAGGCATTTTCCACATTCCGAACGCAGTGCGAACAGACCATGCCTTCGATCTCCGCGGTATACTGATACGGATAATGTGAGAGATCGCGGTCGGCCGCATGGATCTTTGCCGCAGCAGCTTCATGCCCGCCGCAGCAGCCCCCGCCGTACCGGATCTTATGCACGACCGAAAAGACGATCAGGATCACGCCGCACAGGGCGGCTGCCGTCATTGCAAAATACAAGTCATCATCCTCCTTTGTTACCTATAGCTAACTATACGATATCGGAAAATGTCTGCATACGGTCTCTGTTACCAGCGGAAGGTCGCCCAGCGGTCATTCATTTTCGGGAGCAGCAGCGCAAAGAGCTTTGCACGGATGCTGTATTTCCTCATTTCTTCATTGAAGCTGTGTTCCTCCACAAACTCGATTCTGTCCGTCAGATCTGCGATCTCCTGTCCGGAATCCGTCCCCGACATAAAATGCGCATTGGTATTTTTTACCGTATCATGGTGCTTTTCGCTTTTCTGCATCGCTTTGCAGTTCTGTTCCGCGATCAGAATGCCGCCGCCGGGAAAATTGCTTTTCAGTACCTCCAGAAATGTCCGGATCTGATCGAACGTCAGATACATAAACAGACCCTCTGCAATGAAAACAGGTTTTGCCTTTTTGCCGGCGAGTGCGTCCTGTACCGGTTTGCACCAGCCGCTTTCCAGTGCATTTCCTGCGATCATGGTGACGCGGTCACGTTCCGGGAAGGCTTTTTTTCTTGCGGCGATCGAATCCGGAAGATCGAGGTCAAACCACAGGATCCTGCCGTTGTCCACTCTGGAAAAACGGTCGTCAAAGCCTGCACCGACATTGACAATGACAGTATCCGGTGCTTTTTTGATGATGCCCTTTAACTGACGGTCAAGCATGATCGTCCGTGCGATCACGCCCTCATGCGACATGAATTTATCGTAGGGCTTCGTGTCGATTCTGAGCGACCGGATGATCTCGACAGCTTTCGGGTCTTTGATGCGGGGATGCTTCCGCTGTGTCTCATTCGCCTTGATCGCCAGCGGGATCAGTGCTGTTGTTTGTACGTCGCCGAGTTTCAATTCCATGTTTCTTCCTCCTATGTAGTTAGCATAAGCAAACTGCCGTATATATTATAGCATATGCTAACTCAAAATGCAAGAAACAAAGATGCCAAGAGTGAAATCAAATTCTGCGCGTTTTCTGTACGATATTATCATAACTGCAGCCTGCGGGTGCAGCGGCGGATCTGCAGGTGCGCAGACCGGATCTGTTGTAGCTGCTGTATATAAAAAACGGCGCCTGTTCAAATCTTTCGGAGGTATTGCCGCAAATAGATGAAGCATTTATTAAATCGCTTGCTTTTTATTGCTTTTTATGGTAGAATATAGCTGCTTTCGTGTTAAAAAATATATCAACGAAAGAATCACACTACATTTTAGGAGGGTATTTATGAAACGAAAATCCATTCTCACAATCGCCGCACTGTGCGCAGTTGCTCTGCAGTCCGCAAGTCCTGCTGCCTTTGCAGCGGAAACCGCCCGGACTGTGCCGGCTGACGCATGCGCTGTCCTGACCGAAGCAAACGGAGGTGTCCTGCCGCGCATTGCGTACACGGAAACCGGTGCCGCTTCCGAAATCGACGGCATCATTTCCGCGCGGAAGATTCGCAGTGAAAGCGACGCAGCTGCTGTTCTGAAGGGCATGTCCGGCCTGCTGGGCATTGCCGATTTTGACAGCGAGCTCATCTTTGACAGCAGGACCGAAAGCACATACAACGATGTTTACACCTTCCGTCAGGTGTATCAGGGGCTCACTGTCCGGAACGCTTATGTCAAGCTTGTTGTGGATCAGAGCAGCAGACAGGCGAATTTTCTGACAAGCTCCTTTGCACCCGGCCTGACGCTGGATACTGCACCGGAGATCCCTGCGGATGCCGCAAAGACGATCCTGCAGGAGCAGCTCGATGCAGAGGTCTCCGGCACGCCGGAACTGGTCGTGTTCCGGACGGAGGATGGCAAGCCGCATCTTGCATGGCACGGCGTGACCGACCGTATTGACGCTTCGATCGTGTATCTCGATGCGGAAACCGGCACCGTTCTGCATCAGGTCGGCCCGGCTTATGCCCTGCCGCAGAGTGTGGAACAGATGACCAGCACAAGCGACGGCAAATACAATCCGATCGTGCATTCCAACAGATTCATGCTGACGTATGCAAAGCAGGGGGATGATTATTATTCGTATGATTCCAAGCGAAACATCTATATTACGAGGGATGACTATAACCCTGAGTATGCACTGAGAGACTATTATTTTGCGCGGCATGAGCAGTATTTCTTTGAAAAGAGCGTTTCCGGTATGGCGTATAACTTTCAGAACACGCTCGGACTTTCAAACTTATGTGCCGGTACATATCATGTGTCTTCCAAGTCAAAAATGATGGATGACAAATTAGAGGCAGGAACGATGTATGTCGTGCAGCGGATCTATGATTTCTATCTCAACAATTTCGGCTGGAAGGGAACAGACGGAAAGGGCTCCGCACTTGCGGTGAGAGCGCGGTATCAGTCCAGTCAAGGTTCTTTTGCCAGCCCGTGCGGCAATTATATTGCTTATGCGATATTCAACTCCGGCGACAGCGAACATAAAGAAGCTGCAGCCTGTGCATGGGATGTGGCCGCGCATGAATTTACGCACCGTGTCACGATCGCAAAGGTGAAGTGGGAAGATCAGAACAACAACAATACTGAGACGGATGCGCTGCAGGAAGCCTACAGCGATATCATGGGCGAATATTTCGAGAACAAGCTGCAGTGGAAATTCGCTGAGGATGAATATAAGCAGTCCGGCCGCTGCTCAAGAGATCTGACCTGCTCGCCGAGCAGCGGAAGGCAGCGGAATCCTTATGACGGCAATCTCTTCTACTATCATTACAATGCGTACCGGTACGACAAACAGAATCTGGGCGCGTATGAGCACATTGAGCAGCACAGTGCCAGCACGATCATCTCCCATGCCGCATACCTGATGCATCATGCCGGCCTGCCTGCTGCGATCGGCAGAGAAATCTGGTATACGTCGCTCGATTATCTGAGCCAGGGCGCGAATGCCGCAAACTTCATCCAGTGCAGAACCGCTGTTCTGAAGGCGGCCGATGCCGTTCTGAGCAGGAAGTCCCTGTCCGCGTCCGACAGAACGAAGTACAAGAACTATGTTGTCAATGCATTCAATACGGTCGGCATTCCGGATGTCAGCAACAAAATGGGTGATGTGAACGGAGACGGCCTGGTCGATAACAAGGATGTGGATGCCGTCACGCAGGCAGCCCGCGGTTATACGCCGAAGAACTTTAACAAGAAAACTGCGGATGTGAACTATGACGGAAGGGTCACGATGCAGGATGCCGATGCCATTTCCAGAGCGATCCGCAACCACACCACGCAGTATCTGTAAGTCACGATTCTGACACTGAGCGCGGACGGGCGCGTTCCGTCTGCAGACTGAACATTCAAACTGACATCTCCGGCGGGAGGTGTCAGTTTTTTTGCGGGAGCTGCCGTCTGCGGCCTCGGCAGGGGACTGCTCCGCAATAAAAGAAACAGCGGAGCCGGTGCTGTTCCGGTTCCGCTGTTTTTTCTCATGATCGTGTTCATTTGCGCTTTGCATTGATCCGGTCGATCTCCTCGCGGATGATATCGCCGAAGGTGTGCTCGTCGATCTCCTGACTGTCGTTCGCCGCCTCGGACTGATCCGCAAAGGCGTCAAAGACCGCCTGCTTTTCCTCCAGCAGCGCCGTGATCCGCTCATCGACGGAATCCTCGCACAGCAGGCGGTAGACAAGCACATTGCGCGTCTGACCCATGCGGTAGGCGCGTGAGATCGCCTGATTTTCCACAGACGGCTTCAGCTGCGGTTCGCAGAGGATCACAACGCTGGCGGACTGAATATTCAGGCCGGTCCCGCCGGATTGGATCTGTGCGGCAAGCACCGTGCCGGGCGGCGCCTGATCAAAGCTGTCGATCAGCTCCTGCCGCCGCTGCGGCGGAACAGCGCCCGTGATCGGATCGAGACAGCGCTTTCCGAGCAGCAGCGTGATTTTCCGGATCGTATCAAGGAAGAACGAAAAGACGATCACCTTGCGTCCGTCTGCCTCCGCATCATTGACAAGCTCCAGCAGCCGCGCTGCCTTGGAGGAATCGTTGAGGTCGGGCACATTCCACGAGACCCGTCTCGATTCCGTATAATTGCCCGAGAGAACCGCCTGTTCATAGGCAGCTTCCTCTGCCGGGGACATCGTGCACCATTCCCTGCTTTCGATCAGGTCGGGCAGCTCGGTCAGGACATCCTCGCGCTTTCTGCGGTAGTAGACCGGCGCGATCGTTTTGCGGAACTGCGGCGCCGAAGCCATATACGTCATATTTTCGATGCGGCTGCCGATATCCGGCTGCAGCATCCGGATCAGTGAGACCATTTCCCCGGCTCTGTTTTCCAGTGCGGTGCCGGTCATAAAGAGCAGGCGTTCGGCATGGGTGCAGAGCGCTCTGACATTTTTTGTCCGTTTCG
This sequence comes from Oscillospiraceae bacterium, assembly GCA_017545185.1. Taxonomy (GTDB): domain Bacteria; phylum Bacillota; class Clostridia; order Oscillospirales; family Ruminococcaceae; genus Firm-04. The sequence goes on along the minus strand of JAFWQJ010000003.1, from coordinate 58,135 downwards.
CTTCGGGATTCTTGATATAATGTGCTTCGTCAACAACCAGCATCGAAAACCGGAAAGCGTCCGGCAGTGTGCAGTAGGCGGTTGTTTCGTAGGTCGTCACGGCGACGCCGCCCGTTTTCAGCCACGACTGAAAGGCGTCCGTCCGGGAGCAGCCGTGAATTTTGATCACCGTGAGCCGGCTCATTTTCCGGATCTCTCTGCACCAGTTCGTGATGACGCTTGCGGGGCATACGACCAGAAAATGCGATGCGCCCGTGTTTTTGAGCGAGACCATGGCCGCGATCGCCTGAACGGTTTTGCCGAGCCCCATTTCATCGCCGAGCAGCACGCGCTCCTGATGCAGGATATATTTTACGCCCCATTGCTGATATCTGCGCAGCTCACAGAGCAGGCCGTCCGGGAACCAGCATTCGTCCTGAATCTCGCGGGCAAGCTCCTCCGGCAGACCGTACAGCGCGTCGTCATTGCCGAGCAGACCCGGATTGATCTCCTCCAGAACATTGAAATAGGAGACCGGGTCAGCAGAAAAATCCTTCCACGCGTCGGAGACCGTGCTGTTCTGTATCGCCTGATATTCGGCGGTCAGCGCGGCAGCTTCCGCGCCGTAGTTGTCGATGCGGAGTTCTGTCAGCCGGCAGAACGCCTCCATTGCCTTCCGCTTTTTTTCCTTTGACGCGAACAGCCATTTCAGCGTACCGTTTACAGGTTCCAGATCGGCAAGCGCGGTGCTGATATCGGAACGGTTTGCGTCGGCGGTCTGTGCGGCGGATGCAGACAGCGGTTTCAGCTGCCGGAATCGGCAGATCGCCGAGACAAGGTCGGAGGCTTCCTTCGACTGATTGTCCGTGCTGAGGCGGATTTTGCAGCCCTGCCCGGCCTGTGAGGCCATTTCGTTGACGATGCGCTTGATCGAACAGGCCGCATCCTCGCTGATGCCGTAAACGGAGGCGAGTGCGTGCACGGATGCCGGAACAATGTCCGCTATCGTCTGATAGCCGTTTTCGCGGAGCGTCTTGACACGGAAGGAACGCTTTTCCCGGTTGTTGATCTCCTCGACCGGGATATCCCGCAGGATCGTGAGCACGCTCTGTGCGGCAAGCAGATCGGAATACTGTTTGATGTTCTCACGGCAGGTCTGCAGGGCAGATGCGGCTTCCTCCAGTTGACTGAGCAGCTCCCGGTGCTCTGTGATCAGCAGCTTTGCTTCCTTTGTGCCGAACGGCCTTGCCATGAAAATCACCTCCTGCGGGTCGTTTGTTTCCGTTTGACTTTGAAAATAGATTATCCCTGTGTTTTTATTATATCAGATTCTGCGCGCTGCGTCAACTGCACTGCAAATGATACGAAATAATTTCCGGAAATGGTTGAAATACTGTCTGAAATGTGATATAATAAGATCAAATGATCAGACTAAAGCATGTGAGGTGAATAATATGAACGGACGAAGAATCGGATTGGTTCTGGACGGCGGCGGCGGAAAAGGCGCCTATCAGATCGGTGTGTGGAAAGCGCTGCATGAGCTTGGCTGGGACAGGAATGTCACGGCGATTGCCGGAACCTCCGTCGGCGGTCTGAATGCGGCTTTGTTTGTGCAGGGCAGCTATGAAAATGCCGAGCGTATCTGGCTGCATGAGATCTCAAGGCTGAAGGTGACCCGACTGCAAATGAAACTGGAAGAGCTGATTGATGATTTTATAGATACCAAAGCTTTTTCCCAAAGTAGCATTGACTGCTTTCTGGCCACGCACTGTGCCGGACAGAACGGTGAATTCTGTGAATACGCCGCTGACGGGCGGTCAGTTGAAAAATACGTAAACGGAGAAATGAGCTATCACAATTTGCGCGTTGTCTCCGAGAAAGACTGCGGCACCTGGCTGAAAAAATGTTCAACGCCGAAAGCCGTTATGCTTGCGACCTCCGCGCTCCCGCTGTTATGCCGGAAAGTCCGGATCGGCAGCAGGCTGCATGAGGACGGCGGCGTGCCGTGGGGCGGCGATAACTCGCCGGTGTATCCGCTGCTGGGAAGTTCAGCTTGTGATGAGGTCATCGTGATTCATCTGGATGTTCTGGCCGGTTATGCTCCGTATGATAAACAGCGGTACCGGGAGCAGGGCATTGCGGTGCATGAGATTCTTCCGAGTGTACCGCTGGATCAAATGGGGCTTCTGACCGGAACCCTGAATTTCAAGCCGGAACATGCCGCCCGCCTGATCGAAGCCGGATACCGCGACAGTATGTCGGTATTTAAAAGTTATCTGCAGATTGACACGCTGGGTGAAAAGGCACGGAAACTGGAACAGCAGAAGCTTGCTTATGAAGCAGCGCTGCAGAAAGCTAAAGCATATCTGCTGGAAAATCGTTAAGGGAAAGGAACATGAAAAATGGCACAGTATGAAGTTACTCCGGTTGTCCACGGAGAGGTCATAGAGGAAATGGATTCCGATGATATCAGGAGGCTGATGAAAGAGCTGACCGATCTGATTCAGAATCAGAAAGCGCTGGTTACGGTTGATGCACAGCACGGACTTCGGTATGTCTGGTATGTTCTGGCGGGGAAGCAAAAAAAAGTTCAGGGAAAGATACAATTAGCTCAAAATGAAGTCAACACGGTTGTGCTTCAGATTCTTAAGTATATCGCAAATAAACAGCTGGATATGGAATCGAGAACTTTGTATCTGGAGATAAAGGTAGCATTGCATGAGGAGTATCTGCGTCAGTTACATCCTACTCTGAAAAATCAAGGGATATCAATTCCTGACCCGTCTGTACTTGATGTGCCAAGTGCTTTACCGGGTTTCTTACCGGATATGAATATGGGAAATCCGCCTGCTTCTTTGCCGGACAGACAGGCGCCGGTATCCTTGCCGCGGCCTGAAAGGCTGCCAGAGGCGAAGCTTGCCCGTATCAAATCAAATCTCAAATCGCATTGTACGTACAAAGGCTGGATTTTCTATATAGATCTTGACAACGTGTACACAATCACAGTGACGAATAAGTCTGGCAAAAAACCGAAAGAAGTACGGGTTTCTAAAGCTTATGCCGTCAGAGAAAACGGCGAGGACAACACGCTGATTTCCGGAGATATGGAAGTGCTGGCGGATAAGCGCATTTCAATTGAAAGCTATCACGAAAAACTGGGCGAAAAGTATGAGCCCGGTCGTGATTATAAACTGTCGGTGTACAGCCGTCATTCTGAATATAAGGTCACATTTTGTTATGCCAGATTAGATTTTTACACGTTACTTGTCTCTTATTGGGATATCCATACAATAGAAATGAGGGATTTCCTCAAATCTCATAATGATTGGGACGAAGCGCGTGACGGCTGGGATTATGAGAAAGAGAAAGCATTAAAAGGGGTAGAGCCGGAGAAGGATAAAATGACAGATTTAGAGCGCTTTCTGGCTATGGAGAATATTGAGCATGAGTTTTAATGCTCCATGCAAATTAAATAATATTCCTGAAGTCCGCCCCTCACATCAGCGTCTGTTCATTGATGATCAGATGAAATTCCAGATTCAGGAATTTGGCGGCCTTGCGGCAGAGCAGCATCCGCTCCATGAAAATCTCGAAGTATTCGCCGATCTCGCCGTATCTGGTGTCGATCACGAGCTTTAATTTGATCGCGGTATGCTCCGAATTGATTTTGAGCTGTGAGGATGTAACGGAATAATTCACGCGGTCGTGAATATCGAAATGCTCGGGCGTATCCTGCACGCGGTTTCTGCGGACATCAGATTTATCGGCGAGAATGAGCGCGGCTGCGATATCGCTGACGGGCACGCCGCTGCCCTCATCGTGGTTTCCGATCGCGCGGATGACCGGCGCGATATCCTCTGCGGCAAATCCCATTTTGTCCAGCAGATAAAAGGTCATCAGCGCACCGGACTGGCTGTGATCGACGCGGTTCACGACATTCCCGAGATCGTGCATCCATGCCGCGATCAGCCCGAGATCAACGGTGTGATCGTCCATTCCGAGCGTTTCCAGAATGTAGCCGGTGCGCTCGGCGACCACGCCGATATGTCCGAAGCTGTGCTCCGTATAGCCCATGGCGTGCATGGATTTGTTCTGCTCCTCGATATAGACGCGGATATCATGATCGTTCCGCACCCTGTTGTATAACGGGAACCGCTTGGCGTTTTCTGCAAATTCTGAGCTCATGCTGCGGACTCCTTTCACTTCCTTCGGGATTCTCCTGCCGGCGGTATGCGGCAGAGATATGTGTTTATTATAACGCATCTTCTTCATTCTGTCAATGCTTTGGAACGAAGCAGGCCGGATGCTTTTGTGCATCCGGCCGTTTCAGTTTATCCGAAAACGTATGCTCTGTAATGATCAGCATATTCAATCCGGCGGAGATCACGCTTTACACTGTGCCGTGAACCGGTCGAGCAGCGCAAGCATGTCGTCCGGCAGACGCTTTCTGCCCTCCGCTTCGATCTCCGCCGGGACGCCGTAAAAAGCCTCCGCAATGCTGCCAGTGATGCAGGCGATCGTGTCTGTGTCGCCGCCGAGCGAAACCGCGTTCCGGATCGCGTCCTCGAAGTCCGTGCTTTCGAGGAATGCCGCAAAGACCAGCGGCATCGTCACCTGACAGGTCTCGTTGTGCCGGTTCTTCGGCCGGAGCTCCGCACATGTTCCGGAAAGGTCATAGCCGAATTCCCGTTCGGTGTATGCTTTGATCTCCGCGAGGCTGCTGCCGTTTCTCGCAAGGCAGATCGCAGCGGCCGTCGCCTCCGCGCCCTTGATGCCCTCCGGGTGATTGTGCGAGACCTCCGCGGTCAGCGCCGCGAGATGCCGCACGGTGTCAACGTCGTCGGACATCCACCCCGCCGCCGACGCGCGCATTGCGGAGCCGTTGCCGTAGCTGCCGTTCGGCTGCGGATCCGCTGTGAACAGCCAGTGGATGAACCGTCCGCCGTAGCCCGCATCCGGATAGCGTCTGCCCCATTTCTGCATGGAGCGGATCAGCGCCGCTTTGATCTCGTCATCGGATCTGCCGCTGCTTTCCATGAGTGCCTCCGCGACCGCGGCTGTCATCACGGAATCGTCCGTGATGTGCGAGCCTCTGCCGAACAGCGGGAAGTCCTTGGTTTTTGCGCCCCTGTCAAACTCATAGGGCGCCCGATCATATCACCTAACATTGCTCCGATCATGTGGAACCCCTCCTTTTTGTTTGCATTTACAGAATGATTCGTTTCCATGGCTCTGCCTTTTTTCGCTGCCTGCACCCAGTCACGTTCTATTTTTGCTTCTTCATCAGCGCCCTCATAGCTGTAGTCATCGAAGCCGCAGAACGGCGGATGGCCGCAGATCGCTCTATAATCCTCAGAAAGCTTATGGAACGCTTCATGATCGTGATCGGTGATCAGCGCTGCTTTTGCCAGAATCCGCAGTTCTATTGCTTCCAAAGTATACTCTTTCATTTTATCTCCTCCTTTTCGTCTTTGCACAATGGTTTTATTGTCTCCGGCGATGTGATTCGCCTTTGATGATCCCATTATAGCACAGACTGAAAGAAAAGTGGTCGTTTGTCAGGCGACAAATGACCACTTTCACTGTTATTGTATCAGCGCTTCCCACGAAACCTTCTTTCCCGCGACGGTATTCTCGGTGTAATACTTGAGAATCAGCTGAACGTCCTCAATGCTGATGATGCCGGAATCATCCACATCGGCGGCCTCGGTCTGTGCCTTGTTCAGCGGGAGCGGCTTGCCGGAGAGGCGTTCTGTATATGCTCTCAGGGCGATCTGTGCGTCATCGACGCCGACCTCTCCGTTTCCGTTGACATCACCGCGCAGGATTACCGGCGTATCGGAAAGCCGGATATCGGCCGCTGCATAGCTGTCCGTGTAGCTGACCGGAACGACCAGCTCCAGCACAGCGCTGCCTGCGGTATTGAACGTGTAATCGCGGACGGGCATATCCTTTTTCAGCGGGATCTGACGGATCTCCTGATTGTCGAGCATGACGCGCATGACGGAATCCTCCTTGCCGTCGGTGCTCTGCACGCAGCCGAGCTTCATTGTCACGGCGCCGGTGTTCTCAACATTGAACGAGATGCGGTTTTCCGTCTGCGGCGTATAGAAATTGCCGCCGCCGAATACGATGCCCTGACTGTATGTCTCGCTGCCGACCGTGAAGGTCCTGGAGGTGTCGTCGCCGGAGTAAACAGCAGCCTTCTGCGTATTGAAGCCTGCCTTCAGCAGCTGTGCGGTATCCGTATACTTTGGGATCTTGCATTCCAGTTCAGCCTGCCTGCCGTCAAAGGAGACATTCGCAAAGCCGTAGCCGGAAATGCTGACGGAGCTGTCCGATTTTGTTTTGCGCTCCATGACAAGCGTCAGAACGCCGGTATCGGTGACGTCGATCACGTAATCCTTCAGCGGCATGGAAGCACTCAGACCGATCGTTTCCTCGTCGCTCTTTACATTGTCGCGGTAGATATACAGCGTCGCGTCCTTCAGTGCCGTGTTGTCAAGATGCCCCGCGGTGAACGAAAGCCTGCTGACATTTTCGGTATTGAACGAAATGCGTGAGGTGTTGGGGTCATAGTACGGCATACCGCCGTTGAACTGAATGCCCTGATAATAGGTTCGGCCGTTCATTTTGAAGGACTGGCTCTGATCTGTTGCGCTGCATACGGTAATATTTTCGTTGTTGAAGGAAGCGTTCAGCATTTTTTCCGGGGACGCGTAAACCGGTGCTGCGGATTTCAGCCCGCATTCCTTTTCATTCACGGAGATATCTCCGAATGCATACACGGAATCGCCGCCGCGGTCGATCCAGAGCAGCAGACATTTGGTATCGCTGACATCGAGCTCATATTCCTTCAGTGCCATGTCCGGCGTCAGTACGATGTCCTCTGCTTCGTCATGTACATTGTCGCGGTAGATCTTGACGGTTGCGTTTTTTCTGGCCGCGTTGTCGATGTGTCCGGCCGTAAAGCGGAGCCTGCTGACGTTCTCCGTATTGACCGTGAACAGGGATGCATTTGTTTCATTGTAGCTCGCGCCGCCGCTGAAAACAAGTCCCTGATAATAGGTCCTGCCGTTCATTTTGAAGGACTGGCTCTTGTCCGCTGCGGTATAGACCGCCGTGTTCAGCATGTTGTAGCCGGTGTTCATCAGCTTTTCCGGTGCATCGTATTCCGGTGCGGCGGAAGGCTTTTCCGGCTCACTGCCGTCCGCGGAAATACTGCCGAAGCCGAACTGGGATTTTCCGTTGACCGTGACGGTGAACGTGACAGACTGCGCATCCGAAACATCCAGCGTATATTCCCTTGCGGTGATGTTGTAAGAAAGGAAAACGGAATCTGCTTCCTGACCGTCCTTGCTGACTGTCAGCGTGCCGCTGTTGAGCACGGTATTATCCACATGACCGACAGTGAAGCTGATCGTACTGAACGCGGAGACATCATACGTGACCGTTGAAACGGCATTGTTCTCCATGTCATTGGAGGCGCCTGTGAATACAATGCCCTGCGTATAGATCCGGCCGCTCATCCGGAACGAGCCGTTGTTTGCAGCATCGTAAACCGTTATATTCTTTGTTTCGGTTCCGGTGCCGATCCATTCCGCTGCTGCAGGAGCGTCCGCTTCCGCCTGAACGGATGCAGCCTGTACCGGCAGCACGGCCGATGTACAGCACAGCAGCGCCGCCATTGCAAAGATATAGCATTTTCTCATATTTTTTATTCCTTTCTCTGCGATGATAGTGGATATATCATACAACATTATAGTATACCATACTTTTCGGCTTTTATCAATCTCAGAATGCCGAAAATGCAGGAATCAGCAGAATAAACAGCTTGCCGGATGCTTGATTTCCCGCAGCGCTTATGTTATAATGAAGCCGGAACAATAACAAAAAGGAGGGATTCCCGTGAAGCATACACCGGAGGTCTATCTGTTCGGGCAGATTCTCGGTACGCATTCTTTTTTACTGAAGGACGGCTTTCTGCAGCCGGATACCTACGCAGAGATCGCAGCGCAGTATTTTCTGCCGGGCGGGGAGACCGGAAACGCCGCGACCGTATTGGATGCGCTTGGCGTTTCCGTGCGCATGGACGGCACACAGATCGGCACGGCGGTTCTGCCGATGCTGCAGGCGTTTTATGCGGACAGGCAGGTCGATCTGTCACCGCTGCAGCCGATGCCCGATGATCCGGGCGTCATGGATTATGTCGTAATCGGCGGGCAGGTGCGATCTCCGATGGGCAGATTTCAGGCGCTGTTCTCGTCCGGAAAACGCTGGTGGAGCATCCCGCGGGAAACGGACATCACAGGCTGCCGCGCTGCCGCGATCGACCCTTTTTTCGGTGCGGAATCGCTGCTGGCCGCGGAGCTCTGCGTGAAGCACCGGATCCCGTATGTGACGATCGACGCGCGCCATGATTCCGCGCTGCACCGTTACGCCGCGGTCAATGTGATCTCACATGAATGCACGGCGCAGTACGGTGCCGCAGCAGCGCCGGAGGATCTCATGGAGCTGATGAAGCAGGAGAAGGACGGCCTGACGATCCTGACGCAGGGGAGCGGGGAGATGCTGTTCGGCAGAAAAGGCGGGCCGACCCACCGGATGCCCGCGTTCTGCGTTCCGGTAAAGAGCACGCTCGGCGCAGGAGATACATTCAAGGCGGGCTGTGTATACGCGCTGCTGCACGGCATGAACGATGCGGAGACCGTCCGGTTTGCCGCGGCCTGTGCCGCAGTTGCAATCACGCGTTTTCCGCTGCCGCTGCATCCGCCGGCGCTCCCGGAGATCCATGCATTGATGAACAGTCAGGCGGGATGAAATAATTTTTCTGAGATCCTGTAATGAAACCGCGTCATCTGTACTCTAATGAAGTGAAAGGGGGTGGGCGCGACGGACAGTGCATTCGAGGAGATCTACCGGCTTTACAGTGCCGATCTTTACAGATTCATCCTGCGTATGACGAACGACGAGCAGCTTGCCATGGATATCCTGCAGGATACGCTGCTGCAGTTTTCGCTTTCTGCGGACAAATTCCGCGGAGAATGCTCGATCAAAACATATCTCTGCGCGATCGCAAGGAATGAATACCGCCGCTGGCTGAAAAAGAACAAAGACCGTCCGCTCCCGCTGGACGAGGTGCCGGAGCAGCCCGCATCCGGCGATCTGCAGGAGAAGGCCGAGACACATGACTGCTCCATGGAGATCCACAGCCTGCTGCATCAGCTGGAGGAGCCCTATAAGGAGGTCTTTCTGCTACGGGTGTTCGCGGAGCTGCAGTTCAGTGAGATCGGCAGATTGTTCGGCAAAAACGCAAACTGGGCGGGCGTAACATTTTTCCGCGCGAAAAAGAAACTGCTCGCGATGATGAAGGAGGCGGATGACGATGAATGAAACGATAAGCTGTCAGGTGATCGGCGACCTGTTCCCGGTCTATCACGACGGGCTCTGCAGCGAGGAAACAAAGCAGCTGGTCGAGGAGCATCTGAAAATCTGTGAGGAATGCCGGAAGCTTTATGCGGCATTTCCGGAGCAGCCGGATGCGGAACCGCCTGCCGACCTGCCGGAGGCAAAGGCGGCACTCAAAAAGGTGCGGCGCAGATCGCGCGTCCGGAAGGTGTTTGCAGGCTGCGGTCTGACGCTGCTGACTTTGCTGCTGCTTGGATTCGGGGTGATCTGTTACGGGCTCGGCTATGTGCCGCTTATCGGTAAGCTGCGTGCGGAGTCGCGGCTTTCGGCGTATTCCGGCAGCAAGATCCGCTGTCATTTTGACTGGTACAACGGGCAGTATGTTTCCGACGGATACGGGCTAGCCTATCAGCTTCGCAATGATTTCATCATTGACGGCAAGCTTGGCGAGCAGAAGCATAATGCGCTGAATGAACAGTATGCGGCGTTCCGCGACGAACTGACTGCCGAGGGGCTTGAACCGGGGGAGCAGATCGGGTTATATACGGTCGTCAGCGGCAGAGACCTGAAAACGCAGTATCACCGCATTTACTGGTATGTGTGGGATGCGCGGGAAATGTCAAAGGGTGACGCATACAAAAACATGGTCGAGCTGACGGAAAGAATGCAGGCCGCCTTCCCGGATGAGAAGATCACGGGGCAGCAGTTCCGGTACTGCACGTTGTCCGGCAGCTATCAGTCGCTGGTCGAAACAAGCGCGGAGCCGCTGAACAGCACGAGCGTGCAGCAGGGGATCACCGAGGACGAGCGGCTTTCCGAGGAATATCTGGCGTGGCGCGATCTGCACCGAAAAACATCATGACCGCAAACCTGACCGGAGCGTGAATGCGCTCCGGTTTTTCTGCCTGTGCATGTTTCCGGAGAAAAACGGGCTGTATTCTGTATATCAACATAATTTTTATCTTTTGTGAAATATCAACCAATTTTGCGATATGTATGTTTTTGCTGTGAAAAATGCGTTTTGTCAGTTGACACGGCAAACGGAATTTGCTATAATATGAAGTTGTTATAATATGTATTTATTTGCTTGCGATGAGAATACGGAAAAACGGAAGGATGTGAAAAAATGCAGGCTGTAATTTTGGCGGCAGGCATGGGAAAACGGCTGAAAAACCTGACGCGCAGCAATACAAAATGCATGGTGCAGGTGAACGGGGAGACCCTGATCGACAGGATGCTCCGGCAGATCGAGAAAAAGGGGCTCAGGCGGATCGTCATTGTCGTCGGCTACAAGGCGGAGGAACTGAAGCGGTACATTGATACGCTCGGCATCCGCACGCCGATCGAATATGTGGAAAACCCGATCTACTATAAGACCAACAATATCTATTCGCTCGCGCTTGCGAAGGATTATCTCTGCAGCGACGATACGCTCTTGTTTGAGTCCGACCTAATCTTCGAGGATGCGGTCATTGACCTGCTGCTGGACGACCCGCGTGATACGCTTGCCCTCGTGGACAAATACGAAAGCTGGATGGACGGCACCTGCGTCCGGATCGACGACGACGACCATATTGAGGCGTTCGTCAGCAAGGACAAATTCCGCTTCAACGAGATCGGCAGCTATTACAAGACCGTGAATATCTACAAGTTCAGCCGCCGCTTTTCGGAGACGCACTATATCCCGTTTCTGGACGCCTATTCCAAAGCACTCGGCAACAATGAGTATTACGAGCAGGTGCTGAAGGTCATCACAATGCTCGATATCCCGGTTATCAAGGCAAAGCGGCTCAGCGGGCAGCTCTGGTACGAGATCGACGATCTGCAGGATCTTGACATTGCCGCGTCCATGTTCGCGCCGGACGACGATGAAAAGGTCAGCCTGATCCAGTCACGGTACGGCGGCTACTGGAGGTATCCGCAGGTGCTGGATTTCTGCTATCTGGTCAATCCGTTCTATCCGCCGCAGCGCCTGATCGACGAGATCAAGGCGAGCTTTGAGAAGCTGCTGACGCAGTATCCCTCCGGCATGAAGGTCAATGCGCTGCTGGCCGCCAAGAACTTCGGCGTAGAACAGGAAAACATCATCGTCGGGAACGGCGCGGCGGAGCTGATCAAATCCCTCATGGAGCAGCTGGGCGGCAGAACCGGCTTTGTCCGGCCGACCTTTGAGGAATATCCGAACCGCTTTGACCCGGCACAGTCCGTTTCGTTTTATCCGCACAATGCCGACCTTTCCTATACGGCGGACGACCTGATGCAATTTTTCGCAGATAAGGAGATCGGCAGTCTGGTCGTGGTGAATCCGGACAATCCCTCCGGCAGCTATATCCCGAAGGCCGACCTGCTGCGTCTTTGTGACTGGGCTGCCGAAAAGGGCATCCGCCTTGTGATCGACGAATCCTTTGTCGATTTTGCGGACGAACCGGATGCGACGCTGATCCGTCAGGAAATCCTTGACAAATACCCGCGGCTGTATGTGATGAAAAGCATCTCGAAATCCTACGGCGTTCCCGGCCTGCGCCTCGGCGTGCTGGCTTCCGGCGATACGGAGCTGATCGCAGCGATGAAAAAGGACGTCGCGATCTGGAACATCAATTCCTTCGGCGAATTCTATATGCAGATCGCAGAAAAATACAACAAGGACTACGAAACTGCGCTTGTCCGCTTCCGTGCCGAGCGCAGTCGGTTTGCGGCAGCACTCTCTGAAATCAACGGTCTGCGCGTGATCCCGTCACAGGCAAATTATTTCACGGCGGAGCTCACAAACGGCATGGCCGCTTCACAGCTGACGAAGCTGCTGCTGGTGAAGCATTCGATCCTGATCAAAGACCTTTCAAAGAAGCTGGGCGGCGGTGCGTTCATCCGCATCGCGATCCGCGGCAGCGCGGACAACGACCGTCTGACCGCTGCGCTGAAAACGGAAATGCAGGTGAAGTGATATGAATATTACGGTAATCGGCGGCGGCAACATCGGGACGCAGTTCGCCGTGCACTGCGCGGAAAAAGGACATGCGGTCACGGTGTATACCTCTGTGCCGGAGATGTTTGAAAAGTGCCTGACGATCGTCGATGAGAACGGCAATCTCACGCATCAGGGCGAGATCCGCTGTGCGACGGACGACCCTGTCACCGCGCTTGCCGATGCGGACGCCGTGCTCGTGACATATCCCTCTGCACTGATGCAGAAGGCCGCAGACGATGTCTTTGCATACTGCAAAAAAGACGCGCTGATCGGCGTCGTTCCGGGGAACGGCGGCAGCGAATGCGCATTCCGGCGGTGCATCGAAAAGGGGCACACCTTCTTCTGTATCGAGCGGGTACCGGCTGTGGCGCGGCTCGTGAAAAAGGGGAGTACCGTGCGCTCGGTCGGATACCGTTCCGAGCTGCACGCAGCGGCACTGCCCGCATCCGCAGCGGAACAATGTGCCGCATTCGTCAGCAGCATTTTTGATATCCCCTGCAAGGCAATCCCGAATATGCTGAACCTGACGCTGACGCCCTCGAATCCCGTGCTGCATACGACAAGATTGATGACGCTGTTCGGCGATTATCAGCCGGGGAAGGTCTATCCGTCGCTGCCGCTGTTTTATGAGGAATGGGACGACGAGACCTCGGAGCTGCTGTTCCGCTGTGACGATGAGGTGCAGAAGATCTGCCGTGCGCTGCCGATGTTTGACCTTTCGCATGTGAAATCGTTGCGGGTGCATTACGAGAGCGAAACGCCGCATCAGCTGACGGAAAAGATCCGCAGCATCAATGCGTTCAAAGGACTGAAAACGCCGTCTGTTCCTGCGGAGGGCGGCTTTCTGCCCGACCTGCATTCGCGGTATTTCACGGCGGATTTTTCGTTCGGGCTTGCGGTCATCGTGCAGATCGCGCAGTTTGCCGGTGCGGATGTGCCGGAGCTGAACCGCGTGCTGGACTGGTACAACGGCATCCGCATTGAGACAGCCGAATTCTGGTATGCGGATCACGGGATTCATGATCCCGAAGATTTCCTGCGCTTCTATTCGCTGTAAGCGCATCGCCGCGCCCGCTGCCTCAGACTGCATTTTTCCCGCGGACGCCGGCTGATTCTTTTGCAAATTCAGGAGGCATTCTTTTTGATGAAAACCTACGGACAGCAGGATTACCGGAAACGGCTTGACGGTGTATTCCGGAAAACGCCCGGTAAGGCTGCGATCGTCAACCTCATAAACGAACACGAAAAACGAATTTATACCTATCGTAAGCTCGAACGCATGACGGCGCATGTGAAGCGCGTTCTGGAAGTAAACGGCATTGCTCCGAATGCGCGCGTCGCGGTCCTGACGCCGCCCTCCGGCGATATGGCGGCGATGCTGCTGGCGCTTGCGTATCTCGGCTATCCCGCAGTGCTGCCGGATGTGGCGCTGCCCCCGGAGGAGCGGAACCGTCTGCTGAAATTTGCGGAGCCGTCTCTGATCGTCACGACGGATGCGCTGTATGAAACGCTTGACCCCGATCTGAAAAACACCCTGCCGGTATACCGGCTGTTCTCGGGGAATACGCCGCTGAAACGGCTCAATCCCGGACTGAAGCAGCGTAAAATCCCGGCGATCCCCGGCAAGCAGGACATCATCGCGATCCTCTTTTCCTCCGGCACGACCGGCAGCGTCAAGGGCGTGGAGGTGACCTATAAGTCGATCTTCTACGGCCAGAAGGCAGGGGAGCGCTACGGCAATTATACGGACAATACGCCCTGCTTTCTGCAGGTGCTGCCGCTTTCTCATGTGGCCGGCTTTGCGATGATGCACATCAATCTGATCCTCGGTGCGGAAATGGGCTTCGTGCCCGAACTGACCGCAGCCGGTCTGACGCTCGGTCTGAAGGTGTATCAGCCGACGCATATGATCATGATCCCGAAGGTCTACGAGACCATTCAGAAGAAAATGCAGGCGGAGATCGCAAAGCGGCCGTTCCCGGTGCGGGCGGCGTTTACGGCCTGCTGCAGGATCACCTCGTATGTCCGGAAGCGCACCGGCATCCGGATGCGCTGGCTGACCAGACCGTTCTATGCACCCGCGCTCGGCAGGCGCATTATCATTCTCGGCTGCGGCGCAGAGCCCTGCGAGCTTGAGACCGTGCGGTTCTTCCTTGATCTCGGCATTGAGTTCCTGAACGCCTACGGCTCGACGGAGGCGTCCTTCCCGATCACCGCGTCCTCGGTGCAGGACGGCTATCCGGACAGAGGTGCCGGCAATGTCAGACAGTTCCCGTTTATCGACATCCGCATTGAGAATGAGGAGATCCTCGTGAAATCCGCGCTGATGATGAACGGCTATTTCCGCGACCCGGAGAGCACCCGCAAAGCCTTTACGCCGGACGGCTATCTGAAAACGGGCGATCTCGGCTATATTGACCGCGACGGCTATCTTTACATCACCGGCAGACGCAAGGAGACGATCCAGCTCAGCAACGGACACAAGGTCTCCGCGCCCGATGTGGACAGCTACTATCAGGCGGTCTGCGGCGATGTGCGCGTCGCGTGCTGCGGCATCCCGGATGACTATATGCATACTGATCATCTCGTGCTGTTTATCGAGTCGGCAGGGCTCAGCAGCAAAGAGATCGAACAACTGAAAAAGAAGCTCAGAAGCCGCTCGGAATCGAACGGTACGCTGTATCGGCTGGCGGACATTCTGACCGTGCCGGAGCTTCCGGCGACGACACTCGGCAAGATCAAGCGGTATCAGCTGCGGCAGATCGTCGAGGAGCTCGATGCGGCCGCAAAAGTGCAGGAGGAGAAATCCGTGAAGCACAGCACAAAGGCTGCGGCCGATCTTCCCGCATATCTTGCCGACTTCTGCGACATTGTCCGGAGATTTGTCCCGGAGGATACGGAGGTCACGCCGGATTCCCGGCTGACGGAAGACCTCTCGATCGACTCGATCACGATGTTCGAGCTCTGCACGGAGCTGCAGACTGTCTACGATACCGACCTCATGGAGCTGATCGGCAGCGTGGAGACGGTCAGAGAGCTTGCGGATGTGACCGTGAAAAAGAAGCATATCAGGCGCTCCGGCAGCAGCACCGCGGATGTGAAGGATTTTCCGCTGGAACGCCGCCGCAGGGACATGCTGCTGCTGAACGGCATGATGCGCATGTTCGGCAGCCTCTATGATTTTGAGATCACAGGTACGGAGCAGCTCCGTCCGGACAGGCATTATATCTTCTGTCCGAATCACGAAAGTCATCTGGACGGGCTCTGGGTGTGGACGGCGCTGAAAGAACGCATTGACTGCAGCCGCGTCGCCTGCCTTGCAAAGCAGGAGCATCTTGATACTGCGGTCACGCGGCAGATGCTCCGGATGCTCGGCGGCATCCCGACCGACCGCAGCGGCAATCCGGCACCTGCCATGGAGCGTGCGGAGCAGGTCATTCGCCGGGGCGATACGCAGTTTCTGATCCACCCCGAGGGCACCCGCACGCGGAACGGCGAAATGGGCAGCTTCAAAAAGGGCGTCGCGAGCCTTTCTATGGATACCGGCGTCCCGATCGTGCCGGTCTGCATCACGGGTGCCTATGAGATCTATCCGGCTGGAACGCTGCTGCCGAAGTTCTATGATTTCAAAAATCACAGAAAGCCGCGGCTGCAGATCGCGTTCGGCGCACCGATCATGCCGGCAACGGACGATACCGCGGATACGCTGACGGAAAAGCTCTACCGCGCCGTCACGGACATGAGAAAGGCGGCATTATGAGGATCGGCATTGACGTTGACGGCGTATTGCTGGACACCCGGCATTTCATGCTGAAATACGGGAGCCGGTTCTTCCGGAAGCAGCCGGCCGATCCTGCGGGCTATACGCTCGAGGAAATGTTCGGCGTCAGCGGACTGCCGGTGCTGCTGTTCGGGATGCGCTGGTTCCTGCCGTATTACTGCCGGAGCTATCCGCCCTATCCGGATGCCGCAGGCGTATACCGGCGGCTGAAGCGCGGGGGGCACAGCATTTATCAGATCACCGCGCGCAAATTTGCCATGTCGGATTCGCCGCTCGGGCGGTACAGCCGCCGCGCACTGACGAACTGGCTGCATCGGAACGGCTTTTGCTGTGATAAGCTGCTGCTCTGCGATGAGAAACATGCCGCGGATGAAAAGCATCGATTCTGCAAGAAATATCATGTCAGCGTGATGATAGATGACCACCCGGTCACGGCGAAAAAGCTTGCAGAGCACGGCATCTGCGTGCTGCTGTTTGACGCGCCGTATAACAGAGGCATTTCCGCGGAGAATCTGCTCCGCGTGAAGAACTGGCGCGAGGCGGAGCAGAGCCTGCGCGCATATCTTATGAAAAAAGGAGAAAAGAATCATGAGTGAACTGAAACAGGATGACAAGCTGACCAAAAAGCAGATGAAGGCGGCGAAGAAGGCAGCCGCCAGCATAAGGCCTGACCAGTCCGGCGCAAAGGACGCGCCGCTCAAGACCGTTCCGAGTGTTATGGAGCGGAAATTTGCGGATTTTACGTATAAATTCGCGTATCTGATCCCGGAGACCGTTCATCCGAACGTCGTGACGACAATCGGCATCATCGCGGGACTGACCGGCTCGCTCTGCTTCTTCCTCGGGACGTTCTCGCGCTGGTTCTTCCTCGCCGCAGTGCTCGGTCTGCTGACGCATATCGTCTGCGACAATCTGGACGGCTACATGGCAAGAACGCGCAATCAGAAATCCCTGCGCGGCGGCTTCTTCGACATCATGTCGGATACGCTGGTCTGCACGTTCACGCTGCTGTTTATCGGCCTTTCGCCCTTCGGACATCTGGAATTTGCCGCGTTCGGCGCACCGCTGTACGGCATCCACATGCTCTGCACCATGCATTATATCATGATCTACAACGAGTTCCCGTTCCCGCCCTTCGGCCCGTTCGAGATCCATGTCTCGTATATCGTCGTTGCGATCATCAATTTCATTTTCGGACCGATCACGGTGTTCCATATCGGTACTTTCCCCGTGATGCTGCTTGATATCATCATGATCCCGATGATCGTCGGCGCGGCGGCAGAGGTCTGCAGAATGGCGTTCACCCTGTTCTTCCGTCTGAAGAAAGAGGGCAGATAAGCGTGAGAAAGCAGCTCCTGCGCGATCTTGTGTATCTCTGTACATCCGTGTTTTCCGCGGGCATCCGGAACATTGCGGTGCAGATGTTTTATGACAGCTATTATCCGGAGAAGAAGGAAACGCTCGTCTCTGCCGCACTGTTTATCAGTGCACTCTGCACGATGTTCGGCATTATGCTGTCGTCGCGGATCATCCGGCGCAGTATGCAGGGAACCGGGCGGAGCAGGTTCCTTCTGACTGCCGGCATGGCACTTGCGCTCTGCCTGACCTTTGCCGCGATGTTTCTGGTGCAGCATTCGGTGATCTATATGGTGCTGTTCGGTATTTCCAGCTTCTGCCTGAACTTCCTGTACAATGTCTTTGATGTGTTCATTTCCGGTACGGTCTCGGATGCCGACCGCGAAAAGAATGTGCGCATCCTGCTGACCTATCAGATGATCGGTTATATTGCAGGCCCGCTGTTTTTCTCATTCTTTGCGGGATCTCCGCGGCTTTGTATTCTGCTTTCCGTAAGCCTGCTGCTGGTCGGTTATCTGCCTGTCATCCGTGCGTATACAGCCTATTCCGGCGGCGGAAGCGGAAGAATGAACGCATCCGCTGCGGATGCGGAACCGTCCGGTGAAGTACCCGCATCCGTGCAGAAGGCTGACCGGACTGCGATGATCTATACCTTTCTGATGTACTGCGCAACGAACACGCTGATGCCTTCGGTCGCCTATATCATGAAGGATCACCTTCATGTTGCGGATTACGCGGTGAAAAGCAGCCTGTTCCTTGCGGGAACGGTTCTGGTCTCCGCCGTGGTGATCGGGCTGTTCCCGGCGATGAAGCTCTGGAAACTCCGGACGGCCGCGCCGCTTGCAATGGCTGCGGCGCTCGGAATGATCATCGTTTTTCACAGCAGTTCCCCGGTGCTGCTGACCGCCGCTGCGGTACTGAGCGGCATCGGCAACGGCATTTTCCTCTCCGGCAGCCGGTATTACGTCAACTTTTCCGCAGCCGGCCGCGGACTGGTCGGCCGCTACAACAAGGCCATGACGGAGGCCACGCTGACCGGCTACATGATGGCAGCCGTCCTCAGCTTTCTTTGCATCCGGAGCGGTATTGCAGTGGAGCCTGTCAAGCTTTTCGCGATCATTCTGCTGCTCGCAGCAGCGGGATTCCTTGCCTGCTCGCGCTTCCTGAGAAGCGATACCGGGAAAAGACATAAAAAAAGCACGCACCCGTGAAGGATGCGTGCTTTTCTGTTGCTGTTTACATGAGGACCGGCATTTCGTCCTCGGCACCCGTTTCAAAGATGCTGGCTGTGATGACATCCTCGGATGCAAACACCGTGATCTCAAGTTCAGGAGATGTATAAGCTTTCATCGTAAATCTTCCTTTCAGTTCTGATAGTTCTGCGCTTCTGCGGCAAACCAGCCGAGTGTCTCCGCGACCTTTGCGGCGGTGCCGGTCAGTCTGCCGTTTTGCAGGCCGAGGCGGACATAGTCCATGGCACTGTAGCGGAACTGCATTGTATGAGATGCATCCGCCTTGCTTGCCGCGGTGATCGTCAGCGCACTGTAAAGATCCATTGCGGAAGCGCCCGCGGTCTCAATGAAGTAGAGGTCGCCGTCATCACCGGAGAACAGCGCCGGTTCCGCAGCCGTTGTTGTTCCGCCCTTCTTCACGGTGAAGCTGTAATCGGAAATGCTGCCGCTTTCAAGCTTGAAATAATGCCGCTGCTTTGTTGTTGCGCCGAGCACGACCGAGCTGCCTGCATAGGACAGGCCGTTGATCGGCTGCGGCTTGACAAAGCTGTTTGCTGCGGTAAATTCTCTGCCGCTGTAGTCGATGCCCTGATCAGCGACCGGGTAGTTGGTCGGCGCTGTCGTATCAATATTATAATTGAAATGACGCTGTACCGCACCGCCGTAGCAGAGCATCGCCTTGATGAGATCCTGCTCCGCTGCATAGGTCACAGGATCTGCAAGCAGGGTATCTGCATAGTTGCGGATAGAGTAGTACACTCTGTCAAACTCCTTGCTCCAGACATCCTGCGGCATCTCCGCGCCCTCCGGCAGATGATGGATCTTCTGGCTGTAGAAGAAAAGGTCTGCTTCGATCTTGGATGCCATGCACTTTGCAGGGACATTGACCGTCACGTAATATCTGCCGTTCTCATCCACCTGCGCTTCGTAATGGTCAGAAGCACTGCCTGCAACATTATAGATGAAGAACCAGACCTCTCCGTCCTCGACAGCCTGCGGATCCATGAGGTCGGAAAGCTCAGCGTAGAAGCGGACGTTGGTGCTGCCGTCCTTGAGGAGCATCAGCTGAACATCGGTGATCTCACCGTATCCGCCTCTGCTGATGTATGTGTTTTTGCCGCTGTTGGATAATGTGGTGTAGGGGGTGTAGTCGTCAGTGGGAACGGAAACGACGGTATCCGGCGCGTTTTCATACGCCCAGCCGAACTGCGGCTCGGGCAGGTTCATCTCTGCGGTAAGCTCTGTGAAATGCTCGCCGAGGGTCAGCTTTTTCAGATGCTTTAAGCCGCCGAACATCCCCCGTGTCCTTGTCATCTTGCTGCTGTCAAAACCGCTCAGATCAATTTCTGTCAGATCGGTGCACTCGCTGAACAGATAGGCTGCATCGACATTTTCGTCAAAAGAAAAGCTTGAGAGATCAGCGGTTTTCAGTCTGGGGCAGTATGCAAACATCGAGCCGAAATCATACACATTGGATGTATCGAAGCTGCTGACATCTACCGCGAGGAGCGAATTGCAGTTCTTGAACATATAGGACAGTGACGCTGCACTGGATGTATCGAAGCTGCTCAGATCAAGCGTGCGGAGCGAAGTGCAGTAGCTGAACATACTGTCGAAGTATTTGCCGCAGCCGGTGCGGAATCCGCTGAGATCGAGTTCTGTCAGCGCAATGCATCCGAAGAACATGGAATTGAAGTTTTCCGCGCTGTCAGTATGGAGCTGGCTGAGATCAATGCTTTTCAGCGCATGGCAGTTGTAGAACATCTGGGACACTCTTTTCAGGTTGGGGCTGTTGATCGCAAGTCCCTTGACCTCCTCCAGCGCTTCGTCGTTGACGAACAGAGAAGAAGCGTCGCTGACCTTCGTCATGACGGAGCCGGTCAGATCGACCGATTTCAGTGCTCTGCAGGTGCCGAACGTATAGTAGAACGATTCCAGTGCCGAGAGATCAAGGCCGGTCATTTTGACGCTCTGCAGCTTCACACAGCCGCTCAGCATGGCGTCCGTTTTCTGAACATGAGAGAAATCCGCGCCGGAAAAATCAACTGTTTCCAGCGTGTTTCTGCCCGCGAACAGTCCGGAGCAGTCCTCCGGAAAGACCGCGTTCGGTGCGGCCTTCAAGGCAGTGATCGTTGACCAGTCCAGATCGTTCAGTGCCGTGCGGAATTCCTGCGGATCTGCATTCATGTCTCCCGCGAGTGTCAGCGTGCCGTCTTCAACAGCAAGGTTGAAGTCTGCGGCGCTGGCTGTGACCGCGGCAGGGGACAGGAAGCCTTCCGCCGCCGGAAATGCCGGCAGAGCACCTGCTGCCATTGCAAGCGCCAGCGCTGCTGCCGCCGCCTGCCTGACCAATTTGCTTTTCATGGATCTTATCCTCCTTTTTTATGCTGCAGGCACACTGCAGAAAGAGACCTGCTGTGTGCCGGCTGACCGTATGGTGTTGCGTCAAATACATACTGTATAATTAGAATGCTATTATACTATTATAGCATTCTTCGTTGAAGGATGCAAGTCGTTTATTGCTGTCTTTTGTCATATTGCGCACAGAAAAGCCGCAGCACCCCGTTTTTACGGAGTGCCGCGGCTTATAAAGGAGTGTGTATCCGAAATGTCAGTTATGTATTTGTGATCGAAGGCGACGGATTCCGGATTTCGGCAAGCTGCCGCTTCATGACCGAGAGATCCGCCGCATTGATGCGGTTGTCGTTCCGGAGGTCAGCTGCAAAGAACTGCACTTCATCCAGATCCTGGGTGCCGCCGAGGTACTTGCTCATCAGCACGAGATCGGCGGTTGTTATCTGACCGTCGCCGTCCAGATCGCCCATAGTGATCTTCAGCTCTGCAAGGGACAGATAATCCCTGACGTAATAGAACTTCGTCTGCAGAATCCTGCCGTCATCGGGGTTCCATTCACGCGCCTGACGCACCGTGACCTTCAGCTTTCCTTTCTCAAGCGGCTTGAGCACAGTGAACTGATATGTCCGGTCTGCACCGTCCTCCAATGTATCCTGTTCCCGGCTGAACTGTACCTTTTTCACGACCTCTGCGCCCGCAGAGCCTGCCGTATCGGTCAGAATGCTGTAGCCGGTCGTGCGGTTCGTTTCACCGCAGCAGACGATATATCCCTTTTGCTCAGAGACAGCCCCGTTCTCGCTGAAAAATGCATCTGCCTCCTCAAAGCTCTTGGGCAGGAATGCGAATTCATCCTCAGCCGCAAAGCAGAGCTTGCCGTCGGCATCCTCTGTCACGGTGATGGTTGTTTCCTTCCGGAAATTCTTTTCACCGTTCCGGATGGATGCCGTGATCGTGCACGGCTCCGTGATTTTAGCATAGGAGATCAGGCATTCACCGTCCACCGCGTAGTCAGCGGATACAGCGGGCTTGCAGTCAACAGATGTCATTTTCAGCAGCTTTCCGTCTTTTCTCAGCTCGATCATTGCCATTGCGGGCGACAGTCCGCCGTAGGTCGCCGCTGCCGCGATCAGATAATCGCCGCGGTTGTCAATGTTGAATTCATTAAACGATTCGCTGCTTGAGACAAGTCCCTCACTGCGCAGGAACGTATAGGCCTCGTCAGAGGTATCCGGCACATATTTGCGCCATTCTTCCTCGTTGGCCGGTTCATCCGCCGCAGAGACGCTGATGAATCCGCTGCTGTCTTTCTCAGCTTTCAGCTTTTTGGTGACGCTGAACGGTTCATGCTCGATGTGTTCCATGTGATGCTCAAGGGTCGCCTCAATGTCTGCCGGCTCAGTGATTTCAAGGAAACGCACGAATGTGCTGCCCTGATCGGTCGGCTCCGGCCCTGCATATTTTAAATTGCAGTTTGACAGTCTGAGCTCACGTTTTGCGCCGTTGACGGTGACTTTGCTGTCCATGTAGCTGCCTGCGAAGCCGTTGCTTGCTGCCGCCAAGATCACAAATCTGCCTCTGCCGCCGATGTTGCAGGTCGTGAACCCGTCTGTGCCGAGCCCGTATTCGTTGCCGGTCTCCCCGATGAAATCCCTGTATTCTGTGATGCAGTCCGGCACGACGGCGCGCCAGTCAGTCTCCGTGACATGCAGCTCCGGATCAACCGAGAAGACATACTGATCTTCTTTAGCCGTTTCCTTGCCGCTTTCCGTGTCATAGTTATAAAAAACGATGCTTTTGGATTCCTCCGGCTGATAGACCGTGACATGGTAGTACGGATAAAGGTCTCCGTATAATTCAAATTCGCCCTTATACCATTCGTCAGCCAGTGTTTTGTAGTTTCCGCTGCCGAGCAGGGGTAAACGCTTCACGGTTCCTTCTCCGGTATGCCGCGTGACAATGCAGATGATGTCGTCCTTTACGAGCGTGCTGCCGTAGGTGTTGTCGAATGAGCAAGCATCCTTGAAATCGGCGGGCACCCAGTCGGGGACTTCTGTTTCAGCGGCATAAACCGCCGGGAACGTCGGCAGCACCGCGCAGGCCGTCACCGCTGAGAGGATCGCTGATACTGTTTTTCTGTGTTCCATCAAAATCACTCCTTTGTTCAATGATCGTTTTCATCCTTCACATGCCTGACGCAGCGGGACGGCGCGCCTCCGAACGGCCGCCTGCCGCGTCATGCCTGCTACTACTATAGACAGGAACCGGGAAAAAAGGTTACACACTGATTTAAAAAAATATTGCATCACAGTTTTTTCTGCGAATCTCTTTACAAATTCGTCGGAATATGCTAAAATGAAACTGTCGTGAGGTAAAAATCCGACATAATGACAGGTTTTGTCCGGCGGCGGGATTGTGTGCCGTGATCCGGTTTTTCTGTGCGGGGGACAGGGGAGCCGGAAGTGCACGGTCTGACCGGACGGACTGTCAAACCAAACTGCTGCCGTATGCTGTACCGCACCGGCTGCATCAACAGGAAAGGACGGGGTTATATGAACAGGAAATTATCCAAACGGCTGCTGGCCGCAGCAATGGCCGCAGCAATGACCGCAGCATCATCTGTCAGCATTCTGTCATCACTGACTGCATCCGCTATAAAGGGCGGAGAGCTGCTGGGAGAATCGACCTTTGATTACAAGATGCTCCCGTGGCATATAGTAGAGGCTGCGCCTGCCAGACAGGATTTCAAGCTTGAAGACGGTGCCGTACACATCACGATTCTCAGGGCACGGGGCGCCGAGAATCAGGCGTGGGATCTGCAGTTCCGCCATAGAAAGCTGGACTTTGAGACAGGTCATACCTACAAGATCAGCTTCAGCGCAAAGTCAAACAGAAGCGGCCTGATGCTCAGTTCCAGAATCGGCGATACCGGTGAGCCTTATGACGAGTACTTCACGCTGAAGAAGGAAGGCTTTGTACAGGGGCCGCACATGGGCGGCGGCGGACAGGGCTGGGGCGAGCCGGTCGAGCTGAGCACCGAATGGCAGACATGGGAAGGCATCGTGGAATGCACCGAGGATCTCAAGGCGAAGGAATGGGCTTTCTGGTATGCATACGGTGAAAGAGGCAATGCGCAGGACGGTGACGAGATCTGGTTTGACAACATGTCAGTTGCCGATATATCAACCGGAATCTGCAAACCCAGCTGCGAATATTACGGAACCGGCCGCAACTGGAGCGGCCTTGAGAACAACTTTATTTCCGTGAATCAGCTCGGTTATTTCACGCAGGGTGCAAAGACCGCGACGCTCGGCGACAACAAGTCGTACCCGACAAACTATCCGTATCTGAAAACGATTGACCTGACAAAGGACAGCTACACCTTTGAGCTTGCGGATACGGACGGAAATGTCGTGTATACCGGCACGACCGGCAAAAAGTTCTTTGACAAGGATTCACAGGAAAATGTCTGCAAAATCGACTTTTCCGAGTATACGACGCCCGGAACCTATTATCTGCGCATCCAGGATACGGACTGGCGTTCCTTTGCGTTTGAGATCAAGGACAATCCTTACGATGACAGCTCGCATGAACTGCTGACGGATGCGATCAACTACTTCTTCCAGAACCGTTCCGGCATGGATATTGAAGACAAGTACATCACCTCCGGTGAAACGTGGTCGCTTGCACACAAGGGCGGGCATAAGACCGACCGTGCGGTGATCCAGACCGAGTGGAACGACTTGTATCTTGGTCAGGAAGAAGCAAATGTGACGTATGCCTCCTCCGAGGCAGAGGTCTCCGGCGGCTGGTACGAATCGGCCGATCACAGCAAATCCATGGTCGAGGGCGGCATGGCTGTCTGGACGCTGCAGAATATGTATGAGCGGTCTCTGAACAGCTTAGGCACGATGGTACAGAGCAACATTTTCAGGGACGGCTCCGGCACCTGCGTTGTTCCGGAGACCGGCAATGCCGCGCCGGACATTCTCGACGAATGCAGATACGAGCTTGATTTCATGGCAAAGATGAAGGTCGATGCAAGCGAGCCGACATGGGGCGAGCTGGCAGGGCTTTACTACCACAAGGTTCAGGATCACAAAGCAACGGGTCTTGCGACCAGACCGTGGAATTATGAGGATGAATGGGAAACTGTCCGCATCATCAAGCCGCCGACCTTCGCGGCCACGCTGAATTACGCTGCATGTGCGGCACAGGGCGCCAGACTCTGGCAGGATTATGATCCGGAATATGCAGCGAATCTCATGAAGGATGCAAAGGAAGCCTATCAGGCATTCAAAAAGCATTATTATGACCCCGACATGAAAATAACCCGCCACACATTCTACGCGAACGAGGTGCCGGCGGAGGAGAACAACAAGACCTCTCAGTATGCACCGCTGCTTCAGTCGCGAACATCGCAGTCTTACGGCGATGTTGAGGTGCACGACGATGCCTACTGGGCAGCCTGCGAGCTGTATCTCACCGCGAAGGCGCTGGGTGATGCCGATGCCGCGGAATATCTGAAGGAGCTCTCCGCATATAAGGATGCGTTCAGGGTGCCAGCAAGAATCACCGGCGGCGAGAATGAGGACGGCGACGGCTCCTACACGGCATTCAACTGGGGCAACACAGCCGCGGCAGGCTCGCTGTCGCTGGCGCTGCATATCAATGCGCTGACCGATGCGCAGAAAGATACGCTGAACAAGTCGATCCTTGAAACCGCGCAGGTGTATCTTGATCTCGAGGCGCAGCAGGGCTACAGCATTCCGTATCAGGGACGCGGTGCCAATGAATACCTCCCGACCGTGTACGGCGAGATCAAACAGCCGGAAGGCTTTGAATACGACTCCAATGCAAGAGCACTCAGCAACATCATCGTGCTGGCGTATGCATTCGATCTGACCAGTGACACCGAGTATCTTAACGGCGTCACGACCGGCATGGACTATCTGCTCGGCAATAACCCGCTGTCTGTCTCGTATATCACCGGCTACGGCACTTACCGCGTACAGTTCCCGAGTCACAGATACTGGGGGTATGAGCTGGACGATACGCTGCCCATGGCACCGGACGGCGTGCTGACCGCAGGCCCGACGGTTGATTTCCATGATCCGTATATGCGCGGACTCGGAATGGTGCAGGGCGCAGAGGGGAATGCGTCCGAGAAATGCTATATTGATTCCATTGAAGCATATTCCTGCAGTGCGGTCTCGCTCAGCTGGAATGCGGAGCTCGCATGGATCGCATTCTTCCTGCGCGACCGCTGCTGCCCGCCGCCTCCGCCTCCTGTCACAGAGCCCGGCACGACCCCGTCTGCGGCGGCGGTCGAGGTCTGGGGCGACACGGACGCCGACGGCAGGACCGACGTTTCCGACGCGGTTCTGCTTGCGCGGTATCTGACCGAGGATTCGGAAGCGGTCATCACCGATCAGGGCAGGATGCAGGCGAATATCGTCAAGGGCAGTCTGGATTCGGCTGACCTCACCGCAATGCTCATGCTGATTGCGAAGAAGATCAGCTATGCGCAGCTTCCGCTGGACAAACTCCCTTCCTGAAACGCTAAAACAACTGCATAAATACAGCAATGCGCCCGGTTTTACGCCGGGCGCAATTTTGTTATATTTATTTCGTGCTTTAGAATATTAAATGACGCATGTGTTAAAATTCGTTCCTATTATTCGCTCGACTTGTACAAAACGCCTACAATTATTTTGTGCAAAAGACAGAAATTTGGAATCTTATTGCTTTTTCACCAGTTTTGTGCTATAATGTGGACAGTGTTTTTGATTCCGGCATCGGTTCGGAAACGACGGAAAACCGGCTGCACAGGCTGCAGCTGAATCTGACGGAGCCGGGAAAAGGGGAGATCCCGGGTCAGACAGACCGGCTGACATGATACCGGCCGCAAGAAAAGCGGATTTCGGAACCGAAAGCATCATTGCTGCGGATGCAACGCAGGTCAACGGGAAAGACTGCGGCTGCAGAAACAGCAGACAAGGCATCCTGCTCAGACAGCATTACAAGTCTAAAAAAATTACAGAATACGAGGTAAACAAACATGAAAAAAGCGATTTCTTCTCTTCTTCTCAGCGCTATGATGCTGGCATCTTCTCAGCCGCTGCAGGTGAATGCGGCAACAAATTCTGTGAACAATCTGCTCACGAAAATTGAACCGGTTACCTGTGATATAGAAGTGGAATGCGAGGATGGTGAATTAAGAACCGTTTACGCAGGTTCATGGATGGTCACAATAAAGATGGAAAACAATCCCGGATATGCAAATGCCGGTATCCGAATTCCGTTTGATTTAAACTACATTGAACCGTACAGATACGAATACAAATCCGACGACAAGAAATATGAACAGATTTACTATACCCTCGGACCTGCTTGTGATCGTTCAACTACGTACGTTACGTGGAACGACGCGCCTTATAACTCAACAGATGATAAGCCCGCGAATCTTTCCATCGGAACAATGTCAAATAAAAATGATAAGGATGATTATGACGTTGTTACTTTTTACCTAAAAGCAAAACCGAATGTCAATTTGAAAAACATCCCTATTCAGGATGTGGTATCTCCGCCGGTTGTTGACAAGCTTTTGACAGCAGATAATAACCCTGTGCCGCATGAGGAGCCGAAAAAAATCGAATATGAAAGCACAACCCCTCCGAAAGGTTCCTATACCAAGAAAGTGGTTACGGATTATACATATAAGCTCGGCGATGTGAACGGCGATAACATTATTGATGTGGAAGATGCACAGGCCATTTGCCTGATGCTGAATGAAGATGAGACCCCAATCAGTGTTAACACGACATTCGATGCGCTTAAAGTTTATAATTCGGCGATCAAGTCAACAAACAGAAACTTCAAAGGTCTGTTTTTCACTGTGGAAGGGGAGAAACAGCTCGATCTGAAGGTTGCGGATGTGAACGGCGATAATGTTGTAAACATGTATGATGCACAAGTGATTCTTCACAACTATACACGCGCAACCGTCAGCGGCTTATCCTCTATGCACAACAATTGCAAGAAGTGCACTGCTGGTAAAAATCTCGGCAAGAAGATCGAGAAAAAGAGAACGATTTATACTGTAGAATATAATCCGTAACCGATCATCAGCACACCCCACCACAAACTCCCCACAATCCAGAACACACATCAGGCTCACCGCTGCAGGTGAGCCTGATTCCTTTTTGCATAAGCTGCGCTTTGTTCACGCCTCCGGACCGAGATCCTCCGGATTGATCATCTTCGCGATGTACTTAATAATCTTGACGACGCAGTCACTTGTGGGCGGTTCGCCCTGCTTGAGGATCCTGCAGTTTGCGATGCCCTGATCCGTGATCGTCGCCGACGCATCGCCGACTAAGAAGCGGCACAGCAGAACGGCATCGGAAACATCCACTTTCGTATCAAGGTTCGCGTCACCCCATTTGGTCGGCTGCACGAGTTTGGATGTTGTGGTGCCGGGCGCCGGTTCTGCGGTCGTGATGACAGCTGTTGTCGTGGTGACCGGTGCGGTGGTCACAGCCGGCGGAGCGGTCGTGACCTGCGGCGGCGTGGTGACGATCGGAACAGAGCCGCCGTGCTTGCCCTTGGAGCCGCCGTCCAGATTGCTCGTCTCACTGGATGCGTAATACTCCGAAAGGCTGATGCCGTTCTTGCCGAGCGGGACCTGATGATCCAGTCCGATGAACTTTTTGGTATCAGAGGTTTTCCAGATCGCCGGATAGTAGTAGGTCTCGTATTTCTTCTGATCCCAGTTGATCGTCGTATGGCCGGTAATCGTGCCGTCCGCGCCCTGCGTGGTACCGAACTGGATATCCTTCCAGAGACCGCCGGTATCGCCGGAATCATCGTTGAGGCACCAGAAGGTGTGATTCACATGATGCTTGATCATGTAGTCGCGGAGCAGCCCGAGCCACTTTTCGTTGTCGCCGTCATCGAGCTTGCCGCCCCATTCGCCGATCAGCAGCGGGTACTTGTCCTCCTCAACGAGATATGCCCATGTGTCGTACCAGTAATCGTCCAGCAGCGTCTTTTCGGTGAAGTCCTTGTGGAACCATGACTGGTCGCTGACGATCGGGCCGTAATCATGCGGCGAGTAAACGATCTGCGAGGTGCCGGCTTTCGGTGTGACGGGGTACTTCGCGACGCCGCGGAGATTGCCGCCCCACCATGCGCCGTGCCCCTCAAAGCCCTCCACGCCCTCGATCAGGATCAGCGCGTTGGGGTTCTTGGCAAGGATCGCGTCTGCGCAGTCCTCAGCGGCTTTCTTCCAGTTGTTCGGCGCATCGGAATCGTCCCAGATCGCGTCGATCGGTGCGCCGCCGTACTTGCTGTGCGGCTCATTTTTCAGGTCAAATCCGATGAGCGTATCATCATTTTTGTACGCGTCCGCACACCATGCAAGCGTCTCGATCCACACATCCGTTGTGACCTCGACCTTTTTGCCGTTGTTCGCGGTAAAGGACTTGCCGTACCAGAGGCCGTAGTTGTGGCCGGAGTTGTTGGATTCCGGGCTGTGGATGTCGATGAACGCCTTGATGCCGTTCTCCTTGCATTTGGCGAGCAGGATATCAAACAGCTCCTTGCTGTCGCAGACGCTGCCGTCCGCGCGGATGAGATCGACGTTGAACGGATAGCTCGGGTCGTTGTTGGGGTTGATGCTCTCGATCGGGTCGGGGTCGCCGATCATCCAGTTATAGAGCAGTTCGGTCGAGACCGGCAGACGGAGCACATTGACGCCGTGATCTGCGATATCCCTGACCAGATCGTTGATGTCGCCGCTCCAAAGATAGTGCGGCGAATTTTCGGTGCAGTTGAAGCCGAACCAGTTGGCGCCGGTCAGCCAGACCTCATTGCCGTCCTTGTCAAAGATGCGGCTTCCTTCACAGTGGAGCCAGTCGTCATTGCAGTCGTCGGCTGCTTTAGCGGGGACAGGCATCTTCATGGCTGTATAGCCGAGCGTGCCTGCCGCGATGAGTGCTGCCAGACAAATGGCAGCAAGATGCTTTTGTTTCATGGCATTCCCTCCTTGAATTATGACAGCGGTACTGTGCGGCCTGCGCAGGCCCTCTCTCTGCGTTTGCCGTACCGTCTTTCCGGAAACGGTGCATCAGCACACATTCCTTCATCTTAATGATATCATAATTCTGTGAATCAGGTGTGAGTGATTTGTGTCGGATGTTTGAATTAGCGTGTTTTCGTATCAAACAAAATGCCTGACAAACCGTGCTGTCCGGGCTGCCTTAAACGGCATATTCCCCGATGCCCGTGACACGATCCTTGATCGCGGCGTTTCAGCTTGTACCGACGTAATCTTTCAGTATCATCTCATATTCTAAAAAAATGAGAACATTGCTATTTTTGTAGAATTGTGCTATAAAGGATTTATCCCGGAAGGCCTCATCGGGGGAGAGGTTCCCGGAGAATGAATCTGAAAGGGGAAAGGAAATGAACAAGAACACATTTCACAAATTGCTTTGTATCACAGCATGATCCGTACTGACATGCAGCAGTCTTGCCTGGACGGGCTTTTCTGCAGCTGCGGATGACCGCAGCACACCGGCTGTGCAGACTGCCGAAAGTCGGGAACCGGTTTCCGTGATCGTTCGGCTCTGCTCGGACGCATTGCTGGAAGGCGGGCTGACGGCCGATCAGCTTCTGACGCCGGAAGCAGCCGCCCGCAGCGAGGAGATCCGTTCGGAGCAGGATACAGTCCTTGCACAGCTGCGGGAATGGGATCCGGCACTGGAACCGGAATACCGGTACTCCGTTCTGACCAATGCATTTTCCTGTATGCTTCCGGAAGATCTGATCGACGACGCAGAGGCCATTCCGGCTGTACGGAGCGTCACAAAATCGCTTCGGATCGCCGCGGATCAGGAGGAAGTATCCGGTTCGCTTTCTATTGATTCGTATCAGTTTTTTGAGCAGTCCGGCTGCCGCGGAGCAGGAACGGTCATCGCAATTATTGACACGGAGCTTGATCTCCGGCACCCGATGTTCGCGGCGCTGAATGATGACATTCCCGTCTAGCTGAACGAGGAGGATGTTCAGACGATCGCGGAGACGTTCGGTCTGAACATCGCAATTGATCCCGAAAAAATGTACCACAGCAGCAAGATCCCGTTTGCCGCCGATTATCTCAGCTTTATGCCGGAGCAGGTCTCGGACAGCAGAGCGGCGGCTTATCACGGCACGTATGTCGCGGGGATCGCGGCCGGCAACATGTACGAGGATGAGGAGGGGCGGATGCATTCCGGCGTTGCGCCGGATGCACAGATCTTGTTCTTCGGACTGGACTCCCCGTGGCGGGAATATTCAGATATGATCGCGGCCATGGAGGATGCGGTCAAGCTGCAGGCGGATGTCCTTAACATCAGCCAGGGCAATCTGTATGAGATCCTGAAGGAGGATGACCCGATCCGCGATGCTGTCAACTGCGCATCAGTTCTCCGATCTGCCGGACGGTGATTA
This sequence comes from Oscillospiraceae bacterium, assembly GCA_017545185.1. Lineage (GTDB taxonomy): Bacteria > Bacillota > Clostridia > Oscillospirales > Ruminococcaceae > Firm-04. The sequence continues at coordinate 26,568 of JAFWQJ010000003.1, read as the reverse complement.
TACATATCGGATCCTGTACGGCCTCACGGAGGAACAGCTATACACGCATCCGCGCACGGTCGAGGTGCCCGTCACGATCAAAAAGAAAGCACCGGCGCTCAGCACCGCCGTTTCGGAGCGGAACGGCCGGAAGATCCTGACGATCACAGTGCAGGATCCTATGCTCGACAACCTCATGATTTTTGGGATCGGAACCGGCAGCCTCGTGCAGAAGGAGGGTGCGGAACCCCCGCAGTCCTGCAGTCTCGAATTTGTAAGAGACGCGCTCACTTTCAACAGCAGACAACTGATTGTCACCAGAGGCGAAACCGATCAGACTGCCTCAGATCTGATTCCGGGTTATTCTACGATCGGAGTTTCAGCACCGGTGCCGTCGTATATTTCGTTCAATGTGTTAGGCGGTGATCAGTGGTTCGAGCAGTTTGACTTTTCCGAATTTTACCGCGCTGAACCGGATGAGACCGGCTGCTTCACACTGGGAATATGATATCACCGATATGACCGCATATCACATTGCGGCGGTTGACCGCGCATTCAATATCGCGGAGATAGATGTTCCGGATGAAAGCGTGCGGCCTTCTTCCGTCAAGCCGGGTATTTACCGCGGGACATACGGGCTTTATGAGTTCACGGCGGTTACGGTGCATTACGTTCCGATTACAAATCCGGTGCGGGAAAGCAGCTATCATTACGGGATCAGCACGAACTGGATCGAGAATAGGCTGGATGCCGTTGCCGATCTGCCGGACAGCATCGACGAAGGCTGGAGCTGCGTCATATCCGGCACGCCCGAAACGGGCTATACCCTGGATTCGCAGTTCTACCAGGGCGATATCTGGAAAGAGGAGTTCGGTACCCTGAATATGGTAAAGGATGTACTGGTGCCGACTGATATGGAAACGACGGAGGGTTATCTGGCGATCAGTGCCTACGATGCGGAAACAAGCTATATCCGGCCGCTGTTCCATGAGCTGACCGGCTGCTGGAAATATCTGAATCTCACCCGTTCGGTCTCGCCGGATGCGGTCGTGACCTATGAGGCAGACTGCTGTACAAAGAATCTGGAGCTGATCGAACATGTCCGCATCACGCTTGACATGAAAACCGGCATCGCGACCCTGCCGGACGGCAGTACCCGTGATCTGACGAAGGAAAAGAAGCTTACGGTCGGCGACGCAGGGCATTTTCCTTGCGGACTGCAATCACAACAACACGCTTGATTCTTCCGATCTGACCATGATCCTGAAAGCGATCGCGAAAAAGATCGTGCTGGATTAAGCTGTATCAGAAAGAACCCGCCTCACATCTGCGAGGCGGGTTCCTGTATGAACAGCGGAGCGCATTTTAACAAAAACATCCCCCGCATAGCGTTCTGCTCTGCGGGGGAATTTGTATTAGTTCTGCGGTGCAAGCTGATCTGCGTTGATGAGCTTTGCAATGAACTTCAGGATCTTGATCGTGTCATCTGCCGTGACATTGCCGCTGCCGTCAACGTCAGCGTTCTTCTTGCCCTGATCGGTGATCCTTGCGCCTGCATCCTCTGTCGCATAGCGGCAGATCAGAACGGCGTCGGAAACGTCCACTTTGCCGCTGCAGTCCGCATCGCCCCAGGTGATATCCGAAGGATCAAGCGTCGTGATCTCTGCGGTCGTTTCGATCGCCTTGGTGGTGGTCGGAACGGGAGCCGGGGTCGTATCCGGAGCCGGCGTGGTCACCGGTGCGGCCGTGGTCGTCACGACCGGCGGTGCGGTGGTCTCCTTCGGCGGATCAATGTTCGGTCTGGAGCCGCCCGGTGCCGGGTTTGCGCTGATCGAGCCGGTGCCCTTGGTGCCGTCCGGTTCCTCACCGGAGATCAGCACGCCGTTTTCGTAGACCGGGATATATGCGGTGTACTCGTTCGCGGTGCCGCCGAGACCCTTTGCGGACGGGTCATTGGTCGCATCCCAGCCCTTGCCGTAGTTCGGATACACAAGTGCAAGCAGGATCTCGCACTGATGCTGACCCTCGGAGATCGGCATGAATGCTCTGCCGTCCGGGAAGTTGATCTCAACGTAGTAGATATTGCCCTTGTACTGCTTCGGCTTGGAGATCTCCGCAGCCTTGACGCCGTCGCCGGAATACATGCCGGTCTGGTCGCGGTCCACGCGCATTTCCACGCTGGTCGGATCAAGACCTGCGTCGATGATCTCGCTGAGATCCATGTAGTAGCGCATCGAGATGTTATCGACAACGCGCGCCGGCCATGCGGTGTGGTTCGTGATCTTCATGCTGACGGTCGTGCCGCCGGAATCGCTGGTCGCCTTTGCCTCGACAAAGAACTCGTCCTCGCGCTGCTCCGGATACGGGAAGTTCGGGTCGCTCTTGCCGCCGTACTTGTCGAGCATCTTGCAGAGCATTGCGGTGTAGCCGGAATTGTAGTCCGTTGCGACCTCGTTGCAGATGTAGTCGCCGCGGTCATCGTTGAAGGAGCCGTCCTGTTTCGGACCGCCGACCAGTGCGCCGTAGAGAATGTGACGGTTCAGCGTCGGAGTCTTTTCCGCGTTCTTCCAAGAGCCGTGTGCGGTTCTGTGGTGGCAGCACTTCGGGGAGTTGTCCGCGTAGCCGACGACATAGCACTGCTTGGTCGGGTTGTCGCCGAGTGCGAAGTTGACCTGCTTTTCCGCCAGTGCCATATACTGATCGAATTTCGCGTCATCCTTGAACAGCTTGTCGCAGGCATATGCGCAGGTGAATGCGAATGCATTTGCATGACGCAGGCAGCCCCAGTTCTGGACATAGATCAGGCCGCCCGGAACGGTCTCCTTGGATTCGAGCCAGTAGTCGAGGTGACGCTTGGCCTGCGTTTTCCATGCCTCATCGCCGGTGTTGATCGCGTAGAGGATCGTTGCGCCCTGCTGCACATCGTCCCAGCAGTGGCACCACGAATATTTCAGCATATCGCCCTGCCCCATTTCGGTGCCGAGGCTGGACTTATACGATGCGGCCTTTTCGAGATAGGAATTATCCTTCGTTGCCATGTACAGCCAATTGCAGCAGAAGAACAGGTCATCGTAGAACTGGCGGGACTCGTAGAAGCCCTGCGCGTCAGACTTGTTGTAGGTCGCGTCGCTGCGGTCCGCGTCAGCCAGCTTGAACATGCTGACCGCGTGCTCCAGATAGCTGTCCAGCACGGCGCTGTCCACTCTGCCCTGCAGTGCGCAGTAGCCTGCTGCCAGCGCGGATGCCATCTGTGCGGTGACGGCGGAGCAATTTCTGCCCTTTAATACGCCGCGGCAGTCGGTGTTGCCCTGATCCTTCATGCCGTATTCGAGCAGCTCACAGGGTCCCCACCATGTATGGTCCTTCTGGCCGAGGCCGACCTGATAGATGACCGAGTCGCCGAGATCGCAGTCCACGAAGTAGTCGAGTGCCCATTTCAGGTTGTTGACGTAGTTCGTCATTTCGCCTGCCTGCTCGACGCCGTTCGGATAGGCGTACAGACCCCATGCGAGCATGGATGCCGAATAGGACATCGGCAGATTGAATTTTGCGTGGTCGCCCGCATCGAACCAGCCGCCGAGCAGTCCGTCATTCAGACCTGCATCGCCGCGCCATTCCACACGGTTCCACTCCGGCAGCTTTCCGGCCTGCTGACACTCATAGAAGTACAGCGACATCTGGAGCGCCTTTGCATAGTCCAGATCGGAAGCTGCGGTGACAGACACAGCCGGTACGGACTGCGCCATGCCTGCGAGCACGGCAGATGCGCTCAGCAATGCCGTGATCCGTTTCTTTCTCATAGTATAGATCCCCTCCTGAATTTATCCTGCGGCTACCGTTTGCCGCGTTACCTATATTATGCCACAAAAAACCGTCTTTGTCAAGTTGTTATTTGTGCAGCTTCGTAATAAAGCATACAAAGATAATACAATGTATTATTTACAGTGCAGACAGGTTGTGCTATAATAAGGGTACAAATACAGTATACGGGGGATACCGCCATGAAACTGAGGAAACTTCTTGCGGCGGCTGTTTCAGCCGTCATGACGCTGACCGCGCTGCAGCTGCCGGCTGCGGATGCGGCAGACTATGTACAGCAAAAGGCACGTGTGTCCGTGCACGACCCGTCCGTCATCCGCGATCCCGCGACCGGGAAATATTATGTGTTCGGCTCGCATATCGACGCGGCGAAGTCCGACGACCTGCAGAGCTGGCAGCTCTTTACGAACGGCTATGCGCGGACGAACAACCGGCTTTTCGGGGATCTCTCCGGCAATCTGAAGACGGCCTTTGCATGGGCGGGCGAGGATCTGGAGGACTGCGCCGGCGGCTTTGCGGTCTGGGCGCCGGATGTGTTCTGGGATGCGGATTATGTCAATGCGGACGGCTCAAAGGGCGCGTACCTGATGTACTTCTGCACCTCCTCGACCTATATGCGCTCGGTGATCGCGTTTGCGGCGTCGCAGAATATCGAGGGGCCTTATACCTTTGTCGATAACCTGATCTACTCCGGCTTTACCGACAACGACAGCTTTGCGACCAGCGCAACAAAGAACGTCAACCGCAAATACACGAGCACGAACATTGACGAGCTGATCGCGGCGGGGCAGGTGACCTATAACGAAAGCTGGTTCAACAAGCATAATTTCAACAATCAGCTCTTTCCGAACGCGATCGACCCGACGATCTATACCGATACCGACGGCAGGATGTATATGTGCTACGGTTCGTGGTCGGGCGGCATTTTTGCGCTGGAGATCGACAAAGCGACCGGCAGATGCATTCACCCGAAAACCGGCAAGACCGCGGACGGCAGAATGACGGACAGCTATTTCGGCACGAAGATCTCCGGCGGATACGGCAAATCCGGCGAGGGACCCTTCATCGAGTACAATGCGGAAACCGGCTTCTACTATCTGTTCGTGACCTACGGCGGTCTGACCTCGACCGGCGGCTACAATATGCGCGTCGGACGCTCCCGCAGTCCGCTGGGGCCTTTTACGGATGCCGCCGGCAGAGATATGGTGCTGCCGCAGAATCCCGATCTCAATTCGATCGGCCTGAAGCTGATGACGAACTATATGATCCCCGGCCTGCAGAAGGCGTATATGGCACCGGGGCACAATTCCGTGCTGCATGATGACGACGGTCAGTGGTATCTCATCAACCACACGCGCTTTGACGACGGCGCGGAATATCATGAGGTGCGCGTCCATGCGATGAGCTTCAATGCGGAGGGATGGCCGGTCGTGATGCCCTATGAATACAGCGGCGAAACATGGTCGGAAAGCGGCTATGACCCGCGGGAGCTGGCAGGCACCTATGCGTTCATCAATCACGGCACGGGAACAGACGGCAAGATCACCGGCACGCAGAAGATCACGCTGACCTGCGAGAATATCGTGATGGGCAGCGGCCCGATGTTCGGCGCTGATATGAACATCACCGGCGCCGTGACCGGTACATGGCGGGCGACGCAGTATGATGCATCCGCACATTTCAGGATCGGCAATGTGGATTATACCGGCCGGTTCAATGCGCAGTATGACGAGAGCGGCAAGCGCGTCATGACTTTTACGGCGGCAGGCGCAAACAATCAGACGATCTGGGGCATCAAGACGGAGGAATGGACAGGCTCCGAGCAGACACCGGTCTCCCGCTCACAGGCGCTGACGGCGCTTTATAAGGATGAAAACGCGCTGCCCGATCAGAGCGGGGGTGTGTATATCAGCGGCACAAAGCTCCTCAGCAATCTGCCGTATATCATCGTCAACCGGAACAGCGGTCTGCTGCTGGATGCAGACCCGGAGACCGGAAAGCTGTGTCAGTGGGAGCAGATGACCCGCCGTGAGGAAGCCTTCCGGCTGACCGATCTGGGCAACGGCTATTGCAGGATCACACCGTTTTCCGATGAATCCAAATGCGTGACGGTGCAGGGCAGCAGCGCGGAAAACGGTCTTGACGTTTCCCTTGCGGCATATACCGGCGCGGACAATCAGCAGTTCAGACTGCTGCGCTCCGGTTCATATTACGGCATCGTCTCGAAATGCTCCGGCGATGCGGCAGGGCTTGACGTCTATGAATGGAGCACCGCAAACGGCGGCGCGGTCAAACAGTGGGAATTCTGGGACGGCGGCTGCCAGATCTGGGAGATCCGTCCGACCTATGCATCTATACCGACGCACAGCTATGCGCTGCGTTCTGTGGAAAGCGGCAAATTCCTCAGCAGTGCAGCGGGTGCTGTCTCGGAAACGGAGAACGGTACGCCGTGGCTCCTGACGCTGGTCTCACAGACCGGCTGGCAGAACAGTATATGTAATTATACGCTAACGGACGAGAACGGAAATGTGTTGACGCCCGCGGGTGACGGCACAGTGAAGATCTCTCCGGTGAACGGCGGAGAGGAACAGATAATTCAGATCGACTGCAATGAGGACGGCAGCTATACACTTTCCTGCTGCGAATCGCAGAAATTTGTGCTGATCCCGGCGGAGAAGGTCACGGTCACGCAGCCGGTACAGACGACGACCGCCCCCGGAACCGCAACGGCTGAAACAACGACGGAAACAACGGCTGAAACGACCGTGACGGAACCCGCCGGCAAAAGGCTTCTTGGCGATGCAGACTGCAGCGGCAAGGTCGATGTCTCCGACGCGGTGCTGACGGCGCGGATGGTCAATGAGGACAGGGCTGTGGTGATCACCGATCAGGGCAAGCGGAATGCGGACTGCAATCAGAACGGCAATGTCGATTCGGAGGATATCACGATGATCCTCCGGCATATCGCAAAGATCGAGCTGCTGCCGGAAACGGAGTGAATATGCAGTTTGCAGAGCTGACTGCGGCACAGGTGACGCAGGTCTATCAGGAACGCATGACGGCGGATTTCCCGCCGGACGAATTGAAGCCGCTGTCAAGGATCCGGCGGGCGCTTTCTGCGGGCAGATACCGCTGCACGGGACTGTTTGAAGGCGGAGAACTGCTGGCCTACGGCTTTTTCGTGATCCTGCGCAGGCAGGATGATACGGAGCTGCTGCTGGACTATTTTGCCGTGGATGCGGCGAAAAGAGGGCAGGGGATCGGGAGCGCATTCCTGCGGATGCTGCCGGAGCAGTTCCCGGAAGCCGGTGCCGTGCTGATCGAATCCGAATCGCCGGAGACGGCAGAGAATCATGCCGAACGCATCCTGCGGGAGCGGCGCATCCGGTTTTATCTCGAAAACGGCTGTCTGGCTTCCGGCATGGAAACATCCGTGTTCGGCGTGCGGTATCGGGTCATGGAACTGCCGCTGCGGAAAACGCATACTCCGGAGCAGCTCCGACAGATCTACGCCGGACTTTACCGGCAGATCCTTCCGCCGGAGATGTTCCGCGAGAAGATACACTTCTGCAAATAATGCAGATGCTTGACAATCCGTATCGTTTCGATTATAATAATGCTATAGCTATTTCAGACGATTGCTTCGGCAGGGAGGCAGAATCAGATGCAGAAAAAACGTATGACAGTCGGGTTATTTGCCAGAGATTCCGAGATTCCGCAGTATACCGACGGACGCTGTGTGCTGTCCGTTCCGGTCATCAGCAGCGGGACGGAGCAGGATATCGCGCTGGCCGAAAAGCTGCGGAAGAAGTATCTCAACCAGCGCGCCGGTGAAATTTATGAGGAATGTACCGCGCTGTCCGTCAGTCAGCTGAAGCAGGTGTATGCGCAGTTTTCTGCTGCGAATCTGAGTGAACTGGTGTACGGTTTTCTGACCGCATCGGAGCAGCATCTTCTGACACTGAATGCTGCGCGGGACGTCATAGATGAGGTCGTCCGCTGCAGGGATTATCATATCCGGCTGAAGGCGGAGGATCTGCTGCAGACAGGAAAACCGTGAAGATACGCCGTGCGCGCTTTTCCGTGCACGGCGTTTGCAGTTATCAGGCGAAAAAACGGCGCCGAAAAAATTTTTTGAGAAAATTGCAGAAAAGGGGTTGACAAATCATCCGGTTTATGCTATAATAACAAAGTCGCAGGAAAACAGCGGCAGGATGTGCGGATATGGCGGAATTGGCAGACGCGCATGGTTCAGGTCCATGTGATAGCAATATCATGGAGGTTCAAGTCCTCTTATCCGCATCCGAAACCCTCATACAGCTGTATGAGGGTTTCTTTATAGCTGCAGGTGTAGTTTAATGGCAAAACATCAGCTTCCCAAGCTGAGGTCGAGGGTTCGATTCCCTTCACCTGCTTTCCGATCAGCGTTCCGTCAGTGATGCCGGGACGCTTTTGATTTGTTTGGAAAAGAAACAGAGAATCTTCATTTTCTTAATCCGTATTTCGCAAACTTTTCAAAAACTTTTTTTGCTTTTTTCAGAAAAGTATGCTATAATAGAAACAGTTTTATGATATAAGGGAGTGTATAGCCTGACCATGATGATCTATCTGGATTCTGCGGCGACGACCCGTCCGGGGGTGGCATGTGTCTCCGCGATGACGGCGATGCTGCGGGAGCAATACGGAAATCCGTCCTCGCTGCACAGCTTTGGGCTGGCCGCGGAGACGCTCGTGACAAATGCAAGAAAACAGATCGCATCCGCACTCGGCTGTGAGACAGGCGCTGTGATGTTTACCTCGGGTGCGACCGAGAGCAATCATCTTGCGGTGCTCGGCGCGGCACACGCCTACGGAAAACGGAAACGCCGCATCGTGACCTCAACGGTCGAGCACGCATCGGTGCGCGGTGCATTTGATCTGCTGGAGGCGGAGGGCTATGAGGTCATCCGCGTGGCGCCGGGTGCGGACGGCATTCCGGATGCTGCAGCGTTTGCGTCCGCGGTCAATGAGAACACCTGCCTCATCAGCATGATGCTCGTCAACAATGAAACAGGTCATATCCTGCCGGTGCAGAAGGTCTTTGCGCAGGTGAAGCGGGAGTACCCCGACGTCATCACGCACTGTGATGCGGTGCAGGGCTTCATGAAGATCCCGTTCACCCCGCAGAAGCTGAATGCCGATCTGCTGACCGTCAGCGGACACAAGGTCCATGCCTGCAAGGGCATCGGCGCACTGTATCACAAAAAGGGCGTGCGCCTGACCGGTCTGATGAAGGGCGGCGAGCAGGAGGGCGGCATCCGGCCGGGCACGGAATCCGTGCCGCTGATCGTCGGATTCGGCGCGGCGGTCAGTGACCTGAGCAAAACGCTCGCGGCAAGGGCGGAGCATGTTGCCGGCCTGCGCAGCGAATGCATCCGGCAGCTTTCGGCGCTGGACGGCATCACGGTCAATTCCCCGGCGGACGGCTCTCCGTATATCCTGAGCTTTTCGGTGAAGGGGCTCCGCTCGGAGACGATGCTGCATTTCCTCTCTGACCGCGGAATTTATGTATCGAGCGGTTCTGCCTGCTCGAAAGGCAAGCAGAGCGGCGTTCTGGAACAGTTCGGCATCAGGCCCGATCTCGCGGACAGTACGCTGCGCGTCAGCTTCTGCGCGGAGAATACCGCGGAGGAGATCACGGCACTGTGCACAGCTTTGCAGGATGCACAGCAGCAGCTTGTGCATAAGCGGTAACAGGTGCTTGCATGATCAGAGAATATGAACCGCGTGATCTGGAAAGTTGTGCTGCGGTATTCTGCAGCGCATTCCGGGCGGCACCGTGGCATGAGAACTGGACGGTGACGCTCGCGGAAACGCGGATATCCGAGCTGACGGGCACACAGCTTTCCGCCGGCTTTGTATATGAAGAAGCAGGTCAGATCCTCGGCTTTGCGGCCGGGCGCGTCGTGACCTACCTTTACGGAAAAGAATATGTGATCGACGAATTCTGCGCCTTATCGGAGATGCAGGGCAAGGGCATCGGCAGCCGGCTGCTTTCGGGCATAGCGGATGCGATGCGGCAGCAGGGGATCGTTTCGATCGTTCTGCAGACAACAAAGGGTTATCCGAGCGAACAGTTTTATCTGAAAAACGGCTTTCAGCACAGCCCCGACATGATCACGCTGTACCGGAAGCTGAATCCATAACAAAAACGGAGAGTTGGCATGAGAGAGATCATTCTTGTGAAATACGGCGAAATGGCGCTGAAGGGACTGAACCGCGGTACATTTGAGGATGTGCTGCTGCGGAATATCCGCTACCGGCTGAAAAAGCTCGGCAAGTTTTCGTATTCCAAGGCACAGTCCACTATTTATATAGTACCCGAAGCGGAAACCGACGACGCCTGCAGTGAACTGCTCGCTGCTGCGATGCCGCGCCTGAAAAAGGTATTCGGCATTGCGGCACTTTCCCGCGCACTGACCTGTGCAAAATCCTTCGCGGATATCGCGGCAAAATCCGTGCCGTATCTCGAGGATGCGCTGACCGCCGCAAAGACGTTCAAGGTCGAGGCGAAGCGTGCGGACAAGGCCTTCCCGATGAAGTCGCCGGAGATCTGCGCGGAGCTCGGCGGGATCTTGCTCTCGCATTATCCGCATCTCAAGGTCAATGTCAATGATCCGGATGTGACCGTGACGGTCGAGATCCGCGAGGAACATGCTTATGTGCACGCGGTCCGGGAAAAGGGCGCGGGCGGTCTGCCGGTCGGGACCTCCGGCAATGCGATGCTGCTGCTTTCCGGCGGCATTGACAGCCCGGTCGCGGCTTACATGATGGCAAAGCGCGGCCTGCGCATCACGGCCTGCCACTTTGCAAGCCCGCCGTATACCTCCGAGCGCGCACGCATGAAGGTGGAGCAGCTCTGTGAAAAGCTGACCCCGTGGTGCGGCAGCATGGCGTTCTACTGCGTGCCGTTCACCGAGATCCAGGAGGAGCTGCAGCGGAACTGCCCGGAGGAATACTTCACGATCCTGATGCGCCGCCTGATGATGGAGATCGCCTGCAAACTTGCGGAGCGCGAGGAATGCGGCGCGATCGTCACCGGCGAGAGCCTCGGACAGGTCGCCAGCCAGACGCTTCCCGCACTGGCCTGCACCGATGCCGTCGCGACGATGCCGGTGCTGCGTCCGCTGATCGGCATGGACAAGACCGAGATCATCACGATCTCCAGAATGATCGACACCTACGATATCTCGATCCAGCCCTATGAGGACTGCTGCACGGTCTTTACGCCGCGGCATCCGAAGCTGCGCCCGCATCTGGACGATGTTGCCGAGGCACAGGCGGAGGTCGATTTCGCGCCGCTGGTCGAAAAATCCCTTGCCGGCGCGGAAAAAAAGGTCTTTGCGCAGCATGTCTCCGAGGAACAGGGTCTCTGATTTTTCAGTAAATCCGACAAAAACCGCATTTTCATGATTGAATGATGCGTACAGATAACAATTTGGAGGAACAATGAATATTGAACAAATTATCCTGCCCGAATTTGGCAAATCCTCCGAAATCATGACGGGCAGCCTTGACAAGACCGTACAGGATGTAGTACAATATCTAATGGAGAATAGGCTCACTGTGGCAACAGGCGAAAGCCTCACAGGCGGTCTGCTCTCTGAACGTATTACATCAGTGTCAGGCGCATCACAGGTGATCGAGCTTGGAGTCTGCACCTACTCTGATCGGATGAAGCAACACTTGCTTCATGTCCCGTCCGGTATCCTTGCCGAGCACGGAGCAGTCAGCCGTCAGACAGCATTGGCCATGGCGGAGGGACTGATGCACCTTTCGGGTGCGGATCTGTGTTTGACAGTGACCGGTCTGGCCGGACCCGGAGGCGGAACCGCGGAACTTCCCGTCGGAACCGTTTATGCGGGCTTTGCCTATCAGAACAGGATCGCTGCCACCCTGCTGCGGCTCTGGGAATTTCCCGGGCTTTCGCGGGACGGTATCCGGAAGATGACCGCGTTATGCGTGTTTCAGTTAGCGAAACAATTATTGCTTGCGTGAGAGATGTACAGACTTTCATGCAGACATACCTGAGCGGAGCCGATGCGGATAAAATGTGCTTCCCTGCACGGATTTGAAGCAAGGCAATGCAGTTGATGGAGGCGTTCTTATGAATCATTCGCAATACCCCTATGAACAACCCAACCGACCGGATCCGGTGCCGAACGGCAGGAGACCGGCGGACCCCGGTTACGGCTATCCGAGTGATCGGAATGCCGCGGACAATACCAGACGAAATGCATACAACGGACGAAGGATGCTCAGGGGCGCCGCTGGACGTGCGGAACCCTCTGCGGAGCGCGTCACGGAGAATGCGGACCGTCTGGAATGGAAGCAGCATCGCACGAATCGGGACGGCAGAGCGGATATCGCAGAAGAAGTTACAGCAACACGACTTACCCACCGTCATTCAGATCCGTATGCCGAATATTCTTCTGAGGCTGACGAGGTATCTGCGCGTGTGAGAACACCGCAGGATGCGGCGGAGCATTACGGTGCTGCGCCAAAGGCGGCGGCTGAGCGGAGGAGCAGACGGGAACCGGAGGCATATACGATGCAGCCGGATCACGAAGGCTCTGAGGCGACGCTTTCGCAGCCGGATCGGTTTACGAAGAAAAAGCGCACGTTCACTGATTTCCTGAAGACCTTTCTCCCGTGGAAGGGAGACTCTGCATTTGAGATCATGCGGAAGATCATTTTTTCAATGGCACTCGTTGTTGTCGGAGTCTGTGCGTTCCTCATCAGCAGCTACTATATTGACCGTTACAAGGGCAAAAAGGAGTACGAGGAATGGAACAAACTTTACGAGGAGTCGCTGAAAAACAGATCGTTTGAGGACAATGAATACGAAGGCCCGGAGAAGGGCTCTGCCAGCGAGTATCTTGAACTCAATGAACTCGCCAGATGGCTGGAGATCAATCCGGATTTCGTCGGGTATATCAATATCCCCGGTACTGTCGTCAGCTACCCCGTTGTGCAGAAAAAGTCTGAAGATATCAACGACAATCAGAACGGTTATTACCTGTACCGCACCTTTAAGGGTGAAGAGAACCGCGCAGGCTGTATCTTCATGGATTACAGGTGCCACTTCGACGAAGTCGTCGATCACAGACGGGTCGTCGAGAATTCCGGAAATGTTTTCATTTACGGACACGACATGGGCAACAGAACGATGTTCGGAAGCCTTCGCGACTATGTGAACCTTGGTCCGAACTTTTACAGTGAGCATCCGATCGTCGAGTTCAGCACACCGTACAATCATTACAAGTTCAAGATATTCGCCGTCTTCATTGTTGACGGAGACGACCTGTATTCTTCCAATGCTTTTGATTGCTGGAACACGCTGGACTATGAAAACGAAAAAGCGTTCTATGACTATGTCAATGAAGCGAAAAAACGCACACTCATCTGCAACGATGTTGATGTGGAGTACGGAGATCAGCTCCTGTCGCTGTACACGTGCAACGGGCTGCTCAAAACTGCAAAGCTGATACTGATGTGCAGGGAGCTTCGTGCCGGCGAAGACCTTTACGCAGGTACAAAGAATGCCACATTGAATGATAATGTGTTGTACCCCACGGCCTACTATAAGGCAGGCCACCCTGATAATTACGATCCCAAAAAATTCGTGCCCTACGGGCCGAAATCGTGATTCAGGCTATGATTGATTGACAAAAAACGATCAAGCCGGAGGAAAATGGGACGTCAAGGAGGTAAACGGACTTGTTTCCGCTTTGAGCGGACTGCTTTCTTTCGGTTTCGCTGCTTCATATTGTTCTGAGCTATGAGCGAACAGCCATACTCACACGCGGCTCTCCCCGCGGTGCACATCTCCGCAATATGATACCTTGCAGCTAAGCAGAGAGATGTACGCAGATTCACTGCGACGCAGAACATTGCACTGTTCATCAGACAGTGCGCTCGGCTGAACGGAATTGGGCTTTTCAGCCGGCGAAAGGGACACAAACGGTTAGACAAAATCCCCGCAGCAATCTCGGGGAAATAAAGCCGGGCAAAACCGGTGAGATTGAAATATTGGAGAGAAACTATGCAAGCTCGAACGCGAAGAAACCGCGTGGCGATTCTGGTTTCCATGGCTCTGTGTTTCACCAGTACATGTGCAATGCAGAGCGACAGAGACGCCATGCTGCGCTCCCGAGCTGCCAATACTGCCTATGCAGCTGTTACAGGAGGCTATGAGAATGAAACGGACGTACAAGCCGTTTCAGGAGCGGCCGCCTCAGGCAGCAGCCTTTCCGAAGGTGCAGAGGCGTATGATGTTGCCGATTGGTGGAAGGCGGATCTTTTTGAATATGATAAGAGCCTGACGCTGATCAGCTATGAGGCAGCGTACACGGAGCCGGACGAACCGCTTACGACGACCATTGCAGCGACAACTGATATCAAGAGTTCCGAAGCTGTGAACAGCGAGGAGCCTACCGTTACTACGACAACCGTCGTGACAGTCCCTGAGCCTGCGGCTCCGGTCAGGCAGACCGTGACCGCAGAACCTGACAGCGTGATCTTCTATTCGTCCGGATTTGGACACGGCGTAGGAATGAGCCAGAACGGCGCAAACTTCTACGCAATGTACGACGGTTGGACGTACGATCAGATTTTGAGTCTCTACTATCCCGGCACGATGCTTGTTCAGACAGGCACGGCCGAAAACGAATTGATGACGGTCGGCGGCAAGACCGATACGGTCGTCTCGATTCTGTCCCAGATCTGCAACAATGAAATGGGACCCAGCTTCTCAGTTGAGGCGATCAAGGCACAGGCTGTTGCAGCCTATACCTATTACCTCTATAACGGAGGCGGCTCCGGCATGATCTGCAAGGCGAATCCGCCGCAGAAGATCGTCGATGCCGTAAAGTCCGTGCTCGGCGTGGTTGTTTATTACAACAATTCCCCGGCACTGACCCCGTTCTATGCATCTTCCGGCGGTGCGACCGCTTCCTGTAAGGATGTATTCTTTGCGGATCTTCCTTATCTGACAAGCGTGACCGTCAGACATGATGATACCTCTGACCCGCATTACAACAGCCACAAGGTCTTTTCTGCAAGCACGCTCAAAGCAAAGCTTCAGAACACCTACCATGTAACACTGACAGGCAACCCGTATGATTGGATTAAACTTGAGTACGGTGACGGCGGCTATGTAGCCTATGCAGTCATCGGCGGGCAAGTTCGCGTGAAGGGCAATGACCTGCGCGGTGTTCTCGGTCTGAAGTCTCCGAAGTTTGAATTTGAGTATCAGGACAGTGCATCGGCAGCAGCGGAAGCTGCTCCGGTCATCAATCCTGAGCAGAATCCTGCTGCCGCTGAGACTGCAGGTCAGGCGGTTCAGGCAGTGACAGACGCCGCTCCGGAAGCGGCAGCGGATACGCAGGCAGCATGATCTGCGATCCGGAATATTGTGTTGAAAAGACTCCGTGCAGGATGACTGTACGGGGTCTTTTGCTGTCTGATTGTCAACTGTGAATTGACATGCCGCATGACATGCGATATAATAGAAGTATCATGAAATCGGGCGGGGGAGGCTCTGATATGCGTAAAAAAAGAATTGCGTTTCTGGCTGCGCTGATCCTTGCGGCGGATGCTGTCATGCCGCTGGAGACACAGGCGGCATCCCGTGAGGATGTGGAACGGCTGCTGAGATCGCTGACGGCTGCGGCGGCGGTCACCGAGGCGGATGACTATGACGCGGACGGCATTGTCAATGCGATCGACCTGACGCTGATGAAGCGGGAGCTGCTTGAACCGCAGGAGAACGGAGCGCTCCGTTCGCAGACCGTTACGGCGATCACGGAGCAGACCAAGCTGACCGGCCGCACGCTGACGAAGAACGGCGTCACATGGCTTGTACAGAGCGGCGCTGCCGTCGAATGCACCGTGACTGCTGCAGAGGCATCCGTGACGATCGCCGGAGACGGCGCGGTCAGCTCCGATGAAAAGCACCGCCCGCGCTACGGCGTGTACGTCAACGGCGAGCTGATCAAAGATGTGCTGATGAGCGAAAAGGAGCAGACCGTGCAGCTCTTTACCGGAACAAAGCAGCGGACTGCGGCCGTGAAGATCATGCATCTTTCCGAGGCGAATAACGGCGCGATCGGCGTGAAGCAGTTTGACGTCATGACCTCTGCCGCGGAGCCGGTCAGGCCCGCCGCGCAAAAAAATCTTTCGATCGAGTTCATCGGCGATTCGATCACCTGCGCTTACGGCGTTGAGGCGGAAACGCAGTATGTCGGCTTCGAGACTGGCACGGAGAATTTTTCCAAGTCCTATGCCTATCTGACGGCGCAGCTTCTGGATGCGGATTACAGCGCGGTCAGCTACAGCGGCTACGGCATTGTGTCCGGTTATACGGGCAGCGGCACGAAGAATGCGACCAGCCTGATGCCGCTTGCGTATGAGAACGTCGGGCATCAGGCGATCTATGCGGAGCCGTGGGATTTCGCGTCGCATCCGTATGATGCGGTCATCGTCAATCTCGGCACGAATGACGATTCCTACGCGAAAAGCGATCTCGAAACGCGCGGCGCGGAATTTCAGGCGGGCTATGAGGCATTCCTGAAAACCGTGCGGAAATGCAATCCGGATTCCGTCATCATCTGCACGCTCGGCATCATGGGCTGCGAGGAGCTGTACCCGTATATCGAGGCGGCGGTCAAGGCGGTCGGTGACCCGAAGATCATCTGCTATCAGTCGCCGACGCAGAAGCAGTCGGACGGCTACGGCGCGGACTGGCATCCGTCGCCGGTCACGCATCAGCTCAATGCGTATATTCTCGCGGACAAGATCTGCGAGGCGCTCGGTATGCCCTCTGCGAAGATCGGCCTTGATTTTGCCGTTGACGGGAAATACGGCGCGGAGATCAACACGGAGGCGGGCGCAAGCGGCTGGCCGTATTTCAGCGAATGGGACAAGTCACTGAACGTGACGCTCTCGAAGGCAGGCAATTCGCCGGAAGCCGCGATCGGTTATGTGCGGAACCTCAGTCTGATTGAGGGAAGCTATGAGCTCTCATTCAACGCGACGCCGCAGAAGGGGCTCGCTTTGCAGTACGCGGTGCGCAGTATGCATGATCCGGAAAAGGTCTACTGCACCGGCAGCATGAACGCGGACGGCAAAGAGGAAACGGTCGTCAAGGCATTTGACATGCCCGAAGCCGATGACGCCTGCGAGATCGTGTTCTTCCTCGGCGAGATGAGCTCCGCGGTCACATTTCGCAACGTAACGCTGTTCAAGCGCGGCTAGCGGGGAGCCCCCGCGGGCATTTTCCTCCGGGGACGGTGAGCGGAGAACGCCCGACAGTCTTTTCTGCACGCCGCAAATACAACAAAAACAAGAAAAGGACGCCGGTAAATCGGCGTCCTTTGGCTTCTTGTTTATCTGATTACGCTTCCATGACCGGCATCCAGTGTGCGACTGTCAGGCCGCTTTCTGCAAGCTTTGCCAGCAGGCTGTCGCGCTGTGCCTTTGTCATCGGGAAGGTGATGAGTGCCGCATGATCGACAGCGGAAATGCCGTCCGCTTCATAGCTGCCGCAGCCTTCGAGATCGGCTGTCAGCTTTTCGCAGAGTGCCGCAGCATCCTGCTCCGCAGCAAAGCGGATGAACATGCCGCAGACCAGCTCATCAATGCCGGCGATGAAGTCCTGCGTGCCTGCATCGGTCCAGTCCTGCGAAAAGACCGTCTTGTGATGCTTGACCGCCTCGATGATATCCGCCATGACCGCACTGGCCGTCGGGAGCTTGCCCGCGCCGCGTCCGCAGAAATATGCGCGGTCGATCGCGTCGCCGCAGACCTCGATGCAGTTGAACACGCCGTCCACGCGGGAGATCATGTTCTCGTGCGGGACGAACATCGGCATGACCGCCGGAAGGATCCTGCCGTCATCGAGCTTTTTGACGAATGCGATCAGCTTGACGGCGCCGTCGAGTGCATCGGCGGCAGCGGCATCCTCCAGCGTGATCTCGCGGATGCCCTTCGTATACACACTTGCCGGATAAACGTGCTTGCCGAATGCCAGCGAGGACAGAATGCAGATCTTGCGGCAGGCATCGTGACCGTCCACATCGGCGCTCGGTTCGCGCTCTGCATAGCCGTGCTTCTGTGCCTTCGCGAGGGCATCCTCAAAGGTCATGCCGTCGGTCAGCATCTTGTTGAGGATGTAGTTCGTCGTGCCGTTCAGGATGCCGTAGATCTCGGAGATCTCATTTGCGGCAAGGCAGCGGTGCAGCGGCCGGATGATCGGGATCGCGCCGCCGACGCTCGCCTCAAAGAAGCAGTTGCAGGAATGCGCCTTGGCGTTTGCGAGCAGCTCTGCGCCTTTCTGTGCGATCAGCTCCTTGTTGGACGTTGCCACGCTGATGCCGCGGCTGAGGCACTGCATCAGATAGGTGAATGCAGGCTCGACGCCGCCCATGCACTCCGCGACGACCGTGATCTCGTCATCTGCAAGGATCGTGTCGATCGACTTGGTGAACTTTTCCGCATAGGGGGAATCCGGGAAATCCCGGAGATCCAGAATATAACCGAGCTCCATTTCGGAGCCCGCCTTCGATTCGATCTTTGCGCGGTTCTTATAGAACAGCTCGACAACGCCGGAACCGACCGTTCCGTAACCGAGTACAGCAAATTTTTTCATACGCTTTTCGCTCCGTGACCGGAGCTTCTTACCTCATTTCTATAACAATATGTGACATCCGCTCACGAACCGGAGAGCAGACGAACCTCAACAACGCCCTTGCGCTCCGCGAGCCGGCTGACCAGCGCAGAGACCTGTGCCGAATCCTCCAGCCGGAATGTGACGGTCACGGTCGCGGCACCGTCCACCGGGATGCTCTGATTGAGCGTCAGGACATTGGCATTGGCGTCCGTCAGCTCGTGCAGCACGCCTGAGAGCACGCCGGCCTCGTCATGCAGCAGAAGATAGACCGTGAAAATATGCTCGCGCATCTGTTCCTCGTAAACAAAAACAGAATCGCGGTACTTATAGAATGCGCTGCGGGAGATCCCGACGGCGCGGCAGGCCGCAGAGGAGCTTTTCTCCTCCCGGTTCGCAAGCATCCGCTTGACGGTCAGTGTTTTGAGGATGACCTCCGGCAGAACCGCGGCATCGACAACGACCCAGTTTTTCGTATGGTCTGACATGAAGCGGCAGTGCCTCCTTCCATATCTTCCGCCGGTGGCGGACAGTTGTTTTTCCAACATGTTCATTATACCATATTCCGGCGGCAATGTCAAGCCCCGATTTTCAGACTCCCGGGCTTTTTCCACAATGAAAAAGCATATACCTGCTTGCTTTTTGAATACAGATGCTGTCCTTGCCGCGGATTGCGGCTGCTGCGCCGGAAAACCTTGTGGAATATGAACGGAGTGTCTGCACCGATCGGGAGAATATCGTATAATATGGATAAGAGCATTTTGCGTGCAAAAGTGGATTGTTGCCGGTTTTTCCGCAGATACGTCCGTTTCCGCGCAGTGTTGAAAGCGCAATTATCGGGCACTTTTCTGCCTGCTCCGCAATATCCCGGAAGCCGCTGACAGGCAAATTAAGTAAAACAGAAAAATATATAATTCGTTCTTGACAAATGAAAAGAAATCTGATAAAATAGAAACAGACACGAGGTATTGTGATTCTGTGAACGTGCAGGCACTATATCTTGTGTTTTGTTCCAATCTCATTGCTTTTGCAGCAAAATGCGGAAAACCTGTATTGCAAGAATTTTAACAAACATCGAAAATGGGGTATGTACGTGAAAATCGCCGGTTTGCAAAAATTAACTCTGCTGGATTATCCCGGCAAAACCGCCTGTACGGTTTTCACTTGGGGCTGTAATCTCCGCTGCCCGTTCTGCCACAATGCAGGGCTGGTCACGGAGCCGCTGGCGGAGGCGATCACAGCGGACGAGCTGTATGCGTTTCTGAAAAAGCGGACCGGTTTGCTCGACGGCGTATGCGTGACCGGCGGCGAACCGCTGCTCCAGCCTGATCTTTTCGAGTTTCTGAAGCCGATACGGGATATGGGATTTGCCGTGAAGCTCGACACGAACGGCACGAATCCCGACAGGCTCCGCGAGATCACCGAGAGCGGACTCATTGATACGGTCGCAATGGACATCAAGAACAGCCCCGAGAAATATGCTGTTACCGCCGGCACTGAGCGGATCAGCATTGACGCGGTGCACCGGAGTGTCCGGTATCTGATGCAGCAGACAAAGATATCCTATGAGTTCCGCACCACAGTCGTGAAGCAGTATCACACGGCTGAGGATTTTGAGAAGATCGGTGAATGGATCCGCGGCGCCGACGCATACTATCTGCAAAATTTCCGGAACTCCGGTCAGCTGATCGACAACAGCACGACGGGGTTCACGCCCTCCGAGATGCGGCATTTTCTTGAAATTGTCCGTAAGTACGTACCGAACGCCGAGTTGCGCGGCGTCTGAAAGCTCGGAGCACTATATTTATTATCGGGAGGTTTTTCTCATGTACCAGGTTACCAAGCGCGACGGCAAAGTGGTCGATTTTGAGATCACCAAGATCGCGGAAGCGATCCGCAAGGCCTTTGAGGCGCAGAACAAGCAGTATCACCCGTCTGTGATCGACTTCCTTGCCCTCCGCGTGACCGCAGATTTTGAAAGCAAGATCAAGGATGACATGATCGCCGTTGAGGATATCCAGGACAGCGTGGAGCATGTGCTCGGCGAAGCAGGCTACAGCGATGTGGCAAAGGCTTATATCCTCTACCGCAAGCAGCGTGAGAAGCTCCGCAACATGAAGTCCACGATCCTCGATTATAAAGATACCGTTGACAGCTATGTCAAGGTCATGGACTGGCGCGTCAAGGAAAATTCCACGGTGACCTATTCCGTCGGCGGCCTGATCCTCAACAACTCCGGCGCGATCACCGCGAACTACTGGCTCTCCGAGATCTATGACGAGGAGATCGCGGCGGCGCACCGCTCCGGCGATATGCATATCCACGACCTCTCCATGCTGACCGGCTACTGCGCAGGCTGGTCACTGAAGCAGCTCATTCAGGAGGGTCTCGGCGGCGTTGAGGGCAAGATCACCTCGGCTCCGGCAAAGCATCTTGCCACGCTCTGCAACCAGATGGTGAACTTCCTCGGCATCATGCAGAACGAGTGGGCAGGCGCACAGGCGTTTTCTTCGTTTGATACCTACCTTGCACCGTTCGTCAAGGCGGACAATCTGCCCTACGATCAGGTCAAGAAGTGCATCGAGTCCTTTGTGTTCGGTGTCAATACGCCGTCCCGCTGGGGCACGCAGGCACCGTTCTCCAACATCACGCTGGACTGGACGGTCCCGAATGACCTCGCAGAGCTGAACTGCATCGTCGGCGGCAAGGAAATGCCGTTCAAATATAAGGACTGCAAAAAAGAGATGGACATGGTCAACAAGGCGTTCATCGAGATCATGATCGAGGGCGACGCCAACGGCCGCGGCTTCCAGTATCCGATTCCGACCTATTCCATCACCCGCGACTTCGACTGGTCCGAAACCGAGAACAACAAGCTGCTGTTTGAGATGACCTCCAAATACGGCACGCCCTATTTCTCGAACTACGTCAACTCCGACATGGAGCCCTCCGACATCCGTTCGATGTGCTGCCGGCTGCGTCTGGATCTTCGCGAGCTGCGCAAAAAGACGGGCGGCTTCTTCGGCAGCGGCGAGAGCACCGGCTCCATCGGCGTGGTCACGATCAACATGCCGCGTATCGCCTATCTTGCCAAGGACGAAAAGGACTTCTATGACCGCCTGAACCACATGATGGACATCGCCGCCCGCTCGCTGAAGGTGAAGCGCACCATCGTGACCAAGCTGCTCGACGAGGGCCTTTATCCCTACACCAAGCGCTACCTCGGCACGTTTGAGAACCACTTCTCCACCATCGGCCTGATCGGCATGAACGAAGTGGGCCTCAACGCCAACTGGCTGCGCGCCGACCTCACCGACGAGCGCGTGCAGGCGTTCACCAAGGACGTACTCAACCACATGCGCGAGCGCCTGAGCGACTATCAGGAGCAGTACGGCGACCTCTATAACCTCGAAGCGACCCCGGCGGAATCCACGACCTACCGCTTTGCCAAGCACGACGTGGCCCGCTATCCCGACATCATCACCGCTTCGCAGCCCGGCCGCGCCCCGTTCTATACCAACTCTTCCCACCTGCCGGTCAGCTTCACCGAAGACATCTTCGCGGCGCTCGACATTCAGGACGAGCTGCAGACGCTCTATACCTCCGGCACGGTCTTCCACGCCTTCCTGGGCGAAAAGCTGCCCGACTGGAAAGCCGCCGCTTCGCTGGTGCGCAAGATCGCCGACAACTACAAGCTGCCCTATTACACGCTGTCGCCGACCTATTCGGTCTGCAAGAACCACGGCTATCTGACGGGCGAGCAGTACACCTGCCCGATCTGCGGCGAAACCACCGAGGTCTACAGCCGCATCACCGGCTACTACCGTCCGGTGCAGAACTGGAACGACGGCAAGGCCGAAGAGTTCAAGCGCAGAAAGCTCTATAATCTGGAAACCTCCACCGCGCCGCATAAGGTCAAGCACGACGAAACGGCGCCGGCTGCCGCAGCGCCGGAGAAGGCGGAAGCGGACGGCATCTATCTGTTCGCCACCAAGACCTGCCCGAACTGCAAGATGGCCGAAAGCTTCCTCAACAAGGCGGGCCTGCCGTTCGAAAAGGTCTATGCCGAAGAGAATGAGGCGTTTGCCAAGGAGCATGGCGTCAAGATGGCGCCGACCCTGATCGTCTGCAAGGAAGGCCGGATCGAAAAGATCACCAACGTGTCGAACATCCGCAAATACATCGACACGATCGCGTAAGCAGCAAACGGGCGGGAAACCGCCCGTTTTCAATTCTGAATTCCGAATTCCGAATTGGTTTTGCTCCGCACCCGCGGAACAGAAAGGAGTTTCCCCATGTATGACGTCATCGTTATCGGCGCGGGGCCTGCCGGCCTGACCGCCGCAATCTATGCCCGCCGCGCGGAAAAAACCGTGCTCGTGCTGGAAAAAGAGACCTTCGGCGGTCAGATCACCCATTCGCCGAAGGTGGAAAACTATCCCGGATTTATTCAGATGAGCGGCAACGAGTTCGCCGAAAAGCTGATTGAGCAGGCGCTGCATTTGGAAGCGGAGATCGAGCTGGACGAAGCAAAGGCGATTGAAGATCACGGCGATTTCAAGCGCGTGATCTGCGAAAACGGCAGCTTTGACGGCAGAACGGTGATTCTTGCCACCGGCTCCAAGCACCGGCAGCTCGGCGTGGCGCGGGAAAACGACTTCGTGGGCGCGGGCGTCAGCTACTGCGCGGTCTGCGACGGCGCGTTCTACCGCGGCAAAACGGTGGCCGTGATCGGCGGCGGCAACACGGCGCTGCAGGAGGCGGTCATGCTTTCCGACCTTTGCAAAAAGGTGACGCTGGTGCAGAACCTCGCGTTCTTCACCGGCGAGCAAAAGCTGCTGGATCAGCTGAAGCAGAAGGACAACGTGGACTTCATCACGTCGTGTGTGGTCGATGCGCTGAACGGCGGCGACGAGCTGACCGGCATCACGATCCGCAACACGGAGACCGGCGAAACGCGGGAGCTGACGGTAGACGGCATTTTCGTCGCCATCGGCCAGGTGCCCGAGAACGAGCCGTTCAAAGCCGTTGTGCCGCTGAACGAATGGGGCTACATCGTCAGCGACGAGAGCTGCGCCATGGGCAAGGGCGTTTTCGTGGCAGGGGATTGCCGCACCAAGCAGGTGCGCCAGATCGCCACGGCGATCAGCGACGGCGCGGTGGCTGCCGTTGCCGCCTGCCGCTGGCTGGATCAATAATTTTGCACAACCGAAACTGTCGCGCCAACCGGTGCGGCAGTTTTTATCACTGCACCCTGCAAACGGAACACAGCCGCCCGGTGCTGCCCGGACGGCTGTGCGTTTGTCTATTCTGTTTTTGCCATCGCCTGTTTGCCCTCTTCCGTGTCGCGGTAGAACTGCGTTTTCGGATTCGGATGCGGATTATTTTTCCAGAGTTCTTCGGCAACCGGCGCCCATTCCGCGGCAAACCTGTCGCACTTCGCGCAAAGCGCGTCGGCAGTTTCCTCGCCCTCCAGGTTGGTCGATTTCGCGCCGGTTTCGGCAATGATCGCGCGCAGGCACTGCGGATTCTCGAGCATCGGGCAGGGGCGCAGATGGTTGTCGTTGAACGGCTGATTGCGGTGGTACGCCATGAACAGCGGGCTTTGCAGGCCTTCCAGCAGCGTCTTTTCGCGGATGTTGGAATCGGAGAAGTGAATGAACACGCAGGGTTCCATGTCGCCCGCGGCGTTGATGTGGAAATAGTTGCGTCCGCCGGCGATGCAGCCGCCCACGTATTCGCCGTCGTCCTGGAAATCCATGACGAACAGCGGCTTTCCGGTTTCGCCGTTTCGCGTTTTGCGCAGCCATTGATACATGAACGCCCGCTGCGCCGGCGTGGGGATCAGCTCGGGCAAAGCGTTGGAGCCGACCGGCATATAGTTGAAATAGAAGCCGAACTTGACGCCGAGGTCCACCATCTTGTCCATGAACGCGTCGCTGGTGACCATCTCCACGTTTTCGCGCGTATAGCACACCGACATGCCGAAGAGCACGCCCTTGCGCTTGAGCAGCTCCATCGCGCGGACCGCCGCGTCATACATGCCCTCGCCGCGGCGCGCGTCGGTGGTCTTCTGGCTGCCCTCAATGGAAAGCGCCAGCGTCATGTTGCCCACGCGCAGCAGCTCGTCGCAGAACGCCTCGTCAATCAGCGTGGCGTTGGTATAGGCGAGGAAGGCGCAGTCGGGGTTCTCTTCGCAAAGCGTGATCAGGTCCTTCTTGCGCAGTAGCGGTTCGCCGCCCGTGAGCATATAGACGTGGGTGCCCAGCGCCTTGCCCTGCGACACGACCGAACGCATTTCGTCGAGCGAAAGGTGGTTCTTGTGGCCGTATTCGGCGGCCCAGCAGCCCTTGCAGCGGCAGTTGCACGCGCTGGTGGGATCCATCAGAATCAAAAACGGAATGTTGCAGTGATAGACCTCGCGGTTGCGGCGCACCTTTTTGGTGCCGTGGATGCCGGCGCCGACGCCGGCGGCCAGCAGAAACTTTTTGAGATAGTCGTGGTCGGTGTCCCGCAGCAGGTTCATCGCGTATTGGTAATAGACGCCCTTGCCTTCGCGGATCACGCGCTTCATGGCGGCGAGATTCTGCGCGGGAAAGATACCGCCGAGCAAAAACTCCGTGCGGTCCAGAAGCCGCAGGATGTTTTTCTGCGGGTCCTTATTGATATATTTCAGCAGCCGGTCCAGCGTAAACCCGGCCGCTTTGCGTTCGAGCGATTCTCTGAGTTTCATGTCACACCTCGCTTCGTTCGAATAATCCATATTATTATACCACGAAAAACCAAAAAGTCCACTCTTTTTTTGCGCCGAAAGACAAATGTCAAAGAAAATTCATTCTTTGCTTCCATTTAGGGTTGATTTATGGTATACTGAATAAAATGTAAAAAGGAGTGTCCGGCATGAAAAAAAGAGGCTGGCTGATCGCAGCGGTCCTGCCGTGGGCCGCCTTTGCCGCGCTGGAAGCGAAAGCGAGCCGCGGCAGCTGCAGCGGCGTCCCCGACGCGCTTTTGATCCTCGGCACCCGTGTGCGCGGCGAAACGGCGGAACCTGCCCTTCGGATGCGCGCCGAGCGGGCGGCGGCGTTTTTGCGCGAGCACCCGTCCGTGCTCGCGGTGCCCTGCGGCGGCATCGTCCACGACGACCAGACAAAGAGCGAAGCTCAGGTCATCCGCGGGATTCTGCTGCAAAACGGCGTCGATGACAGCCGCATTCTGCCGGAGGATCAGTCGAAAACCACGTTCGAGAACTTTGCCAACGCAAGGCGGCTGCTGGAAGAGGCGGGTCTGTCTGCGCCGCGGCTCGCGGTGCTTTCCAGCGATTTTCATCTGCTGCGCGCCTCGCTCATCGGCAGGCTGTGCGGCGTAAAGGCCGAAACCGTTGCCGCCCCGTCGCCCGAAAACGAAAAGCTCAGAAACTATCTGCGCGAAGCGGTGGTGTTTCCGCTGCTGCTGTTCGAATATCTGAAAAAGAAATAACGGAGGCGTCTTATGGCAAATGTTCAGATGAAAGCCTACAAGGTGCGCGAGCTGGTGTTCCACAACACGATTCAGGGCAAGGTGCAGCTCAAGCTTTCCAACAAGGTGTCGCACAACGTCCGCTATATGCAGCCCGACCTTTGCGAGGGCACGATGACCGTGGAGGTGTTCGACAAGGAGCAGCCCGACGTGCTGAGCGTCAAGATCACCGTGGTGGGGCTGTTCCAAATCAAAAAGCAGGTGGAAAAGGAATTCATCCACGTCGACACGTTCAAGGAGCTGTTCCCGTTTGCCAAGGCGATTGTGGCAACGGTTTCGGCCAACGCCGGCATCCAGCCGATCATGGTGCAGGACGTGGACATCGAATCGCAGGAGATCTACCGCTTCGACCTGCCCAAACGCCGCCCGAAGGAGGACGACCAATGAGCGACCTTTTGAATCAGCTGCACGACGAGGACGAAGACGCCGTTGTCACCATTACCGACAGCGACGGCTGCACCGAAGACTATGAGTTTTTGGACCTCGTGTTTCTGGGCGACCGGGAATACGCCGTGGTCTCGCCGGTGTCGTCCGACGGCGACGTGGTG
>JAFWQJ010000043.1 GCA_017545185.1 Oscillospiraceae bacterium | reverse complement strand
CCCGAGATCGCCGAGATGCAGACCCGTGCCGTTATCAAAGCCGCGCTGAACGTTCAGGCCCGTCATCCCGACTGGAATCTGGTTCCCGAGATCATGATCCCGCTGGTCGGCGAGGTCAAGGAGCTCAAGTTCGTCAAGAAGGTCGTTGTCGAGACTGCTGATGCGACCATCAAGGCAGCAGGCGCAGATCTGAAGTATCAGGTCGGCACCATGATCGAGATCCCGCGTGCAGCTCTGACTGCTGACGAGATCGCGAAGGAAGCAGACTTCTTCTGCTTCGGCACCAACGATCTGACCCAGATGACCTTCGGCTTCTCCCGTGACGACGCAGGCAAGTTCCTCGGCGCTTACTACGATGCCAAGATCTTCGAGAGCGATCCGTTCGCAAAGCTGGATCAGACCGGCGTCGGCAAGCTGATGAAGATGGCGATCGAGCTGGGCAAGCCGGTCAACCCGAAGCTCCACTGCGGTATCTGCGGTGAGCACGGCGGCGACCCGTCCTCTGTCGAGTTCTGCCACGAGATCGGTCTGGACTACGTGTCCTGCTCGCCGTTCCGCGTGCCGATCGCAAGACTGGCTGCGGCACAGGCTGCACTCCGCAAGTAATCTGACCGGATCAGAGAATCAAACAAACAAGCGGCCCTCACAGGTACAAGCCTGCGGGGGTCGCTTTTTGCGTATCTGCGAAAAAAAGAGGCGCCGACCGCAGTCAGCACCTCTTTGCTTTTTTCTCACGCGAAACGGAGCACACCGTTTTCCTCCAGCCACTTCATGAACATAAAGCGCGCCTCATCCCTGCACTCCGGCTTTACCATATAGTACATATAATGCTCCGTCAGATTCAGCGGCGTGAACGTGCGGCCTTCGATCTTGAACTGCTCAAAGCCCATCGGGATATAGGTGTTCCAGATCTCGTCCGGCGAGATGTGGTTTTTCAGTCCGGTGATATCAAACAGCGTGCGTTCCGCGCAGGGGCATTCGGTGAACTGCCTGATCTCCGGATGCTCTGCGAGCAGCTTTTCATTGTTGAACGGCGTCCCGCGGAATTTCCGCAGATGTTCGGAATATGCGATCTGCTGAATGCCGAGCGCACGGTAATGCTCCGAACGCACCGGACATCCGGGATTGCAGCAGGCGTTGACCAGCAGCTCGCATTTTTTCTTGTCCGGGATCTTTTCCAGAATATCAAATTCATGATTCAGGTCGTAGTCGATCACGACGATATGATAATCCTTTTCGACCTCCTGCACCAGTGCGTCCCCGTCGGTGATGCGCTTGCAGGTCGAGCTGGTGAGCTTGTAATTCGGGTAATTCTTGCGGATGTATTCCTCCAGCAGCGGCGAGAATACGATGCATTCATTGAGCCCGTTGTCCGCGAGGTGCATCACCATATTGCAGAATTCATCATGCAGATGCTTCTTTTCAAGCATCGGGTTCGTGAACGTGAAGCGCAGGGGAATGCCTCTGTCGTTATAGTTCTTGATCACCGTCTTGATAAAGGGCTTGTCGCAGAAGCCGTCCTGCGTGCGGCCGCCGTTCCAGATCGACTGCGGGAATGTGCCGTAGACTGACGCGATTTCCACGCCCTCGCGGAAATACTGGGGACAGTGTGCCAGAAACTCCGCAAATACGAGATTAAATTTGAATTTGGATACAAAGTCCGGGAGATGAAACCGTGCCTTCATGCAGATGAACATCCTTTCTCCGTCCTGACCGCGCCGAAGCCGTGCAGCAGGAAGTTGTCTGTACCTATAGTATAACATAGACAGGCGTGAGAAGATGTTAACATTCTGTGAACAATGCGGGCAGGAGACAAATCAGCGGTTTGCCGCAAGTTTTTTGTATTAAGCATTGAAATTATGACAAAACCGTGCTATAATAAAAATGGCGCAGCCAAGGTTCCGCTGCGACTGTGACGAAAAAGGTGGATGTATCAATGAAGGAATGGATCGAGAACCTGAAAGAAAAATCAATGCCGTACCGTTCGCTGATGAGCGCGGGCAGGCTGTCCGCGACGATCCTGATGTGGATCGCGATGACGCTGCTGCTCGGTGAGCTGGTCGCGGATCTCTATCCGGTGCTGCCGTTCTGGGCAGGGTATCCGGTCGCAGCCGGGCTTGTCGTTGTGCTGACCTTTGTGCTGTACCTGCTGATCCGCGTGATTTTCGGGGGCAAGTCGCTGAGCCGCGCGGCATTTCTTCTGCTGCTGACGCTGCTGCTCTCCATGTTCTTTGCGGCGGATCACGACGCGCATCCGGTGACCTGCATCCTGTTTGCGCTGCTCGGCGCACTGGCTGTCGATGCGGCAGGCCGTGCCGTTGTCGGCATGATCCGCACGCGGCAGTTCCGCGTCTCGGGGCTTGTGACATTCCTTGTCAGCGGCGCCGTGATCGCCGGATTCGTGCTGGCATTCCTGCAAAAGGGCTTCGGCGAAAACCGCATCCCGGCATATACTTCCCTGCGCGCGAAAAGTGCGGAGGTACCCAAAGGCTTTTCCGATACGCTGGAAAACGGCTCGCTGGACGTCAAGAGCTTCAGCTACGGCCCCGGCAGCAATTTTGACCGCGAAGCCCAGACGATCGACCTCTCCGAAATGGCGGAGCGCAAGGGCATTTCCGCGCCCGGCATGAAGCTGTATTACAGCAAAGGACTCGATCAGGCACCGGTCAGCGGCCGCGTCTGGTATCCGCTCGGAAAAAAGAAATGTCCGACACTGTTCATCGTGCACGGCAATCACAGCTACGGCACGGAATCTTATCTCGGCTACGAATATCTCTGCAGAATGCTCGCGACAAACGGTTATGTGGCCGTGTCCGTCGATGAGAACATCCTCAATGACCTTTCCGAAGAAAACGATGCCCGTGCGGTGCTCATGCTGGAAAACATGAAGCAGCTGCTCAAATGGTCGGAGGAGGACAGCAGCTCCCCGCTCTACGGCATGATCGACCCCGAAAAGCTCGCAGTTGCGGGTCATTCCAGAGGCGGCGAGACCGCTGCGCTGACCGCGCTGCTCACGAATTATGACCGCTATCCGGAGAACGGCAACATCAAGCTCGGCTATCACATCCCGATTCAGTCGGTCATCGCGATCGCCCCGACCTGTGACCAGTATCAGCCCGCAGGCCGCTCCGCGGTTCTGGAGGACGTCAATTATCTGATGATCCACGGCGCGGACGATCAGGACGTTTACAAGCCCATGGGCGAAAAGCAGTATAACAACGTGCATTTCACCGGCAAAAAGGATTGCTTCAAATTCATGGTCTTCCTGCTCGGCGCGAACCACGGTCAGTTCAATACCAAGTGGGGCGACAACGACATGGGTATGCCGTTCGGCTATGTGATGAACCGCAACGTCTTCCTGAATGCCGACGACCAGCGCACGCTGCTCTGTGCGTATGTCAAGACCTTCCTGGACGTCACGCTCAAGGGCGATGCGAAATACCGCAGCCTGTTCTCGAACCCCGATGCCTATCGCAGTGCGCTGCCGGCGACGGTCACCTGCGCGATGTATCAGGATTCGGCGTTTGAGCCGCTGACGGATTTCAATGCCGCATCGGATCTCGCAGCGCAGAACGGCGTGAAGCTCAATGTCAAGAACGCAGACCTCTGGACGGAAAAGCTTTATGACTCGATGACCGAGGCCGAAAGCGGCGACTACGGCCTTTATATGGAATGGGACGACGAGAACGATGTGACGGTCAGCATGGAATTTGACAAGGCAGACCTCTCGAAAAAATGCTTCTCGTTTGCGGTTGCCGATCTCCGTGAAAAGGATGTGCCGCGCGCGCTGCTGGACTACACCGTCACGCTGACGGACAGCAAGGGCAAGACCGCGACCGCCCAAAAGCCTATGGAGGTATTCCCGGCACTGGGCATTCAGGCGACCAAGTTCCATTCGCTCTGGTTTGATTATGTATACCGGCACCCGTTCATGACCGTGACCGTTCCGCAGGATGCCTATCAGGCAGAGGACGGTTTTGATCCGTCTAAGGTGACCGCCGCGGAGATCAGCTTCCGTGACATGAAGGACGGCAAGCTCCTGCTCAACGATATCGGCTTTGCTGCAGAGTGAGCGGTGTCTCCGACGGATCAATAATGGGGGCGCTGCCCCCAAGCCCCCGCTGGGGACTAGTCCCCAGACCCCATTATGT
>JAFWQJ010000042.1 GCA_017545185.1 Oscillospiraceae bacterium | reverse complement strand
CGGTCTCCCCTCTCCCTAAGGTTCTCCCCCTCGCGCTCCCTCTTTCCTTACCCTCTCCTCTCTGGGGCGCGACGCATACCTTTGTCTGTTTGGCTGTTTTCAGTCTTTGCGTATCGTTTCGTTTATACGCTTTGAATGGGGTCATCTCCCGAATGGACTCCCTGTGCTTATACGCGGACATCTCCCGATAAATCACTATTCTCTTTTCACTATTCATCATTCACTAAAAATGATTACCGGTTTGCTTGCGGCGGACTTCAGCATTGGGAGAAACGACGCCAAAGAAGCCGCTTTAGCGGCGTGCATTGCGCAAATTGGGGGAGCTCCACTCACCGTCCCCGGAGGGAAACGGCTGTCGGCCCGGCCGACCCGGAGGGAATCGCCCGCGGGGGCTCCCCCGCCCGAAGGGAAATGCCAGCGCGGGCTCCCCGCCGGGCTTCAGCATTGGGAGCAGAAAAGCCAAAGAAGCCGCTTTAGCGGCGTGCATTGCGCAAATTGGGGGAGCTCCGCTCACCGCACCCGGAGGGAAACGGCTGTCGGCCCTGCCGACCGTTCATAATAATTTTACAAATTGGCGGGGCGGGCGGGGGAGCCGCAATATACTTATTATATCAAATTCTGCGAATACTCCCGTATTCTCCTGAATGCTCCCGAATGCTCCGGAATACTCTTGACAAACCCGCAAAAATATGTTATAATACGGACAACGGGTGCAGAGGCAGCGCGGCGCTGATCTGTGTCCGGATTTTTCTATCATGTTGCAGACGTAAAGAAAGGATGTGTTTGTTATGCTGTCAACAATTATTGCCGCGTTTTTCCCGGAGCTGCCCGCCAATCCGATCACGATGATCGTGATTGCAGTTGCAGTGGTTCTTCTCATCGTGGTCCTCGCCTCCGGCTATCTGAAAGCCCCGCCGGACACCGCCTACATCATCTCCGGCCTGCGCAAAAAGATCATCATCGGTAAAGCGAGCATCCGCATCCCGTTCTTTGAGCGTGTGGATAAACTGAAGCTGCAGCTCATCGCTGTCGATGTCAAGACCTCCAGCGCCGTTCCGACCGCCGACTATATCAATATCAATGTCGATGCGAACGTCAACGTCAAGGTCTCCAGCGATCCGATGCTCATCAAGCTCGGCGCAGAGAACTTCCTGAACAAGGATACCGCGTACATCGCAAAGGTCGCAAGAGAGGTTCTGGAAGGCAACATGCGTGAGATCGTCGGCCAGATGACGCTGGTCGCAATGGTCAATGACCGCAAGGCGTTTGCAGAGAAGGTGCAGGAGAATGCCGCACCGGACCTCAACCGCATGGGTCTGGAAATTGTCTCGTTCAATGTCCAGAACTTCACGGATGATCAGAACCTGATCGAGAACCTCGGTATCGACAATGTGACGACGATCCAGAAGAAGGCTGCGATCGCAAGAGCAGAGTCCGAGAAGGAGATCGAGATCGCAAAGGCTGCTGCACAGAAGGAAGCCAATGACGCAAGAGTGCAGGCACAGACCGAGATCGCAAAGAAGAACAACGAGCTCGCGATCCGTCAGACTGAACTGAAAAAGGATGCCGATACCCAGCTCGCAATCGCGGATGCTGCGTATGAGATCCAGAAGGAAGAGCAGCGCCGGACGATCGAGGTCACCAGAGCAAACGCGAACATCGCTGCATCTGAAAAGGACGTCGAGCTGAAGGCAAAGGAAGCAGAGGTCAAGGAAAAGGCCCTCGATGCAGACGTCAAGAAAATGGCTGAGGCTGCACGCTATAAGGCACAGCAGGAGGCCGACGCAAAGCTGTATCAGCTGAAGAAGGAGGCCGAAGCAGACCGCTTCCAGCGTGAGCAGGAGGCAGAGGCGCAGAAGGCTGAGGCTGAAGCTGCAAAGTATGCGAAGATGCAGGAAGCAGAAGGTATCGCCGCTGTCGGTAAGGCAGAGGCTGACGCGATCCGCGCAAAGGGTCTTGCAGAGGCAGAGGGTATCAACGCAAAGGCAGAGGCTATGAAGAAGTACGGCGAGGCTGCTGTCCTCGAAATGTATTTCAAGGCGCTGCCGGATGTTGTCAAGAACGCTGCGCTCCCGCTTGCCAATGTGGATAAGATCACGATGTACGGTGACGGCAATTCGAGCAAGCTGGTCGGCGATATCATCGGTTCGACGACGAAGATCACCGACGGTCTGACTGAGGCGACGGGCATTGACCTGCGTGCGCTGCTGGCAGGCTTCCTCGGCGGAAAGCTCGCGGAGCCGAAGAACAGAGCGCTGCCGGACGATCTGCCTTCTGAAAGCGAGACCTTCGCGGATTATCATGCAGAGGATGATCCGAACAACCGCCTTGCGGATATGTAAGGCATGGGCGAAAAAGTATTCTGGAACGGGGGAGCGATGCTTGCACCGCTCCCGCCGGTTCTTGTTACCTGCGGCACAATGGAGCAGGCAAATGTCCTGACCGTAGCATGGACAGGAATCTGCTGCACGCACCCGCCGATGACCTACATCTCGGTGCGCCCGACGCGCCATTCCTACGGGATCATCAAGGAAAGCGGCGAATTTGCGATCAATCTGACGACGACTGCCATGGTAAAGGCGGTCGATTTCTGCGGGGTGCGCTCCGGCAAAACCGTTGACAAGATCGCGGCCTGCGGGCTGCATCTGACGGAGCCGCCGCAGGGCAGCGTCCCGATCCTTTCGGAATCGCCGGTCAGCCTGACATGCAAAGTGAAGGAGATCATTCCGCTCGGTTCGCATGACATGTTCCTTGCGGAGATCACCGGAACGGCTGTTGATGCGCGGTACGTGGACAGCAAGGGCAAGCTGAATCTGCAGCAGAGCGGTCTGCTTGCGTATGCGCACGGCGAATACTTCGCGCTCGGCAGGAAATGCGGGTCGTTCGGGTATTCCGTCAGAAAGAAGAAGCGGTAAGGCAGGCAGATTCAGAACGGGTCTTCTGTGATAAAATCAAAACCGGGTGCTGATGCAACGATCGGCGCCCGGTCATTTCTTTACGGAGCAATAAAAACTCTTGACAAAAAAACGGTTTATGGTATAATGTATACAAAACGGGGCGGTGTACGCCGCCGGAGGAACCGCTTGCTTTTGGGAGGAGAGGGTACGCATGAAGCGATTATGGAGTTTTGTCTCCGCGATGATGTTTGCGGCACTGTGCTGCACGTTTGACGTCTCTGCGGATGCCGCGCAGCCGTCCGTCAGCAGGACGCCTGCCGTTACGCAGTCGGTCAGCCTTGCAAATGAAGAACCGCAGGAACTGTACGGTCTGGCGGTTGACACATCGGCATTTTCGCTGACGATCGGAGGAAACCGCGTGCTGAAGGTTTCCCTGAATACGGATTATTATCTCGCGGATTCCCTGCGCTTTTATTCTGACGATGAATCCGTCGCATGGGTCTATCCGTACTTCGGCGGTCATGTCATCGGTATCTCGGCAGGTACCGCAGCGATTCAGGTTTCGGCAAAGCTGGACAAGAACAAGGTCACGCTTGCGCCGGATGATTACGGTTACCGTTCGGTCACGGTGAAGGTCACGGTCACGGAGCCGGTGCTTTCCGAAACGCAGAAAGCCGCCCTGAAAAAGCTGGAAGAAGCTGAACAGTACGGACGGTATATCTATCTCCGGGAACGTGCCGTTATCACGGGCGTACTCGAAGCGGATGCGCCGCGGCTGACACTTGAAGAAGTAACCCGCATCGCTGACCCCTCGCAGCCGTACGAAAAGGTCTGGAAGGAACTCATGGACGCGCAGGTCTATCCGGACACCTATGATACAGGTGATCCCATGCAGCTCGGATACTGGCTTGATGACCGCGGACTGGAAACCGTCGGCATCATTGACTGCTCGATGATCGGTTATTCTCGTGCTGATGAAAACGGTGTGCCGCAGGAAGTGCGGTATCTGTATCCGGAGCCGCAGGGGCCGTTTGTGCCGACCGATGTTCCGGCACGGGATGCTTATACGCCTTACAATGCCCCTTATTCGCCGGAAACGCGGCCGGAGTTATACGGCCTGACGCTTGACCTGCCCGCGGATACGCTTTGTGCCGGAGAGGTTCGCCAGATACTCGCATCATGGGGCGGGGACTGCTATCTGGAACATCCGGTGATCCAGTCCGACAACAATGATATTGCGCTGGTATACGATGACGGACATCTCTTTGCGCAGAAAGCGGGAACGACGACGGTATGGGTCAGGGCAAAGCTCGATCCGGAAAAGGTCACGCTCGCAGAGGGCGACGACGGCATCCGCACGGTCACGAAAACGATCACGGTCACGGTCACGGACAGCAGCAATCTGAGCGACGTACAGAAGACCTTGCTGACCGCGCTGGAGGAAAGAGAAGGATATAACGGCGATACATTTCCGCGGATCATAGCGGAAATCAGAGGTGTTCTGGATGCGGATGCGCCGCGTCTGACGCTGGACGAAGTCGGTCAGATAATCGCGGAAACGGATTCCTTTGAAGAAATCTTCCGCAAAATTACAACAGCGCAGCCGTATCCGGATTATTACGGCGGCAGCGGGTACATTTCGGTGCTCTACTGTCTGAACGGCGAAGGCACCGAGCGGATCCGCATCGCCCTTGACGCCGGGCGGCCGGCGCATAGCATCGAGTATGAACGGCTGGATCAGAACGGTATCCGCGTGGAAGTGCGTGAGCTGTATCCGGAATCGCGGGTGCATGAGGTTGTGAACCCGAATCCGGGGGGGAAGGACTGGTTTTACAGTGTGCTCCATGAGATTGCGGACAGCATCCCTGCGCCGGGCGATGCAAACTGCGACGGCCGGACAGATGTTTCCGATGCGGTGCAGATCGCGCGCTTTGCCGTGGCCGATCAGGAAGCGGTCATCACTGACCGGGGCAAGTTAAACGCCGACGTCACCGGCGACGGGAATGTCACCGCGGACGATTCCGCCCGCATCCTGCTGTATATCGCAAAGAAGATCAGCTACG
Organism: Oscillospiraceae bacterium; assembly: GCA_017545185.1. Classification (GTDB taxonomy): domain Bacteria; phylum Bacillota; class Clostridia; order Oscillospirales; family Ruminococcaceae; genus Firm-04. The sequence goes on along the minus strand of JAFWQJ010000042.1, from coordinate 13,721 downwards.
AGGAGCTTGGCGGATAAGCATGATACAGGACAGCCGGTGTACGCGCACCGGCTGTTTTGCATCTGCTCAAAAATGATACTTGCATTTTTTCTGCAAATGTGCTATACTTATCCTTGCTTTTAGAAAGAAAGGACTGTGCACATGAAAATAATCGCAGGATTCCTGAAAAAAGAACCGATGCTGACGGTCTCCGCGGCAGCGGCGGTCATCAGCCTGTTCATCACGCCGCCGTCGAAACGGCTGCTGCATGATATCGACTGGCACACGCTCGGCACGCTGCTGATGATGCTCTGCGTACTGGAGGGCTTCAAGCAGGAGAAGATCCTGAACCCGCTGCTGCGCTTCACGGCCAGAATGAAGCATACGGTTCCGCTTACGCTGTTTCTGATCTTCGGCGTGTTTTTTACGTCCATGTTCGTGACGAACGACGTCTCGCTGGTCATCTTCGTGCCGCTGACGATCCTGATTTTCCGCGCGGCGAAAAAGGAGCAGTACATTCTCCCGGTCATCTCCATGGAGAACATTGCGGCGATCCGCGGCTCTCTGCTGATGCCGTTCGGCAGTCCGCAGAATCTGTTTCTGTTTACGCAGTCCGGCACGGGCGTCCGGAACTTTATGCTGCACATGTCGCCGCTCTGCATCATGAGCGCGGTGCTGCTGGTGATCTTTGTGCTTGTGCTGTACCGGAAGGACATCCGCGAGGAGATCACATTTCCGCCGGAGCAGGCGGAATCCAAACCCGCGCCGGAGCGCCGCGGCGTCCGCATAGCGTATCTTTTGATGTTCGCGCTGATCATCGTGACGATCGTCAGCCGGACGCAGTACTGGTATATCGCGGTGTGCATTGTGCTGGCGGTGCTGGCCGCTGCCGACCGTCAGATCTTCCGCAAGGTGGACTATGTGCTGCTGTTCACATTCCTGTGCTTCTTTATTTTCTCGTCGTCGGTTGCGGCGAACGAACGCATTGCGGCGGTGCTGAGCACGGCGGTCGCAGGACATGAATACTGGTGGGCGATCGGCCTGAGCCAGATCATCTCCAATGTGCCGGCGTCCATTGTGCTGTATCCGTTCACGGAGAATTTTGCCGGACTGATCTACGGCGCGGATACGGCGGGTCTCTGCTCGCTGATCGGCTCGCTGGCGTCGGTCATCAATTACCGGATCTACGTGCGGGAGTATCCGCAGAACGGCAGACAGTTCATCAAGGTGTTCACGCTGGTGAGCTGGGCGTTTTTCATCATCGTCGTGATTCCCGGCCTGCTCCTGAGCAGCTGGCGGTTCTTCTGATGTGCCTCCGGGTCGGCAGGGCCGACAGCCGTTTCCCTTCGGGGGCGGTGAGCGAACCTCTTCCAACAATCCAAACACACGCCGCAGGGCGGCTTCTTTGGCTTTGCTGCTCCCAATGCTGAAGCGCGCCGGAAGCACAACACGAAACACAAGAGGGTGCCGATGTAACAGTCGGCACCCTTTTTGCATCACGCTGTCGGTCAGGCGGTAGGCTAAGCGTTTGCAGCCTCACAAAAGTTTGCGGGTCGAGGGCGGAGCCCTCGTCGCGCTCCGCAGAGCGCGAAACACCCCTATCATACGAAGGAGCTCCGAAAGGGGGAATCGAGCAAAACGATCCGGCGGAGCGTTTTGGAGAGGGGGGAGCCCTGCGATAGAGGGCTCCCCCAAGCGAATCGCAAAGCGATTCGCAGCCGCGCTGAAAGCGTCAGGCTGACGAAGGTCAGCCGTCAGCTTTCTGCGCGTACAGGTTTCCAAAGGGCGGGAGCCCTTTGGATACTGTGAATAAGCGTGGGCAGCGCGAAGCCGGGCACATGCAGCAAACAAAACCCCCGCTCTCTGCCGAAGCAGAAAGCGGGGGTTGTTCTCTGTGATACCGCGGGGCGTTTTTTGCTTTGCGAAACGGGCTCCCCGCTTAGCCTGCAAAGGCTTTGAGCAGCTTCATGATCGCGTCGAATGCCTTTTCCATGCAGTTCTGGTTGTATTCCTGGAACCACTCGTCATATTCGTCGCCGGTCAGGTCGCTGTGGACGATCGCGTCGCCGTAAAGCTCACCGAGCTCCTTGCCGGTGGAGCCTGCTTCGTTCATTGCATCGAATGCGTCGCCTGCAAAGTCGAACGCATCTTCGAGCATCGGCCATGCTGCCTTGCAGAGGTCAAGTGCACCGCCGACGATGTCGCTGAACGCGCCGTGGATGCAGTCCACAAGATAATCCTTCGTGCGCTGGATGTTCTCCTTCGTGAACTCCAGATACTCGTCCATCATATCATCGCCGCGCTCTGCGTAGTCGAAGATGAAGAACATGTTGTCATAGTACATCTTGAACGCCTCGCCCATGACCTTTGCGGTGCTCAGACCGACCATGACGCCGTCCACGACGGTGCCCGGAGAAGGCATGTGGATCTTGACGAAGGTCTCGCAGAGCTTGACTGCGGAGACTGACATCGTGATCTGGAACATGACCACATTGATCATATAGAGCCGGTCAAAGCTTGCGGAGCAGCCGCCCGCCGTACCGCCGGAAAGCATGTACGAAGCGGCGCCGGTCTTCATGTCTCTTGCGATGTACGCGGTGCCTGTCCAGTCGCCGATCGTGACCGTATCCGCGACGAGCTCGACCATCATGCCCTTGTTGACGAAGTCGCGGACCTCATCCTTGACGCTCTCGCTGACATGGCATTCCGCGAGGGATTCCTCCGCGTTTGCCGCGCAGACAAGGCGGATCGGGATGTTCTGCTCCTGTGCCGCGTTCATGACCGAAACGGTCGAAACGCCGCGCAGATTGCCGTCCGTCACGATCTCCCAGATCTTGCCCTCGTAGTAGGATTCAGACTGACCGAGTGCGGTATTGAAGCCGGTCTCGGCTTTATGGTCGCCTGCATAGCTGACTGCGGAATACTTGTTGTAAGCAACGTCGATGAAGAACGAGCCGTCCTCCAGTTTATCCACAACGCCGAGCGTATCGTGATTTTTGAACTCGTAGCCGGTGATGCAGAGACCGAGCTGACGGTTCCTGCACACGTTGAATACCGTCTCATACTTCAGTGCTTCTTCGTCGCAGTATGCGAAATAGCTCTTTCCTGCGTAGTCGAGCGTCGCGCCGAGGATCTCCGGCGAGGTATAATTGTCCTCTTTCGCGTTCTCCTTCGCCGCGCAGAGCAGGCCGTAGGAATAGTTGATATCCGCCGGCATGATCGTCTGATAATCGAGGTTGAACGCATAGACCGAGCCGGAGAAGATATCGTCCGTCAGGATCGTAGTGTCGCCCTCGTTCTGCAGGGTCGTGGTCATCTGCTGCATCGCGCCGAGTGCCGCAGGCTGTGTGCCGGTATAGCGGCTGATGCCGTTGTCGCCTCTGACCGTGACGACCGGGAGCATCTGCACGAGATACGCCGGGACTTCGGTCAGCTTGGTGTCATTTTCGAGCAGCTTTTTGTCGGCGTCGGTCGCCGGAACATAGGAAACGGTGATCTGTCTGCAGTAGAGGTCTGTCAGCGGTGCGGAGAACAGCTCCTCGCCGTTGACCGCGACCGTCAGCGAATCCTTCATCTCATCGGGCAGGACTGCGTACCGGCCGCTGACCGAGAGAACCGTATACGGCAGGGATGCCGGCAGATAGCCGTCATCGGCCTGTGCGATCCTGCGGAGATACACATCGGAGCTGTCGCTCATGCGCTGATAGTCGCTGTAGATCAGCGGCTGATCTGCGGCGAGCTGATCCATACGGCTGAGGATCACCTTTTCGTTATCGGTATAGTCGAGCGCGACCGTCTGCTTTTCGGTCTCAAGTGCTTTGAAGCTGGCGTCCAGCGGCACCCAGACCGACCGTCCCTTTGCAGCACCGGCACCGCGGTAATCGGTGTACGGCACATAGGCCTCGACCCATGTCTGCTCCATGCGGTAGCCGATCAGCGCGCCCTGATCGGTGACGCCCTTGACGCCCTTGTGCCGCGCCTCAAGGATGCGGCCTGCGCTTTCGGCATCGGCTGCGCCGGTGACCGCGACGGCCTGCTCTGCGGTGATCTCAACGGTACCGCTGACAAACCGCGCCGGAATACCGATCGTGCGGAGCATTGCGATCAGCAGTCTGGCCTGATCAATGTCATTGCCGCCGAGCTGATCGAGCGTGACTGCCGCGCCCTTTTTGGAGCCTGCATACGCCTCATAGCCGACCTTTTCCTTGACATAGCGGTAAATTTCCTTTGCGCTGCCGAGCTCCTTTGCGAGATCGGTGACTGCCTGCGGGAGATGCGTCTCGCTGTTCAGCAGCATTTCGTCGCTGGTCGGCGGGTCGGTCGCGGGCGGCTGTGCGGCAGCATTGGAAAGCGTGCCTTCCTCAGTCTCTGTGTCCGGAATGTCGGCTGCGATCGACGGGGTCGCGTCGGAGCGGTGCGAAGCGGTGCGCGCCTCGAATGCATCCCGGATCGTTTCGAGATCGCTCTCATCCGCCGTGCCTGCTCTGAGCGCATCCAGTGCGCTTTCGGTGCGCGCGGCCTTGACCGCGATCTCATTGCGGTACTGCTGACGGCGTGCCTCAATGACCGGATCATCGGAAGCTTCCGTCATGACATTCTGTTCAGCGAGCTCATTTCTGAGCAGGTCGCGCAGCGTATCGCAGACCGCGCTGACCTCGCTGCTGTTTTCCGATGCCATCGCAAGACCGAGCCGTTCGAGCCCTGCCTCGCCCGCATCCGCGGAGGTAAATTCCAGTGCCTGTGCAGGGAGCGGCGCGAGCTTTCTGGCTTTCAGGGCAGGATCGGCTGCCTGAAGCGGACGCACAAAGTCCAGTGATACTGCCGAAGCCAGCATGACGGCCGCAGTCGTCAGCGTGACGGCTTTTTTCAAGCAATTATTCATGTTCCTTCCTGCCTCCCTTTCTCAGTACGATCAGCGCGATGAGGCTGACGGTGAACATCGTCCAGATGTACCACGGGATCTCAGCGACGCCGGTTTTCAGCGCTTCCACGGTATTGGATGCGCGGTTTGCACCCGCCTTGACCGCAGTCGTGGTCGATGCCGGAGCCGCGGTCTGCGCTTCGGTCGTGACGGTCGTGGTCTCGGGAGCAGTCGTGGTGACGACTGTCGTGGTAACGACCGGATCGACTGTGAATCCTGCGTAGGCAAGATCACTGCGCTTGCCGTCGTAGCGGACGCTCAGCACGCCGGAGTAATTGCCGGCTGCGAGCTCTGCCGCGGAGAACGGCTCCTCAAACTGCACGGTGCCGCCCGCTGTGATGTCGCTCTGCTTTGTGACGGTAAAGACCTTTGTGCCGTCCTCTGCAAAGACCTCCACGGTGATCTCCGCACCGGCTGCATTCGCAGAACCGGTGTTATTGACCGAGAATGCCGCGTTGACGGTATCGCCGTTCAGCGGGAGCGCAAGCGTACCCGTAAAGATGCTGACATTGTTCTCAACGGAGAATTCCGCGGAATCCTCCGCAAGGACTGCGCCGTCCTGCAGGACATAAGCCGCTGCGACATAGCTGCCCGGCGCCAGCATGCCCGGCTTGACCGCATCGGCAAAATCAAGGCTGCCCTGCGGGTTGACGGATGCGATCGTTCTGCTGAATTTCGCTGCCTCGGTATCGGAATCCTTGCCCTTGACTGTGATCTGCAGCGTCAGGTCGTTCTCGACGAGATTGCTGCTCCGGTTAAAGACTCTGGTGCTGAGGTTGACCGGCTCTGCGGAGGAATAGACCTTCTTGTTGCTCGTGATCGTGTCGGCGACGCTTTCCTCGCCTGCGACCTTGAACAGCGTCTCGCTCTCCGCAAGGACCTCGCCGTCCTTTTCCCATGTGATGATCGCCTTATATCTGCCGTAGGTCGTATCGGGGACCTTCCATTCCGCGGCCTGCTCCGTCGGGGCGCTGACCGTGAGCTGCTGCTCCGGCATCTCCTTCAGGGAAGCGGTCGGGTGGTCGAATTCATCGACGATGCGGATCGTTCCTTTTGCTGTCTGTGCGAACGGCGAAACGACGGTGTCGGAGCTGACCGCAACGGTCTCGCCGGGGAGATACTGCTTCTTGTCGGTGCGGATTTCCGCCTTGACGCGCAGGGCTGCTGCCTCTGCGATGTACTCCTCACTGATGTTGTTTGCCTTGTCGATCGCGAACACATGGATGTATCTGCCGTCGTCCGCGCTCTCCGGCATCGCCGTAATGACGGCATTGCCGAGCGTATCCGCGGGCTGCAGATTCAGAACATGGTCGCCGGTCTCGTCAAACTTCACGAGCGACGGATCGCGCTTGTCGGAGGGGCTGAATGCGGCGACAAAGCCTGCAAGACCGCTCTTGACCTCTCTGGTGATCGTGTTGGAGGAAAGCGTCTTGTTCTCGCCGTTTGCCGGGCTCGCAACAATGACATATTCGTAGGTCGTGCCGTTGTCCTTGGATTTTGCCTGGATCTCGTATGCGCCGTTTTCGAGCGGCTTCACGGATGCATCCGGCTGATCCGGTGCCGTGATATCGTAGAAGGAGGTATCCTTCGCCGTCGTCAGGCGGGAGATCTGATACAGATAGAACAGCGTGTTCGCGAGCACCTTGCGCTCGTCGTCGGTCGCCTGACCGTTGCTGTGTCCGGTCTGGATCATGCCGAGGTTGTTGTTCGTGACCAGATAGAAGTTGGAATGCGCGCCGGTCTCCTCGTCAAAATACTGCGTGGCGTTCAGCGTCATCCATTCCGTGCCCTTGAGCGTGCCGCCGACATACTGACCGTAGGAATGGCAGGGCGGGACCTCCAGCGTACCGCGCAGAACCCACGGATAATTCGTCATCGTGCCGATCTTGACAACGGAAACGGAGGAAGTTGCCGTGAATCTGGTATCCAGCTTTGCAATGATGCCGAGCTGATCCGCGAAGCGCGTGAAATTGACCAGATTCAGGTTCGGGCAGACCGTGTCATGTCCGAAGAGCACGCCTCTGCCCTCGTCCACGAATGCCTGTACGAGCTCATAAGCTGCATCGCTGATATCCAGACGGCTGTTGGAGTCGCTGGAACCGAAGAACAGAACGTCATATTTCCAGCTGCCGTCCTTGTTCTTCAGAGCCGCTTCCGGATTCGGATTGAACTCGTTGAAATGCATGGAGTCAATCTCGAAGATGCCCATGCCAGCGGTCAGGCCGGTATCACCGAGCGGGGAATTCATCCAGCCGGCGAGGTAGGGGCTTGCCGGATAGACGTTGAGGATGCGGATGTGCTCCTCCTCGTTCCAGATCGAGCGCGGCTCCCACTGCTCGCCCTGCACGCGGCGGTTGAGCTGATAGACGTAGGATTCATGCTCGCTGCTGATATCGTTCCAGCGCAGATCAACAGTGCCCTTGCTCTCATCCACATTTGCGTAGAGCGTCAGATCCTGCACCGGCTTTTCGATCACCTTGACCGTGCGCTCGGCGCTGCAGATTTCCTTGCCCTCCGCATCGGTGAGCGTCGCCGTGACTTTGATCTGGCCGACGCCGTCCGCGACAAAGGAAACAAGGCTCTCGGACTCAAACTTCGGAACATTCTCGATCTGTGCATGCTGCGAAAGATCGACCGGTTCCAGCGTGACATCCGTCTCATTCTCGGAGAGGACTTCCTCGCCGGAGACCGCCTTCATGGAGAGCTTTCCGGTGAAGGGATCGCTGGAATCGTAGATGATATGTACATTGCCGGTGATATCGTTCTTCTGTCCCGCATAGACGACCGTGTCGCTGAGGACAGGGCTCATCCACATCACATTGAAGTGCGGTGCGGGCGTGGTTTCCGGCTCCGTGACCGTTGTCGTCACGGTCGTGACGGCGGGCGGCTCTGTCGCATCCGTTGCAGCACCCGGCTGATCGGTGACAGCGGGCTCGGTCACAGCGGGGGTCGGCTCGGTCGTGACCGGCTGAACCGGCTCCGGCTTTGCCACAACGACGAAGGTCTTGCCGTCACTGAACAGCACCTTGCCGTCGTAGATGCAGTCTGCGGTGAAGATGTATTCGCCCGGCTCGGCCTGATCGAATGCGATCTCAAAGAGCGGAACCTCTGCGGAATTGCGCTCGGTGCTGAGCGTGGTTCTGCCGTTCTGTTCCGCGATGACCTCGCCGTTCTTTGTTACTTTTGCGCGAACCTCCGCATTGCTGTCGATGTTCGTCGCGTAGAGGATCGTTCCGGCTGCCTTGACGGTCGTCGGAATGCCTGCCAGCGTAAAGTAGTTGTCCAGATCCAGCGTGAACGCATTGATCTCGGTCATCGGCTGCGGCGTGTGGCTTTTCAGCGTGATCGAGATGACCTCGCTGCGGATGAGCTTTTCGCCGTTGAGCAGATCGACCGTCACGACAATGCCGCGGTCCTCGGATTCCATAAGACGGAACGCGCCTGCCTCGGTCTCAAAGCTGCCTTCGCCCTCGGGGATCGTGACCTTGCTGCTGTTCTCGTAAACAACGGAGGTGCCGTTCTTCACGGTCATGCGGAGCACATAGTCGCCCGCGGTGTTCGACTGATAGCCGATCGTCGTCTTTGCGGTGATCTCGTCGGATTCGCCCGCGGTGACGGTGTTCGTGCTGAGCTCTGTGCGGAACGCAGTCAGGTTCATGTACTGTCCGGCATTGACCGCGCGGAGCAGTCTGACCGCGAGCGTCGTGACATGGACGCTCTCCGCGAAGCTGCCGTCCGCCTTCTGTGCCTGCTTCAGCTTGTTCACGACACCGGCGGAGTCGATCTTGCCGTCATAGGTCAGAAGCGCGAGCTGCTGCGTGACCGCTTCCTCAATGCTGTCGTCTGCATAGCTTGCCGCAAGATTTTTGCGGACATAAGCAGCCGTCAGCTCTGCGCTTTTGACGGCAGGGGAGTTTGCGTCCTGCTCGATCGCAGCAAAGCGGCTCAGTTCGCAGAGCACCGATGCGGTCAGGGTGTTGTCCGCCGCAGCGGAATCGGTATAGGCATAGCTGCCGTCCGCTGCTGCGGCATCTGCCAGATAGCGGGCAGCCTTTTTGCCGGCCTCGGTGAGCTCGCCGCCGCCGCAGTCATTGACGGCCGCCAGCACGAGCACCGTATCCGGCACATCGCTGCTGTAGCCCGCGTTCAGGCCGAAGCCGCCGTCCGCATTCTGCGTTTTGAGGACATCCGCCAGATAGGCCGGATTGCCCGACGCAGAGACGATGCGCGCAGAGACGTCGGTATTGTCTGTCTGCATGTTCTGTCCGAGCCATGCAAGCTGTGCGGAGAGGTCGTGCTCTCCTGTCTGCCGGAACAGGTACACCGCATCGGCGGTATCGTTGACGGTTGCACTGCTTCCGACACTTCCGTCACTGCTGACGCTGTTTTCCAGATACGCCAGTGCCTTTTCCTGCATACTGATGCTCTCGGCTTCCAGAACGGTATCCGTTGCGACGGTCGTCCCGATCCGGACGCCGGCGGCGACATTGCAGCCGAGCATCAGAACGAAAAAGACTGAAAGTGCTTTTTTGATTGGAAATGCTGATCTTCGTTTTTTCATAGGCCTTTCCCTCAATACAAAATTCCTTTTTTTCGGATTGCTTCTGCGTCTCAGCCGCCGAATGAGGGCAGAAGTCTCACGATACCATTTTAGCACATCGCCTTTATTGTGTCAATGTTGCAGTATAAAAATCGGCAATATGTGAACAAACCGCATAACAAAATGTGATTTCTCCATGAAAATTGACGCTGAGTAATTTGTTGCCTTTCGGAATTATTATACAAGGTGCGTTTGGCATTCTCGCCTGATCGTTTTGTTTAAGCGCTGTGAACGGGGTCATCTCCCGGGTACATTCCGTTATTCACTTTTCATTATTTGTTATTCACTATTCACTGAAAACAATGGGAGCAGCAACGCCGCAGAAGCCGCTTTAGCGGCGTGCAGAAAAGACTGTTGGAAGCGTCCGGCCAACCTCCCCCGGAGGGAATCGCCAGCGGGCGCTGCCCGCCCGCAGAAAAAATTATATGACTTTTTTGGAGGGTTGTGGTATACTGGGCACATGAACAGGAGAGAAACAAAGACAGCGGAAGCAGAGGGCTTCCGGAATCATGCGAAAGGAGCTGAGAAAGATGTTTGTGATCTCTGAAAAAAATGCTCTGCCGGTGAAGATCTGGCAAAGCGGTATGGAGGTGCTCGACAGCAAATGCATTGAGCAGGCGCAGCATCTTTCCCGGCTGCCTTTTGCGCAGAAGTGGATCGCGCTGATGCCCGATACCCACGCAGGCATGGGAATGCCGATCGGCGGCGTCATCGCCTGCGAGAACGTCGTCATCCCGAATGCGGTCGGTGTGGACATCGGCTGCGGCATGGGCTTTGTGCAGACCGATATCCCGGTCGCCGTTCTGCGGGAGACCGTGACCGGCAGCGGGAATCTGGTGCAGGCGATCTGCGGCGATATCCTGCGGAATATCCCGACTGGCTTCTCGCATTATCAGAAGCCGCAGCCTTCCGTGGTGCTTGACAGCGCCAAGGCCGAAATGCAGAGATATGAAGCGGATGCCGAGCTGCTCCCGCAGCTGGACGAGGGCTATTTTCAGGCGGGAACCTTAGGCGGCGGCAACCATTTCATTGAGCTGCAGGAGGACGAAAACGGCCTCTGCTGCATCATGCTGCATTCCGGCAGCCGGCACTTCGGCAACATCGTCGGACAGCATTTCAAGAAGATCGCCGCGGCGCTGAACGAAAAGTGGCATTCCGCGGTCGATTCCGCATGGAACCTGTCCTTCCTGCCGGTCGATACCGATGAGGGACAGCGCTATCTGGAATGGATGCAGCTTTCCATGGATTTTGCTTATGAGAACCGTGCGATCATGCTGGAAAAGGTCCGGGAGATCTTTGCGCGGTATGTGACGAAGTATACCGGAAGGGAGCCGGTTTTTTCCGGCGAGATCAACTGTCACCACAATTACGCCGCGCTGGAAAATCATTTCGGCAAGAATCTCTGGGTGCACCGGAAGGGCGCGATCCGCGCAGGAGAAGGAGAACTCGCGATCATCCCCGGCGCAATGGGCTCTTACAGCTACATCGTCCGCGGCAAGGGCAACCCCGAGAGTTTCATGTCCTCGTCGCACGGCGCAGGACGTACCTGCTCGCGTACCGCCGCAGTCCAGAATTATCCCGTGCAGGAGGTCATGACCGATCTGCGCGAAAAGAACGTCGTCCTTGCAAAGCACAGCAAGCAGGACGTCGCAGAGGAATACCGCCTTGCGTATAAGGACATCGGGCAGGTCATGGCGCAGCAGTCCGATCTGGTCGAGCCGGTCAAGCAGATGTTCACGGTCGGTGTCGTCAAGGGGTAACCGCAGAAAAATTTATATGACTTTTCTGCCGCTTTGCGGTATGATAAAAGCATGAAAGGCACGTACAGCAGATTGCTTTGAAAAAGCCATGATGTATTTGTGCCTTGTACGGAGTGCTCTCCGTTCGGTTCAGACAGCAGGTTGTTTCCCACGCGGAAGTGCGGGAGCGATCCTTTGCGCCGCGTCAAAAAATGAACCGCGTGCCGGAGGGCGCCGGAGAAAGACAGCACCAGCAATGATTCAGTGGTCTTACGCAGGTTCGAATCCTGCCGTGCCGGTGAAAGCCGGTATCGGAATGCTGTCTTGTATGCCGCAGGAACAGGCGTCCGTCCTGTTTCTGTAAAAAAGAGCGGTGCTTACAGCAAATGAGGCAGCCGGAAACGGCGGGTTCAACTCCCACGGCACCGCGAACGCGAAAACAGCGGAACGGCACGTACAGCAACCTTTCAGATCACCTTTTAAGTGAACGACCGTGCCGTGATCGCCCGAACATAACTTCAAACATAAGAAGGAGGATTACCATGAACTTTCTGAATCTGCTTCAGCAGGAAGCCAATACTGCATATACCGAAAACGGTGCACTGACAAACGCATCCTCCGGTTCTCACTGCCTTGATCTGTTTTTCCGCGCCGGCGGTATGCGTGCCGCCTCTAAGCACGAGATTGCAGATACCGTGATCCGTGCCTACGCGGAGGATCCCGCAAAGACGCTGAAGATCCTGTTCTTCATCCGCGATGCCAGAGGCGGCCTCGGTGAGCGCCGGTTCTTCCGCACCGCGATGCAGACGCTCGCGATGCTGGAAGGCGCGGCAGTCGTCCGGAATCTCCCGATGTTCGCGGAATACGGCCGCTTTGACGACCTCTGCGCCATGCTGGGTACGCCCTGCGAGGCCGCTGCGCTGGAGATCATCCGCGCACGGCTGACCGCAGACTGCATCGGCATGGAGAACGGCGAGCCGGTCTCGCTGCTTGCGAAGTGGCTGCCGTCCGTCAATGCGTCCGCCGCTGCGACGAAGGCCGCCGGCAGACGGGTCGCGAAGGCGATGAACATGACCGAAAAGCAGTACCGCCGGACGCTCTCCGCGCTGCGTCGGTACACCGACATCATCGAAAACCGTCTGCGCGAGCGCGACTATTCCTTTGACTACGCAAAGCAGGCGTCCCGCGCGATGTTCAAGTACCGCAAGGCGTTCATCCGCAACGACGGCGAGCGCTACCGTGCATATCTCGGTGCGGTCGAGCGCGGCGAGGCGATCATGCACGCAGATGCGCTTTATCCGTATGACATTGTGCGTGCCTGCGGCGATCCGAACCTGAGCTGGAACGCATTTCGTGATATGAGCGGACTTTCCGCGGACGAGCGGCGTTCGCTGGATGCGGCATGGAACAATCTGCCGGATTACGGCGCGGGCACGGAAAACGCGATCGCGGTCGTGGACGGCTCCGGCTCCATGTATATGGCACCCGGTTCCCCGCGTCCGATCGACGCGGCACTGTCCCTCGGCATTTACTTCGCAGAGCACACGAGGGGTGCTTTCGCGGGCAGCTTCATTACGTTCTCGCACCGGCCGCAGCTTGTACGGATCAAGGGCCGCGATATCGCGGAGAAGGTGCAGTTCTGCGCGGGCTACACCGAGGCCGCGAACACGAATCTGGAAGCGGTCTTTGACCTGATCCTGAGAACGGCGCTCCGGAACCGCGTCCCGCAGCAGGATATGCCCGCAAAGCTGTACATCATTTCCGATATGGAGTTTGATTCCTGCGTCACGGGCGGCAATCAGCAGACGCTGTTCACCGCGATGCGGAACAACTACGCGGCGCACGGCTACAGGCTGCCGGAGATCGTGTTCTGGAATGTGGCGAGCCGTCATCAGAACATTCCGGTCTCGCGTTCGCAGACGGGCGCGGCACTGGTATCCGGTGCATCCCCGGCGGTGTTCGACATGGTGATGGGCGGCGAGATCGCGCCGGAGATCGTCATGGAGCGCATCATCGGCAGCGAGCGGTATGCGAAAATCTCCTAAGCGGGCAGCGCCCGCGGGCGATTCCCTCCGGGTCGGCAGGGCCGACAGCCGTTTCCCTCCGGGTCGGCAGGGCCGACAGCCGTTTCCCTCCGGGTGCGGTGAGCGGAGCTCCCCCAATTTGCGCAATGCACGCCGCGGGGCGGCTTCTTTGGCGTCGTTTCTCCCAATGCTGAAGCCCGCCGCAAGCAAACCGGTAATCATTTTTTGTGAATAGTGAATGATGAATAGTGAAAAGAGAATAGTGATTTATCGGGAGATGTCCGCGTATAAGCACAGGGAGTCCATTCGGGAGATGGCCCCATTCAAAGCGTATAAACGAAACGATACGCAAAGACTGAAAACAGCCAAACAGACAAAGGTATGCGTCGCGCCCCAGAGAGGAGAGGGTAAGGAAAGAGGGAGCGCGAGGGGGAGAACCTTAGGGAGAGGGGAGACCG
>JAFWQJ010000041.1 GCA_017545185.1 Oscillospiraceae bacterium | reverse complement strand
TTTGAAAAAGTTTGATCAAAACTTTTGATATGGATGTGTGCCGGATGCGAAGTGCCTGACCGGCAGCGAAAAAGGGTGCCGACTGTAACGTCAGCACCCTCTTGTTCTTTATAATAGGATTCCAAAGGGACAGTGTCCCTTTGGCGGGTTTGGGCGGAGCCCATTATAGATCATCGCGAAGCGATACCTTAGATACTCCGGGAAAGCAGGTCTTCGGACAGGTCGATCAGCATTCGGGCACGGTTATAGACATTCACCGGCGTTCCGCTGGCGTCCACATCCGCACTGACGACCGCGCCGCCGCACTTCCGCTGGATCGACGCATAGATCCCGCGGCCTGCCACATGATTCGCCATGCACCCGAACGGCTGGATCGCAAGCACCTTCCTGCACCCGTGCCGGATATAACCAGCGACCTCCGCACCGATCAGCCAGCCGTCGCCGATCGCGACTTCATGGCTGACAATGCCCTTCGCCTCCGCTTTCAGCGTCTGCAGACGGGGCAGCGTGAAAAAGCCCTCCGCTTCCAGTGCGGCGATCATCTCGTCCTGCAGATGCGAGAGCACCTTCTCCGCAATGCGGTAAACCGCCGCCTCCGCAGGGTTCACCTTCCGCAGATGCGAATCAATATAGTACAGCACATACCACGAAAGGCCGTCCGTGAAGCTCTCGCAGCCGGACTGCTCCAGATAATCAACAATATCCCAGTTGCCGAGGCTGCAGTACCGCGTATACAGATCGCCGACAATGCCGATGCGCTGCTTCTTTTCCGCCTTTCTCGGTATCTCCGCGAATGCCCGCGTGATCTCTTTGAACCGCTGCTTCAATACCGAAATGCGCAGATTCCGGAAATCGCGCAGCTCCGCACCGAGCACGCCGTACCAGTGATCGCGCAGACGCGCCGTATCACCGCGGCGGCGTTCATACGGCCGCACCTGCTGTACCAGCAGCATCAGTAGATCGCCGTAATACAGGCTGAACAGCGCCCGCCAGACCATTTTCGGCGTAATCGGAAGCTGGTTTTCGTCATCAATATGCCGCAGATTCATCGTCAGGACACGCACCTGCGGATAGCCCGCAAGCTGCACCGCACGGCGGATCAGATCGGCGTAATTCGAGCCGCGGCACGCGTCGCCGACCGTCGGCATCAGCAGCTTCGTATGGTTCAGGTCAAACCGGCCGCTCCGCAGCGCGCCGAGCATCTGGCCGGTGTTCAGGATGCACGGATAGCACATGTCATTATGCACCCAGCGCAGGCCGAGCTCCGTCACATCCCGCCGGTTGTTCAGGATCACGGGCTGATACTGCCGCGAATAAAACGCATATTTCATCAGCGGAAAATGCGCGTCCAGCATCGCGGGGATCAGCAGATTGTCCTTCTGTCTCATAAACTGTCACCTCTCCCGTCACGGAAGATCACTTTGCAGGCGCCTCCTGCGTACAGGTCAGGGCCTTGCCGTCGCTGACGACTGTCACATTGCCGTCGCAGGTATAGTATGTCTCAATTTTCCGGTTTTCGAGCGTCTCAACCGTGTTCGGATCGGCATACTCCTTCTCCGAGCAGCAGACGACCGTATACTTCGGATCAAATGCATCAAGGAATTGTTCCGTTGTGGACAGATAGTTGCCGTGATACGGGAATTTCAGGAAATCGACCTTGCCGAGACCGAGTGCCATGATCTCCTGCTGACGCGGATCCTCCGCGTCGCCCGTGAACAGGAACTTGTTTTCGCCGTGCTGCATATACATCACAAGCGAGAAATCGTTTTCCTCATCACGGCCGTAATTATCTCTTTCCGACGCATAGACCGTGCAGGCAATATCGTCCGGAGCCCAGTCATAGCTTGCGCCGAAATCAAGCTTTGTCACCGGCGTTTCGGTCTCCTCGACCTTTTCGACGAAGTTCTTGTATTCCTCAAGCTCCGACTCGTAATTCGGGACGAGCACCTCCTTGACGTTCATCTTGTTGATGACGCGCGAGGCACCGCCGACATGATCCTTGTCAAAATGCGTAATGATCATCAGATCGACCGTGTCAATGCCCTGCTTCGTCAGGAATTTGTCAATGCATTTGCCGTCGCCCTTGTTGGCGGCGTCAATGACTGTCACGCTGTTTTCGGTCTGGATGACCATTGCGTCCGCCTTGCCGACATCAAAGACCGTCACCGTCACATTGCCCGTGACCGCCGGTGCCTCCGGCTGCGGCGTGCTGCTCTGGACTGCGCCGCCCGCACAGCCCGTCAGTGTCAGCACGGTCAGCGCCGCAAACAGTGCGGCTGTTTTTTTCAGAATGGAATGCTTCATGGCAGATACCTCCCCATTGTATGTTGCCCCCATCATACCAGATGAAACTGAAAATAAAATGAAACCTGAATGAAAAATGTTTCGGAAACGTGTTTCTGCGGTCAGTCAGAACAGCAGGCGGTTCGGAGCTACTTTTTGTATACCTTTTTGAATACATCCGAATAAAGCTGACAGGAAAGCTGATTTCCCTTGCCGTCAAATGTCACATGAAGCATGACATCGTAATGGGAATAGACGATCGCCTCGCGCATGATGCCGTTCGGGTACCAGTGAACATGATGACGATATTCTCCTTTGCTGTCAATGCCGTAATATTCCTGTATCTGTCCGGACGGATAAAAAACAGACTGCGGGCCGTACAGGATTCCATAACGATAATCCAGAAGTCTGTAGCCGTGCATACCGTCCCGGAACAGGACATGGCAGTTCACGCTGTACCACTTCTTGTCCCTGCTTTCCAGATATTCCAAACGACCGTCCTGAACCCGGAATTCTTTATCGTTGAAGGTTTTCGTGCTGGCACGATACCAATTCAGCTGCTTGTCGAGCGAAGCCTCGATATAGTGCGGGTTCACGGAAATGCGCACGGGGTATCCGTCCGGGTCAAGCTCGATCCCGGTATAAAAATCTTTGGGGGCCGGCGCCTTTTTGGTGATCGTCCGGAATTCGCCGTTTTCGTGGAATGTGAAATCAAAGGGCGAATCCGCCGCATCCGGCTCATAAGTCGCTTTGATCTCACATCTGACCCTCTGCTGGATCAGCCTGCCGGTTTCGTCATAATCCCTGCAGCGGTTGTAATCCCGCTCGTCTCTTCTGTTCCATACGCCGACTGATTGCAGTGCGCCGTTTTCGTGCCATGTGTATACGTAGTGCTCCGATTCATCGTGTCGCTCATAGCTAAACAACGCACCGCTCTCATAGAATTCAACATCATCGAGCGGGTAGCCTTCCTTCATTTGCGAGTAACCCTCGATCCGGTCGGGATCATCCTCGGAAAAACGAATCAACAGACCGTTGAACGGCGTGAAGGTTTCTTTGTCCATGACCCGCTGATAGTGATAGATTCCGTTTGCGTCGGTGTAGAATCCGTCTTCCAGCGCATCCGAATCACTGTCAATGCCGTGCTCGATGAGATAGTCCAGATCAACGGGCAGCAGAAGCTCCCTGACTTCTTCCGGTGTCAGCATATCGGTTTCCTCCTTCCGTCAAAACAAATTGCAGTCCGCAGGCATCATGCAGGGTGCCTTACACAGTCATGCACAGAGAGAATACGCCTGAAATATCCGGGTCATTTTACCGTCATGACCGTGACCGCCGCATAATGCTGAATGTCAAATTCGTCCGGCGCGATGCGGTCAAGCATTCCGCGGTGCTCGGCATCCCATGCAGCCAGCTTTTCCGCATCCAGCGACGCGCCGACGCCTCTGCAAGCGCGCATTCTGCCGTGCCACGCGGCCTTCGTGAAATGCACCGGCAGATCGTACATGGTCTGTTCGGTGATGTCAAACCACTGACCGGCTTCTTCCGGCGGAACGATCAGATGCCGCCGGTCGCCGCCGCCCGTCCATGACGGGTTGTATTTCAGCACGAGCTTTTCCGACGCATCCGCAATTTTGTCCTCATCCGCGAGCCAGCCCATATACAGCAGGACGAGCCTTCCGCCGGGCTTTAACATCCGCGCAATGTTCGGATATGCCTTTGCCGGATCAAAATACCAGTAGCACTGGCAGGCCGTCACGACGTCAAAGCTCTGATCCGGATAGTCCGTCGTTTCCGCAGAGGCTGCGCGGAAATCAATGTCCATGCCCGCCGCTGCCGCAAGCTGCTTCGCCTGCTCGATCTGCTCCGGGGAGATGTCCGTGCCGCACCATTTTGCGCCGTAACGGTACAGATTGCGCGGCAGCACGCCCGTTCCCGTGCCGAGATCGAGCACCGACTGTCCGCTGATGCAGAGTCCGCGCTTCACAAGATCGTCATAAAATGCAGCGGGGTAGATGTCGCGGTATTTTGCGTAGTCCTCAGACGTTCTGCCCCAGTCAAACGCCTTGCCGCCGTCAATGTTGTTCTTAGTGATATTCATGTATCTGCTCCCGTTCTGAGTATTTCGCGGATCAGCGGCCGTTCCTCCGGCTTCTGCTCCGCGACCGTGATCGCAGCGCGCAGCTTTGCCTCTGCCTCGTCCAGCTGCGATTCCTTGTCTGCGTACATCGTCAGCAGCGCGTCGCCCCTGCCGACTTCATCGCCGTACTTTACATGCAGGCGGATGCCCGCGCCGAAGTCGATGCTGTCTTTTTTCGTCATGCGTCCCGCGCCGAGCAGCACCGACGCTCTGCCGATCTCCTCGCTCTGCATCCCGGCGATCCAGCCTGCCTGCTGCGCCGTCAGCGTCCGCTCGCAGCGCGAAAGCTTCAGCTTCTCCGGGTGCCGGACGACAGAAGCGTCGCCGCCCTGTGCGCCGATCATCCTTGCAAAGCGGTCGGCCGCCGCACCGGTCTCCACAATTTCCTGCGCCATACTGCGGCATTGTTCCGCAGTTCCGATGCCCGCCTGATGCAGCAGCTCGCCTGCCAGCGTCAGGCAGAACTGACCCAGTTCGCTGTCGGTCTCGCCGTTCAGCACCCCGACCGCCTCGCGCACCTCCAGCGCATTGCCGATGCACATGCCGAGCGGGCGGTCCATGTCGGTCAGGACGGCGGTGCAGTCCTTGCCGTCCGCCTTTGCCGCGGCCAGCATCAGACGCGCCAGTTCTCTCGCATCTGCGTCATTTTTCATGAATGCGCCGCTGCCGACCTTCACATCCAGCAGAATGTGGTCTGCACCGGTCGCGAGCTTCTTGCTCATGATGCTCGCGCAGATCAGCGGGATGCTGTCCACGGTCTCCGTGACGTCGCGCAGCGCATACAGCTTTTTGTCCGCCGGTGCAAGATCGCCGGTCTGCATCGCGACGGCGCAGCGGATCTCTCGCACCTGCTTCAGAAATTCGTCCGGGGAAAGCGCCGTCCGGAAACCCGGAATGCTCTCCAGCTTGTCGATCGTGCCGCCGGTATGCCCGAGGCCGCGCCCCGACATCTTCGGCATGTATACGCCGCCGGATGCGACGATCGGCGCAAGGATCAGCGTGGTCTTGTCCCCGACGCCGCCCGTACTGTGCTTGTCCGCGACCGGGCCGTCCAGATCCCAGTGCATCGTCTGGCCGGAATCGCGCATCGCCATCGTCAGCGCGGCGGTCTCTGCGTCGGTCAGTCCCTGAAAGCAGACAGCCATCAGCCATGCGGCAAGCTGATACTCCTCGATCAGCGGCTCCTTCGTGATGCCGCGCACCAGCTCCCTGATCTCCTCGTTCGTCAGCGGCTGTTTGTTCTTCGTTTTGCGGATGCATTCGGTGATGTGAAATGCCATATCTGTCCTCCGTTCTGATACGATATCAGCCTGAAAGCGCGCGGCTCTCAGGCTGATTCCGTCTTTTTTCAATCCCTCTTTATTTCATGATGCCCTTACATATTGCTCAGTGTGCCGAGATCCGGCGCACTCAGATCCGGTGCGGCTTTTTCAGGCTTTGCTGCCTCCTGCACCGGCGGCACATATTCGCCTGCGGACTCTGCCATTGCAGCCAGAGACGCAAGGTCTCCGCCGTTCATGACAGGCGTCGTCGGACGGGTCGGTGCCTGCTGGGCAGCCGGTGTCCGCACGGAAGTCTGCGGGGTCACGGGCGGGAAATTGACTGTCGTCGTTGTCTGTGCGGCAGGTCTTGCGGCCTGCGGCGCCGTCACGGCCGGCTTTGCGGCAGCTGCTGCGTTCTTTGCAGCCTGCTCTGCCAGCTTTGCAGCCTCGGCGGTCTTCTTTGCGGCATCTGCCTCCGCCTTTTTGCGGATCGCTGCGGCTTCTTCCTCAGCCTTTCTGCGGATCTCCTCCGCCTCGGCTTTGGCCTTCGCCGTCATCTCGGCAGCAGCCTGCTTGACCTCTGCAACTGCCTGCTGCTCTGCAGCTTCCTTCTGCTTTTTGATCTCGTCGAAATCCTTTTCCTCATAATCGCCTTCCAGCCAGCCGACACGCTCAAGCTGCTTGACAGGGATACGCTTCAGCGGGGAATACAGGAATTTCGGACAGTGATAGCCTGCATCGACCAGACCTTTTTTCGTACACAGCACCTTATTGCCGTCTTTGGAGCGGTTGCCGTAATCGCAGTATTCGCATTTCGGCTCAATTGCTTTTCCAAAGTACTTTCCGCCCTTGGAGAATACATCAAAAAGTCCCATTACTGTTCACCTCGTTCAGCCGGCAGACCGCAGAATCCGGCTGACTCTGCGTATATGCCTGTGATTTTCTCCATTATAACATATTTTTTTCAGTTTGTCTAGTCCTTTTTTATAAGAAATGGAAATCCTGTGCAAATAATCAGCAGAGCGGGCAGTACCGAGCCGCTGCCGGAAACTGCCGTCCGCGGTGCGAATACGGCGGCGGTCTCCGTGGGAACATGCAGCGGGGCGGCTGCATATAGCAGCAAGAAAGTCAGAACAGCCGCAAAAATACGCATGAAAATGAGCGTCCGGAGCCGGCAGTTCCCGCGGCCGACTGCCTGACACTGAAGCATCACGCAGAGCCCGCCGAAGGATAACAGCGCGCCGGTCAGGGAGAGCAGCAGGCGGTAGGATAACCCGCAGCGGAACAGCGCCGGAAGCTGCGTCACATCCAGAATACAGGAAAACACGGCGCGGGCGGTCTGCGCATTGACCCCGAACAGGCCGCCGAACCGGACTGCCGCGGCCGTCACGCCGAGCAGGTCGCAGAGTGCGCGCACGACACCGAACAGCAGCACCATACCGCAGATCTGCGACATGGTCTTCATGGTGCCGGATGCCGTATCCGGCAGCATTTCCGCGGAAAAATGCAGCTGCACGGGCGGGGGCGGCGGCGTATGCGGGATGCTCCGGCGCGCCAGCAGCGCGAGCAGCAGGTTCGAGAGGATACACGCGCAGAGGAGCATCCAGCCGGCAAAGGCGTCCCCGAACAGCGTTCCGCCCGCAAATCCGACGGCAAATGCGGGGCCGCAGCCGTAGCAAAGTGCGCAGAGACGCTCCGTGCGCCGTGCCCGCGCGGGCAGATCGCGCAGCAGCAGCGAACCGACCGGATAGCCCGCAAGCTGGCTGACCGCGAATACCGCAAGCCTGTCCGCAGGGATGCCGAGCAGATGAGCCGTCCGCTTACAGCCCGCGCCGAGCCGCTCTGCCGCGCCGGTCTCCCGCAGGAGCAAAGCCGCCGCCGTGCAGCCGTAGAGCGCGGGGATCAGCGTTTGCAGGCAGAGCGTGACGCGTTCCCGCAGAATATCTGCGGCCGCTGCGCCGTTCTGTGCAAGCAGGATCAGCAAAATCAACAGCAGCAGGCCGATCGCCGCGCCGCTGCGTTTCCGGATCAGTTCCATGAATACGCCCCCGTTCTGTTTCCGGTATATGCGGAATATATTGCTCTGAGAACCGAAGGGAGCGTGATCTCATGCGGATGCCGCTGTTTGACGACCGCATTGAACTGTGCGGCAATACGGATATTTTCTTTGACCGGTGCAGACGGCTGCTCGAATGCAGCGAGATGCTCGTGCTTGTTGAGACCGGCGGGCACAGGGTCGCCGTCTGGGGGCACGGGCTGACTGCGTCCGATTACGCCGACGGCGGCCTTCATGTCTCCGGCCGCATCTGCGCCCTCGAATACGACGGAGGGTTGTAGGTATCTGCGATGCATCAGAAATGGGGGCGCTGCCCCCAAGCCCCCGCTGGGGACCAGTCCCCAGACCCCGTTATGTGGATAAAGGGGGCGTAACCGGTCGGGCAAAAATAAAAGTTTTGATCAAACTTTTTCAAAAGTTTGCGGATTAAGGGCGGAGCCCTTGTCGCGCTCCGCAGAGCGCGAAATTCCCCTCGCGTTCAAGCGCACGAAGGGCTTGGGAGCCGGTAAGAGCGGCTCCCATTCTGAAATAGCATCCGCGAAGCGGATACCTTATTCCAAGCGGATTGCAGAGCAATCCGCAGCGCCCGCAGCACGTAGGAGCGACGCAGTCGCGACGAGTGACCGGGCGTGCAGGTTTCCAAAGGGCGGGAGCCCTTTGGTCGGGGCGCCCGACAGTCTTGTACCTCATGCCGCGAAAGCGGCTTCTGTATATATCCTGCGCCCGACATGAAAGCACTCAGGAGGTTCCCATGGCCGTTATCAGCTTTTCGGCGTCCGGCGGGCGGCTTTCTGCGTTCCGCGATGCAATGCGGTTCCGCGGGATCGCCTGCAAAAATCAGCAGATCCGCGGCAGCGTGTTCTATGCCGATACCGCTGCAAAAAACGAAAAACGGCTCTCCGCACTCGCGGACGAATACCGCATACAGCTCGTGATCACCGAACGGCGCGGGCTCCGCTTTCCGCTGATGCCCTACCGCAGACGGTACGGCTTTGCCGCGGGTCTGCTCTGCGGGATGCTGCTTCTCTATACCTGCGGCGCGACCGTCCGCGAAATATGCATCACCGGGAACGGCCGCATCCCCGAATCCGAGCTGCGCGCCGCGCTCGAAAATCTCGGCGTCACGGAGGGCGTGCCGTTCCGCAGCATACAGTATAACTGGCTCGAACAGCGGATGCGCCTTGCCGTCAGCGACATCGAATGGATCACCGTGCGGCAGGAGGGCGGCAGGCTCATCGTCGATCTGACCGAGGAAACGCCCCCGCCGGATATGAAGCATGACCGGATGCCCTGCAACATCATTGCCGATGTGCCCGCAGAGATCGTCAGCATGAACGTGCGCTGCGGCTTTCCCCGCGTACAGGCCGGCGATCTCGTCAGACCCGGCGACCTGCTCATTTCCGGCGTGCAGGCCGATCCCTGCGGCATCAGCCGCTGTTATCATGCGGACGGCACCGTCACTGCACGCTATCCGGCGGTGTTCACCAAAGAGCAGCCGTTCGTCGCGGAGCTGCCCGTCAGCAGCGAGGTGAAAACGCAGACGCTGCTTGCAGTCCTCGGGCAGGAGCTGCCGCTCGGCATCGGGTTCCGCGTGCCGGATGCGCCGCTCACCCGCTGCGATGAGACCCGCACCCCGCTGATCCTTTTCGGAAAGCGGCTGCCCTTCCAGCTGATACACAGAATCTATACCGTGCAGGACACCGCCGTCACCGTCTTTTCCGAGGAGGAAGCAAGGGCTCTGCTGGAGGAATCCGCTGTGCGCTTTGAGCACAATTTCCATGCAAATGATATAATTATCAGCAGAGATGAAAAATTTAACCGGACAGATTTGGGCATTATGCTGAAAATCAACTATGTTTTTGAAGGGGTTATCGGGAAAACAAGTGAAATTTTTGTGAAATAATCCTAAAACTATTCCATTTTACGCCCGTTTGTGGTATAATGAAAATAGTTTTCGGGGGATTCGTGCGCGATGTTGAAAATCTTACGCAGCCTTTCCCGGGATACAACTGCCGCCGCCCGGTTACGGGCTGCGCAGAATCGCTACTGCAAAGGAGCTTACACTGAAAGTCGAATGGCAGAAAAAATTTGGAATGCTCCGCAGCCGGATGAGATCGCTGCGGTGTTCGGCAGCTATGACGCCAACATCAACCTGATCCAGAAGAAGTTTCAGGTCGTGATCGTCAACCGCAACACCGGCATCAAGATCTCCGGTTCGGAGGAAAATATCGAAAAAGCAGAGCAGGCACTCGATATCCTGCTTCAGAATGTGCGCAGCGGCACCGGCCTCAATG
The DNA here is from genome assembly GCA_017545185.1 of Oscillospiraceae bacterium. Classification (GTDB taxonomy): domain Bacteria; phylum Bacillota; class Clostridia; order Oscillospirales; family Ruminococcaceae; genus Firm-04. The sequence goes on along the minus strand of JAFWQJ010000041.1, from coordinate 43,910 downwards.
ACCAGACTGCGCGCTATGTCGTTTCCATGGTCGCGGAGGACGCCGCGGAGGAGGTCCGCAGGCTCTCGGCCGATGCGGTCAGCCTGACCGTCACCGGAAAGGCCGTCCGGCCGCGCACCGTCGGTCAGAAGCAGTATCTCGATGCGATCGCGGCGAACACGATCGTGCTCGGCATCGGCCCCGCCGGTACCGGCAAGACCTATCTCGCCGTTGCGATGGCCGTCAAGGCACTGAAGGCAGGGGATATCTCCCGCATCATCCTGACCCGCCCCGCCGTCGAGGCAGGCGAAAAGCTCGGCTTTTTGCCCGGCGACCTGCAGGACAAGGTCGATCCCTATCTGCGGCCGCTCTACGACGCGCTGTTTGAGATGCTCGGCAGCGAGACCGTCGGGCGCGACCTCGAAAAGAATATCATCGAGATCGCTCCGCTCGCCTATATGCGCGGGCGCACGCTCGACCATGCGTTCATCATCCTCGATGAGGCGCAGAACACGACTTCGGAGCAGATCAAAATGTTCCTCACCCGTCTCGGCGAGGGCAGCAAAATGGTCATCACGGGTGACATCACCCAGATCGACCTGCCGGACCCCAAGCGCTCCGGCCTGATCGAAGCTATGCGCGTGCTGAAAACCGTTGACGATATCGCGATCCACGAATTTTCGGAGAAGGATGTCGTCCGGCATAAGCTCGTGCAGGATATTATCACCGCTTACGCAAATGACGCGAATCATGAGCAGAGGAATGCTCAAAATCATCATGAAAGGAAAAAGAGTAAAAATGGCTAAGCTGAAGGTTTACATCAAAGACACACAGCATGAGGTGAAGATCCCGGTCGGAATCCGTCTGCTGATCCGCCGCTGCTGTCAGGCTGTGCTCACCACGGAGGGCTTCGGGCATGACACCGAGGTCAGCGTCTCCTTCGTCAACAATGAGGAGATCCGCAAGCTGAACGCGCAGTACCGCAACAAGGACACGGAGACCGATGTGCTCTCATTCCCGCTCTGCGAGGGCGATCACCTCGAGATCAACGCTGAAAACGGCTTTGTGCTGCTCGGCGATATCGTCATCTCCATGGAAATGGCGGTCAAGCAGGCAAAAATGTACGGGCATGTGCTCGAGCGCGAGGTCGCGTTCCTGACCGTGCACTCCATGCTGCATCTGCTCGGCTACGACCACGAGAAGTCCTCGCTCGAACAGCGCCAGATGCGCGAGAAGGAGGAGTCTGTCCTCGAAAAGCTCGGCTTCTCCAAGGATACCAGCTATATCGTGCCGGAGGAGCAGGAGTGATCCATGCAGGATAACGGCAAGACAAAAATTCTCTTTGCGGCGATCGCCGGGCATACCAATGCCGGCAAATCCTCGCTGCTCAATGCGCTGATCGGCGAGAAGATCGCGTCCGTCAGCCCCAAGCCGCAGACGACCCGCACCCGCATCACCGGCATCCGGAACATCGGACAGACGCAGCTCGTCTTTACCGATACGCCCGGCCTGCACAGAGCGCAGACCAAACTCGGCGACCAGATGCTGAAGGCGGCCAGAGAGGCCGTTTCGGATATCGACTGCGTGATCTTTATGCAGGACTGCACCAAGCCGCTCGGCGAGCAGGAGCAGATCATGCTGGACAACCTCACCAAGCAGGGCACGCCGGTCATCTTCCTCTATAACAAGATCGACCTGCTGAGCGATAAATCAAAGCTCGCACCGCTGCTCGTGGCCGCGGAGGAGCGCTGGCATCCCGCTGCGCTGATCCCTGTTTCCGTCACCAAAAACGACGGCGTACAGGCGGTGCTCGACGAGCTCATGCAGAGAGCCGCTGACGGGCCGCATTACTTCCCCGAGGACATGATCACCGATCAGCCGGAGCGCGTGCTCGCGGCGGAGATCGTCCGGGAACAGCTCCTTTATCTGCTGCAGGATGAGGTCCCGCACGGCATCGCTGTCGTGACGGAGTCCTTCTCCGAGAGAGAGGACAAGGATATCCTCAATATCTCTGTGCTCATCTACTGCGAAAAGGAATCCCACAAGCGCATCATCATCGGCAAGAACGGCTCCATGCTGAAAAAGGTCGGTGCCAATGCGCGCAGAGAACTCGAAAAGTTCTTCCGGATCCAGGTCAATCTGCAGACATGGGTCAAGGTCAAGGAGGACTGGCGCAACCGCGATATGCTGCTTGAACAGTTCGGACTGAATTTCAACCAGTGAACCCCGGCGGCGATCTGACACAGAAAAGGAGTACAGAATGGATCAGCAGCAGCATTCAAACTGGAAATGCCCGCAGTGCGGTCTGAACGATATCGGCGGCGATAAGATCAAATGTCCCCGCTGCGGCAAAAAACGAAACCGCTGGGGCTACTGGGACTGCGCAAGCTGCCAGACCAAGGGCATCCGCGCAGACCACAAGGAATGCCCCGGCTGCGGCAGACCGCGCGACAGAAAGGTCAAGTTCTATCTGCGGAACGATCTCATTGAGTTTGTCGATGAGGTCTCCGGCAATGACGCGGTGCGCATCCGGAAGGCAAACTGGATCTGCCCCTACTGCCAGCAGCAGAATGACGATGCCGTACAGGTCTGCGCCTACTGCGGCGCAAACAGATCCGAAAGCACCGAAAAATATCACGATGTCAAAAACGAGCCGGAGCCAAAGCCAACGTCTGCTCCGGCAAAACCGAAAACCCAGAAGAAATCCGGATGCCTGCTCGCCACGATCATCATGGGCGCTTTCTTCGGCATCATGTTTATCATTGCGGGCATCAGCACGGCGATCGACAAGGCAAGCAGCAAAAAGGTCCGCACCGCCGATCTGACGGATGCCTACTGGGAGTGCGGTGTCTACATCGAGGAGCTCAGGACCTTTGAGGGCAATGACTGGAAGCTCCCCGAAAATGCAAGACTGCTCCGCACGGCGACCGAACAGTATGAATACGTTGACCACTACGAGCGGCGTTCCCGCGAGGTCTGGGTGGATGACGATGACGACTGGGACGACGATGACGACTGGGACTGGGGCGGCGGCGATGACTGGGACGACGGCGGCTGGGAGGACTACGGCGACGGTCAGTTCGGTGTCTTTCAGATGCCGTTCCCGCTGACAGCCTGCACCGTGCAGCCCGGTGCAGTTCTGATGCGCTACGAAACGGAGTATTACGACGAGCCGATCTACGCATCCGAACCGCGCACCAAGTATTACTATGAATATGACCAGTGGGTGGACGGACGTCTGCTCACGACAAACGGAAAGCCCGGCACCGAGCCTTACTTTGCGGATGTCGTCCTCGGAGAAAAGGAACGCGAGCAGGGCAGAACGACCGACTACTATATCAGCTTCCTGCATAAAGACGAACAGGTGCGGCTCAATGTCCCGGCGGATGTGTTCAATGATGTCACAAAAGAGCAGAAGCTCGCTTACCGCTGTGATATCACCGAGAGCAAGAAAGACCCTGTTTTCTTTGTACAGTCCGGCGGACAGGAATATGAATGCCGGAACGTCCTGGTTCATATTGACGACAGCGATCTTGACTTTGGATACTGAGAACCGGCGGACAGCATAAGGAGGACAGCATGGAACAGCAAACCGTCTGGAAATGTCCGGAATGCGGTACGGAGGGCATCGGTGCCGACCGCGGGACCTGTCCGCAGTGCGGGCATAAGAACAACCGCCTGAGCTACTGGGACTGTAAAAGCTGCTGGGCCAAGGGCATCCGCGCGGAGCTGCGGGAATGCCCGGTCTGCGGGCAGCGGCGTCCGAAGGATGTTTCATACTACCTCGGCGACGATGACCCGGCGGCACTCGTCGAAGCGGTGCGCACGCCCGGCCCGACATGGATCTGCCCGTTCTGCAGTCAGGAAAATGACTGCGCCGAACAGAAGTGCACAAAATGCGGCACACCCAGGGAGGAGAGCGAGGCACGCAGCGTTGATCTGATGAATCTGCCGAACCGGATGCATCGGCGGATCCTGCCGACGGGTGTTCCTGTCGACCTGCTGCTGAAATTCATCGGCGGACTCATTCTGTTTGTCGTGCTGCTCTGGGGCGGGCTCCGGATCATTCACAGAGACGGCAGCAGCGGATACCGCGATACGGAAATTTCCGGCCTTTTCTGGAAAAGCTCGGTGCGGATCACGGACGGCTTTAACAACCTGATGCATGCGGATCAAAGCCGTTACGTCACCGCCGAAGGAAATGCTGCGACAGAGCCCTATTACGCCGACTATACACTTGAGGACGGTGAGCGGGAATATGACCGGAAAATTGTGTATTATCTTCAGCTTCAGCATGACGGTTCACTGATCCGGCTGAGTGTCAGCCGCGATGTGTATGATGCGCTTTGCAGTGCTGAGACTGTGACCTACCGCTGCGAAACCGGCTACGGAGATGACGGCCCGTTCTTCTTTATCCGGCTAAGGGGAAGTGAGATCCCGGTCGGCACGCCCGTCTGAACCCTTCCGCAGCAGAATTTACCATGAAAACCGATCCGGATTCTGCATATACTGCCTTCATAAAAGGAGGCGGGGAAATGCAGAATCAGAATGCATTTTTTACGGACAGAGCAGCGGACGACCGGCGCAGGCAGCGCTGGGACGCGTTCTGTCAGAGCGGCAGCATCGCGGATTATCTTCAGTACCGCGGCTGCACGGAAGGAACGGAGGGAACCGGAATTGCCGACAACCCTGACTGTCCGCGGACTGGTCATCCGGGAGACACCCGTGCATGATGCGGACAAGCTGTTTGATTTGTTTACGGAAAACGGCATCCTCACCGTGCAGGCGAAAAGCGTCCGGAAATCCGGCAGCAAGTACGGCGCCGTGACGCAGCTCTTTTCCTACGGCGAATTCTGTCTCCGGGAAAGCAGCGGGCGGTTCTATCTGGACAGCGCTGTCTCGCTGAACCTGTTTTACGGCATCCGGAATGACCTCAATGCACTCGCACTCGCGTCCTATTTTTCCGAACTGATCCGGAAAACAGCGACCGATCAGCCGCAGCCGCAGCTACTGCGGCTGTATCTGCTTTCTCTGCATCATTTATCGGAGCATGACAGACCGCTGCCGCTGGTCAAGGCGGTCTTTGAGCTGCGGCTCATGACGGAATTAGGCCTCATGCCGAATCTTGTCTGCTGCCCCGTCTGCATGACCTATCTGCCGGTGCATCCGGTGCTGCGCATCGCGGAAGCTGACCTTGTATGCAGAGACTGCCGCAGCGAGATCTCCGAACTGGACTTTGATACGAAGCAGTCCGTGCTGCTGGCCGCCCGTCAGGCGGTCTATGCGGACTATGAACGGCTGTTTCAGTTTAAGCTGAAGGGCGAAAGCGAAACGCAGTTTGCCGATTATGCAGAAAAATATCTGCTGCACCGGCTCGGTCTTTCGCTCCCGACGCTGCATTTTTATCATGAGCTGACCGATCCGGCATCATGACCCGAATCTGACAAAAAGGAACCCCTATGAATACAAAATTATCTCAGGATTACATCACGCTGGAGCTTCATAAGGTGCTGGAAATGCTCGCCGCCGAAGCTGCCAATGAAAAAACAAAGGAACTCGCGCGCGCACTGACACCCGATAATGACCCCGCCCGCGTGCGCTATGCTTTGCAGCAGACCGAGGACGCCTTTCAGCTTTCGGTGCGCTTCGGCTCGCCCGCATTCGACAGCTTTTCCGATGTCTGTGCGGCGATCCGCAGAACGCAGTCCGGCGCACGCGTCTCTCTGAAGGAGCTGCTCGAAATCGCGCGGCTGCTCCGGCAGATCTCCGCGCTGACGGACTGGTACGACCACTGCGGACAAATGGAGAATACCCTCTCCGACCTGTTCCGCAGACTGCAGCCGAATCCCTACCTCGCAGACCTGCTCGAACGCTCCATTGAAAATGAGGAGCGCCTCGCCGATGCGGCAAGCCCCGCACTCGGTCAGATCCGCAGGAAGATCACGCAGGCAGGACTGAAGCTCCGCGAAAAGCTCGAAAAAATGATCCGCTCCGCTTCCATGCAGACCTATCTGCAGGAGCAGATTATCACGATCCGCGACGGGCGGTATGTCATCCCCGTCAAGGCCGAGCACCGCGGCGACGTCGCCGGTCTGATCCACGATACCTCCGCGACCGGCCAGACCTATTTCATTGAGCCGATGGCGATCGTCGATGCGAACAACGATATCCGGCTGCTCGAAACACAGGAGCAGGAGGAGATCGAACGCATCATCCAGAAGCTCTGCAATGAATGCGGACAGTACGCAGATGCGATGATCCAGGGCTATGATATCGCGGCGGAGCTGAACCTCTACTTCGCAAAGGCGTCACTCGGCACGATGCAGCGCGGCATGATCCCGCAGATCACAGAGGACGGCTCGCTGCTGCTCAAACGGGCGCGGCATCCGCTGATCGACCCGAAAACCGTCGTGCCGATCGACATTGCGCTCGGCGAGGACTACCATGCGCTCATCATCACCGGCCCGAACACCGGCGGCAAGACCGTCGCGCTCAAAACCGTCGGACTGCTCTCCGCTATGGCGATGTGCGGTCTGATGATCCCTGCCGCGGACGGCAGCCGGATCGCAGTTTTTGACCGCATCCTCGTCGATATCGGCGACCGGCAGAGCATCGAATACAATCTCTCGACCTTCTCTGCGCATACGCTGCAGGATATCGAGATCATCAAGACCGCCGACGACCGCACGCTCGTCCTGATCGACGAGCTGGGCTCCGGCACAGACCCCGTCGAGGGCGCGGCACTCGCCGTCGCGGTCATTGAGCGGCTGCGGATGCAGGGGGCCGAGCTGATCGTCACGACGCATTATCAGGAACTGAAACGCTATGCGCTCGAAACGGACGACGTCGAGAACGCATCCTGCGAATTTGACCTTGAGACCCTGAAGCCGACCTATAAGCTGGTGATCGGCTCGCCCGGAAAATCCAATGCGTTCGCGATCTCCAAATCACTCGGAATGCCGGATGACGTCATCGCACACGCAAAGCAGCTCATCAGCTCCGAGAACCAGCGGTTTGAGCGCGCCGTCGAGCAGCTTGACCGCGCAAGAGCACAGCATGAAAAGGAACTCGCAGAGCTGACCAGACTGCGCGAAAGCACCGCGATCCACGAAAAGGAAGTCCGCGAGCAGGCGGAACTGCTCGAACAGAAGCGCGAGGAGGAGCTCGCGAAGATCCGCTCGCAGGCAAGACGCATCGTTGAGCAGACCGTTTCCGAATCCAATGCGCTGCTCGATGAACTCCGCGACCTGAAAAAGCTGAAAGATCAGGCACTCGCAGAGCAGGCTGCCGCTGCCAAATCACACGCAAAGCAGACCATTGACCGGCTCTACGAAAATTCCGATACCGACGAGCAGGGCGACTACACGCTGCCGCGGCCGCTTCAGATCGGCGATTCCGTGCTGATCGTTTCCATGGGACGGAGCGGCACGGTCGTTGCGGAGCCCGCCGGCAAAATGGTCACCGTGCAGATCGGTGCGATGAAGACCCGCGTGCCGGTCGAGAACCTGCGGCTCGAAAAGCAGCAGCCGAAACAGCAGCAGAAGCAGCAGAAAGTCCATACCACGACCGTTGTGCGCTCCGATAAGGGCAAGGGCGGAAGCGGCGTGCGCTCGTCTGCAACGGAGCTCGATATCCGCGGCTGCACCGTCGATGAGGGCATCATGATGACCGAGAACTTTATCGCGGGCTCTCTGCTCTCCGGCTTCGAGACCGTCACCATTATCCACGGAAAAGGCACCGGTGCCCTGCGCAAGGGCATCCACGATCACCTGCGCCGTATGAAGCAGGTCAAGGCGTTCCGTCCCGGCGTCTACGGCGAGGGCGAGGACGGCGTGACCGTCGTCACACTGAAATAAGGAGAGGCACCGCATGAAGCAAGCTGATTACTCGGAGATCTCTCCGGTCGATCTCAGCAATCCGTTCCGGAACCCGACAGAGGAGCCGGACTACAGCCCCGATTACCGCGAGATCCTCCCGACGCTCGATATGCCGGACTGCAAGCTCCCGCTGATCCCGCAGCAGACCGAACGGACAGCCCTCAGACGCTGCTTTGCACTGACCTTTCTGACGCTGCTGTTTGCGTTCGTGACTGCTTCGACGGTCTACATTCTGATGCAGACCGGCGCCGCTGCCGCGCTGCGGCATAACGACCTGAAACGGCTCGGGGAGCTGCCGGAGAATTACCAGATGATCGTCATGCAGTATCTGGACGACAGCGCGATCAATACCGCACTGACGCTGATCGCGTTCACCGTCGGCAACCTGGCCGCGTTTCTCATCGGCTCCGCGCTGACGCATCTGCCGAAGGGACAGTATTTCCGGCTGCGCGGCCTCACCGCCACAAGGACGGTCTCCTACATCATGCTCGGGCTCTGGATCCAGATGCTGGCGGGCTATGCCGCGGACTGGCTCACAAAGCTGCTGGAGCAGGCGCATGTTCCCGTGTATACACCGGATATCGCGCTGGACGGCTCTGTCTCAAAATCAGCGCTGCTCGTGCTCTATGTCTGCGTGCTCGGGCCGATCACCGAGGAGCTGCTGCTCAGAGGCTTCGCACTGAAAAATCTCAGCCGCGTCAGCCAGCGGTTCGGCATTCTGATGACCGCGCTGCTCTTTGCGCTGATGCACGAGAATCTCCCGCAGTTTTTGTTTACGTTCCCGTTCGGGATCCTGCTTGCGTATATCACGATCCGGCACGATTCCGTCACCCCTGCGATCATCACGCATATCTGCGTCAATTCCTTCGCCATGCTGAAGGAAGCAGGCAGACTTTATCTTCCCGGCAGCACCTTCCGCAAGGCAGAGGTTGTCTGCAAGCTGTTCGTGCTGCTGCTCGGCACCGTCTCCCTCTTTTATATGCTGCTGACCGAACGGATGCCCGACCTGACGCCGCACCAGAGTGCCCGCACCAAGCGGCTCGTCGTGACGGCACCGCTTTTCTGGGTGCTCATCGCCGTGCATATCGGCATGGCGTGGTACACCGCATATACCATGTGAGAAACAATACCGCCCCCAAAACCTGAAAGGATGATTACCATGTACCGTTTTGATGTTGACCGCGCGATTGAGGATTGCTGCCGCTGGATCCAGGACTGGTTCGCCGAAAACGGCGACGGCTGCAAGGCTGTCCTCGGCGTCTCCGGCGGAAAGGACAGCTCTGTCTGTGCGGCGCTGCTCTGCAGGGCGCTCGGCGTACACAGAGTCGTCGGCGTGCTGATGCCCCGCGGCGAGCAGCCCGATATCGACGATTCCAGGCTGCTCTGCAAGCACCTCGGCATCACCAATGTGACAGTGAACATCGGCGAGGCTGCCGATGCGCTGGAACGCGCCGTCGCGGCGTCCCTGCCGCTCTCCGTGCAGGCGACGACCAATCTGCCGCCGCGCATCCGCATGACAACGGTCTACGCCGTTTCCCAGAGCGTCAACGGCAGAGTTGCTAACACCTGCAATTTCTCCGAGGACTGGGTCGGCTACTCCACGCGCTGGGGCGACAGCGTCGGCGATTTTGCACCGCTCGCGAATTTCACCGTCACCGAGGTCAAGGCGATCGGCAGAGCACTCGGTCTTCCGGTACAGCTCGTCGATAAGGCACCGTCGGACGGTCTCTGCGGCAAAACGGATGAGGATAACCTCGGGTTTACCTACGCGGAGCTCGATCTCTATCTCCGCGAGGGCATTGAGCCCGCCCCGGAGAAAAAGGCGCTCATCGACCGCAAGCATAAGCAGAATCTCTTTAAGCTCAAGATGATGCCGGCATTCCCGTTTGACCCGTGTGCGGAGTAATGCGGGAAGCGCACAGAAAGCCGATACATACAGAAAAAGGACGCTGATGTGAGTGAATCAGCGTCCTTTTTGTGCTTTCGATCTATTTCAGTATCGGGAGAGGTTCGCGCACCGCCTCCGGAGGGAAATGGCTGTCGGCACTGCCGACCCAAAGGGCTCTTGCCCTTTGGAAACCTGCGTGCTTCACTCGTCGTGACTGACGTCGCTCCTATGTTCAGCACGCGCTGCGAATCGCTCTGCGATTCGCCTAGGGACGCCCTCTCTTACAGGGCGTCCCTCTTTCAAAAACGCTCCCCCGGAGCGTTTTTGAAATTCACCCTTGCGGTGCGCCTGACGCTAAAGGATTCCGCTCACTGCAGTGAGCGGCTTAGGGCTTCGCCCTAAGAACCTGCAAGCCTTTGAAAAGGCTTGACCGAAACTTTTGATATGGATGTGTGCCGGGGGCGAAGTTCCTGACCGGCAGCGAAAAAGGGTGCCGATTGTTACATCAGCACCCTTTTATTTATTTTTTCTGCTCTTTCGGCGGGCTTCAGTATTGGGAGCATGAAAGCCGCAGAAGCCGCGTTCAGCGGCGTGCAGTTCTGACTGCCGGGAGAGGTTCGCGCACCGCCCGCCGGAGGGAAATGCCTGCCCGGGCTCCGCGCTTAACGCTGGGTCGCTTCAAAGTCCTTGGCGAGGTTTTTCAGAATCTTCGCGACGAACTGATCGACTTCCTTGTCCGTCAGCGCATGGTCGTCGCTGCGGAACCACAGCGAGAATGCCAGCGACTGCTTGCCTGCTTCGATCTGCTTGCCCTTGTACACGTCAAACAGCTTCACACGGTTCAGCGACTTGCAGGCGCGCTTCATGCAGGCTTCGAGATCTGCGCAGATCACATCCTCACCGACCAGCAGCGCGATATCACGCTGTTCGACCGGGAACTTCGGCAGGTTCTCAAATGCGACCGGCTTGTTCAGATACGGACGCAGCACGGTCAGGTCAAGCTCTGCCATGCAGACTGCGTGCTCCGGCACCTCAGCGTCGGTCAGGTCATGCGCCAGCATACCGACCCAGCCGATCTCCTCGTCACCGAGCGAGACAACGGCACTCATGCCCGGATGCAGGAACGGATATTTTTCCGGATTTTCCGGCTTTTTGTAGGTGAAGGTCAGACGGAATGCCTCGGCCAGTGCTTCGAGCACAGCCTTGCCGTCAAAGAAGCTCAGCCTGCCGCCGTCGAACAGGCCGATTGCCAGTGCCTCGCGCTCCTCCGGCTCTGCCGCCGGGTGTTCCTCTGCGGAATGATAGGTCTTTGCGACCTCGAACAGCCCGCCTGCATCATTGCCGCGGCGGACATTGCGGATCACCGCATTCAGCATGGACGGCGCCAGCATCGTGCGCATGATCGAAAGATCCTCGGAGATCGGGTTCAGAATGCGGATCGCCTGACGCTCCGGTGCATCCTGCGGGATGCGCAGCAGGTCAAGATCCTTCGGCGAGAAGAACGAGTAGTGGATCGCCTCGTAAAGACCCTGTGCTGCGAGCGTCCGCTTTAATTTCAGCAGACTGTTCTGTGCTGCGCTGCGGCCGCCGTTCGTCACCGATGCGGCTGCAAGGAAGGTCGGGGTGATGTGGTCGTAGCCGTACATGCGGATCAGTTCCTCCGCGATGTCGGGCGCGTTTTCGATATCCTCGCGGTACGGCGGGATCTGCACGGAGAGCTTGTCACCGTCGATCACCGGCCGGAAATCGAGGTTCGTCAGAATGCGGCGGATCTCGTCGTCCGGCACAGTGATGCCGAGCAGCGCATTGACCTTCGCGATCGAGACGGTCAGCGGACGGGTGACGGTCGGATCAGCGGAGACAGCCTCCGCAAAGCCGGAATCGGTCACGGAGCCGCAGCCGAGTTCTTCGATCAGGTGCAGCGCACGCTTTAAGCCGAGCTGTGTGGCGTATTCGTCCACGCCCTTCTCAAAGCGCTGGGAGCTGTCGGAATGCTGGCCGAGCGCACGGGAGGTCTTGCGGACATTGTCGCGCATGAACTTTGCGGACTCAAACACCACATCCGCGGTGTCGTCCTTGATCTCGGAATTGAGGCCGCCCATGATGCCCGCCAGTGCGACCGGCTTTTTGCCGTCGCAGATCACGAGATTGTTCGGATTGAGCTTGAATTCCTTTCCGTCCAGCGTGACGATCGTTTCGTCCTGCTTCGCTCTGCGGACGACGATCTGCTTTTCCTCCAGCTGACGCAGATCGAACGCGTGCATCGGCTGGCCGATCTCTTTCAGCACATAGTTCGTGATATCGACGATGTTCGAAATCGAGCGGATGCCGACCAGCGCAAGGCGGCGGCGCATCCATGCGGGAGACTGCGCGATCTTCACATTGCGGACATAATGCGCCTGATAGCGCGGGCAGAGGTCTGCGTCCTCGACCGTGACCTTGAAGCCGTCCAGCTTCGTGCCGTCGGTCTTGTAGTCCACAGCCGGCATTTTCAGCGGCTTGCCGAGTGCAGCGGCGACCTCGCGGGCAATGCCGAGCACGCTCATGCAGTCCGGACGGTTTGCCGTGATCGAAATATCGTACATCCAGTCATCGAGGCCGACCAGCGGCTTGATATCCGCACCGACCGGCGCGTCGTCCGGCAGCACGAGCAGGCCGCAGTATTCCGCGCCCGGATAGAGATCCTCATTCAGACCGATCTCGATGCCGGAGCAGAGCATACCCTGCGACTCAAAGCCCTTCAGTTTGCCCTTCTTGATCTTCATGGTGCCTTCGACCGTCACATGGTCTCTTGCGGTCGCATAGACCTGCGCACCGACCAGCGCGGCGGGATATTTGCCGCCTGCTCTGACATTATCGGCACCGCAGCAGATCTGGAATTTGCCGTGCTCGCCGCAGTCAACCTGACAGACGGAGAGATGTGTCTCCGGGATCGGCTCGCACTGTTCGACCAGACCGACCACAACGCCGGAGATCTCTGCGCCGAGCTCGGTCAGCGTTTCGACCTCAAAGCCGCAGTCAAAGAGCTTCGTTTCGAGCTCCTGCGGCGTCACATCAATATCAACGTATTCCTTTAACCAACTTAACGGAACGATCATCGTTATTAGTTCCTTTCACTTAATTTCGTTTGCGGATTCTCACAAAGCTCCGCCCAAAATCAGCAGCGCATCTGTACGGAGACGTAAGCCGCCCCGACCGAAAGAAAAACGCACTGTGCAGCATCAAACGCAAAATAAAGGCGAAGTGAAACGGAGACAGGCACAGCCTGCTTATTCGTGGAATTGCGAAAGCACTCTGACATCCGACTCAAACAGCATCTTGATGTTCGGGATGCCGTATTTCAGCATGGCGATGCGCTCAATGCCCATGCCGAACGCAAAGCCGGTGTACACATCCGGATCAATGCCGCAGTTCTCAAGCACCTTGCGGTTGACCATGCCCGCACCGAGCACCTCGATCCAGCCGGTGTCCTTGCAGAGACGGCAGCCCTTGCCGCCGCACTCAAAGCAGCTCACATCGACCTCGACGGACGGCTCCGTGAACGGGAAGTAGCTCGGGCGCAGACGGGTCTTGACGCCCTCGCCGAACACATTGCGCGCAAACTCGTCCAGCATACCCTGCAGGTCGCAGAGCGTGATGCCCTTGTCCACGACCAGACCCTCCATCTGCGAGAACATCGGGGAATGCGTTGCGTCGTCGTCGGAGCGGAACACCTTGCCCGGCGAAAGGATCTTGATCGGCGGCTCATGCTTCGGGGTCTTGTCGTCGCCCTTCATGTAGCGGATCTGACCGGAGGAGGTCTGCGTTCTGAGCAGCAGCTCAGGCGATACATAGAACGTATCCTGCATATCGCGCGCCGGGTGATCCTGCGGCGTATTCAGGGCAGTAAAGTTATAGTAATCCGTTTCGATCTCGGGGCCTTCGTAGATCTCAAAGCCCATGCCGGAGAAAATCCCGATCAGCTCATTCGCGATCAGCGTATTCGGATGCAGCGCGCCGCAGGAACGGACAGGCGCAGGCATCGTGACGTCGATCTGCTCGGCTGCGTTCTTCTTTGCGAGCTCGGCAGCCTTCAGGCGGGCATCCTGTGCGGTAAAGAAATCGAGTGCCCATGTTTTCAGCTCGTTGACGATCTTGCCGAACGCCGGACGCTCCTCCGGTGCAAGATCGCGCATATTCTTCATCAGCGCGGAGATCTGACCTGCCTTGTTGTCAAGGTACTGCTTCCGGAGCTGATACATTTCTTTGGAATCGGTAATGGCGGCAGCGGCGGCTTCGATCTTTTGCCGCATCGCTTTGATCTGCTCTTCCATATTCGATACCTTCCTCTCTTTGATTTTTCGGAAAACTCCAATCTATAGTATACCGCAAATCCGTGAGATTGTCAAGCCTTTCACAATCATCGGCGCAAGAAAAAGACAGGCGCGCTGCGGCACCTGTCCTTTGTTTATTCTGCGGATTCCCCGGGCTGCTCCGGGTGCATATTCTGCCGGCGCATGGCGGCGCGGAGATCGTTCCGTTCCTGCTCGGTCAGGTTGATCAGCATGATCTCAATTTTGAATAACCGGATCGCTGCCGGAAGCCAGCCGTTTCCTTTCAACTGTTTCTTTTCTTCCTCGTCGCATACGGCAATGATTTTCAGATATTCATTCTCCGGGTCAAACAGGTGCAGCTTGAGGATATCCGCCGCGATTTTTTTCTGCTGCGCCGGTTTCAGCTTTCCGAGATGCGAATGGATCTCACCGATGATCTTATGCTGCGCGGAATAGAAATCCGGCCGGATCCGGACACCGGGTTCGCCCGGCAGCGGGAGACTGGGGTTCGATTCGAGCCCGCTCAATCCGAGCTGTTCTTCCAGCCGCCCGATGATGCGCTGCTCCATTGTTTGCTGTACAGTTGAATCGCCGTCCTGATTCTGATACATCTGAAACACCTCTTTCTGTTTGATTGAGTGCCTTTTATCAAATGCGCACGCGTGCACAGCAGAACTTAGGGCTTCCAGCCCTAAGAACCCGGAACGCCCGGTCACCCGTCGCGACTGCGTCGCTCCTGCGTGCTGCGGGCGCTGCGAATTGCTTTGCAATCCGCTTAGGGACGCCCTCTCTTACAGGGCGTCCCTCTTTCAAAAACGCTCCCCCGGAGCGTTTTTGGAATTCACCCTTTCGGTGCGCCTGACGATAGGGGAGTTTCGCCGTCTGTGGACGGCGACCGGAGACGCTGTCTCTGGACTCTGCAAGCCTTTGAAAAGGCTTGACCGAAACTTTTGATATGGATGCAGACCGGCTGCAAAGTGCATGACCGGCAGCGTTTTGCAAAACGGGTGCCGATTGTTACATCAGCACCCTCTTGCTCTTTATAATGGGATTCCAAAGGGACAGTGTCCCATTGGTCAGGTTTGGGCTGAAAGCCCATTCTGAATCATCGCGCAGCGATACCTTTTTTCATCGCGCGGACAAAGGCGCCGACCGGAGCCGCGGCTTCTCTGCCGTGTTCCGCGATCAGCTTCACGATCGCCGAGCCGACGATCACGCCGTCCGCACAGCCCGCAAGCTCCGCAGCCTGCTCCGGCGTCGAGATACCGAAGCCGATCGCGCACGGAACATCCGTGTTTTCTTTGATCTTCGCGGTGATCGCTTCCAGATCCGTTCTGATCTCCGCGCGCATACCGGTCACGCCGAGGCTCGATACAAGATACACAAAGCCCTCTGCTTCCTTCGCGATCATCGCGACGCGGTTCTCAGAGGTCGGCGCGATCAGCGAAATGAAATCAATGCCGTTCGCCTTGCAGATCGGCGCAAATTCGTCCTTTTCCTCAAACGGCACATCCGGCAGGATCAGGCCGTCCATGCCTGCCTCCGCACAGCACTTCACAAACCGCTCGATACCGTAGGAAAAGACCACGTTCGCATAGGTCATGAACACGAGCGGTACGGTCACATCCTTACGCAGCTCCTTGACAAATGCGAAGATCTTGTCTGTCGTGATGCCGCCTGCCAGCGCGCGGATATTCGCGCCCTGAATGACGGGGCCTTCCGCGGTCGGGTCGGAGAACGGGATCCCCAGTTCAATGAGGTCTGCGCCTGCCGCCGCCATTTCGCGGACGATCTTTCCGGTCGTTTCGAGATCGGGGTCGCCGCAGGTGATGAACGGGATAAACGCCTTGCCGTTTTTGAATGCATCGCGGATCTTACTCATGGATATCCTCCCCTCTGTACCGTGCGATCGCCGCACAGTCCTTGTCGCCTCTGCCGGAGATCGTGATGACGATGATCTTGTCCTTGTCCATTTCCGGCGCGATCTTCAGCGCATGTGCAACGGCGTGCGCGGATTCAATCGCCGGAATGATGCCCTCCGTGCGGGAGAGAAATTCAAATGCATTGACCGCTTCGTCATCGGTCACGGGAACGTACTCCGCACGGCCGATGTCGTACAGATGCGCATGCTCCGGGCCGACGCCGGGATAGTCAAGGCCGGCGGAGATCGAATAAACAGGCGCGATCTGGCCGTATTCATCCTGGCAGAAGTAGGACTTCATGCCGTGGAAAATACCGAGCTTTCCGGTGCTGATCGTCGCGGCGGTCTCGAACGTGTCGATGCCTCTGCCTGCGGCCTCGCAGCCGATCAGGCGGACACTCTCATCCGGGATAAAATGATAGAAGGTGCCGATCGCATTGGAGCCGCCGCCGACACATGCCATGACGACATCCGGCAGCCTGCCTTCCTTTTCCATGATCTGCTGTTTGATCTCCTTCGAGATGACAGCCTGAAAATCACGGACGATCGTCGGGAACGGGTGCGGTCCCATGACCGAGCCGAGACAGTAATGCGTATCGTCGATGCGGTTCGTCCATTCGCGCATCGCCTCGGAGACGGCGTCCTTGAGCGTCGCCGTGCCGGTCGTCACCGGGATGACCTCCGCGCCGAGCAGCCGCATCCGGTAGACGTTCAGCGCCTGACGCTTCGTGTCCTCCTCGCCCATAAAGACGACGCATTCCATGCCCATGAGTGCCGCTGCCGTCGCGGTCGCGACGCCGTGCTGACCTGCGCCTGTCTCTGCGATCAGGCGGGTCTTGCCCATTTTCTTCGCGAGCAGCGCCTGACCGAGCACATTGTTGATCTTATGCGCGCCGGTGTGGTTTAAGTCCTCGCGCTTTAAGTAGATCTTCGCGCCGCCGAGTGCCTTGGTCAGCTTTTCGGCGTAATAAAGCCGCGAGGGGCGGTTTGCGTATTCGTTGAACAGTGTTTCGAGCTCCGCATTGAAATCGGGGTCGTTCTTATAATGGTTGTATGCGGTCTCCAGTTCGATGACGGCATTCATGAGCGTTTCCGGAATGTACTGTCCGCCGTGGATGCCGAAACGTCCGTTTGGATTTGTCATAGTAAACCTCCTGTGTTTTGTATGAAAACGGCTCTGCCGTTAATACGCTTCAGATTCGTGCGCCTGCAGGCGTTTCCCGTGCAGATACACAAATATCCAGATCAGCACCGTCAGCAGAACATCCGCCGCCGTGCCGAAGCAGAATTCCGTAAAATTTGCCAGCATATGCACGAAAACTGCAATGGGGAGCAGCTTTTTGCAGCCCTCATAATGCACCGCCCGCGCAATGAGCACGGACATCGCCATGTGGAATGCGAGATTGCTCATATTGCCGAGCATGACGCCGAGCGCAGTCAGGATGCCCTGCTCCGAAAGTGCCGTCAGATGCTCCTGTGTGCCGGACTGCCCGAGCGCATCCGCAAGCAGAACGAACTGATGCGCGGCGCTCACGATGACCTCTGTGCCGCCGTGTCCGATGCCGTAACAGAGCGCATCCGTGTGCGTGTCGTATCCGGGGATCGCGTGCTTCATCGCGGCATATCTGCCGCATTCCTCAAAGACCGCGCCGACCAGCCAGACCGTCAGCCATTTGCCCGTATCCGTTTCCGCGCCCTGCATCAGCACGTTCCGGAACAGCTCCCGCGGTACCAGAATCAGGATCACGGTGACGATCCCTGCGAACACCGGGAGCGGTCTGCCGCCGTGTCTGTGCTTCAGATAACCGTAAACGGCAAACGGGAGTGCCGCGGTGAATATGCCCCGCAGCACAAACAAAAACAACTGACCGGATGAAAATTCCATGCTGTCCCTCGATTCGTCTTTTATGTGCCGCGGACGGCATTGACAAACGCCTGTATCTTCGCGAAATCCTTGCGGCCGTCCGTCTCGACGCCGCTGCTGACATCGACACCCGCCGGATGCAGCGCGGCGACCGCCGCCGGAGCATTCTCCGGATTCAGTCCGCCCGCCAGTAAATACGGTCTGCGGATATCAGAGAGCAGCGACCAGTCAAAGACTTTGCCCGTTCCGGTTCCGGAATCCAGCAGGATCATGTCGGCAGGGGACTGCTCCGCCTGCTGCACATCTGCTGCCGAACGGATGCGGAATGCCTGAAAGATCTGCGCGTCAGTTATTTGCCGCAGCTTCTCAATATACGCGGCGTCCTCATGCCCGTGCAGCTGCACGGTCTGTATGATGCCGCTGTTCACATACGCCGCAATGTCTGCGGGTTCCGCATCGACAAACACGCCGACCGCCGGGATCGCTGCGTTCAGTGCTTTGCGGATCGCTGCCGCAGTCTCCCGCGTGACCGTCCGCCGGAAGCCCGGGGACAGGATCATGCCCGCGAAATCGGGCTGCACCGCATTGACAAATGCCGCGTCCTGCGGCGTCATCAGCCCGCAGATCTTGATCTTCGTCATGCCTGCGTTCCTTTCAGATACCGGAGCATGGCAGCCTTGTCGTCTGCGCGCATCAGCGTTTCGCCGATCAGCACGGCATTGGCCTTTGCATCCCTTGCCGCCTGAATATCGGCGGGGGTCTTCATGCCGCTTTCCACGACAAACAGCGTCTCTGCCGGTGCGTATCTGCGGAGCCCCGCCGCCCGGTTCGGATCGACGGAGAAATCATGCAGATTGCGGTTGTTGACGCCGATGATCTTTGCGCCGGCCTCTGCGGCCGCTTCGATCTCAGCCTCGTCATGCGCCTCGACCAGCGCCGACATGCCGAGCGACATAACAATATTATTGTACTCGAAAAGCTGCGATTTGTCAAGCAGCGCGCAGATCAGCAGCACCGCGGATGCGCCGAGCAGCTTTGCTTCGTAGATCATATACGGATCCACGGTGAAATCCTTGCGCAGGCAGGGGATCTTCACCGCGGCGGCGATCTCCGAAAGATAGCGGTCGTCGCCGAGAAAGCGCGTCGGCTCGGTCAGCACGGAGATGCAGTCGGCGCCGGCGGCTTCGTAGTCCTGCGCGATCTGCAGATACGGGAAATCCGGCGCGATCAGTCCCTTTGACGGCGACGCTTTTTTGCATTCGCAGATAAACGCGATATCGTCGGTTTTCAGTGCGTTCTCAAAGCGGAAGTCCCCCTGCGGGAGATGTTCCGCATCGCGGCGGACGGATTCAAGGGAGCGGTACCGCTTATGCTGTTCGGTGCGCTCCTTCGCCGCCGCCGCGAGCACTGTCAGGATCGTTTCCATGCCGCTCACCGGTTGGAGGCTTCGATGAAGGCCTCAAGCTGTGCTTCTGCCTTGCCGCTGTCGATCAGCTCTGCGGCAAGCTTCACGCCCTCTGCCATGGACGGCGCGAGGTCTGCCAGATACAGCGCGGCACCGGCATTCAGCAGGACGGCATTGCGCTTGGCTCCGCGCTCCGTGCCGTTCAGGATCGCGCGGGTGATCGCGGCGTTTTCCTCCGGTGTGCCGCCCTTCAGGTCATCCTTCGTGCAGCGCGGAAGGCCGAAGTCCTCCGGCGCGACCGTGTAGGTCTTGGAGGATTCGACATCGAACTCGCAGACCAGCGTTTCCGCGCTCAGGGAGATCTCGTCGAGGCGGTCAAGGCCGTACACGACCATGCCGCGCTTGACGCCGAGCCGCTGCAGCACCTCTGCGATCGGGTTGACCAGCGATGCGTCATACACGCCGATCAGCGTGCGCTTTGCATTTGCGGGATTCGTCAGCGGGCCGAGGATGTTGAACACGGTACGGACGCCGAGTTCTCTGCGGATCGAGCCGACATACTTCATTGAGGTGTGATAGAGCTGCGCGAACAGGAAGCACATGCCGGTCTCGCTGAGCATCTGCACGGCCTTTTCGGGGTCCTGCTTGATGTTGACGCCGAGTGCCTCCAGGCAGTCCGCGGTGCCGCATGCAGAGGACGCCGCACGGTTGCCGTGCTTTGCGACCTTTGCGCCGCCAGCCGCTGCGACCAGTGCAGAGGTCGTGGAAATGTTGAAGCTGTTTGCATGGTCGCCGCCCGTGCCGACGATCTCCAGCACATCGAAGTCATGTTCAACGTGCAGCGCGTGCTCGCGCATGGCCGCTGCGCAGCCGGTGATCTCGTCGATCGTCTCGGCCTTCGTGCTCTTGGTGGAGAGCGCCGCAAGGAATGCCGCGTTCTGGGTCGGGGTGGTCTCGCCGTTCATGATCTCGTTCATGACGGTGTATGCCTCTGCATAAGTCAGATCCTGCTTATCTACGATTTTCTTGATTGCATCTGCGATCATTTTCGGTTCCTCCCTGCGGACCTCTGCCGCTGTTTCATTCTGATTTTCGGTATTCTTTTCAACGGGTTCTGGCTTCGGTGCGGGTCTGCGGACGGGTTCCGGCGTATCCTGCAGGAAGTTCCGGAGGATCTGTCTGCCCTCCGGCGTCAGGATCGACTCCGGATGAAACTGTAAGCCGTAGACCGGGTATTCTTTATGCTGCACGGCCATGATCTCGCCGTCGTCGGTCTGTGCGGTGATGCGCAGGCAGTCCGGCAGCGTGGCGGGGTCGGCGGCAAGCGAATGGTATCTCGCAACGGTGATGCGCTCCGGCAGACCGCGGAACAGTCTGCTGTCCGTTTCAGCGGTCACGGCGGACTGCTTGCCGTGCATCAGCTGCTTTGCGTGGATGATCTTTGCGCCGTAGGCCGCACAGATCGCCTGATGCCCCAGACACACGCCGAGGATCGGGATCTTCCCGCCGAGCTTCTTCACGGTCTCGATGATGATGCCCGCATCCTCCGGACGGCCGGGGCCGGGGGAGAGGATGATATGCGAGGGGTTCAGCGCGGCGACCTCGTCAACGGTCATGTCGTCGTTGCGGATGACCCTGATATCGGGCGTGAGCTCGCCGAGCATCTGGTACAGGTTATATGAAAAGCTGTCGTAGTTATCAATCAGCAAAAGCATCGTCTGTCTCCTCCGCTTCCTTCAGCGCACGGATCACCGCCGCTGCTTTGTTCAGGCATTCCTGATATTCGTTCTCCGGGACGGAATCGGCCACGATGCCTGCGCCGCTCCGGACATAGACCGTATTGCCCTTCCGGTATGCAAGGCGGATCGCAATGCAGGTGTCGAGATCGCCCTGGAAGGAGAGATACCCGACCGCACCGCCGTAAATGCCGCGCTTGGCACCCTCAAGCTGACCGATCAGCTGGCAGGCGCGGATCTTCGGGGCGCCGGACAGCGTACCCGCAGGGAGCACTGCACCGACGGCATCGAGCGCGTCGCAGTCCTCCCGGATCTCGCCTCTGACCGCCGAGCCGATATGCATGACATGCGAATACCGCTCAACCGTGCGGAGCCGTTCGACCTCCACGGTGCCGAATCTGCTGATCCTGCCGAGATCGTTCCGGCCGAGATCGACCAGCATATTGTGCTCGGCGAGCTCCTTTTCGTCGCGGAGCAGGTCGGCTTCCAGCGCCTGATCCTCGGCCTCTGTCCGGCCGCGGGGTCTGGTGCCTGCCAGCGGGAACGTATGCAGGACGCCGTTTTCCAGCTTGACGAGCGTTTCCGGCGATGCGCCTGCGACCTCAACATCCGTGCCGGAAAAATAGAACATATACGGCGAGGGGTTGATCGTCCGGAGCATCCGGTAGGTGTTCAGCAGCGAGCCCTCAAACGGGGCGCTGAACCGGTTGGACAGCACGATCTGGAAGATATCGCCCTCGACTATGTAATGCTTGGCTTTTTCGACCATGTCGCAGTAGGCGGCCTTGTCAAAGAGCGGCGTCATCTCGCCGGTCATGCGGCTGACGGGCTCCTCTGCGGGCTGGCCGTGCTTCAGCAGCTCCGCCATCTGCCGGAGCGCCATTTCCGCGCGGCGGTATTCCGTCTCCGGTTCGTCAAGGCGGATGTTCGCAATCAGGATGATCTTCTGGCGGAAGTGGTCGAAAGCGATGACCTTGTCAAAGAGCATCAGGTCAAGGTCGTTGAAATGCGCGTCGTCCTCCTTCGCGGTGCGGGTCGAGGGCTCCTGATAGCCGAGATAATCGTAGGAGAAATATCCGACCAGACCGCCCGTGAACGGCGGGAGCCCTGCAAGCTTCGGGCTGCGGTACTTCGCCAAAAGCTGCCGCAGATACTGCGCGGGGTCAGCCGTTTCGATCTCAAGATCACCGACCTTCAGCTTCCCGTTCCGGCAGGAAATGCCGAGCTTCGGGTCGCAGCCGAGGAAGGTGTATCTTCCGCGGTGATCGGGGCCGGAAATGGATTCCAGCAGATAGGTGTGGGCGGAAACATGCCGCAGGATCCGCAGCACCTGCATCGGTGTCAGCGTATCCGCGATCAGCTCGCAGCTGACGGGGAGCACGCGGTAATCGGTTTCCGCGGCGTAGCGTTTTGCCTCCTCCGGCGAAATGGAAAGCTTCATTCGGTACCTCCGTTTCCGGGACGAAATAAAAAAGCCCGTCCCTGAACAATCTGCGTTCAAGGACGAGCGTCTGTTCTTATGCTCGCGGTGCCACCTTGATTCATCTGCCCCCTGATTCCGGGCGGATGCACTTTTGCAGGATACCAGCATATCCCTGACAACTGACGTATGTCTGCACGTCGCAGTTTTACCGGCGTTCACCGACTGCGCCCTCAGCGGGCCATTTGCGAAACTGTTTCCCGTCCGGCTCTCAGCCTCCCGGACTCTCTGTGGGGTCATATCACGCTTTATCTCCGCTTCAACGGTTTCCTGATGTTAGCAATACTATAGCAGATTTCTGCGGAAATGTCAATAGGCAGGATAAATTTTTATTATTTAACTGTTCCACAATCCGGCAGAATTGCCATGTATTCCTGAATTGTTCCATAATATTTTTGAGATTTTGTATAATTGCTACAAAAACCGGGACAGAATTTCAGCGTTTTACCGCTTTTCAACATCCGCGGAATATGCTATAATGGAACCATGGGAATATGGGCAGGGTTTGGAGGAAGCCTGTATCATAGGATATGTTAAGAATGAAAGGATATGTGAAACGCTTTCACGGAGGTGTTCGGAATGAAACAATTACTGCGCAGAACGGCTGCGGGACTGCTTTCCGCGGCGATGCTGTGTTCTGCTCTGCCGGCGGGCACGGTCTATGCGGCGTCCGCGGAGGACACGCTGCGGCAGATGATCCGCACGGCATGGGAGAAACGGCAGGACCGGATCGACATTTCCTCGCTGCGCCTGAAGTTTGAGGATGTTGCGGATATCTACTACGGGATGCTGTATACGGAATCGGATTATTTCTATGTCAGCTCGTCCTTTACGTATAATACATCGCAGTGGTCGGGCAGAGTCTCGGCGGTCAACCCGCGGTATAACTACGACAAGGCTGAGATCCCGGGTATGATCGAGACATTCAATGCGGAGATCGGCCGCATCACCGGCATGGTGAATCCGGACTGGTCGGATGCCGAGAAGGTGCTGTTTTTCCACGACTATCTCGCGGAGGTCTGCGAATATGACCTTACCTACGAAAAATCGGATGCCTACGCCGCACTGCTCGGCGGCACGGCGGTCTGTCAGGGCTATGCGCTCGCAATGAACCTGCTCTGCAGAAAGGTCGGCATTCCGTGCTATTCGATCACGAGCGACGACCTGAACCACATGTGGAATGTCGTCAAAGTGGACGGGCACTGGTATCACACCGACCCGACCTTTGACGATTCCGCGCCGGATATGCTCGGGCATACCATGCACAGCTATATGCTCTGCAGCGACGATTATATGCAGGCAGACCGGCAGCACAGTGCTTCGGACTGGAATTATTTTTCCGAGGGCAATGCGGTCGTCTGCGATTCCGACGCCTACGAAAATGCATTCTGGAAAGGCGCGATCGACACGCTGGAGCCGATGCCGGACGGCACATGGCTCTATGCCGTGGCCGCAGACCCGACCAAGGTGCAGTTCGCTTCGCAGATCGTTGCCGATCTTTACAGGGGCAATGCGGACGGGAAAGAAAAGCTCCGCACGCTCCGTGCCGCATGGCCGACCCCGGACGGCTCCGTGTATACGACCTGCTATATCGTGACCGATGTGTATGACGGGAAGATCTATTATACCACGGATACGAAGATCATGGCGATGCCGCTGGATGGCGGCGACGCGGAAACGGTCTATACGCTGACGGCGGAGGAAAAGGCACTCGGGTATCTCTACGGGATCGTCATTGACGGCAGCGGCCTGATCACGTATCAGATCATGCCGATGCCGGCGTTTGAAAGCGCGGACAACTACGACAGCAAGGCAGTGTTCCGCACCTATCAGATCCCGCAGCAGACTGCGGTGATGACCACCACGCCGGAAACAACGACGACGACGACAACGACTACCACGCCGGAAACGACGACAACAACCACCACCACAACCACCACAACAACGACGACCACGACTACAACCACGACAACGACAACTACCACAACAACGACAACTACCACAACAACGACTACTACCACCACTACGACCACAACCACCGCAACTACGACGACCACCACGACGCCGAAGGCGACAACGACGACGCCGAAGGCGACGACTACGACGCCGAAGGCGACGACCACGACGCCGAAGGCGACGACCACGACGCCGAAGGCGACGACCACCACGCCGAAGGCGACGACCACCACGCCGAAGGTCACGACCACGGCGGAGCCGGTCACGACGACCACGACCGCCAAGCAGCTTACGATCACGAAGCGCGGCGACCTCAACCTCGACAACTCCGTCGATGTTTCGGATGCGGTCATGCTCGCAAGACTGCTCGTCGAGGACAAAAAGCTTGTGATCTCCGAGCAGGGCAAGGCAAATGCCTACTGCGACAAGGATGACAAGATCACGCCGGATGACCTCACATGGATGCTGCGGTTTATCGCAAAGATCATCACCGAATAAGCAAATTTGGGCAAAGCAGGCCGGATGCCCAAAAATCAGACAAACAAAACCGGCTGTATCAATTTCAGACAAACGCCCGCGGATTGCCCGTTGCATCCGCGGGCGTTCTGCGTTATGATAAAGATACAGAAACGAAAGGAGTGAGCAATATGCGTACCGTGCGTTCCGTCCTGCCGATGCAGACCGCAAAGGCCGGATATATCGTTATTTCCGCAGTCCTCGGACTGCTCGGCATCTTCCTGATGCGGCAGCCGGATGTCAGCACAGCGGCCGTCGGTACGGCAGCGGGCGTGCTGCTCGTCATCTTCGGCATCATCCGGCTGATCGGCTACTTTTCGCGCGACCTTTACCGGCTGGCCTTCCAGTTTGATCTCGCCGTCGGCATCCTGCTGCTGATCCTCGGCATCATACTGCTGACAAAACCGCAGGATCTGCTGCATTTTCTCTGTGTCGTGACCGGCATGTACGTCACGGCGGACGGCCTCATGAAGCTGCAGACCGCGCATGATGCGCACCGCTTCGGCATCGCTTCATGGTGGATGATCCTTGCGGCCGCGCTGCTGACATCTGCCGCGGGCGTCTGCCTGCTGGTGCGTCCCGCACAGAGCGTCCGCATTGGGATGCAGCTGTTCGGCGCCGTGCTGCTGGCGGAGGGGCTGCTCAATCTGCTGACCGTGCTCGTGACGGTCAAGATCGTCCGGAACCAGAAGCCGGATATCATTGACATTGACTGTGAGGAGGAGATAAAATGATCCGCTTCGGAGAATGGATCGCAAAGCACCGGCTGGCGGTGCTGCTGACCGCGGTCCTGCTGCTGATCCCTTCGGCGATCGGCTTTTTGCACACAAGGGTGAATTACGATATCCTGTCCTATCTGCCTGACGATATCAACACGATGCAGGGGCAGGAGATCCTGAAGGAAAGCTTCGGCAAGGGCGGCTTCTCGTTCGTCATCACGGAGGGGATGCAGCCGCGGGAGGTTCGGGAAACGGCGGAGCAGCTGAAAAGCATTGACCATGTTGCCGATGTGGTCTGCTACGAATCGCTGACCGACCTGCGCATACCGAAGGAGGTGCTCCCGCAGAAGCTCCGCGATGCGTTCAGCAAGGGGGATACGGAGGTCATGGCCGTGTTCTTCGACGACACGACCTCTGCGGATGCGACGCTCAATGCGATCGACGAGATGCGCAGCACCGTATCGAAAAACTGCTGTATCAGCGGCATGTCGGCGGTCACGGCGGACATGAAGCATCTGACCGAGCGCGAATCGGTCATTTATGCGGTGATCGCGGTCATCCTGACAAGCATCGTTCTGATCCTGACCATGGATTCGTTTTTGATCCCGCTGTTCTTTATGCTGAGCATCGGGTTTGCGGTGGTCTGGAACCTCGGCAGCAACTTCATGCTCGGTGAGATCTCATTCATCACGCAGGCACTGGCAATGGTCCTGCAGCTCGGCGTCACAATGGACTACTCGATCTTCCTGTGGCACAGCTACAAGGAAATGCAGCAGCAGTACCCGGATGACAAAAACGCCGCCATGGCGCACGCGATCTCGATGACGGTCAGCTCCGTGGTGAGCAGCTCCCTGACGACGGTCGCCGGATTCCTTGCAATGTGCTTCATGAGCTTCACGCTCGGCCTTGACCTCGGCATCGTCATGGCAAAGGGCGTTGTCTGCGGCGTGATCGCCTGCATCACCGTGCTGCCGGCGATGATCCTGATGTTCGACGGCGCGATCCGGAAGACCGCGCATAAGGTCCTGCTGCCGGAGTTCAAACGGATTCCGGCGTTCATTATGAAGCACGCGTTCGGGTTCATGACGGCGGCGGTCGTGCTGCTGATCCCGGCGGTGTTCGGCTACCGAAACTACGGCGTGTACTACAACCTCGACAGCACGCTCCCGCCGGAGCTTGACAGCGTGATCGCGAATACGAAGCTTTCTGAGGAATACGACATGAACAGCACGCACCTGCTGCTGACGGACGCCAATATGTCCCGGCAGGATGCAGTCCGGATGACCGCGCAGATCGAAGCGGCGGACGGCGTGCAGTTCGTGCTCGGGCTGCCTTCGCTGACCGGCGCGGCAATCCCGGAGGACGTCATCCCGCAGGATGTGCAGGACGTTTTCCGGCAGGACGGCAGACAGCTCATGCTGATCGGCTCGGAATACAAGGTCGCGACGGACGCGGTCAATCAGCAGATCGAAACGCTGAACGGCATCGTGCAGTCCTACGACAAAAACGCGCTGCTCATCGGGGAGGCGCCCGCAACGAAAGACCTGATCGAGATCACCGACCGTGATTTCAAGATCGTCAGCATTCTGTCGATCGCGGTGATCTTCCTCATCATTGCGCTGAATTTCCGCTCGGTCACGCTGCCGGTGATCCTTGTTTCGGTGATCGAGCTGGCGATCATGATCAACCTCGGAACGGCGTACTTTACGGGTACGAAGCTGCCGTTTATCGCGTCGGTCGTCATCGGCACGATCCAGCTCGGCGCGACGGTCGATTACGCGATCCTGATGACGACAAGATACCGCACGGAGCGCAGCAGCGGCAAGGACAAACGGGAGGCGGTCGGCATTGCGCTGACGACCTCGGTGCAGTCGGTCGTGACCTCGGCACTCGGATTTTTCGCGGCGACGGTCGGCGTCGGCGTATACTCGGAGATCGGCATGATCTCGTCGCTGTGTATGCTGCTGGCGCGGGGTGCGCTGATCTCCATGGCTGTGGTCATCACGGTGCTGCCGTCGATGCTGCTGGCATTTGATAAAGTCATCATCCGCACAAGCGCAGGGTTTTCTGCCGAACAGAAACGGCATCCGGTATTCCGGCACCGTCACGCTGAAGCATAAGCGGGGCAGCTCCTGCGGGCGTTGATCTGAAGCGCGCCGGCGCAACTGTGCAGAATCATTGATACAGGATCCGGGGATACGTCCCCGGTGTGAACATGAGGGCGGATCCCTCATTCGGAATCATCGCAAAGCGATACCTTAATTCGGGAGGCATAATTATGAAAGACTACAGAAAATGGATCGCAGCCGTGCTCGCCGTTATGATCTCGGCAGGCGCGACCGGCTCTCTGGCATACGCAAAGGGTAATGAGAAAAACGCCGCAGATACGGCGATCGTGACAGAGACGGAAGAACCGGCGGCTCCGGCTGTCCGGAAGGCTGCATCCGGAGAAGCCTGCAAGGACGAGACCGTCTATGTGCTCTGTAATGCGGACGCTTCCGTCCGGGACGTCATCGTCAGCGACTGGCTGAAAAATACGCAGGCACTGGAAGCGCTCAGCGATATCTCCGGGCTGACCGGCATCGTCAATGTCAGGGGCACGGAGCCGTTCACGCAGTCCGGAGATACCCTGAACTGGAATGCCTCCGGCGATGATATCTACTATCAGGGCAAGACCGACAAGCAGCCGCCGGTCAATGTGAAAATGACGTATTATCTGGACGGAAAGGAGATCGCCCCCGCCGACCTCGCGGGAAAGAGCGGGCATCTCCGCATCCGCTGGAGCTATCAGAGCTGCGCCGGGACGACCGTTGACGGGCAGCGCGTGACCGTGCCGTTTCTGGCGGTCAGCGCGGCGGTGCTGGACAGCGGCAGCTGCCTGAACGCATCGGTCAAGAACGGACGGCTCATCTCCGACGGCGACCGGCTGATCGCGGTCGGGGCGGCGTTCCCGGGTGTGAATGATACGCTGCGGCTGGATGAGACCGGACTGTCCGATTATCAGCTGCCGGAATATGCGGAGCTGGAAGCGGACGTCACCGATTTCCACATGAATACGTCGGTTACGGTCGTATCGAATGAGCTGTTCGGCAAGCTTGACACGGATCAGCTGTTCGATACGGACAGCCTGACCGAACAGGTGCAGGCACTCCGCGACGGTGCGGACGCGCTCTGTGACGGCACGGCTTCGCTCTACGACGGCATTGCGAAGCTCTCCGACGGCACCGGCGATCTGACCGCGGGCATCGAGAAGCTGCTGAACGGCTCCGCATCGCTGAAGGACGGCGCGGTCACGCTCACCGGCGGCACCGAACAGATCACGGCGGGCGCCGGGACGCTCTCGGCGGCGGCGGAACAGCTGACCGGCGGCATTCAGCAGGCGGCTGACGGCGCGGATGTGCTGACCGCAGGCTATGACAAGGTGACCGCGGGTGCGGCCTCGCTGACGGACGGTCTGCATGATGCGAAGGACGGCTCCGCACAGCTCAAAGCGGGGCTTGCGTCTGCGGAAAACGGCGCAGATACGCTGGAAAAAGGCGCCTCTGCGGTGAAGGACGGCGCAGACCGTCTCGCAGACGGCGGAAAGGAAGTGCAGTCCGGCGTCAAGGCACTGGCGGACGGCAGCGCGCAGGTGCATTCCGGTGCGGCGCAGCTCGCGGACGGCATGGCGCAGCTTGCGGGCGGCACGGGCTCTCTGGACAGCGCGGCGGCGGCGGTCGCCGGCGGCATTGACAGCGCGAAGTCCGGTGCGGACACGCTCGCAGCGGGTCTTGAAGATGCGAAAACCGGCGCAGATACACTGAAAACAGGTGCGGATACGCTGAACGACGGTGCGGCACAGCTCTCTGCGGGTATCGCGCAGGCAGGCACCGCACTCAGTACGACGGTCGCGGCCAATCAGCAGGCACTTGCGGCGCTGAAAGCACTCTATGCGCAGACGCCTTCCGCAGAGCTTGCGGCGGCGATCGGTGCGCTGGAACAGACGACCGCGGCACAGCAGCAGATCGCGGACAACATGCAGGCAGAGGGCACGCTCGGTGCGGGCGCGGCGGGTCTGCAGAAGGGCGCGGAGCAGCTCTCCGGCGGACTGACGCAGCTTTCCGGCGGCATGAACGATGCCGCAGCAGGCGCACATGAGCTGCAGGCGGGACTGACCGGGCTCAATGCCGGCGGCAAGGCGCTCGCAGAGGGCGCGGCAAAGCTGAACAGCTCCGCACAGCAGCTCAATGCCGGCGCAAAGACGCTCTCCGGCGGTGCGGCTGTACTCGATGAAGGCATCGGCAAATTCTCCGCAGGCAGCGGCAGCCTGTTTACGGGGCTCGAACAGCTCCGCGGCGGCATTGCACAGCTCTCCGGCGGCGCATCGCAGCTGCACGGCGGTCTGACCGCGCTGACCGGCGGTGCCGACGCGCTCGACGGCGGCATTGCGGCGCTCTATGACGGGGCGCAGGCACTCGGCGGCGGCCTCATGCAGATGCAGACCGGCACGGTCACGCTGGACGGCGGTCTCCACACGATCCTTGACGGCAGCACCCAGCTTTCCGGCGGCGCGGGGACGCTTTACACCTCGCTGACGGAGCTGCTGACCGGCACGAAGAAGCTTTCCGGCGGCGCGGCGGAGCTGTACGGCGGGATGCAGTCGCTGCAGAACGGCGGTGCTGCGCTGAACGACGGCATCGCGCAGCTGAAAACCGGCGCCAATACGCTGAATGACGGTATGCAGAAATTCGATGCCGAGGGGATCGCGAAGATCGCGAAGGCCGCGGACGAGACACTTCCGGAGCTGACGGAGCGCTTCCGGACACTCCGCACGGCGGCGCAGTCCTATACCAGCTTCTCCGGCAAATCGGCGGAGATGAACGGCAGCGTCCGGTTCATCTATGTGACGGACGGGATTTAAGTGGTATCGCTTCGCGATGATCCGTAATGAGGGCTCCGCCCTCAAGCTCCCGCTGGGGACTAGTCCCCAGACCCCGTTATGTGTAACAAAAAAGGACGCTGACAAATAATCGGCGTCCTTTTGGCTGCCGGTCGGGCGGCAGGCTTCCCGTTTGCAGCCTCACAAAAGTTTTTGATCCAGCTTTTTTCAAAAAGCTGGCGGGTCGATGGCAGCGCCCTCGTCGCGCTCCGCAGAGCGCGAAACTCCCCTGCGTTCTTACACGGGAAGATAGGGGCTTGGGGGAAGTACCTCCGGAACGGGGCTGCTTCCCCCATTCAAAATAGCATCCGCGCAGCGGATACCTTATATCAAACTGATCGCAGAGCAATCCGCAGCACGCAGTTCCAACCAAAAGGAAAGCCCCGAAGCGTTCAAAGCCGCTCCGGGGTATTGTGTTTGATCCGGCTGTCCGGGTCAGGCGGGATCATGTTCTTTGATCCTGTTCCGCCTCTGCATTCATCCATTTTGCGCAGCCGACGATCGTCTGATAGGCCGTATCGGAGTTGCCCCACCAGTCCCACGCGGACTCCTTCATTTTTTTCAGAACTGCAGGCTTAAATACCTTCTGCACCCTGAAATTGCACACATTCCGTCTTGCGGTCGTGATCTCGATATACTGCGAAGAATGCCGCGGCATCCCGATCACAAGGAGATGCTCATGTCCCATGCCGCCGTATACCGGATTGATGTATACTTTTGCATCCGGGCGGAACTGCCTGCTCCCGTACCGGATCTCATGCGCTTCACCGTATTCGTGTTCCTTGACAATATTTCCGACAAGACACCACTGCCATTCCTGTTCCGGACTGATCTTGTTTTCCATATTCCACCTCGTAAATGGATATCAGATGTATCTGTGCAGAAGCGATGCGGGGATATCCGCGCAGGCTTCCAGCTGCTGCCGGTTTTCCTGCAGGATCGCCGCAAAGCGGGATGCCGTGTCCGCAGCCCAGTCATCCGGATCCAGCCGCAGCAGCACCGTCAGCAGATCACCCGGAAACATTGAGGCTTCCAGCAGCGGTTCATTCTGCAGGCGGTCAACGGCAAGCGGCAGCAGATACGCAAGCCCCGTCTTCTGCCCGATCATGCAGCGCAGTTCCTCGTCCGTCAGCTGACTGAGCGGCTTTTTCCGTGCCTGCGTACAGGTGACGGTGACATACGAGCGGAACGCCGGTTCGTTCCAGACGTCCTGTTCCAGTTCCTCAAGGGTTCTGTTCAGATCCATTGGGTGCCTCCTTTGCGCTCAGCAGATGCCGAAGCCGAGCAGATAGACGTTTTCCTCCTCCGGCTCCAGCAAGACCGTGTGCTCCGCTGCTTCTGCGGATGAGACCGCCGTCACGAATTTTGCATTGCCCCAGCCGTAGATCGAATTGCTCTGGATGAGCGGCTGCTTCATCGGTTCGCCGTCCACGGAGATGCGGCAGGCGCCGAACTCCGGCAGCCGGTGCGTCTCGTAGAACACCAGCAGCACTTTGCAGCGTACCGTCAGCTGCAGCGCGCCACCTTCTTTGCAGATCTTCCATGCGGTCGGGAAATATGTCTGGTACGGCCGCGGGATGATCTCGCAGTTTGTTTCGACGCCCTCTGCGTCCGGCACCGGCGGCAGGAACCGCAGGCCGGTATAGGGCGCATCGAGCCACGGCTCCGGAAGGGGAGCGGGCTCCGTTTCCGGTGCCTGCTTTGCCGCTTCCAGCAGATGCAGCACCATTTCCGCAAGCAGACGGTGCCCGTCCGTCAGCGGGTGACTTTCCTCGTCGCCGTAGTCCTCCCATGTCAGATCACCGCGTTCGAGTGCCGGTGCGATCGCCTTGTTCAGGCTGATATGCGGCAGATGATAATGCTCCGCGATCGGGATCATGAACGATTCGCACGAATATCCCTTCATCGTGCGCAGCATCAGCAGGCAGACGACCGGCGGCTCCGGTGCTGTCAGCAGCTTGCGCAGCAGGCTCTCAAAGGAGATCACGCTCGGCTTGAGCGTCGTCTCATTGATCGCAAATTCAAGAAAAACAATATCCGGCTTCCGGGCGAGCACATACTGATCCGTCAGCAGATTGCCCTGCATCGTGCCCATGCCGGCCTCCGCGCAGAGGACGCACTCCGCGTCATAGCCCTGCGCACAGAGCGCGGACGTCACAAGCTCCGGATACGCATTGCGGCGGATCTCAAGCTGCGCATAGCCCTGCGTCACCGAGCCGCCCATAAAGGCGACCGTCAGATGCTTCTTCGCGAACAGCCTCTGCCACGGGATCCCTTCCCCGACCGAGCAGAGTGACGCCGCCGCGAGCTGTTTGTAAAGCGGTTCCGTTATCATATCCTACCCCCATGCCCCGTTATGCGCCGCCGATCATGCGCCATGTGCCGACATCGACAAGCTGCTTCAGCAGAAGCGCATAAGCCTGCGATGCCTTGGACAGAAACGCGTTCCGGCGCGAGATCAGCGAAATGCTGCAGAGCCCCAGCTCATCCGGCAGCGGATAATAATTCGGGTGCTGCTGGAAATTGCCGTAGTAGATCAGCGAATCCGGCAGCAGCGCGATGCCCATGTTCGAGCAGACAAACGAGAACACCGTCTCGATCGTCTGCACGCTGTATTCGATATCCGGCGTGAAGCCGCACTGACGGCAGACTGCATACAGCGTTTCGCGGTCGTATTCGCCCGCATTCGCCGCGACGAACGCCTCGTCCTTCACCAGCGACAGATCGACCGGCGGCTGCCGCAGGAATTTCGGCGTCGCCTGAATGATGTCCTGCGCGGAGAGCGGCTCCGGCAGGCTTTCGGTCAGCGGATTGGACGGCGCGACCGCCAGATAAAAGCGTTCCTCCGCGAGCGTCTCCACATGAAACGATTTCTCGTCAAATTCGCCGGAGCCGATCGCGAAATCAATTTCACCGGCGGTCAGCTTATCGCGCAGCTGCTTCATATCCGCCTCCTGAATGGAAAGGTGGATACCGGGATATTTTGCATGGAACGCCGCAATGCTCCGCGCGAGCAGACAGCGCACCCGGAACGAGGATGCGCCGATGCGCACGGAGCCGGTTTCCAGTCCCATGAGGTCGGAGAGGGCATTGTTCATGCTCTCCTCCATGGCCAGCAGCTTGCGCGCCCATTCGACATAGAGCGCGCCGGCATCCGTCAGCTTGATCGGCGTGACGGAGCGGTCGAACAGCTTGATGCCAAGCTGCTTTTCGAGGCTGTGGATATACTGGCTGAGCGACGGCTGCGTGACATACAGCTTCTCAGCCGCTTTGGATATGCTCTGACTGTCTGCGACCGCGATCACATAGGTCAGCTGCTGCGTTGTCAAAACAGTCACTTCCTTTCGTATGACTGCGGATCCGTCACCGGATTGTCGGTTCAGCGGGTTTTCGCGTATCTGCGCGCTATTTCATCACATCCAGCAGCTTATACAAAAGCTGATGCAGCTGCATGGCCTCCTCCGGCTCCAGCTGAATGCACGCGCAGATCTGTCCGGGGATCGCCGCGGCGTTTTCCCTGAGCGCGGCACCGGCATCTGTCAGTGCCGCGATCAGTACACGTTCATCCGTTTCGCTTCTCCGCCTTGTGATATAGCCCTTCTGCTCCAGACTTTTCAGCACGGGCGTCAGGGTTCCGGAATCGAGATAGAGCCGCTGTCCGAGTTCCTTGACGGAAACGGCGCCCTCCTCCCAGAACACCAGCATCGCCACATACTGCGTATAGGTCAGCCCGACCGCGTCGAGAAACGGGCGGTATCGCTTGATGACCTCGCGGGAGCAGGCATAAAGCGGAAAGCAAAGCTGGCCCTCGAGCTTCATGCTCTGACCGTTCAGTTCCTGCATGGCCTGTTACCCCGCTGCCGGTCAGGCGTTCTTTGCCTGTTCATAAGCGGCGCGCACGGCCTTTGCAAGCTGATCCGCGCAGGAGGTCGGCTTCATGCCGCAGGTGTTGCCGAGAAGCTTGTCCTCGATCTGCTCGACCGTGAAGCCGTCCACGAGCTTCGAGATCGCCTTCAGATTGCCGTTGCAGCCGCCCAGAAACGATACATTCGTGACGACGCCGTCATTCAGATCAAACGAGATCTGCTGTGCGCAGACCATCTGCGGTTTGTAATTGTAATGCATACATGTTCTCCTTTTCCCAAGCCCTCCGCTTCCGGGAAGCGGCAGGGCATATCCCGTTCCGTTTCATTGAGTTCAATTGA
This sequence comes from Oscillospiraceae bacterium, assembly GCA_017545185.1. Taxonomy (GTDB): domain Bacteria; phylum Bacillota; class Clostridia; order Oscillospirales; family Ruminococcaceae; genus Firm-04. Next base: position 9,133 of record JAFWQJ010000041.1, on the reverse strand, counting down.
TTGAGCTCAATTATATTATACACAAAAGGAATGCGCTTGTCAAGCTTTTTCCGCAAAAAATCTTCCGATCGGCACAAAAAGCCCGAAGGCAGTCTCCCGCCTCCGGGCATTTTCTTATGATACGGTTGTGACTGCCGCCGATGTTCCGGCGGTCGCTGCGGGCTTTGCGGTGGTCGCCGCGGGTTTCACAGTCGTAGCTGCGGGCTTTGCGGTGGTCGCTGCGGGTTTTGCGGTGGTCGCCGCGGGTTTTGCGGTGGTCGCCGCGGGTTTTGCGGTGGTCGCCGCGGGCTTTGCGGTTGTTGCCGCGGGTTTTGCGGTTGTTGCCGCGGGCTTTGCGGTTGTTGCCGCGGGTTTTGCGGTTGTTGCCGCGGGTTTTGCGGTGGTCGCCGCGGGCTTTGCAGTGGTCGCCGCGGGCTTCGCGGTCGTGGACACGGGCTTTGTCGTGGACACGGGCTTTGCCGTCGCGGTAACGCCTGTCGTGGTCTGTACCGGTCCGGACGTCGTTCTGGCTGTTGTTGTGACGGCCGTAGTTGTTGTCGTCGTCACGGTCGTCGTGACAGCTGTTGTCGTGACGGCCGTCTCCGCAAGCAGCTCCTCCCATGTGAGCGTTTTGTTCGCAACGGTGTTCTCCACGTAATATTTCAGGATGAGCTGCACATCATCAATGCTGACGGTGCCGTCCTTATTGATGTCTGCGGCCTTGCTCTGTGCCGCATCGAAGGCGGCGGCCTGTCCGCTCATCACTTTGACGTATTCGATCAGCGCGAGCTGCACATCCGTCACATCGACGCTGTGGTCGCCGTTGATATCACCGGTATCCAGCACCTTTGTCCAGTGCGCATAAAGCGTATGCATCTGCGTCTGCGTCATGACGGTCTCCGCCGTGACCTGCGTGCCGCCCTCTGCCGCGGTGAACCAGCCGTCAAAGCGGTGATTGTCGCGCACGGGCACCGGAAGCCTGCCGTATTTTCCCTTGTAGGCAGCCTTGTATTCCGCCGTGTCGGCAAGCGTGCCGCCTGCTGCATCCAGCGTGAACGGAACATCGCCTTTTACGGTGAACTTCACGGCCGCGGGCGTGGCCTCGCCGTAAACATTGTGCAGCGCCGCGGTGCAGGCATACTCGCCGGGATATTCCGGCACCCATTCCGCATCGGAGCTTTTCAGCGTTTCGCCGTCCAGCATGTCCGCGATCTCCTTCTCATAGACCGTGCTGCCGGAGCCGTCCGTGATCTTCAGCGCATAGCCTGCCGCGGGACTGCCTGCCGTCCGGAACTGCACAGGCTTGCCGGATTCGGGCTTATCGGTCAGCAGCTTCAGGCTTGCACCGGAAACCTTCCGGTCGTAAACGCGCAGGCCGATGCGCTCGCTCTGCACTTTGCCGAACTCGTTTTCGCCGGTGATATCGACGGTGAAATCCCCCGCGTAGCTGAGCGCGCAGTCCAGATACTGCGTAGAAGAATGCGACTTCTGCTCGACGGGGAGCTCGGCCAGCGGCGTATCGGAATCGCCGTTATAAAACCGCACGGTATACGCATTGCGCGTGTTGCTGTCCAGCGTATAGCGCATGTATTCGTCCACGCCCCAGAGCGTCCGGGGCAGGGAGACTTTTGCGTATTCAGGTGCTTTGATATTCGAGATCAGCACATACCATGTGCCGTTCGTGCCGCCGTTCGTGAGCTTGTCCGCCGTGACCCAGCCTTCCGGCTCCAGTCCGCGCTTCGCCGAGACTGCGCTCTCGATGACATGATAGGTCTGATACACCTCATCGTAGCCGGTGACCGCGATGAAATGCCCCGGCACATACAGCACGGCAACGCCGCCGTTTTTCAGATGCTCGATGAATTCCTCGTCCCGCACCGTGCCGAGCTTCTGCGTGCCGAGCGTAAAGCCGTATTCCGCGCCCCATTTTTCCTCGATATGCTTGTAGAGGATATCGCGGTAGGTGCCGCCTGCGCCGGGACGCAGCGCGCCGATATCGACCGCCCATGTCGCCAGCTCGACGACATCGACCTTGCGGCTGTTGAGCGCATACATCGCATTGCAGAACGAGAAGATGCCGCACGCCGACGTATACAGCGAATTGCCGGAGCGGGAGTATTTCGTGAATGTGACTTCCTTCCACTGCTCGTCCCACTGATTATACAGTCTGCCGTCCGCTGCGGAAGCCTTGAGAGGGGATGCAGGTGCGCCCGGCATGACCGGTGCCGCACTGCATAGCAGCACTGCCGCAAGGAGCAGGCTGCATAACCGTTTTGCTTTCAATTTATGATCCGTACCTCCTGAACTTAAAATAGGCAGAACTATTATAACATATTTTACATGGAATTTCAATGGGAGCGGAAGAAAAAAATGCGTGAACCGTGAAGGGGGAATGGTGAAAAGTGAATAATAGCGGTGTCCGCTGACGCGGACGATATTCAGATTGACCGCCGAAGGCGATACCGGTACGATTCACGATCCACTGTTTCTGATACGCCGTGCGACGCCCGCGATAAAGTCCCGCGCGGGGTCCTTGTCCGTCAGCTGATAGAGCATCCGGCAGCCGACCGCGTCCTCGATCTCGCCGAGCAGATAACTGCCGTCATGCCGCCGCAGAATATCTACGCCTGCAAAATCCAGCGGCATGATTTCCTGCACCTGCTGCACAAGTGCACGCATGTCCGCGTCCGGTTTGATGAGCGCCGCGTGTCCGCCGAGCGAAAAATTGCTCCGGATATCGGTCTCCGACGTCCGCAGCACCGCCGCGTAGATCTCTCCGAACAGCACGTAAACACGTACATCCCAGCCGAATACGACCGGCTCCTGCACCAGAAACGGATAGGTCGGCTCCGGATGTGCCGCGTCAAAGTCTGCGCGGTATCGCAGGAGCTCCGCCTCGTTCCGGATCAGTGCGACGCCCTCGCCGCCGTGACCGTCCTCGGGCTTGGCAACCAGCGGATAGGACAGCTCCGGCAGCGGCTGATTCCTGCCGATCTGCTGTGTTTTCGCCATGGGGATGCCGTGCTCACCGTGCATTTCGAGATAGGTCAGGTATTTATAATTGGTAATGCCGGTGACATACGCACTGTTGAAGCAGGGGATATGCAGCGATCGTTCCGCATATTCACTGATCGAGCCGAAGCGGCTGCGGTTGATGAGAAATCCGGTATCCGGATACTGCCGGAACGGAATGAACGGATTGCCGCTCTCAACAAGACAGAGCCGGAGCGATAACCCCTCCGACTCTGCATACTGACATAATTGCGTGATAAACCAGCGGTTGCGTTCGGCGTCCGCCGGCGTATAGAGCAGCAGTCCCTGCTTTCCGCTCATTCTGCGCCGACCTTGATCTGGCTGCGGATATGCCACATGATGTTCGTGGCCGGATTGATGCCGCAGGTGTCGATCGTGCTCTGAAGCTGCGGGTTGGAATTGACCTCGCAGATATAACGCTCGTTCTCGTCCTTGCCGTAGAGGATATCCACGCCGGCAAAATCCAGTCCGAGTGCGGCTGCCGCATCGACGGCGAGCTTTTCCTCATACGGCGTCAGCGCCTTTGCCGATGCCGTGCCGCCCGCGCCGATGTTGGAGCGGAACTCCTGCTTGGACGCAGACTGACGCTCCATGGCGCAGATCGCCTTGCCGCCGACGACCGTCACGCGGAGATCGCGGCCGGCACTGTCGCGGATAAACTTCTGGAACAGGCAGTCGTGCTCACCGATGTGCTGCAGGATCTTCGCAGCCTCGTCCTTGTTGTTCGCCAGATAGACCTGTGCGCCAAAGCTGCCCTTGTTCTCCTTGATGACCAGCGGCCAGCCGAGGAGCCGCGCTGCGTTCTCTGCGGATGCCGGATTGCGGCGGCAGCCCGGGAAGCAGGTCGGAGCAGGGATCGTGTCCGGGATCGGCAGACCCGCGGCAGCAAGCTTAAATGCAGTCTCCATTTTGTCGTCTGCCAGCGCGATGCTCTCCGCGCTGTTGAACAGGCGCAGGCCGGAAAGCTCCATGGCCTTTGCAAGCTGGATGTCCTTATCCCAGAACAGCACGAAGCTCGGCTTCGGCTCCCTTGCCTTCGAGCCGACGACGGTCGGGCGTGCCTCGGACGTCCAGCGGGAGAAGTGCAGACCCGCTTTTTCTGCGGATTCCTCGAGCACTCTGTAAAGCGAATTGAACTTCGCCGGGTTGTAGTAGCTGTTGACGATCAGCCAGCCGTTGTAAATATCCATTTCCAGTTTCCTCCGGTGTTAAAATATTTTCGTTTCAGGCCGTGAGACCCATCACCTTATATTTTACAACATCAGCGAAAAAAAGTCAATATATCTGTACGGCTGTGCCCCGGATTTTTTCGCACAAAAAAGCACCGCCGAAAGCAGTGCTTTTTGGAATGCGTCATTCGTTGTATGCGCCCGGAAGGCAGGACGGCTCATCTTCCATATATAGCCGGAGAAAATAGCCGCGGTCTGCTGCTGCGGGAAAGTTCTGCAATTCTTCATACGTCGCGTGCAGCGTCAGAAACGGTGCCGCATTGCTCGGCTGATTGAGCCCCGCTTCATATCCCAGTGCGCCCAGACGGTCAAATTCCGTCCGCAGATCGGCAAGCTCATACAGCCGTTTCGAGTTCGCTGTTCTGGCACCGCTGTAAAGGTCGATGATGACCATATAATCCGCATCTGCGCCGTATTCCTGCATCGCATAGAAAAGCGGCACGGTATAGCACACTTCGCCGTCATAGGGTGCGCGGTAATCGGCGCTGCAGCCGATCGGATACGAAGTGATCAGATTGCGGTAAACGGGCGGCTCGTCGCCCTCCCGCAGACAAGGGCCGTTCCCCACAGCGGGTTCTGTCTGTACCGGCCGCGTTTCGGTGACTGCCGGTTTCGTGACGGTGCGGGTCTGTGCAGTTGCTGCCGGAGCGTCTGTGCCGTCATAACAGTGAATGCGCTGCGGTTCATCCGCCTTGGTGACGGCCGCTTCTGCCGGAATATCCCCGGCGGAAACTGTCTCCGCGGCGGGGCGTTCCGGTGATTCCGTACCGGCTGCTGCCGCGGTCTGCTGCAAAGCGGATAAGCAGGAAGATGCAGCGGTCTGCGGTGCCGCGGATGTTCCGGAAACCGGTGCCGTTGTCAGCAGGGACGACCGGACAGAGACGGCCGTCTCCGTGACAGGCGTCACCGGGAGCTCGCCGGTCTGCCGGATCTCCGCGGGCGAAATTGCGCCGCTTCTCCACAGTCCGACCCCGACAGCCGCCGCCAGACAGACCGGCGTGACCGCTGCCGCGGCGCCTGCGATCCTTTCCCGCTTCGTTTTCCGTTCTGCTTCATATACCGCGATCCTGCTGTGTACGCGCCGGATCGTTTCCTCATAGCTCCTCATAATCAAAGCCCTCCGTTTCAAGCTGTGCTTTCAGTGACTTTTTCGCACGGTACAGGACGGATTCCAGTCCGCGGACGGTTCTCCGCATCACCCCGGCGGCCTCTTTGCTGCTGAAGCCCTCGAAATAGATCAGCCAGAGCACCTGCCGGTATTCCGGATTCAGCTTCCGCATGGCACGGTGCAGCGTGATATCCCGCTCCTTCCGGAGATATTCCCGCTCGACCGCATCGGCTGCGCCGGACTGCTCCGGCAGCTCGTCCAGCGGAATGCGCGGATGCCGCTTCTGCTTCCGGAGATGATCGAGCGCGATGTTCCTGCCGATGCTGTACAGCCATGTTTTGAAGCTGCTTTTGCCTTTGAACCGCGGCTTCCGGATGCCGAGCAGCACAAAGGTATCCTCCGCAAGCTCCTCCGCTGTCCCGAGATCGCCGGCGATATTGGCAAGGTACAGCGTCAGGCCGTCGCGGTATTCCCGGATGATCTCGTCCAGTCCGGATTCGTCGCCGCTGTCACGGAAACGGCGGTAGCTGCAGGCACCGTTATCCATTGACAATCTCCTTTCCGAAGGCTTGTTCCCTGCCTTCACTCATTAGACGATGCAGGCGGGGAAAACTACGCGGTTTCGAAATCAGTGTGTCCGGCAGCATCCGGAGAGGCTGCCGCCTGACAGGAAAAAAAAAGACGCCGATCGTTTATCAGCGTCCTTTCATGTTACACATAATGGGGTCCGGGGACGAGTCCCCGGCGGGAGTTTGATGGCGGAGCCCTCATTTCAGATCATCGCGAAGCGATACCTCATAAATTTGACAGGATCGTCAGGATGATGACCGCGGCGGCGGCGATCAGACCCATGTTTACGTATCCAGCCTTGCGGCAGGGGAGTGCGACCTGCGGCCTTCTCTGCGCATACATCTGATACATTTTGCGCCCGTAGCCCGGGATCAGGATGCTCTTGATGAGGTCCTTGCGCGAAAGCTTCGCCGTGCGGTCGCGGACTGCCATCTGCGCGCGCTGCACCGCCAGCGGGTTCAGTACGTAATTGCACGCGATGCACACGCTCGCGCCCGGATCGACCTCGCGGCCGCAGTTCGTACAGTAGACCGCGCCCTCCGTCTCAAAATGATATGCCTGCTTCCGCACCGTCCAGCGCGCCTTCTCCTGCGGCGTTTCCAGATCAAGGCCGGTCAGGTTCGTGATAAACTGCCGGATGCGGACATGGGATTTGCTCTGATAGCTCTCCCGTCTTGCGCGGACGAGCCGCTGTCCCTGCTGCAGCGCGATCGGGTTGACCACGTAATTGCAGTGGACGCAGACGCTCGCGTCCTTCAGGATCGGCTGGCCGCAGTTCCGGCAGAAGCAGCGCGCAGGGTCCTTCATGACCTCCTCGGATAATGCGCGCAGAGCTTCTTCGCTCTCCTGCTGCGCCTGCTCCGGCGTTTTCGCCTGCTCCTGCGGCTGCGATGCGAACAGCTCTGCATCGGTCGCGGTCTGGAATGCTACATCAATAATGTCATCTTTCTCAAACTGTTTCATATTGCTCCCTCCGTGGGACGGTCGTTACGGCTGCGAATCTGCAAGGGTCTGCCCGGCGGTGTATTTGAAAATCAGAGGCTTCTGGCGGTACAGTCTGCCGAGCTGGTCAAGCTGCACTTCTTTCGGTGTTTCAATCAGCGTATCCGGCGTCAGGGCGATATCGGACGAATAACAGGCTTCTGCTGCACGGACGCCGTCATCCGTCTGCTGCAGGATCAGCGCATAGGACTTGATTTTTGTGACATCGCTGAAATAATATGCGATGCGGCCTGCAAGGGAATCCGGCTCCGGCGTGTCACTGTTTTGGATGATATACGGGCTTTCCGGGACGGGACTGCCCGCTTTCTGCATATCTTCCAGCGCGGTGTTTGCGGCGGTCAGGATCTGCTTTGCGGTCGTGTTCATGCTGATCCGCTTGCTGTTGGCCGGATACTGCATCATCATCGACAGGAGCATATAGCCGAGTAGGATCACCGCGGGGAGGATCCAGACAAAGAGGATCCAGCGCGGCTGCCGATACGTTTTCAGCAGCTTTCCCGTGACCGCGGCGGAGACGATCAGGATCAGCGCAGCGGCCAGAAAGACGAGCGGTTCGATCTCCGCATACCGCAGGCCGAAAAACAGCACGGCGGCTGTGAACAGCGCGGTCAGCGGCAGGCTTGTAAGGACGATCCTGCGCCTGATGGTTGTTTCGCTCATATCATGATCTCCTGCGGTCAGGCGGCTCCGGTTTTCAGGTTCCAGTATCCGATGATCTCGCGGACATGGAACGGCGACGATGCGAGCCGGCGCTGCACGGTCGGGTCGGGCGGGACAAGGTCTGCCTCCGTCAGCGGGGAACAGCTGCAATAGGCTTCCCTGAGCTCGCCGTTTTCGTCAATGACAACTGCATACCAGGACGCGGTACTGCTGGGATCATTAAATAAATATTTTTCGACGCCGAACTGGATGCTGCCTTTTTCTGCGGTGTCATCCGGGGAGATGATGACCGTTTTCCATTCCGGACGGATGCCGGCTTCATTCAGATCGGTCTCATACGCGGCTGCGGCTGTGAGGATCGAATGTGCCGTTGAGTTCATGGAAGCGAGTTTTCCGAGGCCGTTATACTGTTCTAACGGCGAGAACACTATGCACAGCAGCAGCAAAGGCAGGAAGAAAAAGCTCACTGCATTGATGCGGCGCGACAGATCGGACGCATACAGCACAGACGCATAGCCTGCCGTGCCGGGGCGCTCCTTGATGCGGTATGCACGGAGCGCTGCGATCAGCAGGATCAGCGGGATCAGCGGGAAAAGGAAGAATCCGCCGACCTTCATGACGCTGCGCTCATTGCGGAGCGTTTCCTGTTCCTTTCTGCATACATCATCCGCTGCGAGCTGCTCGCCGGTCGGGGGCGGGGCGGCCGGACGCTGCGTGCTGCAGGTCTGTTCCGTCACGCTCATCATGATCCACAATGCCGCGAAGCAGCCGAGGATTCCGAGCGAAGGTATAAACAGCGGCGGATACGTTATGCTGTGCCGTGTTGCCAGCGCGAGCACTGCCGCGACAGCAGCGGTGATGAGAAACCAGAGCAGCACCCTGCGGGAATACATACGGCGGATCTGTTCGGCGGCCTGCTCATAGACTGTCCGGTGTGCAGGCGGGAGCGCTTCACTCAGCTTGCTGCGGATCGTTTTCATCGTTGTCTCCTTCGTATGTCGGTTCGGCGGATTCCGTTTCTTCCGGCGCAGCGGTTTCTGCCGGTTCCTCTGCGGGTTCCTCCGGCATGCCGGTATCGGCCTTCGGTTTTTTCGCGGCAGAATAGTGTATCTCATTTGTCATATAGCATTCGGTTTCCGGCGGCAGCCCCTTCTTGTGCAGGCGCTCGCTCAGGAAATCGGAGAACAGCGCGTAGACCGCCGCGAACAGCGGCACAAACGCGACCATGCCGCCGAATCCGAACATGCCGCCGCCGATCGTGATCGCAAAGAGGATCCAGAACATCGGCAGACCCAGCGAATCGCCGAGGATCTTCGGGCCGAGGAAGTTGCCGTCAAACTGCTGGAGCACAAGGATAAAGATGACGAACGGGATGACCTTGCGCGGCTCCGAGAGCAGGATCAGCAAAGCACTCGGCACGGCACCGATGATCGGGCCGAAGAACGGGATGATGTTCGTGACGCCGACCAGAATCGAGATCAGCGTGACATAGGGCATTTTCAGGATCGTCATGCCGATGAAGCACAGCAGTCCGATCAGGAACGAATCCAGC
>JAFWQJ010000040.1 GCA_017545185.1 Oscillospiraceae bacterium | reverse complement strand
CTCACGGCCGATGCCCCTTGCGGAGCCGGTAACGACCGCGACCTTTCCGTCCAGCAGTCCCATGGCTTATGCCCCGAAGTCGATGCCGTACTTTTCGAGGATCGCCTTGCCGTTGCAGTATCCGCCGAAATGCAGGATGTCATCGGTCTCAAACAGGACGTCAAAGCTGTTCTCCAGCTCGTCGATCAGCGTCAGATGCAGCAGGGAATCCCACTTGTCCACTGCGGCAAAGGTGAACTCCTCATTCAGCTCGCTCTCATCCACAGCGAACAGTCTGGTGAAGATCTCGTTATACTTTTCAAGATTGCTCATTGTCTTATTCTCCTTTCGCTTCCGCTGCCGCGATCCGGCAGAATTCATCGTAATCGCGGATATATTCCTCCGCATCGTAGGGCTCGTCAGAAAGCACGAGCAGCACGGAATCCTCGCTGAAATCATACATATCCTTCCAGACCATTGTCGGAAGATACACGCCGATATTCGGCTTGTCGAGGCTGACGATCTTCTCGTTGCCGAGCCCGTCCTTCGCCTTCACCTTGCTGGTGCCCGCAACATTGATCAGCACAAACTGACTCTTGCGGTTTGCGTGACAGCCTCTGACGACCGCGCGGTCAGAGCCGTAGATATAGAACAGCCGCTTGATCTCAAACGGGATATCCTTCATTCCCTCGACCACAACAAGATGCCCTCTGTCGTCGCCGTGCAGCGGGAATGTCTTTACCTGAACCTGAGACAAATCTGCCATGTTACTCTCCTTCCGGACGGAAACGGTTGATGCAGTCGATCACGCGATCCTGTTCCTCTTTCGTCATGCCGTTGTACATCGGCAGGCTCAGCACCTCTGCGGCGTAACGCTCCGTGACCGGATAGTCACCGGGCTTTTTGCCGAGATAAGCATACGCTTCGGAAAGATGCGGCGGGATCGGATAATGGATCAGCGTGCCGATCTCATTTGCTTCCAGATACTTCTGCAGTGCATCGCGATGATCGCAGTGGATCACGAACTGATGCCATGTGGAATCTGCACCGGGACGGATCTGCGGAAGCCGGACAGCCGGATTCTTGATCTCGTTCAGATAGCGGTCTGCGATCCGGCAGCGTTCTTCGTTGAAGTCGTCCAGATGCTTCAGCTTCACGCGCAGCAGACCTGCCTGCAGCTCATCCAGACGGCTGTTGCTGCCGATCATCTGGTTGTGATAACGCTTTTCACTTCCGTAATTTCGGAAGATGCGGAACTTCTGTGCAAGCTCCTCGTTATCCGTGACAATACAGCCTGCATCGCCGAAGGCACCGCAGCCCTTGCTCGGATAAAAGCTGAAGCAGCCGATATCGCCGAAGGTTCCGACGGTCTTGCCCTGCCAGTGGTTGCCGTGGCTCTGTGCGCAGTCCTCAACGACGCGCAGGCCGTACTTCTTTGCAATCGCCATGATCTTGGTCATATCGCATGCCTGTCCGTAAAGATGCACCGCGAGGATCGCCTTGGTATTCGGCGTGATATGTGCTTCGATCTGATCCGCGTCAATATTGTCGTACTGATCCGGCTCCACGAACACTGGCGTTGCGCCCTTGACCGTGATGCCCATCACACATGCGATATATGCATTTCCGCAGACAATGACCTCGTCGCCTTCCCCGATGCCGAGCAGCTCAAAGCTGATCTTCAGCGCATCCAGTCCGCTGGCCAGTCCGACACAGTATTTTGCGCCGACATATTCTGCCCATTCCTGTTCAAAGCTCTTGACCTCGTTTCCGAGAATGTACCAGCCGGAACGCAGAACCTCGACGGCCTTCTGTTCGTACTCCGCAGCGTTCAGCGAATACTGTCTTCCCAGATTGTTCGGCATAATAAACATAACATCTCTCCTTGCTTTCCGAGCCGGTTCAGGCTCATTTCTTCTTTTTCAGGATCCGGTTCGTCATTTTTTTGATGAAAAAGAGCGGGAAATACCGGATCAGTTTGCTGTTCTCGGCATTGGCAATCGCATTGTCGATATACTTTCTTTCAAAAGCATAGCGGTATTCCTCATGCTGCGCCGTTGTGTCGATCTCCTTCCAGTGGATCGCAAAGCCTGTCTTCTGCTGCTCCAGAATGCGCTGCAGCTCCGCGGCAAAGCGCTCCTCCGAGATCACAAGCCCCTTCATGTGCTCGCTCTGCGCCTTCAGATAGGCGTCATCTGTCAGAAGTCTGTCCGCCTCCGCGAGCAGATCGGTTTCATTCGTGAACAGCGTAAACGCATCATCGCTTTCAAGCAGCAGACCTTCTGCCCGGCCGCCGTGATTGATCGTCAGCGGGATCTTGCCGGCGGTCGCTGCATACTGCGTCATCAGGCCGCCGACGATCGGGAACGAATTGACATAAAACAGACATCGCTCGATGATCTGATAGAAATCCGGACGCTCCGCGATATGGAACACTCTGCCTTCAAACTGACCCGCCAGAATCTTCAGCTGCGAATCGTCGCCCTTTCCGGCATACAGGAACATCAGCTCCGGATCCGTCGTCAGCATATGCGCGATCATCTTGTAATAGATGTTGCCCTCGCCGAGTGTTTTATAGAGGTATCCGCCGGTGAAAATGAAGCGCTTGCCTTCATCAAACGGCAGTCCCTGAAATTTCGCGCTTCTGTCAAGATACGGATAATACGGAAGCAACAGCAGCTGATCTTCTCTGAGCCCGCGGTAATCCCTCGAAAGCGAGCAGCCGAAGTCACGGAACTCAATGCAGTAATCAAAGGACCGGACGCCCGGCCAGAATGCATGATCCGTCAGATTGATCTTGAACCGGGTCACATTTTTGAACAGATAAAACGCCTCGATGCCGCCGATATCCCACGGCTGATTGTATTCAAACGCATATTTCGGCTGATACTGCGCGAACAGCCGGATCAGCTGCCCGGCAACCGAAAGAAAACCGCCGCCCCGTTCGATATACGCAACGGTCGCGTTACAGGATTTCAGCACCTCCGAAATAACCGGCTGTTTGCCTTTTGCTCCGGTATTCGTGATATAAACGATTTTATAATTCATGCCGGCCAGCGCCTTCAGATAGATGCAGGCAAGGCCGCGGGTATCCGCACCGAATGAATCATAAAAGATGACTGTGTCTTCCTTTGTCCCGAACGACAGGTCTGCAGCATTGGCTTCCCCGACCGCAGCGGACAGCTTCTCCAGACGATCCTCCACGAAGTCATCCCTATACGCCTGATTATAATTGTATTTCATAATCACGAGCGCATTGAGCGCCTCCAGTGCCGTTTCCGTCTGGTTTTTCCGGATCGCACGGTCAGTGATCGCTTTCAGCTTTTTTTCGGTTCTTGCGTAATCCTCAAACAGTTTGTTGCTTTCCATCTGCCACTCTCACCCTATCATTCTTCCGGAGATACTGCCGCACCGTTCCGGCGCCGCTCTCATTTCAGCTCATTCAGAATGCGCAGAACATGCTGCACACCGTCTGTCACGGTAAAGCTGCCTTTCCAGCCGAGTGCCTCCAGCTTATCCGCGCAGAGCACCTGCTTGGCGATCGGGGAAAGCTCCGCCTTCTGGACGGCATCGGGATCTGCGAACACCAGCTTCACGCCGGTCTCATCCGCGATCGTCTTTGCAAGGCCGGCAACCGTCGTGCGGGAGACCGGATTTGCAATATTGTAAGCCTGACCGCTTTCGCCCGCCGTCAGGACGGAGATGATCGCGGAGGCAGAATCTGCGATATAGGTATAGGAACGCATCTGGCTGCCGGCACTGGTCAGGACGATGTCCTCACCCGCCATTGCCTGATTGATAAACTGCACATTTGCGCGGTTATCGGCCTTCGTTGCGTTCGCGCCGAAGGTGTGGCTCGGCCGGACGATCACCGTCTCAAGGCCGAACTGCTTGGTATACGAAACGCAGAGCGTCTCGGCACAGCGCTTGCTGTTCGGATAGCAGGAGCGTGGCTCGGTCGGATCGACATAGCCGCCGTAGCTCTCGGCAAAGGAATCCAGGCTCAGGTCGCCCTGCCCGTAGACCTCTCCGGAGGAGATATACAGCAGACGCTTCGCGCCGTGATCCCGACCGTAATCCAGCAGATACTTCGTGCCCTGGATGTTGCTCATGATCGTGCCGACCGGATCACTGTTGAACGCAGCCGGGAACGCATTGCTCGCGGCATGGATGATATAATCCACGGGAAAATCAAAATCCGGCAGATCATTCACGTTATGCTCCACATAGATCAGCTTTTCCGTTTTAACCTCTGCAAAGCGGGCGGCCATGCGCTCCTCGCTCAGGTCGATCGCATAGACCGTGATGTCCGCATCCGCGGTGCGGTTCAGCTCCAGCAGCATATCGGTCATGAACGAGCCGATCAGGCCGGATGCGCCGGTGATCATGACCGATGCATGAGAAAGCTTCTCTTTTCCGACCGTCTGCAGAACAGCCTGCTTCAGATCCGCGCGGAATGTGTTGCTGTCATAAAAACTCATATTCTTCAATCCTTCAGCCAGTCAGAACGCTTTGCCTTGAGCAGCGCCTTGAAAATATCAATATCCTCAACAGTCGTCAGCTTGATGTTCTTCTCCGAGCCTGCGGAGAAATAGACCTGATGTCCCATTTCGATCATCAGCGTGCAGGAAGCGACGGAATTGGTGATGCCCGCCTCAAGCGCCCTTCTGTGCAGGTCGCAGATGCCGCCGATCGTGAAGCCCTGCGGCGTCTGGGTGCGCTTTAAGTTGTCACGCGGATAGCTGCCGGTGGAAACGACGCCGTCCTCGGTCTGCATCATGGCCTCGGCGCACGGAATGACCGTGATCGCATTGCCGTATTTCTTGGTCTTGCTGATGCAGTCGGAGATGATCTCCGCAGAGACCATCGGACGGATCGCGTCGTGGATCAGCACGATATCGTCGGCGGCATAGTGCTTTTCAAGCTCATAGACGCCGTTGCGGATCGAATCCTGACCGTTTTTGCCGCCCTGCACGACATATTTCAGCTTGGTGATGTTGAACTGCTTTGCATACGCCCAGAGCACCTGCTCCCAGCCCTCGATGCAGACGACTGCGATCGCGTCGATCTCCGGGTGATTCTGGAACGCCTCCAGCGTATAGACGATGACCGGGCGCTCATGCACCGTGATAAATTGCTTCGGGATATCCTGATGCATTCTGTTGCCGGAGCCGCCGGCAATGATCAAACCAATATTCGCCATAATACTCTTTCCCTCCGTAATAGGTTTCCCCGGACCCCGTTAAAAATAATTCAGAAGTATGGAAACATCGAACAGGAGCTTTTCCTTCCACCCTCTGTTTTTCTGTTTATGGTACATTTTGATCAGCTTCAGCTTGGCAGAAACGGAATGTGCGGAATCGGAAAGCAGCTTCATGACCGCCGCATTGTCCGCATTCAGTGCCTTGCCGTGCGTTTTGATCAGATATTCGCTCATCTCGCGGATGACATGCGTTCTGTTCCTGTCAAAAAGACGTCTGATCCCGCGGAACAGATTGCGCTTTGCGGCACCTGCGACATTGGCACCGTGCTGTCTGTAAAGGATCGTTTCCGCCTTGTCGCACACGATCGGTACACCGGCCGCCAGACAGAGCCGGTAGATATAATTGTCATGCAGGAACTTCTTTTCGTAGTAGCGGTCGTTCTGCAGCATCTCCGCGAGCGGGCGCGTCATGCACATCGTACATCCGAAGGCATTGCTTCTGTCGAAGTAATCCCAGAACGTACCGGTCAGCCGGATGATATCCTTGCGCGGAAGCGGCTTCAGTTCGCTGTCCACGAGCTTTTTCGCGGAAAAATACAGCGCGGGCGCATCCTTATGCGCCGCGGTCTTCTGCACGGCGCGGCAGCATTTGGTCTCCAGCCATACATCGTCCTGATCCGCAAAGAAGAAATAGGGAATATCCGGGAACATCCGCGTGCCGCTGTTCAGCAGATAGGTAAAGCTTTTCGCCACGCCGTAATTCGTGCCGAAATTCTCCTCGAGGATGCGGACTGCGGGTTCCTTCTCCGCCCATTCCCGCAGCATCTCCTGCGTGCGGTCCTTCGAGCCGTCATCGCGCACCAGAAGCGTCAGATCGACATTCTTCTGCGCAAGCAGCGATTTGATCTGCTCATCGAGATACTTCTCACCGTTATAGGTGGAAAGCAGTACACAAACCTTTTCCATGATACCCTCCGGCTGCGCTCACTGCTTTCCGGCAGCAGACTGCTTCCCTGCCTGCCGGAAATATTTTGTGCCGCGGTATTTGATATACGGCGTATGCAGATCCATGAACAGGATCTTGTGCTCCGGATGTCTGTCCTTCTCCGGCGGCGGGGTCATGTAGTCGCCGTACCGCTTGGTCAGGTATTCCTTGTAGCCCTTCGGGACAGGCAGCTCGGTGTTCTCAAACGGCAGATACACCGGCTTCGAGAACCAGTCCGCCGGATACAGCCATTTGATGAACGGGAACATCGAAAATTCCTTCACGTACTTTGCCTTGTCATAGTGCTTGTCCGGCAGCGATGCGAGCTTTTCGCAGGTGCTCCAGATAAAATAGCGCACCTTCTCGCCGCGGAAAATGCCGAGCAGGATCTTGGATGCGATATACACAGGCTTGCTCTGACGGTTCGGCAGTCTGCCGGCGCGGAACAGCGAACGTGCACATGCAAGTGCAAGCTGGATCATTCTGCCGGGCTTTGTTTTCGCCGCCGCATGGAGCGCGCCGAAGTCCACGCCGAGCCCCTGATTCGTGTCGGTATCGACGGAAGCCGGGGTGATGAACGTGGTGTGATTGTCGCGGATCGAGCAGGACATCCGGTGATCGTTATAGCCCTTGCCCGGGATGCAGAGCGAATAGCGCTCCGTATCTGCGTACTTGTCCCAGATCTTCAGCAGCTTGTCGTAATCCGGTGCCGGCATACAGAGGTCGATGTCATCATCCCACGGGATGAAGCCCTTGTGCCGCACCGCGCCGAGACATGCACCCGCAAACACAAAAACGCGGAGGCCGTGCTCCCGGCAGAAATCGGTAAAATACTTGGTGATCTCCAGATTCACGCGCTGAAGATCCTTCAGCTGCTCGTCTGTCAGCTGGATCAGCTTGTCCAATGCTCTTCCTTCTTTCGTATATTATGCACGGTATTCCGGGAAGAATCCCGGACGGGTGATCTCCGTGCGCATTGCGGTCAGCTTCTGATACAGCTCCGGGATCAGGATCTTTTTGCCGATCCGGAAGCGGCAGAGGTCGCCGCGGTAAAAGGCGCGCTTGAATTTGAAAAGGCTGTCCTCCCCGGAACCGACGCCGCCGCCTAAATGGAAGGTTTTACAGCCGTGTTCGCTGCCGGCACACGCTGCCTCGTAAAGCAGCAGATTGGTCGGTGCGAGATGCTGATAGGCTCTGCGCGAGCCGGAGAGATGATAGTTCAGCCTGCCGTTTGCCTCCAGCATGATCGACGCGGCAATGATCGTGCCGTCCTCAAGCTGTGCGTAAAAGATCGACGCATTCTCCGGCAGATCATTCCGGATGCTGTCATAGAACGCAGGCGCAAAATAATAGTAAGGATCGGCCTGATCCTTATCCATGGTCTCGTTATAGATCTCACGGAAGGTCTCGTAAAGCTCCGGGGTGTTCCCGCTGCGGATCGTCACGCCGTTTTTCTGTGCCTTGCGGATGACGTTGCGGTTCTTGCTGGTGATGTTCGCCCAGATGACCTCCGGTGAGGTCAGATCCATTGCAACGGTCTCGCCGAGCGAAATGACCTGATAGCCGCCCTCGGAA
Organism: Oscillospiraceae bacterium; assembly: GCA_017545185.1. Classification (GTDB taxonomy): domain Bacteria; phylum Bacillota; class Clostridia; order Oscillospirales; family Ruminococcaceae; genus Firm-04. The sequence goes on along the minus strand of JAFWQJ010000040.1, from coordinate 39,024 downwards.
TACTGCGCATTGTCCAGCACCGGATGAAAGCGGACAAATTCGCTGACGATGCTGTGTTCTCTGCACCACGCTTCGTATGCTGCAAAGAGCGCGGCACGGTCGCCGCTGCCTTCGATCAGCCAGCCGCCGTAGCCGTAGGGCGTGGCAAAATCAAAATAGGTCTGCGCCGGGATCTGTCCGGCAAAATGCGGGTCGTTTGCAATGTCGCGCTTCATGACGACATTGATGCCCTTCAGACCGTCCTGTTCGTAGTAAAAGAGCAGGGGCTCGCCGTCGCCGTGGATCTGAAACGCCCTGACATAGCCGCTCAGATAATACACATCCCAGCCGGCAAAGCTTTTTACAATGCCGTCCCATTTTTCCTGCTCCTGCATGGTAACAACCGACAACATTTCTGCTGAACCATCCTTATCCAAAATTCAGGGCTGCACGGTTCATTCCGTGACTGCCCGGATATATTTCTCGATGTGATCCGTGAAGTGATGCTGGGTCTCATAGCTGTCAAACTGCAGATCGACAAACGCGACTGCCTCGGCAGCGTTTCTGCCCTTCACGACCTTGTCGCCGGGCTTTGCCTCCTGAATGATCCACTTCACAAAGGGCTTGATCTCCGGGTCAATATAAAGCTCCCGGAACACGCCCGCCTGCTTGCTGAACACGATCTGCATGGTGATGTAATTGCACTGACGCTCAAAGGTCTTCAGCTCGTTGTAATAGGAAAGATCGCCGGCCGCCGTCGAGACCAGCAGCTTCGTGAGGTTGATGCCCGTGTGCTCCTCGATCAGCTGCGGGATATGGTTTCCGGCCTGTCTCGGGTTGATCTCAATGACAAAGACCTCTCCTTCGGGCGTGAAGTAAGTCTCCACATTGTATTCGCCGTGGCGGATCTGTGCGGCGCGCATGATTTTTTCAACGGTTTCGCGGATCTTTTCGCGCTCCGCATCCGAAAGCCCCATCGGATAGATCTCCGTTCTGGGGAGCATCGGTGCATCCTCGGCGCGGTCCTGCCAGAACCAGCCGTCCCAGAGGATCTCGCCGTCCTGCACAAAGAGCTCGATATCGTTCACGCGCAGCGAGGACATGACCACATATTCCTCGATCGCGACCTGATTCTCACGCGACCAGTCCTTACACTCCGCAAACGCCTTCCGGATCGCACTTTCATCGAATACGTCGATCCTTGTGGTGCCTCTCGTGCCGGAGCTTTCCGACGGCTTCACGATCACCGGATAGCGCATGGCCTTTGCAAATGCGACGATCTCGTCCGCGCTGTCCGAAACAAAATGCTCCGGCGCGTAGACGCCCGTCTTTCTCTGCAGGTCGCGGAATTTCGACTTCGACAGCAGGATATCAATGCTCTCCTCCGGATTGCCCGGCAGACCGAGCTGCTCCGAAAGCCATGCGACGTTCAGCATCGCGGCCTCCGAATTGGAGATGACGCCGTCGATGTGCTCCTTTTTCGCCGCATCGAGGATCGCGGCTCTGTCCATATAATTGACGGCATAGAAGCTGTCCGCCAGCTTTGCGCCCTCCGATTCGGCACGCATATCGCAGATCACGATATAATAGCCGAGCTTTTTCGCTTCCGCGATCAGATTGAGCTGCGCCTCACCGACGCCCAGGATCATAATACGCTTCTGTTCCATGTCCGCTCCCCTTACAGCTCCTTGACAAACTGGATCCGTTCGTCCGAGAAGCCGTTGTTATGATAAAACCGGACAGCGCCGGTATTGGTCGCATCCGTATGCAGAAAAACAGAACGGAATCCCAGTTCCTTCGCCCGCTGTTCCACTGCGGTGAGAAGCTGCTGACCGATCTTCATGCCGCGGTACTGCTCGTTCACGTACAGAATGCTGACATAGACTCTGTCCGTCTGCGTGCGGAACGGGAACGGATACGCCCAGATAAAGCCGATCTGTTCTTCGCCCTCAAACGCGCCGAACACGATCGCTTTTCCTTCCTGCACATATCCGGTCAGATCGCTGCTTTTCTTTTCCGCATCCTCATGCTGAAAATTCTCCGTATAGTTTGCGTTTCTGACGCTTTTGAAGATAAAATCCGCCAGAAGCGCCTGATGCGCCTGAATATAATCCGCAGTTAAAGCCTGAACCGTCAAAGCTGCTCCTCCTTGTCCCATTCGGTTATCAGCCGGGTCATTCGTTCCATGTCATCCGCGTCATAGCGCTGATCGACCGGCAGGCACAGCACATGTGCATAGATGTCATCCGCCTCCGCACAGACCGGCGGGCAGATATCATCCTTCGGCCAGACGACCGGCGCATAGATCTGCGCGCCTCTCAGCTTCAGCTGCAGGGATCTGCGGTCATCCGCAGTCAGCGGCAGATACAGCGGAACGTCGCCCGCGCTGAGCTCCGGCATCAGGAGCCGGATGCGTCTGCAATCGCGCAGCGCATCACAGACCTGCTGATAATTCCGCCGTCTGCGGGCTTTCAGTGCCGGGATATCGGCAGCGGCCTGCACCAAAGCGGATTCCTTCGCGATGCGGTAATAGGTATCCTTTGTTTCCAGCATGTCCTCCGATGTCAGGAACATCTGATAGAATCTGTCCTTTTCGTCGGAGCGGTGCTGCATATAACCGGCCTTCATGAAGCTGGCTTCCAGCCGCATATCGACCATGGCGCGGTTTTCGGCCTCCGGCTTCTCCGGGAAAGCCCCCGCCGCGCAGACTGCAAATCCGCCGTCCGGCAGACCCAGCCACTTCCGCAGGCTGCCGATGACATAATCCGCAGCAAGCGGTTCATACGCACTGTAAATGCACTGTGTTCTGTCCTCGATCAGGATGCCGCCCTTTGCCCGGAATGCTGCAAGGACGCCTTCACAGCCGGAAAGCGTCTCAAAGCCGAAATACCGGTGGATCAGAAGCACCTCCGCACCGGCGCGTTCGATCGCCCCGCGGAGCTTTTCGCCGGTCAGCATCAGATCGCTGCCGACGGGATAGGTGCTGACAGAAAAGCCGCAGCGCAGAAACGGCTCGATCACCGTTTCACAGGTAAACGGCGGGATCAGCGCGATGCGCTTCATCTCCGGATGCTCCCGCAGGATCCGTTCCAGCACGATGCCCTCGGCTGCCCGGCCGCTCGCGGTCAGCACGGAATCCGCATAACCTGCGATTCCGAGATCAGAAAGCGAAAATGTGCCGTCCCCCGCAAGATCCGCAGGCTCCAGCCAGAAATTACTTCCGATTTCCCGCTGCATTCTGACTCCTTTCCACATCCAGTCTCTGATGCAGAACTCTGTCCTTGCCGTCCACCACAGCATGGTGATAGCCGTTTGCGTCAACATAGGATTCGGTCATGTCCGCAATATCCTTATGCTTCAGCACCTTCTCGGCAGTCTGAATGATGATGCGGATATCGCCGGCCAGTGTGATGTGCTTTGCATACTGCACATCGTAGGCGAAGATCTCCTCCCAGCTGATGAAGCTTCTGCCGTTGACCTGTGCAAGACCGGTCAGACCCGGCCGCACGGAATGGCGCAGACGCTCCTTCTTCGTGTAATACGGCAGATACTCGGGGATCAGCGGGCGGGGCCCGACGATCGACATATCGCCGATCAGGATATTGAACAGCTCCGGCAGCTCGTCCAGACTGGTCTGGCGAAGGATCTTGCCGTAGCGGGTCAGCCGCTTCTCATCGGGCAGCAGCTTGCCGTTCTTGTCCTTTTTATTGGTCATGGTGCGGAACTTCACAAGCTTGAAAATGCGCTCGTTTTTGCCGGGTCTGTCCTGTGTGAAGAACGGGTTTCCGCCCATTGCGGCGGCACCGACGACCGTCAGTACCAGCAGCACCGGTGACAGAACGATCAGCGCAAACAGGGACAGCATAAAGTCCAGCACGCGCTTCAGACAGTTTGCGTAAATCATGCAAAGCATCTCCTGATGATCTCAATAATGATATCCTGCTGCTCCGGGGTCATCTTGTTGTCGCTCGGCAGGCAGAGCCCGCGTGCGAAGATATCCGCACCGACATCGGTCGCCGCGCCGCGGTCGATATAGGCATTGGACTGGCCTCTGCCGTTGCCGTTCGCGGTGACAAAGCCGTTCATGCGGTAGATCGGCTGCATGTGCATCGGCTTCCAGATCGGTCTGCCCTCTGCGTTATACTTTGCAAGTGTTTCGAGGATCTCGGTCGGACATGTCTTGCCGTCCTCATGCACATAGAGCGGCTCATTCTCGCCGCGCACCTGTCTGCACATCGCCTCGCGGTCGATCAGCAGGCAGGAGAGCCAGTAGTTCGGGACGCTGTTCTCCGCGTCATACGGATTCATGGTAACAGGCAGGTCCTTGAAGCCTTCCCTGTAACGCTCGTAGATCGCCTTCTTCTGTGCGATATGCTCCTCAAGATACGGCATCTGGCCGCGGACGATACCTGCAATGATATTGCTCATGCGGTAGTTGTAGCCGATCTCCTCATGCTGATACCACGGCGCGTTCTCTCTGGACTGTGTGGACCATTTGCGCACCTTGTCCGCATCGTCCTTGGAGTCGGACAGGAACATGCCGCCGGACGAACCGGTGATGATCTTGTTGCCGTTGAAGCTGATCGCGCTGTAGTCGCCGAAGGAACCGGTCTGAACGCCCTTGTAGGTCGCGCCGAAGGATTCCGCCGCGTCTTCAACGATCAGGGCACCGTGCTTTTTGCAGATCGCACGGATCTCGTCGATCTTGCCGGGCACGCCGTAAAGATGCGCGACCACGACAAGCTTCACCTCGGGATAGATCTCAAATGCCTTTTCCAGCGCCTTGGGGCACATATTCCATGTATCCGGCTCGGTGTCGATGAACACAGCCTCGCCGTCCTCATAGGCGACCGGGTTGACCGTTGCGTCGAAGGTCATGTCGGAGCAGAACACCTTATGTCCCTGCAGCGTACCGCAGTTCGGCTTCGGCTGCCCATACAGTTTTTCGCCGGCAAGCTTGACACAAAGATGCAGCGCAGCCGTGCCGCAGGACAGCGCGACGGCATATCTGACGCCCGCATACTCCGCGACAATGCGCTCTGCCTCATTGACATTCTCACCGGCAGTTGTAATCCAGTTTTTCATAAACGCATCATTGACCCACTTCTGCTCGTCGCCGTGCATCGTGGGCGATGCAAGCCAGACCTTGCTCTCAAACGGTTTGATCTCTGACATTTCCCTGTTCACCTTTTCCTCTTGATTTTCACGCACCGGCCGCCTGCGAGCCCGTAAAAATGCGGGCGCCAAGCGGGCAGAAAGCGCATAATTCCAGTTAGTTTCTATTATATCACAGTGGATTGCGTTTGTCAATACCCTACAAAAAGGCAGGTTAAGATTTGTTAGAAATAACCATAACTTCATCCGGCTTTTTGTCGCTTATCATGAACGGAAAAACAGGCAGATACGCCGTGTATCCGCCTGTTTTGATCAGTATGTCTTTCGCGCCAGCGCTTCCTGCAGCATTACGGTGTAGCTTTCGTAGCGGAGCTTCTCGATGTTCCCCGCTTCGACCGCCGCCCGGACGGCACAGCCCGGCTCCTTCAGATGCCGGCAGTCGGCATAGCGGCAGGGCGCTTCCGCCTGCTGCAGCTCCGGGAAGCAGTCCGCCAGCTCATCCGGCGCGATCTGCGCGTAGGCCTCTGTTTCAAACGTGGAAAATCCCGGTGTATCCGCGATCTTTCCGCCGTGCGGCAGCGTATAGAGCGCGGTCTCTCGCGTGGTATGCCGGCCTCTGCCGAGCTTTTTGCTGATGTGCGCGGTCTCGATCTGCAGCCGGTCGTCGAGCGCATTCAGCAGCGTCGATTTGCCGACGCCCGAATTGCCCGTAAAGGCACTGATCTTCCCCTCCAGCATCCGGCTAATCGCCTGAATGCTCTCCGGATTCTGATAGTCCGCAAAGAGGATCGGGAAGCCGCTTCCGCGGTAAAGTGCCGCATAGCGCTCTGCATCGGCAAGATCCAGCTTCGTGAAGATCAGCACCGGCCGGATCTCCTTGTAGACGCAGACCGCAAGAAAGCGGTCGAGCAGCAGCAGATTCGGTGCGGGATCCTTGACCGAGAGCACAAACAGCAGCTGATCGAGATTCGCCAGCGGCGGACGGATCAGCAGGTTCTTCCGCGGACGGATCTCCGTGATGACATCGTCCTCGACGGTCACGCGGTCGCCGGTGCAGGGCGAGATCCCCTGCTTCCGGAAAATGCCGCGCGCTTTGCACTGTAATACACCGTCGGGGGACTCTACGGTGTAAAGTCCCCCGACAGCCCTGATGATCAGCCCGTCCATTATTCAGTCGGTGTTTCGGCAGGCGCAGGAGCCTGTGTTTCCTGCGGCTGCTGCTGCGGTGCTTCCGTGGCAGCAGGTGTCGTCGGAGCCTGTGTCGCTGCCGGCGTCTGTGCCGGTGCCGTCGTCGTTGCAGGTGTTGCCGGCGCTGCGCCGGTGACCTGCTTGAACGCCTCGGCGATATCGCCGCTCATCTGCTGCGAGGACTGCGTGGTGAAGTCAATGTGATACGTGCCGATGTTCGCTTTTGCACCCGTCGCATCGTTCACCAGAACCGCCAGCATATCGGTGCTGTCCTTGCCGTTGACGGTCAGCGAGGTCGTGCCTGCCGCATACTCCGGATTGAAGCTGCTGCCGGCCGTGACCGCAATGCCGCCCTCATAGAGCTCGATGTGGAACAGTCCGTTTGCATTTGCCGGAATGTTGAACATCACACGGACCGGTGTATCCTTCTTCTTGCCGCTCGAAACGGTCAGCTCGATGACGGTATCCTCCGGGACCTCCTCACCGACCTTGGTATCCTGCTTCAGGACCTGACCCATCGGCGCGTTGTCGTCAACCTCGTTCTTGGCGAGCACCAGACCCATGCCGTCTGCCATGGTCTTTGCGAGATCCCAATCCATGTTGATGAAGTTCGGGACAAGAACCGTGTTTCTGTTCTTTCCGAGCGAGACCGTCACGCGGACATAGGTGCCCGGCTCAAGCTCCGCAGGTCCTTCCGGATCCGTGGAGATAACATGGCTTTCCTCAACCGTCTCGTCATAAGCAGAGCGCTTATCCACAAACAGGCCCGCATTCTGGATCGCCTGTCTTGCATCGTTATACGACCAGCCCGTCACATCCGGGAGCTGGACCTTCTGCGAACCCATGGAGACCTTGACCAGAACCGTGTCACCCTTCTTGACGGGGTTATCCGGCTTGATATCCTGCTCAAAGATCTTGCCGTTCGGCTGAGATGTGTTGTATTCGCGGCTTTCCTCGCGGATATCGAGTCTGTCCTTGAACTGCAGCTTGGCTTCCTCGAAATCCATGCCGACCAGATTCGGCATTGCCTGCTCCTCCGAGGTGTTGATGCCCGCAGCATTGTTGAGCATATTCCAGATCACCGTCGTGAAGAACACGGCCGCGACCACGATCACCACGATGATGACTGCACTCAGGATCGGCACAAAGAGCGACTTGCTCTCCTCCTCCTCCTCGTCATCGTCATCGTCCTCATAATCGTCGTCACCGTAGTCGTCGTTATCGTAATAACGCTCCTCGTCGTCGTAATACGGATCCTGTCCGCCGTCATCGTAGTAGGGATCCTCGGCAGGCACATCGGATTCCTCCGTGGCCGTGCGGTAGTACCGCGTCTTGCCGTCGTCCTCTCCCTCTTCAAACGGGTCGGCAGCAGGCTCGTCGCCGCCGAACAGCTCCGGATAATAACCGAACACGCCGTCCGGATCCTCTTTGAAGGTCTGCAGGTCATCCATCATGTCTCTTGCGGACTGATAGCGGTTGACCGGATCCTTCTCCATTGCCTTCAGGATGATCTCCTCAAGGCCGACCTGAATGTCGGGACGGATCGTATGCGGCAGCGGCACCTTGGCCTGCATGTGCATGACCGCGATGCTGACGGGATTGTCCGTATCAAACGGCTTCTTGCCGGTGAGCATCTCGTAGAGCATCACGCCGACGGAATAGATATCGCTCTTTGCGTCGGTCGCAGCGCCTCTGGCCTGCTCGGGGCTGATATAATGCACGGTGCCGATCGCCTTGTCGGTGTCGGTCTTGCCGTCCTCGCGGGCAAACTTCGCGATGCCGAAGTCCATGACCTTGATCGTGCCGTCACGGAGCATCATGATATTCTGCGGCTTGATGTCGCGGTGCACGATGCCCTTGCTGTGTGCGTGCTGGAGTGCGCGCAGGATCTGGAGAATGAAGTGCACGGCGTCCTTCCAGCCGAGCTGTCCCTGCTGCTCCATGTATTCGTTCAGCGTGATGCCGTCGATATACTCCATCACGATGAACTGGATCCGCTCCGAGAAGCCGACATCATAGATCTTTACGATATTCGGGTGACTGAGAACGGCAATAGCCTTAGACTCATTCCGGAATCTGCGCAGGAACTCCTCGTTCTCCGCAAACTCCTTTTTCAGGATCTTGACGGCGACTGTCTTGTTATCGACAACATCCGTTGCGCGATAGACATCCGCCATGCCGCCCTCGCCGATCAGCTCCGTGATTTCGTAGCGACCGTCGAGCTTCTTTCCGATGTTCTTGTCATTGCGATCTTTTTCCATCTCGAACCTCCGTGCCGGCTGCAGTCCGGCAAAACTCAATTGATGATAAGGGGTCAGTATTTGCATACGCGGCATCCCGCGTTAAATAAAACAAAGTCATCTCACCAGCAGGATCACGGAAATATTGTCCCGTCCGCCCTGCTCGTTCGCCTCCGCGATCAGCAGCTCGGGAAGCTGCTCCGGCGGATTCTCCCGCATCATTTCCGCGATGCGGTCTTCTTCGACCATGCTGTAAAGCCCGTCTGAACAAAGCAGCAGGCGGTCTCCCTCCGAAAGCGTCACCGTCTGCGTATCGGCGAGCACTCTGCTGGAAACGCCGATCGCACGGATCAGCTCATTCCGCCGGATATGCGTCGCGCGCTCCTCCGCGGTGATCGTGCCCTGCTCATAAAGAAGCTGCACGACGGTGTGGTCAACGGTCAGCTGTTCAAGGCTGCCCTCCGCACGGAGCAGATACGCTCTCGAATCGCCGACATTGACGATGCAGACCGTGTCGTCCCTTGCAAAGGCACCGACCAGCGTCGTTCCCATGCGTGCGCGCATCTGACTGCGCACCGCTGCCTGATAGACCTTCTGGTTCGCGTCCGCCGCGCAGTTGCGCAGCAGCTCACAGACGGCCTCCTCCGGCATTCCGCTTTCATATTCGGCACAGAAGCGTTCCTCCGCAGCCGCAACCGCGATCTTGCTTGCGGCACTGCCGTTCTGCATGCCGCCCATGCCGTCGCAGACCAGCGCGAGCACGCCGTCCGGAAAGCTCTCCGCACGGATCGAATCCTGATTCTCCTGTCTGGTCTTGCCGATGTCACTGCCCAGATACGCCTTCAATGCCGCTCACCACACTTTCTGTTGCTTCGATCGTATCACGCCGCAGTTGTCCGCACGCCGCTTTGATATCGTCTCCGAGCGTCCTGCGCACAGTTGCATTGATGCCCTCCCGCTCAAGGAGCTTCTGAAAGGCTGCCGCATGTCCTGCATGAAATCCGGTTCCCGCAACGGGATTGACCGGGATCAGATTGATATGCGGCCGCTGCTTCGGGAACACCGGCCGGAGCCGTTTTCCGAGCAGCGCCGCCGCCGCGGGAGAATCGTTCTCGCCCGCAATGACGGCATATTCAAATGTGACTCTCCTGCCTGTTTTCCGGAAGTATGTCCCGCAGGCATCCAGCAGCGTATCCAGCGGATAGCGCCGGTTGACCGGCATCAGCGCATCGCGCTTTTCGTTGTCCGCACAGTGCAGCGAGACCGAGAGCGTCAGCGGAAGATCCTCCTCCGCAAGCTGTAAAATCCGCGGCACAAGTCCGCAGGTCGAGAGCGTCACATGCCGCAGACTGAGGTTCCGCCCTTCCTTGCAGGAGAGCAGTCTCAGGAACTGCATCACATTCTCATAGTTATCAAGCGGCTCCCCGATGCCCATGAGCACCACGCTGCCGATCTGCGGCTCCCCGGAAAAATCCGCATCCGCGCCGTAGATCTGCCCGAGCATTTCCGCAGGGGTCAGGTTTCTCACGAAGCCGAGCGGTGCCGAGGCACAGAACTTACAGCCCATTTTGCAGCCGACCTGCGTCGAGATGCAGGCGGTGATCCCGTGATGATAGACCATGCGCACGGTCTCAATACAGCTGTCGTCAGAGAGCCTATACAGATATTTTACAGTATCATCCATACAAGATGCAAGCTTTTGTTCAATCTTTGGCATGTTTATATAAAATCGCTCATTGAGCTGCGCCTGAAATTGTTTAGATAGTTCTGTCATTTTCGTGAAATCAAAGACCCGTTTCACGTGCATCTGATGAAAGATCTGCTTTGCGCGGAATTTCGGCGCACCCATGGCCGTGATCTCCGCTTCGAGCTGCTCCGGCAGGAGACTCAAAATATCGGTTTTCTGCTGCTCCAAGCCGTTCAGCTCCCTTCTGTTTATTCGTCCGGATACGGGTGATACGTTCCGGGGATCTCAACCTCTTTGGAGAGGAAATACTGATCGCTGTCAAAGCCTGTTACCTGACCGGTCTCCTTATCCGCGGAGAACGCAAAGCCGTACAGCACCGCGGTATCGGACAGACCGTAATCGCCGCCGCTGTATAGCAGATAATACTCCGTGCAGGTGAGCTTATCGCCCTCGTCCCTGACAAATGCGCCGAGCACACGCTCGCCTAAAATCCCGCGCATTGCCGCAAGCTGCAGCAGATTCTCCCCGGTCACATCCGCATGGAGCGTCTGCGCTTCCGGGTCAAAGAAGGCTTTGTCCGGTACCAGATACCAGTATGCGATGCCGGAGCCCGCTTCATACAGCCAGTAGCAGCCGCCTTTTTCTTCGTAGATGCTGTCCGGCTTCAGCTCAAATTCTTCGCTGGCCAGCGAGAACGCTTCTTCCTGATTTTCAGCCGCCTTTTTCGTCATGGAAAAGCGATCCGGAAATCCGGCAGGCAGCGTTCCGCAGAATGCAGGCACCGGCAGCCGTGTGTACTGCTTCCCGATCGCCATGAGCTGCTCATCCGTCATATTGCGGAAATCGTCGTCGGTCATTGCGTCAAGGTCGATCGCCGCATCGGGAATGCTGACCGTTTCCGGCTCCGTTGTCTCCGGCTCCGTTGTCTCCGGCTCCGGGCTCAGCGTGATCTCCGCAAAATCGTCATCGTTCAGCTCCGTGACATGCGGTGTATCGGTTCTGTCCGCCGGAATGTCGATCTCCGGCACATTGGGCGGGCCGTAAACGCCGCAGCTGACGGAAAGCGCACCGACGCCGATCGCCGCTGCGGAAAACATCAGCGCGGTCAGCCGCGTTTTCCATGACTGCTTCATGCCGCACCTCTCTTTCAGGTATCCGGTATTTCGACCGTCCGCATCGAATCGCAGAAATACGGATCACCGGCTTCATTGACAAAGCCTGTCACCTGACCGGTCGCCTTATCGACAGAGAACGTCACACTGCCGAGCGACGCGGTATCCTGCATCCCGTCCTCCCGGGCGGTATACAGGAAATAGTATTCCCGGCAGGTCAGATGTTCGCCGCTGTCCGTCACAAACGCACCGAGCTTCTTCTCGCCGGGTACATCCCGCATCGCGGCCAGCATCAGCACATTTTCCTCGTTTACCTCCGCATGGAGCGTCTGCGTTTCCGGGTCAAAGAACGCCTTGTCCGGCACCAGATAATAGGATAGGATGCCGGAGCCTTTGCAGTACAGCCAATAGCAGCCCTGCTTTTCGGAAAGCAGCGCATCCGGTGCCGGCTCCCGGATAAAGTCCGCACGCACCAGCGCGTCGGCTTCCGCACGGTCGGCAGCGGCCTGCCTTGCGATCCGCATACTGCCCTGCATATCCGCAGGCAGATCGCCGCAGAACGCCGGCTGCTGCACCGACAGCATTGTCTGCTCCTTTGCCATTGCGGTCAGCATTTCATCTGACATATTGCGGAAATCCGCATCCGTCAGTGAATCAAGATCAATCGGCGTTTCAAAATCATACACCGGATCGGGGGCTTTTGTTTCCGCAGGCTCCGTCATCTCCGGTTCAGGGCTCAGCGTGATCTCCGCAAAATCATCATCTTCCAGCTCCGCGACAGGCGGCGGACCGTAGACATTTTCGACAGGCGGCGGGCCGTAAAGCGATGTCATGCCGCAGCCGGTTGTCAGCATACCGGCAGCCGCCGCGGAAAACATCAGCGCGGTCAGCCTCGTGTTGTGGGAGTGCTTCATCGGTCATCCTTTCCGCATTTTCGCGATAAAGAACCCGTCGCTGCCGAGCATCTGCGGGAACAGTGTTGTCATTTCCTGCCCGTATTCTGCCAGCGCAGGAAGATTCTGCCACGGCTTTTCAAGTGTATAGTCCGGATGCGCCGCAAGGAATCTGCGGACAACATCCTCATTTTCTCGTTTTAAGACGGTGCAGGTCGAATAGACCAGAACGCCGCCCGGTTTCAGTGCCTTTGCGGACGCTTCGAGGATCGCATACTGGATCTCCGGCAGTCCGCTGACCTCGTCCGGCGTTTTATACCGGATCTCCGGCTTTCTGCGGATGACGCCGTAGCCTGAGCACGGCACATCACAGAGGATGCGGTCGGCAGACGGCTTTTCGGTCTGCCTTGCATCGCACGCCTGCGCGGTAATGCAGGAGAGCCCCAGCTTTTCCGCGCCCTTCCGGATCAGCCCGACACGGTTCTCGTGCAGATCGTAGGCATACACACGACCCTTGTTCTGCATCAGTTCCGCAATGGTGAAGGTCTTGCCGCCCGGTGCCGCACAGACATCGAGCACGGTCTCACCGGGCTGCGGATCCAGCGCCAGACAGCAGAGCTGCGAGGCGAGATCCTGCACATGCATCGAGCGCCCCATGGCCTTTGCCTCGGAGACAAGCCCGCTGCGGTAGGGGTCAAGCGGCACCGTTTCCTTCCCGTCGATGACGGTCGGGACAGCCGCCGTTTCACCGCGCCGCTTGAGCAGATATGCACAGGGGATCCCCGGCACGGGCTCCGCGCGCGGAATCATGGCTTCACTGTTTTCGCAGAGCGGATTCCGCCGGATATAGATCGGCGGTGCATCCATGGCATCCGCAAGGAATGCCGTGACCGTCTCTGCATCGTAGTCCGCAAGCAGTATCCGGAGCAGCGGCAGCGGCACGGAGTACGTGACCGACATTCTGCCGGTGTCGTCATCCGGCAGCGGAATCTGCTTTCCGCCGCGGATGAAGCTGCGGAGCACCGCATTGACCATGCCCGCGGCGCTGGTCTTTTTCAGCTTTTTGACAGTCTCCGTCCAGAGGTTGACGACCGCGGATTCCGGCGTGTGCAGATACAGCAGCTCGTAAAAGCCGCAGCGCAGCACGCACAGCACCTCGAGATCGAGCTTTTCCGGCGGGCGGCTCGCATGTGCTTTGATGCAGGCATCGAGCGTCAGCAGGCGTTCCAACGTGCCCTGATAGATTTTCAGGCACAGCGCGGTATCCTGCGGCGTCAGCGCATCCGCATCCATGAGCGCATGGGTCAGTGCGAGATTGAAATAGCTTTTCGCCTTGATCGACCGGATCAGCGTCCGGACACAGAGCAGTCTGGCATTCAGACCGTTCATCTCCGGCGGCCCCGGATCAGCAGCAGACGCATCAGCGTCAAAATCGACGAAGCGACCGCAGCGACATAGGTCATGGCAGCAGCCGTCAGAACCTTCTTCACGCCCGCCTGCTCCTCAGCGGAGAGGATGCCGCCCTGCTCCAGCGAACGCACGGCTCTGCCGCTGGCGTTGAACTCGACCGGCAGCGTCACGAGCTGGAAGAAGATCACGGCACAGAACAGGATAATGCCGATATCCAGCAGTGTCCCGCCAAGTCCTTTCGCAGAAAACATAATGCCGAGCATAATCAGCAAAGACGAACCGCTTGAGCAGATATTCGTGCTCTTGACGATCGCATTGCGCAGGCGCACCGGCGCATAATTCTGCGCATACTGCAGCGCATGGCCTGCCTCGTGCATGGCCACGCCGACCGCCGCCACACTGTCAGAGCCGTAAACGCTCTGCGAAAGGCGGATCGTGTTGCTGCGCGGATCATAATGGTCTGTCAGATCACCGGGAATCGTCTCAATCGCGACATCCGTGATGCCGTTGTCGAGCAGCAGCTGGCGGGCAGCCTCTGCGCCGGTCATGCCGCGCTCACTGCGCACCTTGCTGTATTTCCTGAATGTTGATTTCACATTGAGCGATGCGATCAGCGGAATGGCGATCGCCAGAATCAGAAGGATCCACTGCATAGGAATGCTCCTTTCCGTTATTCGGCCGCCGAGAAGCGGTCACCTGTTTTCAGCGGGAAGCCGCGCAGGAAATCTGCGGTCGGCATGGCCTTGGCACCCTCTGCCTGCATGACGGTCGGCTGCACGATATGGCCGTCGCCGCAGACAATGCCGATCACATCGTCGCTGCCGATCACCGTGCCCGCAGGGATCTGTGCCTGCTGCTTCGTCAGCACGGAGGCGTGCAGCTTGATGCGTCTGCCCTTCATCATCGCGTAGCCGGTCACCGCACGGATCGTTCTGTCGATCTCCTGCGCGGGCTTTCTGAAGTCCAGCCGGCTCATGTCCTTGGTGATCTTTTCCGCGGTGCAGGCGAGCGAATCGTCCTGCCGCAAGGGCTTCAGCATCCCCTGATCGAGCAGGAGCAGCGTTTCGCGCATCGTCTCCGCCGCGATCTGCGACAGGCGGTCATGCAGCGAATCCGCCGTTTCGTCCGGCGCGATCGCGGTTTTCAGCGTATGCAGCATATCGCCGGTATCGAGTCCCTCCGCCATCTGCATCGCGGTGACGCCCGTTTCGCTGTCGCCCGCGAGGATCGCCCTCTGGATCGGTGCCGCGCCCCGCCAGCGGGGAAGCACCGATGCGTGCAGATTGATGCAGCCGTATTTCGGCAGCTCCAGAATGCTTTTCGGCAGGATCTGCCCGTATGCGATCACGATGATCAGCTCCGGCTTCAGCTCCTGCAGGATGCGGAGAGCTTCCTCTGCATCCTCGCCCTTTCTTAGCGACTGCGGCTGATAAACCGGCAGTCCGTAGGAAAGTGCCTTTTCCTTGACCGGCGTCGGCAGCAGCTTCTTGCCTCTGCCGCGCGGACGGTCGGGCTGCGTAAAGACCGCAGCAATCTCATGGCCGTCGGCCTTCAGCATTTCCAGCGTCGGCACGGAAAAGACCGGCGTACCCATAAACACAATTTTCATATTCCGCCTCCTCTGAACACTTCATCGGTTCCGATTTGGTTGCCGTTCACCAGATCTTCGGGAACAGTCTGTATTTCACCTTTTTCAGATAGGCATCATAGCCCTGCAGCTCCTTTGCGAGCACCTTTTCCTCATTGCCGATGCGCTTCACAATGATCGCCGGATACAGCAGGAACACCGGCAGCGCAGCCAGTGACCCGAGGATCAGCGGGATCATCGTAAACATCAGGATCGTCGCGGTATACATCGGGTGCCGGACAATGCCGTACAGCCCGGTATCGACGACCTTCTGTCCCTCCTGTACCTTCACCGTGCGGGAAAGATAGGCGTTTTCCCGCATGACCTCCGCGTACATCGCGTAGCCGGTGAGAAAGATCACAGCCGCAATGCGCGAAACAAAGCGCGGGAGCTGAACCCAGTCAAACCGGAAGTCCAGTCCGGCGAGGATGAATCCGCCGGCGAACATCAGCAGGCTCAGCAGCACGACGGCCTTCTGTGCGCCCTGCTTTTCCTTCGCATCCAGACGCTTTTTCAGCAGCTCCGGATTCTTTTTCAGCAGCACCAGCCCCATAATGAGCATCGGCACGAACAGAACAAAGAGGAACCGCCAGCCGCCCGCATAGCGCAGCGTGCCCGCCGGGAGAAAGAGCAGCAGCAGCACCAGAAGGATGCCGATGCCGAACCGGATGAGTCCTTTTTTCGCAAGCTGTTTGTCCATGATGTCACCTCCGTTCCGGAATGCGGGTTATTCCTCCGCCTCCGGCCTCACAAATTCCTCGACCTTTTCGAGGAACAGATGTCCGTCCAGATGATCGTTTTCGTGGCAGGCGCAGCGCGCACCGAGGTCTTTCAGCTTCATCTCATATTCCTGTCCGTTCCGGTCAAAGGCGCGCATCACGACCGTTTTCGGCCGTGTCACGATCCCCCAGCGGTTCGGCACGGAGAGACAGCCCTCCGTATCGCGCACACTGCCCGACGTCTTGACGATCTCCGGGTTGATCGCCTCGATCACCTCGCCGTCCTCCTCCAGCATCATGATGAACACTCTGCGGAGAATGCCGACCTGCGGCGCTGCCAGTCCGACACCGCCCGCCTTTTTCAGCGTTTCGGCCATGTCGTCCAGGAGCAGTGCCAGCTTTTCGTCAAATTTCTCGACCGGTCTGCACACCTTGTTCAGAACCGGATCGCCCTCTTTTACAATGTTGCGGATCGCCATATATGATCCTCCTTATTCTTCTGCGGCATTCGGGAAGCCTTCCTTCCAGCGGCGCAGCGCTTCACCGGTAAAGGTGTAGCTGCTGAGCCGGGCCGGATCTTCCGCAAGCAGCTCCGCGGTATACCACGGATTCTGCTTATCCTCACAGCCGTTGATGATATGACAGTTCTGTGCGGGCATATAGCCCTGCGCGAGCAGATAACAGCGCTCGCCTGCTGCATTGACGGCCTCGTCCACAATGATGGCTGCATGACCGGGCGAACCGCCGTTCACCAGCAGATCACCGGCGCGGGCATCCTCCGCAGCGATCGGCGCGGATTCCGCCTCCAGCGAGCGCGTGCCCGCATAGTGCATGACCGCCATCAGATAATTGTGGAACTGCTGAACGGAATCGTCGTACCCTGCAAGCTCCATGCCCCATGCAATGTTTCCGAACGCAAGGATGCGCTTTCCGCTGCGCCAGCTTTCGTAATCCGTCAGATAGCCGTTCGTCAGGCGGAACGCAATGCGGTCTGTCTGACCGGTGGTATAGAAATACTCGCTCCACAGCCGGATGATGCTGTCCGCACACTCCTGATAGCCTTCCCGGCCGACCGAAAGCGTATAGACCGCAGCAGCATTGCGCGCGGAGTAAGGCGCTCCGCGGTAGGAGCAGACCGCCGCGCCGTGTTCATAAAGCGGCTGCCGGCGCATAAAGGCAAGGAAGCTGTCATCGGCAGCCGGTGTGCGTTCATAGCCCTCCGGCGGCAGAATGCGTGTGCCCTGCGTCATGCCGTCCGGGTCGATGAACGGACTTTCCGGCATCTCCGTGACCGGCGGATCGAGCGCCGCGGGCTGCCACTTCGGGCAGGCACGGAACACAGCCAGACCGGACGCGCCGCTGAGCAGGATCACCGACAGCACCGACCAGACGATCACACGCCGCTTTGTCCAATGAAAATGTTTCATGTTATTCCGGCAGGAGCGTACCCGGCGGCGTCACGACGGGCGTGCCGTCCGCATTCAGAAGCGGTGTCATGCCGCTGCTGGCCGAAAATCCGTTGTCATCCGAAAACACCATATAATTGACGCCGGTCGCCATATCGACCAGGATCCGGATCCTGCCCGGAGTTTTCTGCGTATATACCTCAATAAACCGTTTCGGTGTTTTGTCCTTTGCCATTCCGTCGCTCCTTTCGGCATGTATGATGCACCGTGTTTCATCCTATTATAACAGAAAACAGGCGGAACAGGATGCATCTTCATAATATTTTCAAAAAGATTTCAGAATCCCTGCAGAATCAGCAGCTCAGACGCCGCAGTCCCCGTTCATATCCGCAAAGACGGATATCCCGGAAAACGCCTTGTCTGCATAAGCCTGCTCCAGCAGGCTGCGGATAAACCGGCGCATTTCCGCGGTATTCTTGCATTTCAGCAGCAGACGGCGGCGGAATTTGCCGTTCAGTCTGCCGTAGCCCGCCTCGACCGGGCCGAGGACCCGCAGCGGGAGCTTCAGCTGCATCCGCGTGACTGTCTCCCGCAGGATCTGAGTGAAACGGTCTGCCGCGATGCGCACCTTTTCCTCCCATACGCCGGAAAACCCGATCACGCAGAGGTCACAGACCGGCGGGAACATCAGTGCGCGCCGCATCGCAAGCTCCTCCGCATAAAAGCGGTCGTAGTCCTGCTGTGCGGCAAGGTTCAGCACATAATGCTCCGGCATATAGGTCTGCAGGACGGCGCGTCCCGGCGAGCTGCCGCGTCCGCCGCGCCCGACGACCTGCGTCACGAGCGAGAATGTGCGTTCATAGCTGCGGTAATCACCGGCAAACAGCGCCTTATCGACCGACACCACGCCGACCAGCGTGACGTTCGGGAAATCCAGCCCCTTGCCGATCATCTGCGTTCCGCAGAGAATGTCGTATTCACGGTTTGCAAAGGCGCGGAAGCCTGTTTCGTAGGCGGTGCGCGTCATGGTCGTGTCGGCGTCCATGCGCAGGATCCGTGCCTCCGGCAGCAGTGCCTGCAGCTCCTCCTCGAGCTTCTGTGTCCCGAAGCCCATCTGCCGGAGCCGGTCATTGCCGCATTTCGGGCATTTCGTGACCGGCGGCTGCACATGGCCGCAGTAATGGCAGAGCAGGCTGCCGTTTGTTTTATGATAGGTCATCGGCACCGAACAGTTCGGGCAGTAGACCGGTTCATAGCATTTTGTGCACTGCAGCAGCGTATGATACCCGCGGCGGTTCAGCAGCAGAATGCTCTGCTCCCCGCGCTGCAGATTGTCGTAGAGCGCCGTCGCGAGCGTCTCCGAAAAGGGGCCGCCGTTGCCGTTCATGCGCTCCTCGTTCATATCGACGATCGTCACCTGCGGGAGCGGCGCCTGATTGTACCGCTGCGTCATCGTCAGCAGACGGTAGACCCCGCGCTCCGCGAGATAGCGGCTTTCCAGCGAGGGCGTCGCGGAAGCGAGCATCAGCACGGCATTGTGATATTTCGCGCGCGCTCTTGCGACCTCCGCCGCATGATAGCGCGGCGACTGCTCCGATTTATACGAATGCTCGCCCTCCTCATCGAGGATGATGAGCCCGATATCCGGGAGCGGCGCGAACACCGCGCTTCTGGTGCCGATCACGATCGAGATCTCCCCGCGGCGGATCAGCTTGTCGGTATCAAACCGCTGCCGGAGCGATAATCCGCTGTGGATCAGCGCGACCTTGTTGCCGAACCGCGACTGGAAATACTGCACGACCTGCGGCGTCAGCGAGATCTCCGGGATCAGCAGCAGAACCTGCCGCTTCTGCTTCAAGGTCAGCGCGATCAGCTGCTCAAAGACGGCCGTCTTGCCGCTGCCGGTCACGCCGTAAAGCAGAAATGCCGCGGCCTTCCCCGCAAGGATCTGTTCCGCAGCTGCGTCATAGGCTGCCTGCTGCTGTGCAGACAGCACCGTATTTTCCGGCGAAACCGTCGCCTGCGCATCCCGCGGGACACGCAGCAGCTCCGCCGCATATAATTCCGCGATCCCGGCCTTGACCAGATTGTTCACAACCAGTTCGGTCACGCCGGCCAGATAGGCGCATTCCTTGACAGCCATGGCCTCATGCTCGCGCAGCACATCGACTGCGAGCTTCTGCTTGGGCGTCGGGCGGAATGCGGTCTCATCGGATAAAAATGCTGCCGAAAGGCGCACCATTTTCTGCGTGCTGTCCCCCACAAGCTGCCTGCCCTCGGAGACGGCCAGCAGACATCCCTTCTTCACAAGCGCATCCAGAAGCTTCTGCTTTTCGGCATCGCCCTCATTCTGCAGCAGCGCATCCCGCTCCTGTACGGAGTTTGCCATTTTCAGCATATTGAGCAGATTCTGCTCCTTCTGCGTCAGGCTGACCCCGACCGGCGGATCGAGCGGCACATAGCGTTCCTCCAGCCGGAGCTGCATCCCGCCGGGCAGAACCGCCCTGACCGCATCGTACCATGTACAGAATGTGTGCTCGTGGAGCCATTTCACCAGCATCAGCAGCTCATCCGTCAGCACGGGTTCGGTGTCCAGCAGCGCGGCGACCGGCTTGAGGGTGAGGCCCTCGGTTTCCGGGTCCGTGCCGTCCAGCACCTCCAGCACCATGGCGATGCGCCTGCGGTTGCCCATGCCGAACGGCACGGCGACCCGCATCCCGACGCGGATCTTTTCCGCGAGCGGTGCACGCACCGTGTAGCTGTACAGCAGATCGTAGCCGAAGGACGCGGCGTCGATCGCCGTGCGGACAGTCAGCGAACCGAATTCAGCGTTCACTGTCCTCTTCCGGCTCTACGAGCTTATACTTGCCCGCTGCGAACTCATCGACAGCCGTCTTGACCGGATTTTCCTCCAGCACGACCATTTTGATCGTCTTGTCGTCCAGTCTGATCTTCTGGTCGCCGGTCGTCTTGGCGCGGCGTTCTGCCGCAGCCTTTGCAGCCTCCTTCTCCTTGACATGCTGTTCAGAGATCTCTCTGGCGCGCTTGGCTACGCCGATCACGAGCGAATAATAGCTTTCGTTCTTGGAGATGATCTGATACATCGAGGGTCTGAGCATCATAATAGGTTTCCGTCCTTTCTCAGCGAATCCAAATCTGTATATGAAGGGCGCAGCGTTTCCGCTCTGAGCACTGCTCCGAAATCGGAGACTGCGTCCTCTAAGGCATCATTCAGGATAATATAATCATATTGCGCTGCAAGCGGGAGCTCCTCCATTGCGCGCGCAATGCGCTTTTCAATGACCTCATCGGTTTCCGTTCCGCGCTTATGCAGTCTGCGGCGCAGCTCTGCGATCGACGGCGGCACGGTAAAGACGAGTACGGCATCCGGGCAGCGTTCCCGGATCTGGAATGCGCCCTGCACCTCAATTTCAAGGATGACATGCTTGCCCGCGGCACGCATCTCCTCGACCTCTTTTTTCGGGGTGCCGTAGTAGTTGTCGCAGTAGGTCGCATATTCGAGCAGGCCGTCATCGGCGATGCGCTGTTCAAATTCCTCGCGGCTCAAAAAGTGATAATGTACGTGGTTTTCCTCACCCTCGCGGGATGCTCTGGTCGTTGCGGAAACCGAGACGGCGCAGTCGCCGCGCTTTAAGATCTCCGCGACCATTGTGCCCTTTCCGCATCCGGAAGGGCCGGACAGCACGATCAGCAGACCCTTACGATTCTTCATCTTCGGTCTCCTCCTCCGCAGGTGCCGTGCTGCCTGCCAGACGGGCCGCAATGGTCTCCGGCTGGATCGCGGACAGAATAACATGGTCGCTGTCCATGACGATGACGGCGCGGGTCCTTCTGCCGTAGGTCGCGTCGATCAGTCTGCCGCGGTCGCGGGCATCCTGCACGATGCGCTTGATCGGCGCGGAATCGGGGCTGACGATCGTCACGAGCCGCGCAGATGAAATCATATTGCCGAATCCGATATTGATAAGACGCATAGCTGCTCCTTTCGCTTATTCGATATTCTGGATCTGCTCACGGATCTTTTCGATCTCGGATTTCATATCCACGACAAGTCTGGTGATGCTGAGATCCTGCGCCTTGGAGCCGATCGTGTTGACCTCACGGTTCATCTCCTGCACAAGGAAGTCAAGCTTTCTGCCGACGGGCTCCGGCGAGCAAAGCAGCGTCCGGAACTGCGCAAGGTGGCTGTGCAGGCGGACGGTCTCCTCGTCGATCGCGGTTTTCTCGGCAAAAATCGCGGTTTCCGTCAGGATCCGCTGTTCGTCGATATTGGTATCGCCCAGCAGCTCATTGAGCTTGGCGAGCAGCTTTGCGCGGTAGCTTTCCGCGACGCCCGGCTCGATCGCCTCGACCTCGCAGAGCATTTTCTCGAGGCCGTCCAGCTTGCCGGAAAGATCGGCAGCGAGGCGTTCGCCCTCCGCGGCGCGCATTTGCAGAAAGGACTCGAGCGCTTCGCCGGCCGCCTCGGAAACAATTGCCCAGACTGCGGCCTCATCGTCCTGCTCCTTGGTCACGGTAAAGATATCGGGCAGGCGGAGCAGCGCGGTCAGGGTGATATCATCCTGAAGCTGCATGGTCTCATTCAGCATCCGCAGGGCATTGACATAGCCCTCCGCAATGGAACGGTTGACGGCGATCTGCGCATCCTTTCCGTCCGGGCGGGTGATCGTGACACTGACCTCGACCTTGCCGCGTGCGATTTTTCCGTTCAGGAAGCTCTTGAGCTTTTCCTCCAGATACATGCAGGTGCGCGGCAGCCGCGCAGAAAACTCATAATATCTGTGATTGACGGCACGGATCTCGACGAGCACATCGCGTCCGTCCGCGAGGCGCTGGGCGCGTCCGTAGCCGGTCATACTCTTTGGCATAAGCAGCAGTCCCTTCTTTCAGATCATGTTGAATATCCTATTGCACATAGGTCATCACTTTAGTATACCACAAATCAAAATGAAAATCAAGGGATAAATGTTACAAATTTCCTGTGCAGGCGCAAAAAAAGCCGATCCCCTTTCGGAGATCGGCTTTTGTATTGCGTTTCGTTACGCTTCTGCGCGGAGATTACGGTGTCGGCAGAGCGCTCAGCGGGCACTGCTCCTGGGTAACGATCTTCGCGATCAGCATGAGGATTGCGGAGAGGTCGTCAGCATCCAGGCTGCCGGTGATGACGTTCGCATTGACCTTGCCCTGTGCCGTAATGTTGGCGGTATTATCAGAGACGAGGTACTTTGCAAGCAGAACTGCGTCAGAGACGTCAACCTTGTTGGAGCAGTCAGCATCGCCCCAGACGCCCACAGTCGGAGCAGCCTCGGTGGTCTCCTCCTTCTTGGTGGTCGTGGTCTCTTCCTTGGTCGTGGTGACAGGAGCCGTCGTGGTCTCAGGAGGAACCGGGTCGCCATCCGCCGGCTTGACATCCGGATAGAGCAGTGCCATAGCACCGTTTGCCATCATGACGTCGCCTGCGTGCCAGAATCTGTGATAGTTCAGGTCAACCTTCTCGACGTTCTTGAACTGGGAGTTGCCGGTACGGCAGTCCATACCGTACTTGTATGTGCCGCTGAACTCCTCGATCTTCGCGCCTTCTGCAACGTCCTTATCGTAAGCAGCCTTCAGCTCTGCATAGAGGTCGCTGTAGGACTGACCCTCATCCTCGTACATCGGACGGATGGAGATGAAGGTTGCACCGTCGCCGACTTCGTAGCCGTACGGATACTTACCGGAGCCGCCGCCGGTGTAGACGCCCTGTGCCCAGAAACGTGCCAGAGAACCGTTGTGCTCGGTTCTGGAGCAGCCGATATCGTCACGGCCGAACTTCCAGACGCCGTCCAGCAGCTTTCTTGCAGTCCAGAGAGCCTTCTCAGCCTGATCGGACGGAGCAGATGCTGCATCAACAACATCGCCCTTGACGCCGTTTGCAGCTGCATAGTAGATCAGGGTGTTTGCATAAGAGCAGACGCAGCCGAGGTCGGTATTCTGCATACCGTCAAGCGTTGCGTGCAGGCTGCCGTTCTCCTTGTAGGAGCCGCTCCAGGATTCCGGAGCACCGGACCACTTCAGGCTGGACGGAACAGCATAGTCGCCGTCGGACTCGAGCTCGGTGTTTTCGAGGAAGAACTTGACCCACTTGTCCAGAACGGTCTTGAGAGCCTCTTCCAGGCTCATGCCGCCCGGCTTGACATCTGCTTTGTCGCCGTCGGTCTTGATAACATAGTACAGCTCAGCGAGACGCTGGGTTGCCCAGTACTGGTTACCGGTCCAGTTGTTGGAACCCGGGTCAGCGTAAACCGGCTGCTCGATGTAAGCCATGTCGTGGAAGGTCGGGACATCGCTCGGATAGGTCTCATAGTCGCCCATCCAGCAGTTGGTGCAGCCGCCTGCGAACGGACCCTCAGCAGAGGACAGCCACAGGTACATTTCCATCTGACGCTCCAGGGAGGTCTCATAGTCCTTCTTTGCGCCGTCAGCCTTCATGCCTGCGCTCAGCTTGCTGTCGGTCAGCAGACCGTAAGCAGCCAGCGGGTTCTGATAGAACTGGTGAGCGTGCGAGCAGCCGATCTGCCATGCCCATGCACCGTCAGCAGCGCCGCCCCATGCGGTGTACCAGGACATCAGATAGTGCTTGCCCTTATCGCCGGAGCCGCCGCTGGAATCCTTGGTCATGCTCTGGCAGCCGATTTCCTTGTAGTACTTGTCGTACATGTCGTTACGGCAGAAGTCACCCATCATAGCAGCCTTGTCGGAGACGCTGTTGGAAACGCTCCAGCGGTTTGCTGCATAGACAGCCTGGATCGCACGGTCTTCTGCGTCAGGAGCGTTCGTGTAGGACCAGGACTCCGCAGTGGACCTCTGGAATGCGAATTTCATGCCCTGGGAGCTGTTGCCGTACTTCAGGGTCTCGATGGACGGATGCGGAATGGTCTCGAAGCAGGACTCCTGGTCGCCGCGCTGGAAGGTGTTGATAAAGGTGAACTTACCCTTCTCGCCGCGTGCAGAACCGCTGAATCCATACCAGTCATCAACGTCAGCCAGCCAGTGCAGCAGATACTCTCTGCCCTCAGAGCTGTATGCGGAGACGAACTTGGAGTGGAGCGGGTTCTTACCGGTGTTGGACTCAGAGCCCTCAGACGGATACTTCTTGACATCATCCGGATGCTCTGCAGAGACCTGTGCGCTCAGCTCGGTCTTCTGGAAAAAGCCCTTCTGCTGATCCTTTTCCGGGATCATCTTCTCAAGGATCTTCCACTGCTTGTCGAGCTCACCGCTGCCGCCGCCGAGCTTATCCTTCATAGCTGCGACCCAGACGATGTAGGACATCGCCTCGGAAGTGGTCTCGTGACCGTAGTCAGGAGCCTCGCAGATCAGCTCCTCGACGGAGTGATACGGCACGCCCTCGTCGCTCAGGTAGCCGTTTTCCTTACCGTTGGTGACGACATCGTCATACATTGCAAGAAAACGGTTCTTGTAGGTTGCGTCCTTGCCGGTAACCTCGTAATTCTCAGCCTTGGTACGCGGGCCCTTCGCAGATGCCGTGACGGACATCAGTGCGCTGGATGCCATGCCTGCTGCCATAACAGCCGCAAGGATCGCTCTGCTTTTCTTGAATTGCATTCTTTTTTTCCCCTCTCGTAAAAATGTGATGGTTTTGCTTCCTTATCAGCACGGTCAGCCTGCGAAGCAAAGGAACAGGCTGCGCATTTGCCGAAAGGAGCCGCGGCAGCCCGTGCATTGTCTGGCCGCAGTTCCCGATCCCGTATCCCGGTGCCCCGCACACAGTCCAGCCTTCGCCGGCCCCGGCATCCGTTCCACTGACCGGCATTGCTGAGGTACAAAAGTGCGCAGAGATACCGATACGGTACCTAGTACAATTATAGTAATTTTACTCCCGTTTGTCAAGGCTTTCGCCGCAAACAGCCGCGCAGGCGCCCGTTTTTCGGATATTTCAACAAATAACAAATCCTATTTTTGTCTATTCTGCCTTTTTGGATTATACAGCCCGGAATATTTTGTTTTTTCTTCACAAATACAAGATTGCTGCATTTCGTGCGTACCGTACAAATTCTTGGCCATTCTGTATATATTCACAAGGCTGACACAATGCGTTCATAGTTTATTCATCATAATTTGAGATAATAAGGAGATAATGGATGTACGTATCCAGTCAGCCGCTGTCCGGAGGGCGGACGCGGTTTTCCGTTCTGTATTACAGAGCGTCACGGGTAAATCAATGAAAACATGAAAGGGGCTTGCTAAAAGAATGGTAGAGATCAAAAATCTGACCAAATACTATGGCAGTCATCCGGCAGTGCAGGATATCTCCTTCACGGTCGGCGATCATGAGGTGCTCGGTTTCCTCGGCCCGAACGGTGCCGGCAAATCCACCACCATGAACATGATCACGGGATGCCTCCCCTCCACCTCGGGCACGGTGCTGGTGGACGGCTATGACATTGCCAAGGATCCGCTGGAGGTCAAGCGCAGGATCGGCTATCTGCCGGAGCTGCCGCCGGTCTACACGGACATGCGCGTGCGCGACTATCTGATGTTCGCGGCGGGGCTGAAGGGCGTCCCGCGGGACAAGCGCGCAAAGCAGGTCGAGGATGCGATGGAGCGCCTGCACATCACGGACGTACAGAAGCGCATCATCGGCAACCTGTCCAAGGGCTACCGGCAGCGCGTGGGATTTGCGCAGGCACTGCTCGGCTCCCCGAAGTTCCTGATCCTCGACGAGCCGACGGTCGGCCTCGACCCGAAGCAGGTCATGGAGGTGCGCCGCCTCATCAAGGATCTGGCGAAGGATCACACGATCATCTTCTCCACGCATATCCTCGCAGAGGTCACGGCGGTCTGTGAGCGCGTCGTCATCATCAGTCAGGGAAGGATCCGTGCGGTCGATACGATCGAGAACCTCGAGAACAGCGTCAGCTCGGAGCGGAAGCTCTGCCTGAAGGTCGAGGGCGAGATCACGAAGGTCACGGATATTATAAATAGTGTAGAGGGCGTCACCGGCATTGACGAGATCGAGTTTGAATCCGACGGCATCAACAGCTTCACGGTCACGGCTTCGTCCGATGCCGTGCGCAAGCCGCTCATGGAGGCGCTGCTCGCAAAGGACTGCATGGTGCTCGAGATCACGGCGATCCATGCAAATCTCGAGGACGTCTTTGTCCGCCTGACCTCGCCGTCCAAAGAGGATGCGCTTGAGGATCTCGGCAAACAGCTTGACGCCGCGCGCGAAGCAGAGGAATCCGCGAAGCAGTCTGACAAAGCCGAAAGCAGCGGAAAGGAGGATGCAGAATAATGTTCTCTCTTTATAAAAAGGAAGTGCAGTCCTACTTCTGCTCCCCGTTCGCATACATCGTCAGTGCGCTGTTCCTGCTCGTCTTTTCGATGAGCTTCATTCAGGGCATCTCCAATATGGATTCGAGCGTGTTCAAATTCTCGTTCTCCAATATCTTCTACAACAACTTCTTCTATTTCATCTTCATGATCCCGCTGCTGACCATGCGCACCTTCGCGGAGGAGCGCAAGTCCCATACGGAAACGCTCTGGCTCTCTGCGCCGATCACGATCCCGCAGGTCGTTCTTGCAAAGTTTTTCGCAGTCGCGACGGTGTTCCTCGTCATGATGCTGCTGTCTTTGTTCTTCCCGCTGGTCGCGGCGGTCAAGGGCACGGTCATCGTTTCAAACCTGTTCTGCGGCTATCTCGGCTTCTTCCTCTGGGGTCTGGTCTGCATCGCGGTCGGCATGATGATGTCCGCACTGACCGATAACCCGATCATTGCCGCCGTTCTCGGCGAGACCGCAATGATCTTCCTGATCTTCATCGACAACTTTGCGGCGACCGACCTTGTCACCTCGCTGCCGTTCCTTCAGAAGGTCCTGAGATGGTTCTCGACCGAGATGCGCTTCAACACCTTCTCGCAGGGTCTGTTCACCCTTTCCGATCTCGTGTTCTTTATTACCATTACCGCCGTGGTGCTGATCTGGACAATTATCATCATCGAGAAGCGCCGCTGGAGCCGCGGATGAAAGGAGGGGGTTACAATGGATAAAGCGACAATCAACAAGAAAAACAGACGGTTCACCGCGCTGGCATGGATCCTTGCGATCCTCGTGCTGGCGGTCGCGGTCCCGCTGAACCTGATCTTTGACCGCCTCAACCTGACGGCGGATATGACCCCGAACAGCCTCTATTCGCTCAGCAAGACCACCGAGAATTATCTCAATGAGCTTGATGCGAGAGGCATCAAGGTCAATGTGTATTTTCTCATGGAGCGCGAGGAGCTCGAAGGCGACCTTGAACTGCTCGCACTCGACCGCACCCTTCAGAATTACGACGCACATGAATGCTTCAACCTGATCGACTTTGACCCGGATACCGAGCCCGGAATGCTCCGGGATCTGAATCCGGACAATCAGTATAATCTGAGCTCCGGCGATTTTCTGTTCGTCTACGGCGACATGGTCAAGCGTCTGCCCGGCACTCTGATGTATACCTACGGCACCAATTCCGAAGGCGTCATCGAAAGTGCGGAGTTCCGCGGCGAAAACCTCTTTACCGGCTATATGAAATCCGTCGTTGAGGGTGAGCTGCCGATGCTCTACTTCTTAGAGGGTCACGGCGAAGTCCCCCTCGATCAGATGTCCCAGATGAAGGCCAACCTGAAGAACAACAACTACGGCGCCGCACCGCTGAACCTGACCACTGCGCGCGCCGTCCCGGATGACTGCCGCATCCTTGTCATCAACAATCCGCTGTACGACATCACCGAGGACGAATACGAAAAGATCTACGCCTATACGCAGAACGGCGGCAATCTCAGCGTGCTGGTCAACCCGAACGAGAGCGATACGCGCTACAAGAACATCGAGCGCCTGCTCTCCGGCTACTGCATCACCATGAACTACGACCGCGTCACCGAGACCGACGAGAACCGGCACTCCCATGACGATCCCTATGCGCTGATGTGCAACATCACCGAGGCCAGCGAGGATTCGACGGAAAACCTCACCGAGGCACTGCTCCCGAAGAACAACAGCCTCCCGACCTTTATGCCCTATTCGCGCAGCTTCCAGACGCTTTACGGCGCCAACATCGCTACGGTCAACATGGATCCGCTGATCCTGACCGATGTGACCGCGCACTCCGAACCGTTCGGCGGAAAGCAGCTCGACCCGAAACCGAAGGACGGTCAGGCACTTGCACTTGCAATGTACGCTGTTGACACGATGCGCAGCAACTCCAAGCTGATCGTGTTCGGCTCCGGCGATATCATCACAGATGAAGGCACCAAGAATGCGTACTTCATCAATCCGCTGCAGCTCTTCCTGACCTCTGTCACATGGATGTACAATTCCGACGTCGATATGAACATCGCAAACAAGGAGCGCACCTATGACACACTCAATATCAAGAGCTCCGGCGAGGCGAGCACGCTGATCGCCGTGTTTGCGGCATTCCCGATTCTGATCGCCGTTGCAGGCGTACTGATCTGGTTAAGGAGGAGAAACGGATGAAGCAGCTTCGCTGGATCTGGGCACTCGGCATTGCGGCCGTTGTGCTGATCGGCATTTTCATTATCGTCGATATCAACAGCGACAAAAAGGATAAGGCCAGGCATATCGGAGACGGCAAGCAGCTCCTGCAGTTCGATGAGAGCAAGGCGACCGGCGTCACGCTGATAAACGAGGAAGGCACATTCTCCTTTGAATGGGACGCCGAAAACAGCAGATGGGTACAGACCGGCGGCGACGAGATCCATGTCAACAGCTATGCGATCGGTGCGATCGTCAGCTATGCGTGTCATCTGGAATCGCTCAAAACGGTTGCCTTCGACAGCAGCAGCAAGGACGTCTACGGCTTCAGCGATCCGGTCGAGATCCGGATCTTCACGACCGAGACCGGCGACAAGCATCCGTATCAGATCTTTGTCGGCAACAACACCCCGACCTATGACGCCTATTACGCGATGATCGGCGGCTCGGACGATATCTACACGATCGACTACAACAGCGGCTCCGTGTTCTGCGCGTCGAAGAACGCACTGAAAAACGCGTATCTGTTTGATACGACCGCCGCACAGGTACAGTATATCCGGATCGAGAAGGCCGGTGCACACCCGGTTGAGATCCAGCGCGACAGTGAACGCGCATGGCAGATCATCCGGCCCGAGGGCTTCAATCCCGCAAAGGCTTATGTCGATGACCTTGCCGATGAGATCGTGCATCTCACGGTTGATTCCTTCGTCGCGGAAAATCCGACAGATCTTGCGCAGTACGGCCTTGACAAGCCGCAGGCGAAGGTCTGGCTGAAGGGCATGGAAAACGGTACGCCGATCGAGGAGGAGCTCTGGTTCGGCAAGCCGGTCTCCGACCATGAGAACGAAACGAATCTCTACGGTATGTTCACCTCGACGAATCAGGTGTTCTCCATTTCACGGTCGCAGGCATCGTTCACAAACACGACCGTCGCAGATCTCATCATGCCGTTCTGTGTGGAAACCAGCATTGATGATGTGGACAGCGTCACGATCGACATGGGCAAGGTCTACGACCTGAAAGCAACGCTGACCGTGGACAATGCAAACACAAAGTATCAGTTTAACGGCACGGACATCAGCGGCCTGTACGACGAGAACCTCAACAAGCTGTTCGTGAACCTGTACCGCGGCATCAGCAACCTGAACTTCACGGAGATCAATCTGGATGATAAGCCTGACCCGAATGCAGAGCCGCTCATCACGATCGAGTACAACTTCAAGGATCACACGAAGAAAAAGCTGACCTTCACAGAGAAATCTGCGAACACCTACTGGCTGTTCATTGACGGTAAATACAGCAACATGACCGTCCGGCTGAACGAATTTACGAAGTCCCTGACACCGTCCTACGAGACACTGATCCAGGCATTGAAGGACAAGGGTATCGAACCGATTCAAGATGACGAAGAACCGGCAGAGACGGAGAAGGCCGAGGAAGAAGCCGCAGCAGAGACCGAAGCTGCAGCGGAGACCGAAGCATCCTCTGAGACCGAATAACGGCAAACAGGCACCTGCAGATCTCTGCGGGTGCCTGTACTGTTTGTGATTCACGATCCACTTTATTATTGTCGCTGCAAAAGCTCCTTTTTTTCGCTGCAGAAGCTCCTTATTTTTCCGCCGCAGAAGCTCCATATTTTTTCGCCGCGAAAACATTGCTTTTTCTGCAGAAATATGGTATAATATAAGGGACTTTGCAAAAGGAGCTGCTTCTCATGCCGAAGTTTTTTGATGACGCCTTCTCTCCGGAGCATCCCGTGCTGACCGGCGAGCATCTGCGCCACATCGGATATGCCCTGCGGATGCGTGCCGGGGAACACCTGACGATCTGCGCCTGCGGGACCGATTACGAATGCAAGATCGCGGAGATCACGCAGGACGCGGTCACGCTGAACATCCTCTCCGCCGCACCCTGCTGTGCCGAGCCGACGATTAAAGTCACGCTCTTTCAGGCACTCCCGAAATCGGATAAGCTGGAACAGATCATCCAGAAATCCGTGGAACTCGGCGTCACGGAGATCGTCCCGGTGCTGACAAGGCGCTGCATCTCAAGGCCGAATCCCGGCGAATTTCAGAAAAAGCTCCCCCGTCTGCAGAAGATCGCGCAGGCAGCCGCGCAGCAGTCCGGCAGAGGCATCATCCCTGTCATCGCACCGCTGCATACCCTTGAAATGGCTGCCGACCGCATGGCAGCGCTGGAGGTGCCCGTCGTGCTCTATGAGGGCGAGGGCGGCATTTCGTTTTCCGCTGTCCGCAGCGACGCCGCAAGCTACGGCATCTGCATCGGCAGCGAGGGCGGGTTTGATCCCGCAGAAATTGAATATCTGCAGGGCAGAGGCGTACAGCCGGTCTGGCTCGGCAAGCGGATCTTACGCTGTGAGACCGCGCCGCTGACCGCACTCTCCGTCCTGATGTTCCATACCGGAAACCTGAACTGATTTCCTGCATATTCTACCGTACAGGGAGGTGAAGCCTGCTTGATCTATGTCATGAGTGATATTCACGGCTGTCATGCACTGTTCCGCAAGATGTGCCAGAAGATCGACTTTACAGAAGACGACGACCTGTATATCCTCGGCGATTTCATTGACCGCGGCGACACGCCGATCCCGCTGCTCCTTGACTGCATGGAGCGCATCAATGTCTATCCGCTGCTCGGCAACCACGAAGCGATCATGCTTCAGTGCATCAACGGGCTGCCCGCGGAAGCAAATATCGACAATGTAACAGAGTTTTATACCGATGCAGGCTATGCCGTCTATTCCGCGTGGATGCAGAACGGCGGCTCGATCACCCTGAATCAGTATCTCGGCCTGCCGCCGGAAACGCGCGCGGAGCTGCTGGCTTATCTGCAGGAGTTCAGGCTCTATGAGGAGCTGACCATGCCGGACGGCAGAAGATTCGTCTTTACGCACAGCGGCATCGAAAATTTCGATCCGGAGCTTGACCTTTCGGAATACCAGATCGACGAGCTCATCAACGCGCGCCCGCAGCAGAGCGACCGCTTCTACGATGACCGCACGCTGATCTTCGGCCACACGCCGACGCTGACCTATCCGCAGATGTACGGCAGAGCCGAGGTGCTCTTTACGGAGACCTATATCAACATTGACTGCGGTGCCGTGTTCCATGAGGCGGGCGGCAAGCTCGCGTGCCTGCGTCTGGATGACATGAAGGTGTTTTACGTATGAACCCGAACGAAAAATCAGCCGGCAGACAGCTCGGTGTGCTGGATCTGGCGCATCACTGGCTGCGGGAGCATGTCTCCCCCGGCGACCTCTGCATTGACGCGACCTGCGGCAGAGGCAACGATACCAAGCTGCTCTGTGAGCTGGTCGGCGCGGAAGGCCGCGTCATCGGCTTTGACATCCAGCAGGAGGCGATCGACTCCGCGGCCGCCCTGCTGACGGAGCATCACCTTTCCGCGGAGCTGCATCTGCAGAGCCATGCGGACATGGAGCAGTATGCCGCACACGGAACGGTCTCCTGCATCGTGTTCAATTTCGGCTGGCTGCCGCGCGGCAGTCACGAGATCTTCACCCATGCGGATTCCAGCATTGCGGCGCTGAAAGCCGGACTGCGTCTCTTGAAGCGCGGCGGTTCGCTGGTGCTGTGCATTTATTACGGCGGCGCGAACGGCTTTACGGAGCGCGACGCACTGCTTGACTTTCTCTCGAAGCTGGACAGCCGGTATTATACCGTTTTGCAGTGCAGCTTCCCGAACCGTACCGGCTGCCCGCCGTTTGCGGTATTTGTCACGAAGGAGTGTGACCTGTGAGCCTGCTCATAATGCTTGCGGAAAGCAATGACGATATGGTCAATGTGACGCCGGTCCTGATGAAGTTCATCGGCAAGTTTTTCGTGATCTTCGCGGTCGTTGCGGTGATCGCGGTGCTGACGCCGCGGATCGCAAAAGGCATCGACAGTCTCCGGGCGAAGTATGAGAAGCCTGAACCGCCGGAGGATCCGCGCTGCAAGCAGGTACGCGGCCCCTATGACATGCCGGAAAAGAAAGAGGAAGATGCGCCTTCCGCAAAGCAAAACGCTGACGGGGAATAATCTTCATCCCACAGGATAAAACAAAGGACGCCGATGCAGCATCAGCGTCCTTTTGCATTGTATCCGGTTGTGCTCCCGGCAGGCTTCCATATCGGGAGAAGCAGCCTTTCAAAAGCCGCTTTGCAGCGGGGACTCCCCGCCCGCGCCGGATTTCAATAGTTTTCAGCGCGGAGCTTGAAATAGGACTGCGGATGTGCGCAGACCGGACATACCTTCGGTGCGTTCTTGCCGATCACGATATGACCGCAGTTGATGCACTCCCAGATCATGTCGCCGTCGCGGGAGAACACCAGTCCGCCCTCGATGTTCGCGAGCAGCTTGCGGTAACGCTCCTCATGCGCCTTTTCGATCTTGCCGACCATCTCAAACAGTGCCGCAATGCGGGTGAAGCCTTCCTCCTTCGCGACCTTCGCAAACTCGGCGTACATATCCGTCCACTCGTAGTTTTCGCCGTCCGCAGCAGCCTTCAGATTCTCGATCGTATCCGGCACCTCGCCGCCGTGCAGCTCCTTATACCAGATCTTTGCGTGTTCCTTCTCGTTGTTGGCTGTCTCCTCAAAGATCTCCGCGATCTGGACATAGCCTTCCTTGCGCGCCTTGGATGCAAAATAAGTGTACTTATTTCTTGCCTGCGATTCGCCTGCAAATGCTGCCTGCAGATTCGCTTCCGTTCTTGAGCCCTTCAGTTCCATAACAGTTTCCTCCTTGAATCAGAAAAATCGAGCGGATGCCCGTGCGGTGCATCCTGCTTTTATTATACATATATTTCGGGAGACTGTCAAGAGCGATTTTGTGAAAATCGGAAAAAATATGCATACACCGCGTTCCCGCTCCCCGCACCCCTTGACAAACCCGCAAAAATCGAATACAATAAACACAGGAGACCCGCACCCAAAATGATTTCCGGCCAGAGAGACAGCGTCACAGGCTGAAAGCGCGTCACGGAATGAGCGGCAGCGGCAACACTCCCGCGACGGGTATCATCCCGCGCACAACCGAATGCCCCAAAAAAGAGTGAACCGCATGTGCCGCTTCCGCCGCGCATGGGTTAAATCGGGTGGTACCGCGGGTTTTCATGTTTGAAACGCTCGTCCCGAAGCAGTCTGGATGCAGACAGCTTTGGGGCGTTTTTATATGTTCAGGAGGAGAAAAAATGTACCGTACAGTCATGTGCAATGATCTGCGCAAGGAGAACATCGGGCAGACCGTTTCGCTGGCCGGCTGGGTCGATACGATCCGCGACCACGGCGGCGTGCTGTTCCTCGCGCTCCGCGACGAGACCGGCATCACCCAGACCGTTTTCCACGACGATTCCATGCTGAAAGGCATCGGCAGAGAGTGCGTCATCTCCGTGACCGGCAAGGTCGTCGAGCGTGACGCCGAGACCGTTGACCCGAAGCTCGCGACCGGTCTGGTCGAAGTGCTCGTCGAGAAGATGGAGTTGCTCGGCCCGTCCAAGTCCATGCTGCCGTTTATCCCGGCAGAATCCATGGATACCCGTGAGGAGGTGCGCCTCAAGTACCGCTACCTCGACCTCAGAAACCCGAAGATCCACGAGAACATCATCCTGCGTTCGCGGGTCATCACCTATCTGCGCCGCAAAATGGAGGCTCTCGGCTTCCTCGATATCCAGACGCCGATCCTGACCGCGTCCTCTCCGGAGGGTGCGCGTGACTTCCTCGTGCCGAGCAGAAAGCACAAGGGCAAGTTCTATGCGCTGCCGCAGGCGCCGCAGCAGTTCAAGCAGCTGCTCATGGTCTCCGGCTTCAACAAGTATTATCAGATCGCACCGTGCTTCCGCGATGAGGATGCCCGTCAGGACAGATCGCCGGGAGAATTCTATCAGCTTGACTTTGAAATGGCCTTCGCAACGCAGGACGAGGTGCTCGCCGTATGCGAAAAGGTCATCTCCGAGACCTTTAAGGAGTTCAAGCCGGATGCCGTCATCTCCGATGCACCGTTCGAGCGCATCACCTACCGCGATGCGATGATGAAGTACGGCTCCGATAAGCCCGATCTCCGCAACCCGCTGACGATCATCGACCTGACTGATTTCTTCGCAAATGTGGACTTCCCGATTTTCAAGGGCAAGCCCGTCCGCGGCATCGTCGCAGACTGCGCAGGCTGCTCCAAGAAGTTCTTTGAGGACTCGCTGAAATTCGCGACCTCGATCGGCATGAAGGGTCTCGGCTATCTGACTGCTGTCGAGGGTCAGTCCAATTTCAAGGGCCCGATCGACAAGTTCCTCTCCGACGAGCAGCGCGACGAGATCCGTAAGCTGTCCGGCATCAAGGACGGCGAGACCGTGTTCTTTATCTCCGACAAGAAGGGCACCGTCGATCTCTACGCAGGCCAGATCCGCAACTGGCTCGGCGACCGTCTCGATCTGCTTGAGAAAAATGCATTCCGCTTCTGCTTCGTCGTGGACTTCCCGATGTACGAGATCAACGAGGAAACCAAGAAGCTCGACTTCACGCACAACCCGTTCTCGATGCCGCAGGGCGGTCTTGATGCGCTGGAGAATCAGGATCCGCTGGAGATCCTGGCATATCAGTACGACCTCGTCTGCAACGGCATTGAGCTGGCTTCCGGCGCGGTCAGAAACCACAGCGTCGATATCATGAAGAAGGCCTTTGCACTGGCAGGCTATACCGAGGAGGAGCTGGCAGCACGGTTCTCCGCGCTGTATACGGCTTTCCAGTACGGCGCACCGCCGCACGCCGGCATGGCGCCCGGCATCGACCGCATGATCATGCTGCTGGCCGATACCGAGACGATCCGCAACGTCATCGCATTCCCGCTGAACGGCAATGCGCAGGATCTCCTGCTCGGCGCACCGTCGCAGGTCACAGAGCAGCAGCTCCGCGAAGCGAACATCCAGATCCGCGAGGAAGCATAACGCGGAACGCTGCGGCCGTTCTCAGCTGCTATATCAAACGGACGCTGACAAATGCATGTCAGCGTCCGTTTTTTGTATTTTGTTCGGAGTCAGCGTTACAGCCGGGAGCAGATCACAAGGAGCGTTCCGCTGCCGCAGGTGACGACTGCTTCCTCCGCAGTCACGCGGTTGCTGACGCCGAGCGGAAAGCTTCTCGTCAGCGTGCCGTTTTCCAGCGGATAAAATACCCCCGCCGCCGAAACGCCCGTGCATTCCGGCGACCACGCAAACAGCGAGAGCGTCCAGCCCTCCCGCCGCGGGATGCGCCTTGTTTCGCCGCTCTGCATCAGAAACGCCAGATTGCCCGTCCCGACCAGCACCGCATCCACACCGGCATCGCGCAGAAATTCGAGCGTCTGCAGATTGGCGACCGTATGGTCGAGCCGTCCGCCGAATGCGCCGTAAATGCGGATATCGCGGAAGCCCTTTTCCAGCGCGATGCGCGCCGCAAGCATCGTATCGGTATCGTCCTTTTCGACCGGCACCGTGATATGCGGCAGGTTTTCCGGCACACCGCCGAGCGAATCAAAATCGCCGAGCACCAGATCGGGCGCCAGCGAGAGCCGCTCCGCGAGATGCAGACCGCTGTCCGCACAGAGGATATACGCACCCGCAGGAACCGGCATACAGGGCTCCCCTGCCTCGGGGCCGCCCGCAAAAATCGCGCAGATTTGTTCTTTCATCGTATCTCCGTTCAATAAGAGAGACTGCCCCGCATTGCAGGAGCAGTCTCATGGTTTCAGACCGAAAAGCCGCCGCTCAGCAGAAACAGCCCGAGCATCAGCGAAATAAACGAGGCCGCAAGGCATTTCTTGCCGACCGTCTTTTTCTGCTCATCCTTTGAGAACAGCATGACCCCGCCGATCAGGACGCCGAGGCCGATCGTCGGCAGACAGCCGCAGACCAGCAGGTCGCTGCCGAGCTTTCTGCGGCGTTCATCCGTCTCCCCGCGCAGCATCAGCCCGAGAATGATTCCGAAAAACGGCACGATGCAGCTCAGGATACAGCAGATGACAGTCAGCGGACTGGTCTTTTCCGGCTCGGGAACCGGCTCCAGCCGCTCCGCGATCATCGCCAGCTCCTCCTCGGAATAAACGTCCTGCTGCGTCGCGTAGATCAGCCGGAGTTCCTCCTGCGTATAGCGGTTCAGCTCCGCTTCAAATGCTGTTCTGTCCATAATGTTCTCCGGTCGTCTGATTATTTCTGATAGAGCCGGTTGCTCTGGAACTGCGGGTCGCATGTGACATTGACGCCGAGACGCTTCAGGGTACGCTCATCGACCTGCGAAAGAATGACCGTCGAATGCATCTCGCAGCCGCGCAGCTTCGCAAGCTGTGTCATGGCGCGCTCCGCAGTCGGGTTCGTCGCCGCAGAGATCGACAGCGCGACCAGCGTTTCATCGGTATGCAGGCGCGGGTTCTCATTGCCGAGATGATCGGTCTTGAGGTGCTGGATCGGCTCGATGACGGTCGGGCTCAGCAGGTCGATCGCGTCATTGATCCGGCCGAGCGATTTCAGCGCATTCAGCAGCATCGTCGAGCAGGGACCCATGAGGTCAGAGGTCTTTCCGGTGACGATCTTTCCGTTCGGGAGCTGCAGGGCGGCAGCGGGCTCGCCGGTCTTTTCCGCGACCTCGCGCGCCTTTGCAATGACCGGACGCTCGTCCTCGGTCAGATTCATCTGCTGCATGAGCAGCTCAAGCTTATAGACGGTCTCCGCATCGGACTTGCCCTGCCGCAGATCGCAGCGCTCGTTGAAGTACCGGCGAATGATCTCCTGACGGGAAGCAGCCTTTGCCGCCTCGTCATTGATGATGCAGGTACCCGCCATGTTGACGCCCATATCGGTCGGCGACTGATACGGCGAAGTGCCGTAGATCTGCTCGAACATGGAGCGCAGCACCGGGAACACCTCAACGTCGCGGTTATAGTTGACCGCGGTCGTGCCGTAGGCTTCCAGGTGGAACGGGTCGATCATGTTGATATCGTTGAGGTCTGCGGTCGCGGCCTCGTAAGCGACATTGACCGGATGCTTCAGCGGGACATTCCAGATCGGGAAGGTCTCGAATTTTGCGTAGCCGGCCTCATTGCCGCGCTGATGCTCCTGATAGATCTGCGAGAGGCAGACCGCCATTTTTCCGCTGCCGGGACCCGGCGCGGTCACGACGACCAGCCGTCTGCTGACCTCAATGTACTGATTCTTGCCGAAGCCGTCCTCGGAGAGGATCAGCGGGAGATTCGAGGGATAGCCCTCGATCGGATAATGCCGGTACACGCGGATGCCGAGATTTTCCAGACGCTGCTGGAATTTCTCCGCAGCGGGCTCGCCGGTAAAGCGCGTCATGACGACGCTGCCGACAAACAGCCCCTTCTGGCGGAACAGCCCGATCAGGCGCAGCACATCGGTGTCATAGGTGATGCCGAGGTCACCGCGGGTGCGGTTCTGCTCAATGTCGGAGGCGTTGATCGCGATGACGATCTCCACATCCTTTTTCATCTGCAGCAGCATACGAAGCTTGCTGTCCGGCTGGAAGCCCGGCAGCACGCGGGAAGCATGATAATCGTCGTAGAGCTTGCCGCCGAATTCAAGGTACAGTCTGCCGCCGAACTGCGCGATCCGTTCCCGGATATGCTCGGACTGGGTCTTCAGGTACTTGGCATTGTCAAACGCAATATTCTTCTTACGCATGATCTCATTTCCTTTCGTTGCGGTTCCGGTTTCCTTCGCCTTATTATACCATATTATTACGAAAAAAGCAATGGGAGGACAGTAAAAATCGTTCCGGCTGATACTGCCGGAGCACAAAACCGGCTGCGGGCACTGCCGGCTTATACCATATAATAGTGCATTTGTCTACTCTATTATATGAATTCCTTAGTAACAATTCTCTGTTTTATCCGATTTGACTGGGTTTCAGAGAGTTGTTGGTAGATAATATAAACGTGAATCACATTATTTTTCTACCATTTTTTCTACCAAAATCACACGTTTTTTGATTTCTTTTTCTTGATTCCACTTTCGTTGATTATATTCTATAATGTTGACATCTGCGATTCTCCCGTGCCTTCGGGATTATCGCTTTTCTTTTTTCTACCG
>JAFWQJ010000039.1 GCA_017545185.1 Oscillospiraceae bacterium | reverse complement strand
TTTTTGAGTATTCGGTCAGATTTGCGTTCTTGAGTGACTTCATAGAGGATCCTTTCGAGCTGGTTGAGCGATAGCCCCCCTCATCAGTCAGCCTTCGGCTGACAGCTTCCCCACCAGGGGGAAGCCTTTTGCAACTTCAACGCAGTGACCGGTTCTGCAACGGTTGAGATCGCCCAGCTTGAGGCGGTGCTCGAATGGACGGATACCGATCTGACCTACACCGGCGAAGAGCAGGCACCGAAGGCGACCGTTAGCAATCTGGTCGAGGGCGACAGCTGTGATGTGAACGTCACGGGCGGACAGACCGCAGCTGGCGAGTATGTCGCAACGGCAGATGCGCTTTCCAATCCGAACTACAAGCTGCCGGCGAATGCAACGATCGATTTCACGATCGCAGCAGCAAGCATGGAAGACGTCGAGGCAGAGGGCTACACCGGCACCTATGACGGCGCAGCACACGGAATCAGCGTGAGTGCACCGGCAGGCGCGACGGTTATGTATGCAGAGTCCGAAGACGGCGAGTACAGCGAAGCAAATCCGACCTGCACCAATGCAGGCAGCTACACTGTGTACTACAAGGTGACGAAGGACAACTTCAACGCAGTGACCGGTTCTGCAACGGTTGCGATCGCACAGGCAATTCCGAATCTGGGCACGGTTTCGGCGGCAACGCTTGCATGCAACCAGACATTCGCGGATCTCGTTCTGTCCCGCACCGACGAATCCGTTGCCGGTACGCTGGCAGTGACTTCGGAGGAAATATCCGAGGAAGGCACCGTGAATTATCAGTTCACGCCGGATGATACCAACAATTATGAAATCGTAACAGGTGTTGTTTCCGTCGAGACGACAGATCACGTTTACGGCGAACCGGCATGGGAATGGGCAGCAGATGCTTCTTCCGCAAGCGCAAAGTTCACCTGCAGCAAGTGCGGTGACGAGAAGACTGTGAACGCAGTCGTCGGCGAAGGCGTTGTTTCGCAGGAGCCGGGTCTTGCGACCGCAGGCACCATGACCTACACCGCGACCGCGACCTTCAACGATGTTGAGTACACCGCGACCAAGGACGTTGCGATCGCTCCGACCTTTATCATCAAGCAGAACCACACGCTGCTCGTCAACGGCAAGATCGGCGTCAACTATCTCGTGCAGTTCGCAGAGGGCGTTGAGAATCCGGTCATGACCGCATGGCATACCCAGAAGAACGGCGAGTGGGTCAAGACTGAGATCACCGGCAAGCACAACCTGAACGATGACGGTGAGTGGGACGGCCGCTACAAATTCACCTACATGGTCGCGGCTCCGGAAATGGCAGACACGATCTACTGCACTTATGCAGCGACGCTGAACGGCGCTGAGGTTTCGACCGATGCGGAGGATCCGTTTACCTACTCTGTTCAGGCGTATCTGGACGGCAGAATGCAGAAGTCCAAGGACGAGAAGATGAGAACGCTGGCAGCTTACATGGCGACCTACGGTTCTTACGCACAGCGTTACTTCGATGTGAACACCGACAATCTTGCAGATGCAAATGTCGAGAGCCTTTACGGCCCGGTTACGATTGACAGAAGCTATGTGAACACCGACGCTGCTGAGCAGGTCATCGAGGACAGCATTGAAAATGCGACCGCCGAGGTCACCTCGCACTCCCTCATTCTGGATGCTGCAACGACGCTTCGTTACATCGTGACGCTGGAAGACGAGTCCGTGCTCCCGAATGCATATCTGGCATACCGCGTTGCAGGCTCTGAGGACAGCTTCAAGTATGCGAAGATCGTCAGAAACAAGAGAGAGGACGGCTCGATCCGCCTGGTCGCTGACATCGTCGGCATCAAGGCACCGGACATGACCGATGCTTACGAGGCATATATCTGTGTGAAGAACGGTTCTTCCTACGAGCAGATCAGCCTGACCACGATCTACAGCCCCGAGTGCTACATTGCAAGCAGACTGGCAAAGAGCAGTAACGAGACGCTCAAGAGCACGCTGGTCGCACTGATGATGTACTGCCATGCTGCAAGAGATTACTTTGATCTGGATGCAGAATAATGGCTGAAAGGTATATCTGAATTTCACTTTGAGAAAAGAGGCGAGAAATATGAAGTACCAGACTCCGGAACTGACCGTCGTTGCATTTGATGCAGAGGACGTCATCACCAGAAGCAGCTACGAGACCGAGGAGGACGACTGAGCTCCGACTTGATCTGAACAATGAAAGCAGGCAGGCAGCTACGGCTGTCTGTCTGCTTTTTTGTTAAAAGGAAATCAGCCCGGACGGACACGCTTCCCGGAAAAGATTGAACTGATTATTGTATGGACAGCGAGCATTTTCACAGAATTTGTTTTATTGCATATAGCTAAATCTGCAAGCTTCGATTAAACTAATTTGACGAAAACACAGAAATTTGAAAACCCCTAAATAGTTTATGTGAAATGATTGACACTGCTGGAATTTCATGGTATAATGAACAGGCTGTGAATGATTGACTGCGGAAAATGTGGGATCTGCGGTTATGTGGGAACATTCTGCAGCGTGTAAAAGTAATCAGGCATACTTTTTTCAGGAGGTTGAATTAATGAGCAAAAAGCATTCTATCCGCCGGTCTGCGGCCGGCATTCTGGCAGTTCTGACTGTCACGGGCAATCTGATTGCTCCGGCACAGTTCAGATTTGCATCCGCACCTGCTGTGATCGAGGCAGAGGCTGCAACGATTAACAGCAGCAATGCATGGAATCACAGCGGTATCACATGGGATGCCGCGACCGGCACCCTGACGATCAAGAAGGGCATTACCAACGCAGAGGGCGCAGTCGGTAAAGACCATCCGGATCAGATCACCGGAGATCTTCACACCTCTTTCTTCTCCACGATCAGCTACAGCAAGGTGAAGCATATCGTGATCGCTGACGGCGCGACCCTTCCGAAGTCCTGGTATCACCTGTTCCAGAACTTCACCAATCTGGAGTCTCTGGTTGTGCAGGAAAGCGTCGATGCTTCCAATGTGTATGACTTCGGCTGGACCTTTGCAGGTCTGACCAAGCTGGAGACCGTTGATCTTTCCGGCCTCACGAACGTCACGACCGTTGACTACATCGAGAACATGTTTAACGGCTGCTCCTCCATCAAGGTGATCGACCTTTCCATGCTGACCGGTGACAACGCCGGCATGAGAGAGTGGGGCAAACATGTTTCGATCGACCACATCAAGAAGGCCATCGCAGGCTGCAATCAGATCGAGGATCTGAACCTGACCGGTGAGTATCTCTACAATCTGGTTGAGAATGTCAAGAGCCAGCAGGGCAGCAGAATCGGCAACATCGACAATATCCTGGATGAGATGCTGGCAGACAATACCAGCCCGCACATCGAGGAGATCCGTCAGCGTCTGAAGCAGCGTTATCTGGATTATGCTGCAGCGATCGCCGATCTGCATCAGTGGAGACCCGGCGCATGGCACTGGGATACGGAAGCCAAGACCTGCACCGTCGATGTCAAGAAACTGAAAGATGATGCAACAGGCAGACATCCCGAGAAAGATCCGGACAACTGGGCCTGGCAGTATGGCCTGCCGTGCTTCTATGAGTATTCTGTCGATCCGGCCCCGACCTGCACGGACGAGGGTACAAAGCTCATCATCGCAAAGTGGACGAACACGGATGTTGATCCGAACGTCACCTACACCAACGACGAGAAGCTGACGGAATCTGTTGATGCACTCGGCCATGTGTTTGAGGCAGCTGGTTTCGAGTGGGCGGAAGATTTGTCCTCCGCAAAGCTTGTTGAAGTCTGCAGCAGATGCGATGCTGAGAGACGCACGGATGCGGTCGTCAGCTGTGAGCATTTTGATGCGACCTGCACCAAAGCAGAATATGAAGTTTACACCGCGACCTGCAACGGCCTGAAGGAAGAAAAGACGGTCAATGATATCAGCCCGGAACTCGGTCATCAGTTCACGGTCCCGGCATGGGCATGGGACGGCTACAGCAGCGCAGTGCTGACGCTTTCCTGCGCACGCGAGAACTGCTCCGAGAACGTCACAGTCACCGATGTTGAGATCACAAGCGAGATCACGGCCGAACCGACCTGCACCGAGACCGGCATCCGCACCTATAAAGCGACTGCCGTTTACAACGGTGTGACCTACACCAACGAGAAGGAAGAGGTGCTTCCGGCAGCGGAGCACACCTACGGTGAGCCGGAGTGGAACTGGGCAAACGATGCTTCTTATGCAGAGGCGGTCTTTACCTGCCAGCAGAACGACAGCACCTTCACGCTTGAGGCTGAGATCGGCGAGCCGGTTGTGACGAGCGAAGCAACCTGCACCGGTGCAGGCGCCGAGCTTTATACTGCAACCGTTACCTTCAACGGCGAGACCTATGAGGATGTCAAAGAATTTGAGATCCCGGCAAAGGGTCACAGCTACGGCGAACCGGCATGGGAATGGGCAGCAGATGCTTCTTCCGCAAGCGCAAAGTTCACCTGCAGCAAGTGCGGTGACGAGAAGACCGTGAACGCAGTCGTCGGCGAAGGCGTTGTTTCGCAGGAGCCGGGTCTTGCGACCGCAGGCACCATGACCTACACCGCGACCGCGACCTTCGAGGACGTTGAGTACACCGCGACCAAGGACGTTGCGATCGCTCCGACCTTTATCATCAAGCAGAACCACACGCTGCTCGTCAACGGCAAGATCGGTGTCAACTATCTTGTGCAGTTCGCAGAGGGCGTTGAGAACCCGGTCATGACCGCATGGCATACCCAGGAGAACGGCGAGTGGGTCAAGACCGAGATCACCGGCAAGCACAACCTGAACGATGACGGTGAGTGGGACGGCCGCTACAGATTCACCTACATGGTCGCTGCTCCGGAAATGGCTGACACGATCTACTGCACCTACGCTGCAACGCTGAACGGCGCTGAGGTTTCTACCGATGCTGAGGATCCGTTCACCTATTCTGTTCAGGCATATCTGGACGGCAGAATGCAGAAGTCCACGGACGAGAAGATGAGAACGCTGGCAGCTTACATGGCGACCTACGGTTCTTACGCACAGCGTTACTTCGATGTAAACACCGACAATCTTGCGGATGCAAACGTCGAGAGCCTTTACGGCCCGGTTACGATTGACAGAAGCTATGTGAACACCGACGCTGCTGAGCAGGTCATCGAGGACAGCATTGAGAATGCAACTGCAGCAGTCGCCTCGCACTCCCTCATTCTGGATGCTGCAACGACGCTCCGTTACATCGTGACGCTGGAAGACGAGTCCGTGCTGCCGGATGCATATCTGGCATACCGCGTTGCAGGCTCTGAGGACAGCTTCAAGTATGCGAAGATCGTCAGAAACAAGAGAGAGGACGGCTCGATCCGTCTGATCGCTGATATCGTCGGCATCAAGGCTCCGGACATGACCGATGCTTACGAGGCTTATGTCTGCGTGAAGAACGGCTCTGCTTATGAGCAGATCAGCCTGACCACGATCTACAGCCCTGAGTGCTACATCGCAAGCAGACTGGAAAAGAGCAGCAACGAGACGCTCAAGAGCACGCTGACCGCTCTGATGATGTACTGCCATGCTGCAAGAGAATACTTCGGTCTGGATGCAGTGGATCCGGATGAGGAGTCCGCTGAACCGGCAGAACCGGCACAGGAAGCGCCGGCTGCAGAAGAACCGTCCGAAGAAATCCCGTTTGATTGATCAAAGCGTAAAGAATCAAATCACTGAAAAGAGGTGAAAACACATGAAGT
This sequence comes from Oscillospiraceae bacterium, assembly GCA_017545185.1. Lineage (GTDB taxonomy): Bacteria > Bacillota > Clostridia > Oscillospirales > Ruminococcaceae > Firm-04. The sequence continues at coordinate 116,458 of JAFWQJ010000039.1, read as the reverse complement.
ACCAGACTCCGGAACTGACCGTCGTTGCATTTGATGCAGAGGACGTCATCACCAGAAGCAGCTACGAGACCGAGGAGGACGACTGAGCTCCGACTTGATCTGAACGAATGACAAACAGGCAGACGGCTCCGGCTGTCTGCCTGTTTCGTACACAAAAAAACGGAGAGGTTCCGCAGCAAATGCGAGAACCTCTCCGTTTGTTTTTTGTTATGCGTCCGGCGCATACATTTCCGTCTGTCCGGTGTAGGAATACAGGATGCGGTCGGTATTGCGCGGCGTGATGCCCTTTGACCGGAACAGCTCCGAGACCGTGACAAAGCGGAAGCCTCTGGCGAGCAGGTCGGGGACGAGCCGCCGGACTGCTGCAACTGTCGGCGCATTGCCTTCAAAATCGTGCAGCAGAATGATCCTGCCGTCCCTTGCCAGCCGCATGACGCCCTGATACCGCTCCGCCTCGCTGACATTCGCATCGTAATCCCGCACGCCGTAGCCGCCGATAAACGGCATGTTGACCTGTGAGAACAGCGCCTCCGATACCGCGAAATACGGCGGCCGGAAGAAGCGCGGCGTCTGCCCGGTGGACAGAATGATGCGCTGCGTCGCGGAAAAGATCTCATGCTCGATCTGCCGCGGCGACAGCACGGTCATATACGGGTGGGAATACGAATGGTGGTCGAGCTCGCAGCCGAGCATGACCGCCCGCTGCAGGATCGGTACGGTCTCCGCGGTGATCCGCTCGCCGATCAGAAAGAACGATGCGGGAACATGATACTTTTCCAGCACATCGAGCAGCTGCGGCGTGACCTCCGGATCCGGACCGTCATCAAAGGTCAGCGCGATCAGTCCGCCGGTCATTTCTGATCCTTGTCGTTATCCTGCTTCGACTTTTTGCCCATGATGACCATGGCGATCACAAGCGCAAGGCCGAGCAGACCGAGGATGCAGTAGAGCAGGATCGGGGTATCGTCGCCGAGCGGCAGCGCGGGCAGTGCCGACAGAAGATTCATAAGAAAAGCCTCCTTTGGAATCAAATGTATTTCCTATATCGTACCACAAACTGCGGATTTTGTCAACAGGGGAGCGGGGTGTTTTACGGAACCGACGCGTCAGATTTGTACACTGTGCATAGTATCGAATGGCGATAAAGACGATTTGATTGTGCAAATGCCTGATTTGCCAAGAAAACTTGGCAAACGGCTTGACAAGTATACTTGGCAGTGCTATAATAGGCACAACGGAGATGCCAAGTGAACTTGGCAGAACGGACATACGGCAAGGAGGCATATATGAATAGGGATGAAATACTGGAAAAGGCGCGCAAGGAAAACAAGGGCCACGATCTTGCAGAGCAGACTGAGCGCCGCAAGAACTGGCAGGCCGCGTTTATCGCAGCGATTATCGCAGCGCCGATCATCATGATTCTGCAGTTTATGACCGGCCACGGTGATGAAGCCGGTGCGATCGCCGTGATGATCTTTGCAATGGATTTCGGCACATTTCTGCGGCAGGCAATCAAAAAGCGGAATGCATTTGAGATCGGCATGACGCTGGTGTTCGGTGTGATTATGGTCTGTGCAGCAGTTCATTACATTCAATATCTGACCAGATAAGGAGGCATATTATGAACAAGGATGATATTCTCGCAAAGGCACGGAAGGAAAACAAGGGCAAGGACATCGCAGATCTGGAGATCCAGAACAAGGCAAAGAGTCTGGCCGGCGGCATCACGCTGACGGTCGGCGCGGTTATGAATCTGATCGGCGACTTCGTATTTGACCGCAGCCTGCCGGAATTCTGGGTGATGTTTTTCTGCTACTGGGCGGTCATGGGGATCGTGCAGTTCATTCTCAACAAAAAGAACGGCCAGAACAGCCGCGGCAGCTATTGGCTGGCATACGGTCTTTTCATGTCAGTGATGACCGTGCTGGCGCTGATCCGGCTCTACGGCGGACTGATTTCCGGACATACAGAAATCTGGTGAAGAAGAGGAGTGCATCATGAACAAAAAGGTAATTCCCGTAAAATCGCGCAGAGAACACAAGGGCAGAGACCTTGCGGAGCTGGAAACGGAAAATGAAGCGCGGGGCTTTGCGGGCGCGGCGGTGCTGCTGCTCTGCGCGACCGTTGAACTGATCGCAACGATCATGTATGAGGATTACAGAGGCGCATTTCTCCGTATCATGTTTTGCAGCTATAATGCGATCTTCGGTATTGTGCGGTACATTGCCGGAAAGCGGCGCGGTGTTGTTTCGGAATGGGGTGCCGTCTGGCTGCTTTACGGTCTGGTGATGATCTATTTCACGGTTTCCTTTCTCTGCTTCCTGTTCCGTGACCTGAAAGCGGGGACAATATAATGGATGATTCGCTTGTTCTGAAAAACCGGCTCAAGGAGGCGCGCAGCGAGCGGGGACTGTCACAGCAGCAGCTGGCACAGCTTGTCGGTGTCTCGCGCAATACGATCAGCTCGCTGGAGACCGGACAGTTCCAGCCGACTGCCAAATTAGCCCTGATCCTCTGCATCGCACTGGACATGAAATTCGAGGAATTGTTTTACTTTGACTAAAGGATTGTGCAAAACGCTGAAAATCCGCAAAATACTTGACGATTCGGCAAATGCCTGATATAATGAATCTGTCTTGAAATGCCATGACGAACGAGTAGTACACACCCAACAGCGGTGCAGAGAGAGCGCGGACGGTGCAAGCGCTTCCGCTGCGGTGAAGAAGTCGCGTTCCGAGCAGCAGACGGGAAAGCCTTTTCAGAAGGAGAACCGTCTGACGGGTCGTCCGCCGTGAACGGACAGGCAGTACCGTATCTGCATGATATGCGCTGCCGGAAAGAGTGCAGCAGACCGCAGCCCGCGCTGTGGCCGCTGAAGTCAGGTGGTACCGCGGATAACACAAGGTTTATTCGCCCTGAACGCAACGAAAACTGCGTTCGGGGCGTTTTTTATCGGATAGAATCCCCCAACGCGCAACAAGGAAAAGGAGCTGATTACTTTGAAGGAACTCGCAAAGAACTACGACCCCAGTACCTTTGAGGACCGCATCTATCAGCAGTGGATGAGAAAGCGCTGCTTCCATGCGGAGACCGACCCCAAGAAGATCCCGTATACGATCGTGATCCCGCCCCCGAATGTCACTGGTCAGCTGCACATGGGTCATGCGCTGGATGAGACCCTGCAGGATATCCTCATCCGCTGGAAGCGCATGAGCGGCTACAGCACCCTCTGGCTGCCGGGCACCGACCATGCCGCGATCGCGACCGAGGCGAAGATCGTTGAGGCGATGCGCAAGGAAGGCATCACCAAGGCCGATATCGGCAGAGAGGGCTTCATGAAGCGCGCATGGGCATGGAAGGAGCAGTATGCAGGCCGGATCGACCAGCAGCTGATGAAGCTCGGTTCCTCCTGCGACTGGGAGCGCGAGCGCTTCACCATGGACGAGGGCTGCTCGGAAGCGGTCAAGGAAGTGTTCGTCAACTATTACGAAAAGGGCTATATCTACCGCGGCGAGCGCATCATCAACTGGTGCCCCAAGTGCCTGACCTCGATCTCCAACGCGGAGGTCACCTACGAGGAGCAGGAGGGCAGCTTCTGGCACCTGCGCTATCCGTTCGCAGACGGCTCCGGCTATATGTTCCTTGCGACGACCCGTCCGGAAACGCTGCTCGGCGATACTGCGATCGCGGTCAACCCGAAGGACGAGCGTTATAAGAATGTTGTCGGCAAGACCGTCATTCTTCCGCTGGTCGGCAGAGAGATCCCGATCGTGGCGGACAGCTATGTCGATATGGACTTCGGTACCGGCGTCGTGAAGATCACCCCGGCACATGACCCCAACGACTTTATGGTCGGTCAGCGGCATGATCTGCCGGTGCTCAACATCATGACCGATGATGCGAAGATCACCGAGGATTATCCGAAGTACGCAGGCATGGACCGCTACGAGGCAAGAAAAGCGATCCTCGAAGATCTGAAGGAGGGCGGCTTCCTGGTCAAGACTGAGCCGCATGTCCACAATGTCGGTACCTGCTACCGCTGCGGCACGACCGTCGAGCCGCGTGTGTCGCTGCAGTGGTTCGTCAAAATGGACGAGCTCGCAAAGCCGGCGATCGAGGCTGTGCGCGACGGCAGGATCAAGTTCGTGCCGGAGCGTTTTGACAAGCTCTATTTCAACTGGATGGAGGATATCCGCGACTGGTGCATCTCCCGTCAGCTGTGGTGGGGTCATCAGATCCCTGCGTTCTACTGCGACGACTGCGGCGAGCTGACCGTCACGAAGGAGAGCTCCGCGGTCTGCCCGAAGTGCGGCAAGCCGATGCGTCAGGATCCGGATTCGCTGGATACATGGTTCTCCTCGGCACTGTGGCCGTTCTCCACGCTCGGCTGGCCGGAAAAGACCGACGATCTCCAGTATTTCTATCCGACGGACACGCTGGTCACCGGTTACGATATCATCACGTTCTGGGTCTCCAGAATGATCGTTGCCGCTATGGAAAATATGGACGAGGTGCCGTTCAAGCATGTGCTGATCCACGGCCTTGTCCGCGATGCGCAGGGCAGAAAGATGTCCAAGTCGCTCGGCAACGGCATTGACCCGCTCGAGGTCATCGACACCTACGGCGCGGACGCGCTGCGCTTTATGCTCGCAACGGGCAATTCCCCCGGAAACGACATGCGCTTCACGGACGACAAGGTCAAGGCGGCGCGCAACTTCGCGAACAAGCTGTGGAACGCATCCCGCTTCGTCATGATGAACCTGCCCAACGATTTCCGGTTCAAGGGTCTGCCTGCAAATCTCCGCATGGAGGATCAGTGGGTCGTCTCGAAGTTCAATCAGCTCGCGAAGGACGTCAACGACAACCTCGATCACTTCGAGCTCGGCGTGGCATCCGCAAAGCTGTATGACTTCATCTGGGATGTGTACTGCGACTGGTACATCGAGCTGACCAAGCCGAGAATGCGTGCGGGCGGCGAGGCAAAGTCCTCCGCAGAGCAGGTGCTCGTCTGGGTGCTGCGCGGTATGCTGAAGCTGCTGCATCCGTTTATGCCGTTCATCACTGAGGAGATCTGGCAGGTGCTGACCGACGGCGAAAGCATGATCATCCTTGAGGATTACCCGACCTATCAGGAGGCACTGGACTTCTCCGATGCTGCAAACGACTTTGAAAAGGTCATTGCCGCGATCAAGGCGATCCGCATGAGCCGCACCGAGCTGAACGTGCCGAACTCCGTCAAGGCAAAGATGTTCTTTGAGACGCTGGAGGTCGATCTGTTCTCCGCAAACAGCATCTTCTTCGAGAACATGGTCGGTGCATCCGAACTGGAATTCGGTCAGGACTACAAGTTCAAGAACGCACTGACCGCCGTGACCGACTGTGCCCGCATCTTCATCCCGATGGAGGAACTGGTCGATAAGGAGAAGGAGCTTGCGCGTCTGGCGAAAGAGGAGACCAAGGCACGGAACGATATCGAGATCATTCAGAAGAAGCTGAGCAATCCGGGCTTCTGCGAGAAGGCGCCGGCACAGCTGATCCAGAACGAGCGCGAGAAGCTTGCAAAGGCGAAGGAAAAGCTCGCCAAGGTGCTGGAATCCATTGCAAACTGGAACGCCTGAGTCGGGCGGGGAGCCCCCGCCGGCATCTCCCTCCGGGCGGGCAGCGAAGCGCTCCCAACAGTCCGAACACACGCCGCGAAGCGGCTTCTGAAGGGCTGCTTCTCCCAATGCTGAAGCACGCCGCGATCATAATGCAGACAATAAAACAGGAAAAGGACGCTGATACTGCATCGGCGTCCTTTTGGCATATCAGCGGGGAACAGGGCTCTGCCGTGCTGCATACAAAAAGATCCCTCCGCCTCAGCGAAGGGATCTTTCGTATCATGCAGTAAATCATTCTGCGGGATCGGCGGGCTGCTCCTCTGCGGGGGCTTCCGCCGGTTCTTCTGCCGGTGCCTCTGCAGGCGCTTCCGCCTGTGACTCGGAGGAGGAATCACCGGAGGACTTCGTATTCGAGCTGCTGGATGCAAACAGCATCTTCAGGTCGTTCAGCGTGGACTCGTTGATCGTCAGCGTACCGTCCTCCTGCTTCTGGCAGCCCATGGTGTAGCCGCGCGCCGGCGATACCGCATACTGGAACACATAGCTGATCGCGTGCTTGTGATCCTCGTAGTCGATCACGGTGATATCTGTGGTGATAGCATTGAAAACCGTGTTGAAATACTTGTCCAGATTGTTCGCGATACGGCTGCCGCCGCTGGTTTCCGCTGTCGCGTGGGAATCCTCCGGGCTGATGCAGTCATTGATCAGCTGCGCGATCGACAGGCCGATCTTCGTGCAGCGCTCGATCTCATCCGCGTATCTCTGGCTGGTGAGCAGCAGCTCGTATTTTCCGATATCGAGCGTTTCCGGCAGGCCGTTCTTGGATTTGTTCAGGCCGGTGTCCTCAATGTCGATCGTCGTTTTCGGGTTGCCGAAGATGTTGACCAGCGTCGCAAAGCCGCGGCTGTCCATCATGATATAACGGTCAACCGGCTGTCCGATTGTCTCGGCCACAGCATCTTTCAGGCTGACGGCGCCGTGGTTCTCGTAGCAGGCACCGACCGTCATCACGCGGCTGTCGAGTTGAACCTGAAGCTCCAGCGGGATGCCGATGCAGAGGATCTGCTTGCGCACCGGGTCGAAGCGCATCAGCATGACCGCATTCTTCCGCCCTTCATCTGCGGGGTCAAGCACGAACAGGATCGTGTTGATATCCTCCGCGGAGATGATCTTGGTCGCGGGCTCCATCACCTTGAGCTCGTTGGTCTTTTCGGTCAGCTTGTTGTAGAAGTACAGCGCAACGCCGCCGAATACGAGCAAAGAGATCAGAATGGTGATCATGAAGGGGATCGCGGTGCTGCCTGCCTTCGATCTGCGGCGGCGCCGTGCATAGGAATTTGACATTGCCATGATTGTTCGCAGTCCCTTTGAGACTGCTGCTCCTTTCCTGTTGATTGGATATGTGCCGTGATTGGCCGGCAGCGCCGCGCAGAGGCTTCCCGTTCAGGGATTTGCAAACGATCTGCGCCGCAGAGCACTTACAGTCTCTGCGCGGGTTGCCGTTAAAACGAAAAATAATCATGAGCGGGCTGCGCCTGCTGCTTTGCCAGCTCCACGGAGAGCAGCCGCAGTTCAAGCCCTGCCGCCTCCGCCATGCGGATCGTCTGGCCGGTGCCGGAACGCATGTCCGTGACCAGCGCGATGAGCCGTCTGCTGTGACGGATCATATACCGGTTGCGCATCGCGTAGCAGTTCTTCTGATAGTGCTCACAGATACAGACGGTCTCGTCTGCGGCGTTCAGCACGGTCATGAAGCGGTATCGCTCCGAACCGGAGAGCCCGGCGCCCTGTCCCGCATAGGGCAGCACGCAGATCAGCTTCAGCGCGGGATACTGCTTTTTGAAATGCAGCACCATTTCCGCCGCCCAGAGGTCAACGCCTCTGGCTGTTCCGGTATAAAAGGTATCGGCACCGTCGCGGATCGCATTGCGGATCTCACTGTAGAGCAGGCTCTGGATCATACGCAGAGAGGTGCCGGTCGGGAGCTTTTCGGGTCTGTGCCCGGAAAAGCACACCGCAAAGGGCGCGGGCATCAGCTTGTGAACGCGGAACCGCCGATGAACTCCCGCACGAGCGACTGCTCGGGGATCCATTCGCTTTCCAGCGGCGTCAGCTGCTCGAGCACGCTGAGCAGCATCGGGATGCCGGTCTCCGGTGCGGATGCTTCGGCCAGCTTCCGGACGGTCTCCAGTAGGATCGGCTGATAGACCGAAAGCTCATAGCTCATGAAGGTATCAAGCTCGTAGTCCGCAAGATGCTTATACGGCATGATGTACAGATTTTCGCCTCTGGAAATGCTGCTGAGCATTTCGCAGGATTCCTGCGGCGAGCGGCCGCGGGTGCGGCTGTCGCGGATCAGGCGGCGCGCAAAGCGGATCAGCGAGGGATGCAGCCGGTTCTCACCGACCGTGATGCGCGTGCGCACGCTGAGATAAATGCGGTTCGCAATGCTGTGCGTATCGCCGGTAACATCCGGGTTCAGCGCGTGGATGCCCTCCATGATGATGAGCTCATTGCGCTTTCTCCGGAGCGTTCTGCCGGATTTGAGCTGCTTCTGCGCGGCGAAATCGAAGCGCGGCAGCTCGACCTCCTCACCGCGGGCAAGCTGCTCGAGCTGCGTGTTCAGCAGGTCGGTATCCAGCCGCAGCGGGGATTCGTAATCGGGCTTTCCGAACTGATCGACGATGTCGGCATTGCGCGTGCCGTCGGCGTAGTAATTGTCCATGGAAAGCGTATGCGCCTCAAATCCGGAGGCGTCGAGGATCTGCTCAAGGCGGCAGGCGGTCGTGGTCTTGCCGGAGCCGGACGGCCCTGAGATCAGCGTGATCGGGCGCTCCTTTGCGTGCCGGCAGATATCGTCCGCGAGATCGCGGAGCTGCTTGTCGTAAGCGGCTTCTGCGTCGATCACAAAGAGCTCCGGAGCCTCCTTCGCGAGATGATTGATTTCCTGCAAAGAGATCTCGTTCATGTTCTTGCCTCCTGACTTCTGTTCTGCTGGATTCTTTTTTGTTGTCGGATATCTCTGCCATAAAACTGCATTATACACGCGGAAAATAAACGCGAAAGAATTCGGTTTCCGTATTGCTCCTGCAAGTCTTCTTCGACAAGATTGGTATTAACGATAAAAGGCTTTTCAGCGTTGATTCTGCTATTGATGATCGTGTAAATCATGGACTTGGTGAAGCTGGTGACAAATTCGGTTCCAAAATCGTCAAGAATCAAAAGATCGCATTCCAGCAGCAAATCCAGTGTGTTTCCATCAGAGTTCTTTCCGAAATGCTCCATCTCAAGCTTGTGCATCAGATTTCCGACAGAATCATAGATGACGCTGAATCCGTTTTGCAGAAGAACCGTTGCGATCGACAAGGACAGATGCGTTTTTCCGAGTCCGGTATTGCCAATCATCAGGATATTGTCGGATGTGTGCAAATTAAAATTATGCGCATAAGAACGGCACTTTTCAAATATGTTACACATTTCCCGATATTCCTCGGGGGGGAGATTGTTGTAATAAGAAAGAGAAAACGAATTGAAGGAGCAAAGTGAAAGCTGTGATTGTGCGTTCAGCTTTTCTGCACCTAGCATTCCAATTTCGCGAATCAGACATTCACACGGTTTTCCGCCGACAAATCCGGTGTCATTGCAATGAGGACATAAATACTGTGTATCAAGATAATTTTCCGGATATCCGTGCTGCACAAGAATCCGCCGAAGCATGTTCTCAGCACTCTCGCAATACTGTTCCAGCTTTTTGATTCTTTCTTTGCAGTCTTTTGTTCCAAATGTCTTTGCAAGAGAGAGACAGGTATTGCGCAGCTGACGATCCAATTCAGCTATCTCAGGAATTTTGGCGCGAATTTGATCTGTGCGGGTTTCCTGCTGTTTTTGCGCAGATATCCGACGTTCCTGAATGCGACGAATTGCCTCGTCATATATAGCTTTCTGATACATAATTCCCTCGGCTTTTTAAATCAGAATTTGTTTTTTAACTTTTTGAATTCTTCCAGGTCAAAAGAAGCGTTGTCAGCCTCTCTGTGGCTTTTTGAAGTCGATTTGCCGGCCGTTTGTGTTTCCTGTTTTTTCGCCGCATAAAAAGCAGCGTCCTCCTGTGCGGCGTCCTCCGGGGTGCGGATGCCCGCTTTTTCCCAGCGGCGGAGAATGCCGTCTATATAACGGATGCTTTCCAAGGTGATTTCGTCACCTTTTTTATCGCGTGCCTTTTCGTAAGCGAGCCGGATCAGTTCGGGTAAAAAACCGCTTTGCTGCCAGCTGTCGATATACTCCTGCTGTTTGGTCGTCGGCCTGCGCTTCATATCAAACATGGCCATGATCCTGCCGGTATAGCTTCTGGCCTCGGTGCGCCGGTTGATATCGTCCAGTGCCAGTTTGTGCGTGGTGATGCCGCGCTCCTGCCATTCGACCGCAATCTGCTCCATATAGCGCACGTTGAAGCCTTCCTGTGCGCAGAATGCAGCGAGCATCAGAATAATATCAGGCTGCAGGCCGAGATACTCATGCATCCAGACAAGGCTGTTGTCAATGATATGATTCCGCTTGCCGGTGAAGCTTTCCACTGCATGGAACATTTCTGCCACGGCGGGATCCTTTTGGATGCGTTCTGCGATCTCACTGGGCCGCAGATTCGGACGGCTGCTGTTCTGCACCGCTGCCGCCGGACGGCTCTGCTGCACGGTCTGCACCGGCTGAACGGGTGCTGCCTGTGCGGGCGGAGCTTCCGCCGCGGTTTTCTGTACGGAAACAGCCGGAACTGCGGGTGCATTCTGCAGGATGTTGCAGTCCTGCCAGAAAACGAGTGCCTCCTCAACGGCGGCGGGCTGCACCTTGCAGCTTTTCGCGATCTGCGCCTCGGTGAGCGTTTCGCCCGCATGGCAGAGCACAAAGAGCAGGACCTTCAGCTGGTCATGGCTGGCAAGCCCCAGCAGATGATCTGCGACCGCGACCGGAACCGGGAAGGCGTGCCCGTTATTCAGATAGATATCCATGATGCCGACCTCCCGGACATAGTAATACTCTTATAGTATAACACAAAATCCGGAAAAAGTAAAGTGCAGGGTTCTGAAATATTTTTGAAGATGCAAAGCGGCGAAAACAGGCTGAAAAAAGTCTTAATGATTGTTGTTATTCTCCGGTGCATCGGCAGAAATCGCAAAAAATGCATTGACAATCTGAAAAAAATTCGTTATACTGAATATATACACCCTCAAATATAAAACCCTCGAAGGAAGTGACCCGCTTTGCATACGAATAAACGAAAAAAAAGAAACCTCTTTGCAGGACTGCTTGCAGCGGCAGGTGTTCTGATGCTGATGCCGTTTTCAGCGGTGAAGGCGTCCGCGCGCATTGAGCAGACCCTGCTCGGATATTACGGGGACGTCAACCTGGATCTGATCGTGGACAAGGTTGATGTCGAGGAGCTGCAGTTCTGTCTGCTGGCGCAGCCCAATGCGCTGACCGGGGAGAGCGTGGAATATGCCGACCTGGACGACAACAATGTGCTGGATGCGCACGATCTGACGCTTCTGAAGCGCATTTTGCTGGAAAAGAAGGATCCGCAGCCGCGCTATCAGGAAACAGAGATCCCGGACGAAAAACAGCTGATCTATCCGCCGGTGCGCGCAGTGGAGCCGACGCTCGGCTCTGTCGGAGAGCAGAAGATCCTCATGGTCTCCGTGGAGTTCCCGGACTGCAAAAATGAGCGGGATTATTCAACGGAGGAGATCTACGATCTGGCTTTCGGTGAGGAGGACGCGCAGAGCGATGCGTTCCCGCTGGAAAGCATCACGGCATACTACAACCGTTCGTCCTACGGCAGGCTGCACCTGACCGGCGATGTCTATAAGTATACCGCGCGCTTCTCGCTGGATACATACGCAGAGGCGTCGGATATGCTGGTCGATGAGATCATGAAGGCGCTGAATGCGGATATCAATTACCGGGATTACGACGGAAACGGCGATCTGGTGCTGGATACGTTCCTCATGTCCCTGCCGCCTGCGGCGAATCCGGAAATGGATTACTACAGCCCGTGGTGGCCGTGCTCGTATCAATACGGCGGCTGGTCGCGGTATGACAGCGTCAAGCCGGGCAATATCTGCATGGGCGCGTGGCCGCTCAATGACCGCAGCGGCTTCAACAGCACATGGGTGCATGAGCTCGGTCATGCAATGGGTCTGCCGGACTATTACTATTATGTGAACCCGATTGGTGACGGCGACGGTCTGCCGGGCAAGGCGGGCTTTGCGATGATGGACGAGGCCATGGGCGACATGACCGCGTTCGACAAGCTGATGTACGGCTGGTATGCACTGGACGAGGTGCATATCTATACCGGCGGCACGCAGACCTTCTCGCTGCAGTCCTCGCAGGATGCACCGGGCTGCATTCTGATCCCGCGCTCTTATTATGAGGGTGAGACGTTCGACACTGATACATCTTTCCTGACGGAATATTTCGTTCTGGAATATGCGACGGACACCGGCAACAATACGCTGGGCTTCTCCGGCCAGTTTACCTACGACATGTTCAACGGCGGCGGCATCCGCGTCCTGCACTGTGATGCGGAGACCGGCATCGGCAAATGGGGGCCGGAGTTCTGCTGGAACAATTACGGCCTCAATTACGACACCAGCAACTTAAAGCAGCGCGTGCTGCGCATTGTGGACGGCGATCACGGCTTCTTCACGGAGGGCAGCAGCGTTGACTGCGGCAATCAGGGCTTCCAGTGGTATGACGATAACGGGCGCCAGACGGTCGATCCCGGTGTGACCGTGGAGGTCAATTCGATCGGCGGCGGCTACTGCACCGTGACGATCCGCGAGGGCTCGAGCCGCGAGGTCTGGACCGAGGCGGCGCAGCAGACACAGGATCCCGGCGGCTGGAGCTGGCCGGGCGGCGGCTGGCCCGGCGGAGACTGGAGCGGCTGGAACAATTCCGGCTGGGGCGGCTGGGGCTGATCTCAGAAAACAGGCGGTCTGTACCGAACGGTGCAGGCCGCTCTTTTGCAGGGAATTGCTTGCTTTTTTGAAATAATCGTGCTATAATAGAAATAATCAAATAAAAGCTCCGGAAAAGGAGGGTTGCATATGGAAATGATAGCCGCTGCCGTGATCATCTGGCTGGTCTCCCCGATCATCCTCGGTATCCTGACGGCTGTACTCAGCAAAAAGAACCGCAGGCAGAAGGAGATCCTGTATCATCTGTACCGCGAAGGACGCATCAAGGATGCGGACCTGACCGCGGCGGGACTGAAGCTTCCGGCGCCGCCCGGCGGGGTGCAGCAGATCGCGCCGCCTGCCGTACAGCGCGGAGACACGGCGCAGACGATCCGTCCGGTGACGGAATCCGCGATGCAGGCTGCCGCAGCGCGCGCGCAGGCGATCGCGGAGGCGGAGCTGAACGGCGGGCCTGTTCCTGCCGCGCTGCCGGAAACTGCATCCGCTGAACCGGCAGCTGCTGCTGAATCCGCTGCGGAATATGCAGAGGAAGCTGCCGCAGTCCTTGCGGAACCGGAGGAAGCTGCGGAAACGGTCTTGGCGGCGGCAGAGGGAACCGCAGAGGAAACTGCCGCGGAACCGGAAACGGAAGGATCCGCAGAGCCGGACACTTCCGCGGAGACGGTACAGCCGCCTGCGGTCCCGTATCCGCAGGCCGTCCATGCACCTGCCCCGGCAGAACGCATCGAACGGAATGCACATATCTCCGCAATTTCCGTGATGCTCTCGGTCGGCACGGCACTGATCATTATTGCAGGACTGATCTTCGTGCGCTCGGCATGGGATACCATGGGCTCGTTCGGCAAGCTCCTGACGCTTGCTGCGGGCAGCGGCCTGTTCTTCGGCGCATCCGCGCTGGCAAGGCGCGCGTGGAGTCTGGAACGCACTGCCATGGCGTTCTTCACGCTCGGCGCGGTGTTCCTGCCGATCTCGGTCTGGGCGGCGGGCTGCTTTGAGCTGCTCGGTTCGGAGCTTTCCGGCGCGGGCAATCCGTGGCTGATCGCGCTTTCCTTTGCGGCATTCACGCCGATCGCGCTTTATGCCGCGAAAAACTATAAACAGCTCGGCTGGGGCATTGCCGCCGCAGCCGGTGCCGCACTTGCGTATTATTTTGCGGCGGGCGGACTGCTCAAAACGATCAGCCTGCCGGACGGCAGCAGAAAAGCGGTCGGCATTGCCGTGTTCTGTCTGGCGGCCGCGATCCCCGCGCCGCTGCTGGCCTTCCGCTGCGAGGAGCTCGCAGCCCGTCTGCATGAACCGATGAACCGCATCCCGGTGCCGTTTGCGGCCGGGATCACGGCGGTCTCGGGCATCCTGACCTTTGCCTGCTTTGATGCGGGCAAGGCGGGGCACAGGCTGACCGCGCTCTATGCGGCAGCGTTTATCCTGATCGCCGCGGCACTGCTCGCGCCGGTCTTTACGGAGCGTCTGAAAGATCTGACCATGGTTCCTGTGACAGGTTATCTGCTGCTCGGCTGTGCCATGCTGCTGTACCCGCTGTATGACAGTGTGCTGATGCAGTTTGATCCCGATACCGGCGATCTGCTCCGCAGAAACGGGGATGTGTATGCGTCGGCGGCCGGCATGATCTGCGCCGTGCTTATTCTGATCCTGCTGCTGCTGCGCGTCCTGCCGGAAACGGTGCGGAAGGGCGGACTGATCGCGGCGTTCGGCGTGACGGCGCTTTCGGTATTCCCGCATGTGACTGCGGTTTCCGATCTTGATCCCGGCATTTCCGCGCCGGTCATCACGCTGCTGACTGCGGCGGTGCTCCTGCTGCTGACATGGCTCTGTGCCGCAAAGCAGAAGCCCGCGCTGCCGGTCAGTATCCTGATCGCGTGCGTGAGCGTGCTGCCTGTGCTTGATCTGGTCAGAATGCTCTGGACGGGCGGCAGTCATTACGGCGAACTCATTGTTTCCGGCGCGATGCTTCTGCTGTTCGGTCTGTTTATTCTCACGAAAAAGCATCGCACGGATCTCTCCGACCTGCTGTTTACGCTGCTGAGCTGCGGCTTTGCGGCCGCGGCACTCGGACATTATGAAGATAAGTACGCCGTGCAATGGCTCGTTGCGGGCATCTTGCTGCTGATCGCGCTGCTCTGGTGGATGCTGGCGCTGGCGCATGATACGGAAAAGCCCGTGCAGTATGTTTTCGCATGGCTGTGGCTGCCTGCGCTGTACGGCGTGATGTTCAGTATCCCGCTGCTGAAGGACGGCCCCGCGATCCTTCTGATGACGGCAAGTGCTGCGGCAGTCGGCTTTGTGACCTATTTCACAACGCCTGTACGGTTCCACACCGTCCGCCGCACGGTGTTCGGAACAGCGATCGTTCCGGGACTGCTGCTCGGCATGTTCAGCCCCGCGTTTCTGGGTGAGAAATGGTATCTGGCTGAGCTGCTGCTCTGCACCGTGATCGCGGCCGGCGTCTGGCGGCTGTTCGCGAACCGCGGCTTCAAAAAGCTTTCCGCGCTGTCCTTCGGGACGGCACTGTTCCTGACGCTGGAGCTGACCTTCTTCGCCGTCAAAGAGCGCATGTTCTTCGGCGATATGCGGTTCTCGGTGCTCATGGTCACGGCTGCGTGGATCATCGCGCTGAGTGCGCTGTCCGCGGCCGTCTCGAAGCGCATGGTGCTGTTTGTCGGCAGCGACGCAGTCGTCAATGTCATGGATATTGCGGCACCGCTTTCCGCACTGGTGCTCTCCTGCGGACTGATCGTGCTGTCGCAGACCGAATGGGAGCCGTTCTGCTTTGTCTTTACGCTGGCGGTCTGCATCATGGCGTGGTTCGTGACGAAGCCTTCCCGCACGGTCACCCCGCTGCTCTGTGCCTGTGCGCTGCTCGTCGCGCTGGAAGCCCTGCGCGTACATCTGCATACCGGTGCAGACAGTCTGCTTGCGGTCATGCTGATCCTGATGCTCGGCATGACAGTGCTGTTCCCGTATCTCGGCATCGTGCTGCGGGAGTCGCAGGATAACCCGAAGCTGCAGCACAAATCGTGGTCGCTGACGGTATTCGGCGGGGTGATCCCGGTCTGGCTGCTGCTGATGCTGTTTGATCTGAGCGGTATCAGCTATTCGCACGACCAGCAGCGCTGGATGATCTTCTTTGTTCCGGTGATGATCGCGGGCTATCTGCTGCAGCTGAGAAAAAGCTTCCCGGGTGCGGAAAAAGACCGCCTGTTCAAGACGGCAGCCGCAGCCTGCTGCATGATCGCGTTCTGGATCCAGCCGGTGCTGGATGTGGAGGATACGTATTTTGCGGGCAAGCTGCATATTCTCCCGCTTGTCGGCTTCGGCATTGTGATCCGGAAGCTTTACGGCAGGGAGACCGGCGGCGGGTTCCTGTTTGCGATCGGCTGCTACTCCATGCTGCGGCTCGGCATTGGCGCGGCGGTCTCCGAAAACTCCGCCGACCTGCTGACGGTGCTTGCGGTCGCGCTGATCCTGTTTGTCGCGTCGTTCTATGTCAAGCAGAAGAAGTGGTTTCTGCTGGGCGGCATCTCGCTGGTGCTGACGGGTATTTATATGCACATGAAGCTGACGCAGGGCAGACAGTGGTGGGTATATCTGCTGCTGGCCGGACTGCTGCTGATCGTGGTCGCGGCGGCGAACGAGACGCTCAAGCAGAAGGGCGATTCCCTGAAAACAAAAGCCGGCCGTCTCTGGGACGACTGGACTTGGTAAGCGGGGCAGCCCCCCGCGGGCATTTCCCTCCGGGGGCGGTAAGCGAAGCTCTCCCGGCAGTCTGAACTTCACGCCGCTAAAGCGGCTTCTTGGGCTTGAGTTCTCCCAATGCTGAAGCCCCCCGCAGGCATAACTGAAAACGGAAAAGGACGCTGACAGAACAGTCGGCGTCCTTTTGCTGTTATGCGTTCCGGGCTGCGCGTCAGTCCCTGCGCATCCGGTCAGGAGCGGCAGGCAGGTCAGAACTGCGGTGAGTACGGCGGATATACGGTGATTTTTAGGCGTGGATTGCGCCTTTCTGCTGTCGGACAGCAATTTTGTCCTATGATACCATGAAGGGGAATGTCTGTCAAGTCATTGAACTATTAAAAAGAAATGCTGCCGCCGTGCCGGAACGCCGGAAATCTTGCGGTTTTATGAATAATCCTGCGAACCGCTTGACAGAAACAGGAAACTGTGCTATAATAGCACATGGTGTGCTGAGCACAGTATGTGCTGAAACAGATTCCGCAGGAAGGAGTCCGGGTAGGATGGCAGAGACCGTAAAAAACAGTGCGGACGCCGAAAAGCGTTCCGACAAGATTCAGGACGGGCTCTCGGAGCAGATCGTGCAGATCGTTGCGCGGCTGGCTGCCGAGGAGGGCGCGCATAAGGTGACAGCCAAGCAGGTCATCAACGAGTTAGGCATGACAAATCGCGTGTTTTATAACCGCTTTTCCAATATTGACGAGGTTCTGCGGATCGTCTACCGCAATGCCGTCGTGCAGATGCATGAGAACATCGAACCGGATTTTCACGATAAGGACAGCTTTCTGCGGTTCTGCACGGATGTCGCGGTCAAGGTGATGATGCAGACCTACGATGTCAAGATGCAGTTCCGATGTTATGTGTTCGAGCATGACTCCCTCACGGAGAACAACCGTCTCTGGTGGGCGGATAAGGTCAAAAAATATTACGCGATCGCGCTGGAGCAGGGCTTTGCAAGAGAGGTCGATACCGACGCGCTCTGCTATGCGATCTGGTGCTTCTGCCGCGGATACTACGCAGATGCCCTTTCCAGACAGCTCCCGAAGGACGAGGCCGTGCGCTATTTCACCTTCGGCTTTGCATGTCTGCTGAACGGCGTGGTAAAATAAAGTGCGCCGTTCACGGAACGGATGAGAACAAGACGATTGGAGATATTGAGGAATGAGTATTCAGATTCTGGGCACCGGTGCCTATGTGCCGGAACGGATCCTGACAAAT
This sequence comes from Oscillospiraceae bacterium, assembly GCA_017545185.1. GTDB lineage: Bacteria > Bacillota > Clostridia > Oscillospirales > Ruminococcaceae > Firm-04. The sequence continues at coordinate 98,916 of JAFWQJ010000039.1, read as the reverse complement.
GACGACCTGTCACGCTTGGTCGATACCTCGGACGAGTGGATCACGCAGCGGGTCGGCGTGAAGGAACGGCATGTGTCCTTCGATGAGAGTGCTGCGGAAATGGGCGCGAAGGCTGCACAGCGCGCGCTCGAAGCGGCAGGCATCACGGCGGATCAGCTGGATCTGATCGTCGGTGCGACGGTTTCCGCCGATGCGGTGTGCCCCTCGGTCGCGGCACTGGTGCAGCGGGAGATCGGCGCATCCTGCCCGGCATTTGACGTCAATTCCGCGTGCAGCGGCTTCCTGTTTGCGCTGGATACCGCGGCGGCATTCGTCGCAAGAGGCGGCATCCGCTATGCGCTGGTGCTCGGTGCGGAGCGTCTGAGCCGCATCGTGGACTGGACAGACCGCTCGACCTGCGTTATCTTCGGTGACGGCTCCGGCGCGTTTGTCATTTCGCCGGGTGAGAATTATCTCGCCTCGCATCTGCATACGCAGGGCAGCGATTCGGTGCTTTCGATCCCGCTCGGCAAGGGCAATTCCCCGTTCTACGGGAAGGAGGAGCAGCCGATCGCGATCCGCATGAGCGGGCAGGAGACCTTCAAATTCGCGGTCAAGCAGATCGTCAGCGACCTGAAGCTGATCGCGGAGCAGGCGGGTGTCACGCCGGAGCAGTTTGATTATATCGTGCCGCACCAGGCCAATCTCCGCATCATCGACCTTGCCGCACGGCGGCTGGGTATTCCGATCGAAAAGTTCGTCGTGAATCTCGACCGCTTCGGCAATACCTCATCCGCGAGCGTTCCGATCTCCTTTGACGAGCTCGCGAGAAGCGGAAAGCTGAAAAAGGGCGATCTGATCGCGATGTGCGCATTCGGCGGCGGACTTTCCAGCGCCGCATCCCTGATCCGGTGGTGAGCCGGAACCCTACGCAATAGAGCGGGATCTCCGCTTTATATATTTCATTCTAACCGAAAACGGAGGAACTTATTATGAATACCGAAAAGATCATTGAAGTGCTTGCAAATCACCTGGAGATGGATGCATCCGAGATTACCGAGGAGACCACCTTTGAGGATCTCGGCGTCGATTCCCTCGAGGCTGTTGAGATCATGATGGAGATGGAGGACGAGTTCGGCATCGAGATCAATCCGCAGGAGGCCGGCAAGTCTGTCAGCGAGCTCGCTGCCTATATCGAGAGCAAGCAGGGCTGATCCATGAAGCAGACGGACATTCTCTGCGAGCTGCTGGGGACACGTTATCCGCTGATGCAGGGCGGCATGGCACATATTTCCGATGCGCGCCTTGCAGCGGCCGTCTCGAACGGCGGCGGCCTCGGCATCATCTCCGCCGCGAGCGGAGACATCCGGAAGATCGCAGATCAGATCGACGAAGCCCGCCGGCTGACGGATAAGCCTTTCGGCGTAAACATCATGCTGCGCGGTGAAAATATCGACGCGATCGCAAAGCTGATCGCGGAAAAGAAGGTCGCGGTCGTGACGACCGGCGCGGGCAGTCCCGCAGCTTATATCCCGATGTGGCGCGAGGCAGGCGTCAGGGTCATCCCGGTGATCTCGACGGCGGCCATGGCACAGCTCATGGAAAAATCCGGTGCGGATGCCGTTGTGGCAGAGGGCACCGAATCGGGCGGCCATGTCGGTGAAATGACGACCATGGCACTGGTGCCGCAGGTCTGTGATGCGGTCAGCATCCCGGTCATTGCGGCGGGCGGCATTGCGGACGGCAGAGGCTTTGCCGCTGCGGTGATGCTCGGTGCCTGCGGCGTGCAGATCGGTACGCGGTTCCTTGCTGCAGAGGAATGCAGCATTGCAGATGAATATAAGGAACGTATCCTGAAAGCGAAGGATACGTCAACGGTCGTGACCGGCAGACGGCTCGGTCATCCGGTGCGGAGCCTGAAATCCGCATTCTCCCGTGCCTATGCCAAGGCGGAATATACGGATATCTCCGACGAGGCACTGGAGGCAATGGCAGTCGGCACGCTGCGTGCGGCTGTCGTGGACGGCGACCCGAAGAAGGGCTGCTTCCTCGCGGGACAGATCTCCGGACTGGTCAACAAGGAGCAGCCCGCTGCAGAGATCATTGCAGAGATCATGGCACAGGCAGAGGCACTGCTCGGATAAGCAGCGAACAGGAGTAATCAATGGGAAAGATCGCATTTCTTTTTGCCGGACAGGGCGCACAGTACAGCGGCATGGGCAAAACGCTGTATGAGACGAGCGCGGCTGCAAAGGCACTTTACGATACGGCGGAGGCGATCCGCCCGGGCACGATGCAGCAGTCCTTCTCCGGTACGGACGAGGAACTGAAACAGACCGCGAATACGCAGCCCTGCCTGTATCTGGTCGATCTGGCGGCGGCGCGTGCGCTCGAGGAAAACGGCATCCATGCGGATGCCGCGGCGGGCTTCTCGCTCGGCGAGATCGCGGCACTGGCATTTGCAGGTGCCTATTCCGATGCGGACGGCTTCAGAATCGTCAGCACCCGCGGGCAGCTGATGCAGGAGGCTTCCGATGCGGCGGAGACCGCCATGTGCGCGGTCGTCAAGCTGGACGCAAAGACCGTTGCGGATGCTGCCGCGGAATTTGAGCAGCTCTATGCCGTCAACTTCAACTGCCCCGGCCAGACGGTCGTTTCCGGCCTGAAAAGCAGTATGCCGGACTTCACCGCGAAGATCAAGGAGCTGGGCGGCAGATGCATCCCGCTGGCAGTCAGCGCGGCGTTCCATTCGCCGTTTATGAACGAAGCATCCGCGAAATTCGGCGCGGCACTGAAAGCTTACAGCTTCTCCGCACCGGCGGTTCCGGTCTATGCGAACCTGAACGCGGAGCCCTACGATGCCGCGAAGATCGCGGAGACCATGGAGCAGCAGATGCGCAGTCCGGTGCAGTGGCAGACCACGATCGAGAACATGATCGCGGCGGGATTTGATACCTTCATTGAGGTCGGCGCGGGCAAGACGCTCAGCGGCCTTGTGAAGAAAACCTCTGCGGATGTAAAGATCCTCAATGTTGACAGCGCGGAGACGCTGGAAGCGGCCGTAAAGGCGGTGAAGGAATCATGCTGAACGGCAAGACGGCGGTCGTTACGGGCGGTGCGCGCGGCATCGGTGCGGCGGTCTGCAGAAAGCTTGCGTCTCTCGGCGCGGATATCGCGATCGCGGCACGGAAGTGTGATGAACGCACCGCGGCACTCGAGCAGGAGCTCACCGAGCAGTACGGCGTCCGCGTCAAAACCTATCCCTGCGACGTCTCCGACGCGGAACAGTGCAAGGTGACCGTGAAGCAGGTGCTTGCGGATTTCGGCAATCTCACGATCCTCGTCAACAATGCGGGCATCACGCGCGATGCGCTGATCCTCGGCATGAAGGAATCGGATTTCGATGCCGTCATCAATACGAACCTGAAAGGCACCTTCAACATGACGCAGGCGTGCTACCGCCCGTTCATGAAGCAGAAATACGGCAAGATCATCAATCTGTCGTCCGTCTCCGGCCAGCTCGGTACGGCAGGGCAGGCGAATTATGCCGCTTCCAAGGCGGGCGTCGTCGCGCTGACCAAGGTCACGGCCAGAGAGCTCGCTTCCCGCGGCGTGACCTGCAATGCGATCGCGCCGGGCTTCATCGCGACCGATATGACCGATGCGATCAGCGAAGAAGCGACAGCCGATTATCTGAAATCCATTCCGCTCGGCAGAGCCGGTACGCCGGAGGATGTTGCGAATCTCGCGGCATTCCTTGCCTCTCCCGAATCGGATTATGTGACCGGAACGGTCATCCGCGTTGACGGCGGACTTGCAATTTCCTGAACAGCGCGCTGCAGGCGCATCCATTACACGCATTACGCATTCCGATTGAGCACGATTCATTCGCTGCGTCTGCGATTCCACAAGGAGTAAAACTATGAGCAAGAGAGTTGTTGTGACCGGTATCGGCGCGGTGACGCCGCTCGGCAATGATGCCGCATCCTTCTGGGACGGCCTGAAAAGCGGCAGAAACGGCATTGCGCCGATCACGCGGTTTGATACATCGGAGCTGAAAGCAAAGCTCGGCGCAGAGGTCAGGGACTTTGACCCGAAGCAGTATCTGGATGCCAAGAACGTCCGCCAGACCGACCGCTATCAGCAGTATGCGCTGGCTGCGGCGATGCAGGCGGTCGCGGATTCCGGCATCAAAGACAGGATCGCGCCGGAGCGTTTCGGCGTGTATTACGGCAGCGGCATCGGCGGCTTCGAGACCTTCGTCAATGAGCACAATACCTTCCTGAACAGAGGCCCTGCCAGAGTGTCGCCGTTCTTCATCACGAAGATGATCTCCAATATGGCGGCGGGCATGATCGCGATCCATTTCGGCGCGAAGGGCCCGTGCATCGAGATTACGACGGCCTGCGCGACCGGCACCAATTCGATCGGCGAGGCGATGCGCGCGATCCGTCACGGCTATGCCGATGCGGTCATTGCGGGCGGCGTCGATGCGGCACTGCATCCGCTGTCCATGGCGGGCTTCATCAACTGCCAGGCACTGACCGACAGCACCGATCCGGATGCGGCTTCCATTCCGTTTGACAAGCGCAGAAACGGCTTCGTCATGGGTGAGGGCGCAGGTGCGCTCGTGCTGGAGGAATACGAGCACGCACTCGCACGCGGCGCGAAGATCTACGCAGAGGTCGCCGGATACGGCAGCACCTGTGACGCGTTCCATGTCACGGCGCCGGACAGCGAGGCAAAGGCTTCCGGTCAGGCGATCGCAGACTGCCTTGCAGAGGCAGATGTGCAGCTCCCGCCGGAGCAGATCTATCTGAATGCGCACGGAACCAGCACGCCGCTCAACGACAAGACCGAGACACAGGCGATCAAAAACGCGTTCGGCGCGGATGCCTATAAGATCCATGTCAGCTCCACGAAGTCGATGACCGGGCATCTGCTCGGCGCGGCAGGTGCGATCGAAGCGATTGCGGCGATCAAGGCGCTGGAGGAGGGCATCATCCCGCCGACGATCAATTATAAAGAAGCAGACCCCGAATGCGATCTCGATATTACGCCGAACAAGGCCGTGGAAACGCCGCTGGCACTGACGCTCTCGATGTCGCTGGGCTTCGGCGGACACAATGCCTGCGTTGCGTTCAAAAAGGTATGAAATGAAAAAAATATGACGGAGGAATGAAGATGAACCGCGAAGAACTGAAGACGCTTTTGCCGCACCGGAACAGTATGCTTCTGCTGGATGAAGCGGAGGTCGTGGACGGTGCCGCGCACGGAAAAAAGAAGATCACGGGCAATGAGGGATTTCTGGACGGCCATTTTCCAGGACATCCGGTCGTGCCGGGCGTGATCCTCTGCGAGATCATGGCGCAGTCTGTCTGTGTTCTCATGGAAAAACAGCCCGACGGCACCCAGCCGCTGACGCTGTTCACCGGTATCGACAAGGTCAAATTCCGTCATCCGGTCGTGCCGGGCGACGTCTTTGAAACGAAATGCGAGATCATCAAAAACCGCGGACCGTTTTACTGGGCAAAGGGCGAGGGCTTCACGCACGGTAAGCGCTGCGTCAGCGCGGAGTTCTCCTTTGTCGTCAAGCCTGCAGAGGAGGCAGAGGCATGAGCGGGCTCAGGGAGTTTTTCAGTAGTCTGAAGGGCAGTCCGGAGCAGCCGCCGCGCACCTGCAAGCAGTGCGGCACGGAGATTCCCTATGCAGAATATGTTGCGAATCACTGCATCTGCCCGCAGTGCGGAACCTATTTCCGGATGCGTGCCGTCGAGCGCCTTGATGAGACTGTGGATCCCGGCACGTTTCAGGAGATGGACAAAAAGCTGAAATCCAAAAATCCGATCAACTTTCCGGATTATGCGGAGAAGCTCGAAAAAGCCGAGAAAGCCAGCGGTCTGAACGAGGGCGTTGTCTGCGGCACCGCGAAGATCGGCGGCATTGACTGCGGTCTGTTCGTCATGGATTCTGCATTCATGATGGGCAGCATGGGCACGGTCGTCGGCGAAAAGATCACGCGGCTGTTTGAAAAGGCGACTGCATCGAAGCTGCCGGTCGTCGGGTTTATCACATCCGGCGGCGCGAGAATGCAGGAGGGCATTTTCTCCCTTATGCAGATGGCGAAGGTCTCCGGCGCGGTTAAGCGGCATTCCGAGGCCGGACTGCTGTACATCGCCGTGCTGACCGACCCGACCACAGGCGGCATCACCGCAAGCTTTGCAATGCAGGGCGATATCATCATTGCGGAGCCGAAGGCACTGATCGGTTTTGCCGGACAGCGCGTCATTGAGCAGACCACCGGCGAAAAGCTCCCGGCAGGCTTCCAGAGAGCGGAGTTCCAGCTTGAGCACGGCTTCGTCGATCTGATCGAGGAGCGTTCGCGCTTGACCTATACGCTGAGAAAGCTGCTGAAGCTGCATCAGCCGCATAACTGACAGAGGAAAGGCAGGGATATATCATGGCAATCGCCGATGTCAAGACCGCTTACGAGCGCGTACAGGCGGCGCGGAACGGCAAACGCCCGATGGGTTCTTATTATATTGAGCACATGATCGACGATTTCGTCGAGCTGCACGGAGACCGCCGCTTCGGGGACGACGCCGCGATCGTGGCGGGCGTCGGTTATCTGAACCGGATCCCGGTGACGGTCATTGCAATGGAGCGCGGCGATACGATCGAGGAGCGCATGAAGCGCAACTTCGGCTGTCCGGAGCCGGAAGGCTACCGCAAGGCGCTGCGCCTGATGAAGGAAGCGGAGAAATTCCGCCGCCCGGTGATCTGCTTTATCGGCAGCTCCGGCGCATACTGCGGCATTGAAGCGGAAAAGCGCGGGCAGGGTCTTGCAATCGCGGAGAATCTCTATGAGATGATGGGACTGAAAACGCCGGTCATCTCGGTCGTCGTCGGAGAAGGCGGCAGCGGCGGCGCACTGGCACTCGGCGTCTGCGATACGGCGATCATGCTGGAAAATGCCGTGTATTCGGTGATCTCGCCGGAGGGCTGCGCGAGCATCCTCTGGAAGGACGCATCGAAGGCACCGGAGGCTGCGGCGCATCTGAAGCTGACGTCCTACGATCTGCTGAAATTTGATGTTGTGGAAAAGGTGATCCCGGAGACGGGAAAGACCGACCGGGAGATCTGCTCTGCACTGAAAGCAGTGCTGATGACGGAAATTACCAGACTTTCGCAGATGACCCCCGAAGCCCTCCTCGACCACCGCTACGAAAAATTCCGCAAAATCGGCGGGTAGCACCCGCCGGCGATTCCCTCCGGGCGGGCAGCGCCGGAGCGGGCTCCGCGCCATTGACAGCTTTTTGCAGAATCCCCGAAAAACCTTACTGCGATTTGTTCAGTATTGACACTTGATTTTTTTTCGAAAATATGATATAATAAACTCTGCGTTTGATCCATAGCACTACTGTCCGAACAGTACACGGATGGGCTGTTATGTCAGATTATACTCATATCAAATACCGAAAGAGGTGAAAATCATGGCAAAGGAAGGCATCCATCCGAACTGCGAGAAAACCACGATCACCTGCCACTGCGGCAACGTCATCGAGGTGCTCTCCACCAAGAAGGACATCAAGGTTGAAATCTGCTCCAAGTGCCACCCGTTCTTCACGGGCAAGCAGAAGCTGGTCGATACCGGCGGCCGCGTCGAGCGCTTCAACAAGCGTTTCAACAGAGGCTGATCCAATCAGGCATCGGAAGCAGTCGGGACATGTTCCCGGCTGCTTTTTTCGTCAGATAGCCCGTTATGCATCTTCTTTTCACTGTCTGTTTGAGGGTTTGATACAAAAAATGAGTTGTATTCTATCAAAATTCGGTATTCTGCCCCTTTGCAAAACCGGGAAAATATGCTATAATGATGATGTGTGCAAAATTGTTGATGCACTGCGGCTGGGGTGTGCCGCACAGGAAAGGATGAAGTACCATGCAACCCGATATGACGAAGGAGCTGTCTCTCTATCAGCTCTGGTGCAAAAACGCGACGGAGGATCCCGACCTTGTCAGAGAGCTGGCTGAGATCAGCGGCGACGGCGATGCGATCCGCGAGCGGTTTTACTGTGATCTGGAGTTCGGCACCGGCGGTCTGCGCGGTGTGCTCGGCGCAGGCACAGGCAGAATGAATATCTATACCGTGCGCCGTGCAACACAGGGTCTTGCCGATTACGTGAAGGAATCCTTTGATGCGCCGAGTGTCGCGATCTCCTACGACAGCCGCAACAAGTCCGATCTGTTCGCAAAGGCTGCGGCAGCGGTGCTTGCGGCAAACGGCATCCGTGTGCATATCTACAGGGAGCTGATGCCGACGCCGATGCTCTCGTGGGCAGTCCGTGCGCTCAAATGCTCCGCCGGCATCATGGTCACCGCGAGCCATAACCCCGCAAAGTACAACGGCTACAAGGCCTACGGCGCGGACGGCTGCCAGATCACGCTGGAAGTCGCGGAGACTGTCATCAACAAGATCAATGCGCTTGACCTGTTCAAAGACGTCAGGATATGTGATTTTGATCAGGCTGTCAAGGACGGCATGATCTCGTATATCACCGCGGACGTCATTGAGGAATATTATAAGAACGTGCTCGCACAGGGCATCCATACCGATGTCTGCCCGGACAGCGGCCTGAAGATCGTTTATACCCCGCTGAACGGCACGGGCAACAAGCCGGTGCGCGAGATCCTGAAGCGGATCGGTATTCAGGATGTGACGATCGTCAGGGAGCAGGAGCTCCCGGACGGCAACTTCACGACCTGCCCGTATCCGAACCCGGAGATCCGCGAGGCACTGGAGCTCGGTCTGCGTCTCTGCGACGAGGTGCAGCCGGATCTGCTGCTCGCAACCGACCCCGACTGCGACCGTGTCGGCATTGCGGTGCCGGACGGCAAGGGCGGCTATGCGCTGTTCTCCGGCAATGAGGTCGGCGCGCTGCTGTTTGAGTATATCTGCGAGGAGCGCACGAAGCTCGGAACGATGCCGAAGGATCCGGTCGCGGTCAAGACGATCGTCACGACGGATATCGTCAAGTCGATCGCAAAGGCTTACGGCGTGCAGCTGATCGACGTTCTGACCGGCTTCAAGTTTATCGGCGAGCAGATCGGCCTGCTGGAAGAAAAGGGCGAGGAGAACCGCTATCTGTTTGGCTTTGAGGAAAGCTACGGCTATCTGGCCGGCACATACGTCCGCGATAAGGATGCAGTCGTTGCATCCATGCTGATCGTGGAAATGGCGGCATATTACCGCACGAAGGGCATCTCCCTGATGCAGGCGCGCGAGAATCTGTATCAGAAGTACGGCGTGTTCCGCCACAGCCAGGAGAGCTTTGCGTTCGAGGGCATCAGCGGCATGGAGAAGATGCGTGAGCTGATGAAGTCCCTGCGCACGGATGCACCGGCGGAGATCGGCGGCCTGAAGGTCATCGGCACGGCGGATTATCTGGAAGGCACCGTCACGGACAAGCTGACCGGCACTGTGACGCCGACCGGCCTGCCGAAATCGGATGTGGTCGCATTCCGGCTGCCGGATCATGCAAGCGTGATCGTGCGGCCGTCCGGCACGGAGCCGAAGGTCAAGGCGTATTACACGACCGCCTGCAGGACCATGGATGAGGCGATCGCGCTGGAAAACAAGCTGAAAGCAGATACGCACAAGCTGCTGCTCGGCTGATGGAAGATGAAAAGAGGCAGACCGGTCAGCGGATCGGTCTGCCTTTTGTTTACCGAGGTGAGCATAACTGTGAACGCAAGACTGGAATACTGCGGCAATTATCTGGAACTCGATGATTTTCAGCATGATGCCGCGGCGGAGAAAAGCGGCAATCCCTATAACTGTACCTTTGATATCCGGGTAAAGTCGGGCGATTTTGCGGGTATCGCGGACCGCTGCGAATACGACTATAAAGAATTGCAGAATTTCATCGCGGCACTGGAAGATATGATCGCGTTCCGGAGAACGGAAGTCTCCCTGACGGAGATCAGCACCGGCAGAACCGTTCATTTTGCATGTGACAGCACCGGCCATATCCGGGTATCCGGCGAGCTGATCTGCGATGCGGACGTTCAGTCCCTGCGGTTTCATTTTATGACAGACCAGACGGTGTTTCCGGCGTTTATCCGGGAATTGAAATGTCTTTGATATCAGATAAAGGATGAAAATGATGATTCGGAATGTGATTTTTGACGTCGGGAACGTGCTGATCGAATTTGACTGGCAGAAGTTCCTGCGCAATCTGTTTGACGAGGAGACAGCAAAAGTCGTTTCCCCGGCGATGTGGGGGACGGCGGCCTGGGACGAAATGGACCGCGGCGTGCTCTCTATGGAGGAGGTCACCGCGCTGTTCATTGCGAATGCGCCGGACTATGAGCCGCAGATCCGCGAGGCGCTTGACCGCGTCAGCGAATGCGCGTCCGTCAAGCCGTATACGATCGGCTGGATCCGCGAGCTGAAAGCAAAGGGCTTTCATGTTTACTACCTCTCCAATTATTTTCAGAGGATCTGGGAGCAGCGTCCCGATGTCCGCGCCTTTGCAGACGAAACCGACGGCGGGATTTTCTCGTGGCAGGAAAAGGTCATCAAGCCCAGCCCGGAGAGTTTTCAGCGGCTGCTCGACCGGTACGGCCTGAAAGCGGAGGAGAGCCTGTTCATTGACGACAACCCGAAGAATATCGCGGCTGCAGAGGCACTCGGTTTCCATGCGGTGCGCTTTGAAAGCTATGAACAGCAGCATGAACAGATCATGCAGTATCTGGCAGAGCGTATAAAATAACCGGCCTGCATTTGTGCATTCCGCCGATTCTTGCGGGATGCATAAGGAATCTTCCGCCCCTTGAACGTATTGTGAGTAAAGGAGGCGATCCAAATGAAAATTCAACCGAGAAAAACGGCAGCAGTGCCGAAATATGCAGCTCTCATGGCAGCAGCTGTTTTGCTGACCGGCTGCGGATATTCCGGAGAGGTCGCGCTTGCAGGAGAAACGCAGCCCATAGATTCGCAGGTGCAGATCGACGGTGATATGCAGGTCTGCCCGGATGACGATGTGCAGCTGGACGGCGACGTCGCGCTCTCCGCGGTCGCGGCAGCAGATTCCGAGCAGGTACTCAGGAAAGTCTTTGACGGACACGGCATCACGCTGGAACGCACCGACGCCGCTGCCGATCTTGCAGGGAATTATCAGGAAACGTGGTATATCGACACGGAGAAAAAGATCATCGTCGCATTCTATGATAAATACAGCGGCGCAGAGGAACGGTATCAGGATAACGGCGCGGAAGCGTTTGACTGGGGCTATATCTGCAATACGCAATATCCGCACGGGGCGGAGGAACAGGCGGAATACCGGACGGCACTGATCGCAGCGGCACCGGAGGATTATTCCGTTACAGAGGAAGATGCCGAACGGGTCATTGCCGATCTGCTCGGGGAAGCAGCATCCGAAACGGAGGTGTATTCAGATGAAAATTGAACCGAGAAACACCGCAAAGATCCCGAAATATGCCGCCGTACTCGCTGCGGCCGTTATGCTGACAGGATGCGGCTATGACGATGTGCTCACAACAGAGGGTACGGCACCGGCAGACTCTTATCCGGAAGTGCAGCTCATGGGCGAAGCGGAGATGATACCGGAGGCACTGACGGAGCCCGCACAGACCGCAGTTTCCGAACAGACAGTGACCGAGACCGTGACGACTGCCGTGAGCGACGAGCCTGTCATGCTGGAAGGCGGCGTTGTTGTACTGGACGGCGATGTGGATGTCTATGACGGCGGGGATGTGTGTACGGAGCCTGTGCATACATGCACGACACCCGCAAAGCCGCAGCTTGCGGGTATGATTCAGATGAATTCGGAGCCGGATCCGGAGCAGGGCATCCCGGATTTTCAGCCGGCAGCAGGCATGGATGATACGGAACAGAAACAGATCGTCTCGCGCTGGAAAAAAGCCTGCCGCAACCGCGGCTGGACGGCCGATCTCAGCGAGGAGAATACAAAGTGGTTCGGGAAAGGCTTTCAGTACACGCTGATCCTGGAAGCACAGGGGACAGCCTTCCTGCTCTATGACGGCAGCGCGGCCGACAGCACAGGGCTTACGATGCGGGAATGGGCGGACGGTCTGGGCACGGCGTTCTTTGACTGGGGCTGCATCATACAGGACGATGATAACGGGGCAGAACGCGCAGCCTTTGTGGATATCAGCGGGAACCCCGATCCCGCGAAGGTGTTTGAGGATCTCGGCTTATGAATCTGACGCTGCATTTAACGGAAGCCTGCAACATGGACTGCGCCTACTGCACGCGCGTCAAGCAGCCTGTCCGGATGACGGAGGCTGTGCTGGACGCGGCCTGTGATCTGGCGTTTTCGCAGGGGAAAACGGCGGGGCTCTGCTTCTTCGGCGGAGAGCCGCTGCTGGAACGTCCGCTGATCGAACGTGCGGTCGCACGCTGCAAACAGATCAGCGCGGAGACCGGCAAGCCGGTTTCCTATAAAATGACGACGAACGGCACGCTGCTGGATGCGGATTTCCTTTCGCTGGCAAAGCGCGAGGACATCGGTATCGGGCTGTCGTTTGAGGGCACGGCGCAGGACTGCTGCCGGACATTCCGGGACGGCAGCGGCAGCTTTTCCGTGGTATCGGAAAAGGCAAAGCTGCTGCTTGACTATCAGCCGGATGCCCATGCGATGATGACCGTTGCGCCGCAGGCCGTGCCGCAGTATGCGGAAGCGGTGCGATATCTGTATGACCTCGGATTCCGGCGCATCACCGGAACGATCGCCTACGGAAAAAAGGTACACTGGACGGACAGCGACCTTGAACTGCTGGAGGCGCAGCTGCGGGAGATTGCTGCATATTATGCGGAAAGATTCCTGCATGGCAGACCGTTTTATTTCAGCCCGTTCGATGCGAAGATCCGCGACTGCATCACGGGGTTCAATCCGGGCGAGCGATGTCATCTCGGCTTCCGGCAGATGCCGGTCGCACCGGACGGCAGGATCTACGCCTGCACACAGTTCATCGGGGATGCGGATTTCTGCCTCGGGGATGTGTTCGGCGGCATCTCCAAAGAGCGGCAGCGGGAGCTTGCAAAGCGTGAGGCCGTGCCGGAGACCTGCCGGGAATGCGCGCTGCGGAAGCGCTGTACCAATTCCTGCGGCTGCCTGAACCGGCTGGAAACCGGCAATGAAAATACCGTTTCGCCGCTGCAGTGTACGTATGAGCAGATGCTGATCGCGATCGCGGATGAGACCGCCGACCGGCTCTTTACCGCGGACGAAGCCGCATTCCGGAGACGGTATGCACAGGGCTGAGCAGAATCGGAACATTGAAAAAGGGTACTGATTGTTACATCAGCACCCTTTTGTTTTTTATAATGGGGTCTGAGGACTGGTCCCCAGCGGGAGTTTGAGGGCGGAGCCCTCATTCTAAATCATCGCGAAGCCATACCGCATTCACGGTGCAGTGATCGGCGTGTAGCAGTGCGGGCGGCGGTCGCGGAACAGACCCCAGTCCAGCTTGCCCTGCGCGATCGCGTCCAGATCGTAGGTCTGCATCAGCACGGCCTCCGATATGCGGTCAGCCTGCACCGCGACGGCACCGGTCTCCGTCGTCAGGAACGAGGAGCCGTAAAACCGCAGCGCGGATTCCTGCATCCCGTTTTCCGCGCACGGCACGACCGTTTCCAGCCCGACGCGGTTCGCCGCGATCACCGGCGTCATGTTGCACGCGGCATGTCCCTGCATACAGGTCTGCCAGTGCGGTTCGCTGTCTGTTTCGAGGATCGGCTCCGCGCCGATCGCCGTCGGATAAAACAGCAGCTCCGCGCCGTTCAGCACCAGCGCGCGCGCCGTCTCCGGGAACCACTGATCCCAGCAGATGCCGACGCCGATCGTCGCATAGCGGGTTTTCCATGTCAGGAACCCGGTGTTGCCCGGCGTGAAATAAAACTTCTCCTGATAATAATGATCGTCCGGAATATGCGTCTTGCGGTAGACGCCGAGCAGCGAGCCGTCCGCGTCAATGACCGCCGCGGAGTTGAACAGCCGGTCGCCGTCCCGCTCGTAGAAGCTGACCGGCAGCACGACCGCAAGCTCCCTTGCGAGCTCCATGCAGCGGCGAACCGCGGGATTCTCCTCGGTTTTCTGTGCAAATGCGTAGTATTCATACCGCCGCTCCTGACAGAAATACTGCCGCTCGAACAGCTCCGGCAGCAGAATGATCTGTGCGCCGTCCGCGGCTGCTCTGCGGATCATGCGCTCCGCCTTCGCAAGGCTCTCCGCAGGATCCGGGCTGCACTGCATCTGCACGGCAGCGGCTGTGACAAGTCTGCTCATTCCGTATCGCTCCTTTTCTGATAAAATGTGATCGAAAAGCCCAATTCGCCCGCGATCTCATAACCGGTCTCAAAGACAAATTTCCGCTCCGGGAACAGCAGCTTCAGTCTCTGTCCCCAGTGGTACCGCAGGCAGTCCGTGAAGGCGGTCAGCACGGCTTCGTCATCCATGAGCGGCGAATCGGTATTCCCGAAAAAGCCGCCGACCGACCACGCATTGACCCATCGCTCCATTTCAGAGCAGTCACCGTGAAACCGCGCTTTCAGTTCGCGGTATGAGGCTTCGTCAAATGCGGGCGGCATGATCGCCGTCAGGAACACGCAGTCCCCGAACAGTGTGAGATCTGGCGCAAGAAAATGCGCGGCGGCGATCATGCCGTCAATTCCGCATTTTTCCGGTGCGTATTCAAACAAAGACAGCGCACCGCCGGTAAACTGCTGACAGAGGGCTGTGCGCTGTGCGGGCGGGATCAGCCCGTCAAATATTTTCATGTTCATGTTTTCTTGGTCGCCTTGATGATCTTCATGCGGGTGAACTCCTCGCGCTCCTTATCCTCAAGCGCATCGGAGATCGTCCGGATAATGGCGGAATAACGCGGGATCAGCACGTTTTTCAGCGCATTCGCCCTGCGCTGCGTCGCGGAGATCGCCGTTGCCAGACGGAACACGCCGTTATCGACCTCCGCCAGCATCAGCGTCATATTCCGCACCTTGACAAAGGCGGCATAGGCCTCGTCCAGCTGCACGTTCGTGTCAAGGAAGCCGTAGGGGATCTTCTGCCCGATCGCCTCCTCATGCGTGATGATCGGGATCTCCACGCCCATGACGCTCCGCGTTTCGAGCTGAATGCTGTTGTCGATCGGCACGGCATTGACAAACCGGCCGATGACGCCGAGCGTGATATTCGCTTCCTGCAGCTCCGCATAGGCCGTTTCGTAGGTCTTTTCAATGGAGCCGCGCAGCTCCTTTGCGCGCTCGACCAGCTGCATCAGCTCGCGGATCAGCACATTGCGCTTGCGGTCCATGAGGTCATAGCCGAGCTTGGAAAGTGCCAGAGACCGCTTTGCCGCCATCAGATTTCCTTTCGTCGGGAATACCTGATCAGCCATTGCGTTCCCTTACCTTTCTGACAAGTGCTTCCGCCGCCTCGGGATTATAATGCTCATTCAGCACGGTATCATCCACGCGGTCGAGTGCCGATTTCGGCAGCAGAGACAGCAGCGTCCAGCCGAGCTCCAGTGTTTCCTCCATAGAGCGGTTCTCGGTAAAGCCCTGCGAGAGGAAGCATTTTTCAAAGTATTTGCCGAATTCCAGATAGTTCTTGTCGAGTGCGGAGAGCTCCTCCTCACCGATGACGGATGCCAGCGATCTTGCATCCTGCACCTGCGCATAGGACGCAAAGAGCTGGTTCGCGACTGCCGCATGATCGGCTCTGGTGTAGCCCTCGCCGATGCCGTCCTTCATCAGACGGGACAGAGACGGCAGCACGGAGATCGGCGGATAGATGCCGCCCTGCTCAAGACCTCTGTCCAGAACGATCTGACCCTCAGTGATGTAGCCGGTCAGGTCGGGGACAGGGTGCGTGATGTCGTCGTTCGGCATGGTCAGGATCGGGAGTTGCGTCACGCTGCCCTCGATGCCCTCAATGATGCCTGCACGCTCATAGAGCGAGGCAAGGTCGGAGTAGAGGTAGCCCGGGAAGCCCTTTCTGCCCGGGATCTCACCCTTCGAGGACGAGAACTCGCGCAGCGCCTCCGCGTAAGCCGTCATGTCGGTCATGACGACGAGGATATGCTTGTGCTTTTCGTAGGCAAGATACTCCGCGGCGGTCAGTGCGCAGCGCGGGGTGATGATACGCTCCACGATCGGGTCGTTCGCGAGGTTCAGGAACATGACGACATTCTGCAGAACGCCGCTTTCCGCGAAGCTGCGGCGGAAATAATCCGCAACGTCGTTCTGGATGCCCATGGCCGCGAACACGACCGCGAACTCCGCGCCGGAATCCTTCGCGATCTTCGCCTGCTGCACGATCTGCACGGCAAGCTTGTTGTGCGAAAGTCCCGTGCCGGAGAAGATCGGCAGCTTCTGGCCGCGGATCAGCGTCATCAGGCAGTCGATCGAGGAGATGCCGGTCTGGATATAGTTGCGGGGGTACTGGCGGGAGACCGGGTTCAGCGGCGCACCGTTGATATCCCCGAACTTCTCCGGCATGACCTCACCGAGACCGTCGGCGGGTCTGCCCGCACCGGTGAACACTCTGCCGAGCAGATCGTCGGAGAGCGGCATTTCCATCGGGCGGCCGGTAAACTGCGTGCGCGTATTGGTCAGGGAGAGCCCGTGTGTGCCCTCGAATACCTGCAAAATCGCCTTGTCGCCCTCCAGCATGGCGACGCGGCCGGTGCGCTCGGTGCCGTCATCCAGCACGATGCGCGCCATTTCGTCGAACTGTGCGCCCTCCACATGATCGAGCACGACCAGAGAGCCGCTGATGCTGTGAAGCCCGAAATATTGCAGACTCATGGGTTACAGCACCTCCTTTTTCTGTGAGCGGAGCGCATCGAGCATCCCGTCGATCTGACGGGTCAGCGCGTCAAAGCGCTGCAGCTCGCGGTTCGGGATATCGTATTTGACCTTGATGACCAGCTCCATGACGCCGCTGGACTTGATCGCGTCGAGATCAACGTGCTCTGCGAGCAGCGCCTTCGTGCGGTGATAAACGTGCAGGATCAGCTCCATCATGCGGAACTGCTTGTCCAGCGGGACATAGGTGTCCTCTGCGTGGTAGGCATTCTGCTGCAGGAAGCCGACGCGGATCAGACGCGCGATCTCAATGACGAGCTTCTGGTCGTCCGGCAGCACATCGGAGCCGATCAGGCGGACGATGTCCATGAGGGACTGCTCCTCCTTCAGCAGCGCGCTGATCTCGGTGCGGTACTCATTGAACTTGATATCGACCTGCTTTTCATAGTACGGTGCGAGATCGTCAAGATACTCGCTGTAGCTCATGTTCCAGTTGATCGCCGGATAATGGCGGGCGTATGCAAGTGCCTTGTCCAGACCCCAGAAGCAGCGCACAAAGCGGCGCGTATTCTGCGTGACCGGCTCGGAGAAGTCAGAGCCCTGCGGCGAGACTGCGC
This sequence comes from Oscillospiraceae bacterium, assembly GCA_017545185.1. Taxonomy (GTDB): domain Bacteria; phylum Bacillota; class Clostridia; order Oscillospirales; family Ruminococcaceae; genus Firm-04. The sequence goes on along the minus strand of JAFWQJ010000039.1, from coordinate 81,471 downwards.
CGATAACGGTGACGCTGCCCTCTCTGCCGTTGAGCGTTTCGTAAGCGCCGGTGCGCTCGTAGAACTCGGACAGTCTGGACGGCAGATAGGCCGGATAGCCTTCCTCCGCGGGCATCTCCTCCAGACGGCCGGAGATCTCGCGCAGCGCCTCCGCCCAGCGGGAGGTCGAGTCTGCCATGATTGCGATATGGTAGCCCATGTCGCGGTAATATTCCGCCAGCGTGATGCCGGTATATATGGACGCCTCACGCGCCGCGACCGGCATATTCGAGGTGTTGGCGATCAGCACGGTGCGCTCCATCAAAGATTTGCCCGTGCGCGGATCCTTCAGTGCGGTAAATTCCTCAAGCACCTGCGTCATCTCGTTGCCGCGCTCGCCGCAGCCGATATAGACGATGATATCCGCATCGCACCATTTTGCGATCTGGTGCTGGGTCATGGTCTTGCCGGTGCCGAAGCCGCCCGGGATCGCCGCCGTGCCGCCTCTCGCGATCGGGAACAGCGTATCGAGCACGCGCTGACCCGTGATCATCGGCCTTGACGGTGCAAGCCGCTTGGCAGCGGGTCTTGCGCGGCGGATCGGCCATTTCTGGCAGAGCGTCAGGGAATGCACCCGGCCTGCGGCGTCCTCAATGCGGACGATCTCGTCATTGACCTTATATTTTCCGCTCGGTGCGGCAAAGACGACCTTGCCGGAGAGCGTCGGCGGGATCATGCAGAGGTGCAGGATCGCAGAGGTCTCCGGGCAGGAGGCATACGCTTCACCGGGCTGCATCACCGTGCCGACTTTGACCTTGACGTCAACGTCGTATTCCTTTTCGGTATCGAGGATCGGCACATCCAGCCCGTCTCCGATGAAGGCACCGGAGGCATTCTCCAGTGCACGGAGCGGGCGTTCGATGCCGTCAAAGATGTTCGTCAGGATGCCGGGGCCGAGCGTCACGGACATCGGAGCTCCGGTCGGCTCGACAGGCTCGCCGGTCTGAAGTCCGGAGGTGCTCTCATAGACCTGGATCGTCGTTTCGGTGTCCGTCAGACCGATGACCTCACCGATCAGACGCCGGTTGCCGACATAGACCATCTCCATCATGGAGAACACATTGGTATTGCGGATCTTGACGACAGGGCCGTTGACGCTGTAAATAACCGGATTCTGCATCATTCGTCCCCCCTGTCGATCTTATGGTTGCGGTAAAAATTGCGGAGCTGCTCCGAAAACGCCTCATCGAGCGTATGGTTCCGGCAGCGTCTGCCGTCCGCGGAGAGCACGGAGAGCCCGCCGAGCAGAATGCTCTTGTCCGCACGGAAGCTGACCGGCACGGAGATCGCCTGCCGCAGTTCCTCCTGCAGCGGGAGATCGGCCTCGCGCAGCAGGATCACGGCGTTTTCCTCCGGGGCATTCTGTTCGAGCAGCTTTTTCAGCCACGGCAGATAATCCGCCGATGCCGTAAATGCAGTCAGCTTTTCCCGCAGTGCGGCAAACAGCCCCATCAGGAGCGACTGCCGCCGGCTGAGCAGCGTCGTCTTGCTGCGGTATCCGACCTGTGACATCCGTTTCTGATATTTCGCAGTGATGCGGGCGCGCGCACCTGCGACGGTATGCTCCGCATCCGCCTTGCAGCGTGTTTCGGCTTCCAGCAGGATCTGTTCCGCCTCCTGCTGCGCCTCGCGCTCCTCCTGTGCGATCGCCGCGTCCGTGCTGCGGCTGACCGATTCCATAAACTGCGTAAGCTTCTGATTTGCGTCCATTTCAAACCAATCCTTATAAACAGGTGCACGGAGCAAAGCGCATCCCCGCTCCGCGCACGGTTTTATATGTGGATCCCGACCGTCTCCGCCAGATAGCGGGAGATCGCAGCGGTCATATCCGAATTGCCGTGCCGGTCGGGGATCACGACGAGCAGCGGCACAGCCACATGCGTTTTCAGCTCCAGCACCTCTGCCTCACAGAGCGCGGCCAGCTTCTCAGTGATGAGAACGACCGCAATGTCCTCCGTGTGCATCGCTTTGCTGATCGCAGCAAGCGTTTCCTCGCGGGTATGCACAAGCTCGCCCTCAAATCCGGCGAGGCGCATCCCCATGAGCGTATCGGTATTGTCGCTGATGACGAAGCCGCGCATCAGCCCAGCTTACCGATGATCAGGATCGCGATCAGGGTGCCGTAGATACCGACGCCTTCACCCAGCGCGACGAAGATCAGAGCCTTTGCAAAGGACTTCGGATCCTCAGCCAGTGCACCGATCGCAGCCGGTGCCGCGTTTCCGACGGCGATGCCGCAGCCGATCGAGCCGATGCCGACCGCCAGAGCCGCTGCCAGATAACCGAGACCGTTCGAGGATGCGGATGCCGCAGCCTGTGCCGTATCCGCGGAGACAAAGCCGCCGACCGGCAGCGCGATCGCTGCCAGCATGACGGCGCCGAATGCGCAGAGATTCGTGATCATTGCACGGCGCATGGAGCGGCCGTCCTTCTTCTTTTTGATCGCCGCATAGACCGGCAGGGAAAGCAGTGCCACGATCAGCAGCGGCAGCAGGATCAGTTCCGCGATTTCAAAAACAGACATGGGATATACCTCCTAAATTATGCTTTTGCAGTCTGCTCGGACTGCTTTTTTTCGGAAAAATCATCAAAGCTGACGGAGATCGGCGTAAACGGTTTGCCGTCGCCGTCGTAGCAGCGGGAGAAGATCTCGTAGAATTCCAGACGCATGACCTGAATGCCGACGATCAGTCCCTCAAAGCCCATGACGATGATGTTGCCGATGATGACGGTCAGGATGGATTTGTGATCCTTGCCGATCATTTCGGCGATCGTCATGACAACGGCCATGAGGCCGGCGTGGGAGAAGACGAAGCCGCCCACACGGATAAAGGAGATCGTGTTCGAGGTGTAGCCGAGCAGGAATTCAAAGCACTCGAAGAAGTTGCCGGCGATGAAGTCCGCAAGCCCCTCCGATTCGTAGTGCTTGTGCGCCATCCAGTGGCCGAGCGGCTCGCGGAAGAACATCAGCAGCAGCGTCACGACAAGGATCGTGACGGCCGCGCCCTTCGGCATCAGCTGCTTTCCGGTCACGATGCCGACGATCAGCAGCATGACGGTCGCAAAGAACGCAAGTCCCGCGATGCCGTTGTTGCCGAACACCGCCTCTGTAAAGCAGCGCCGCCGCAGGTTCACGGCAATGTTGATGAGCATCGACACGATGATGATGCACGCGCCGAGCCCGATCGCGCCGTAAACAAAGACGTTCATGTTTTCCATGGCCTTCAGCGGCAGGAACGGGATGCCGGTGCGCTCCCAGAGCGGGTCGAGGGCTTCCTCAAAGCCGAACACCGAGCCGTACAGCGCGCCGAATACCGCACTGGATACGCCGATGCGCGTCATGACGCCGCCGAGCTGGATGCCTTTTTTCTTATCGAGGAACAGACCGATCAGCGCGAGCACGATGCCCTGACCGAGATCGCCGAACATGATGCCGAACAGCAGCGTGTACGTGATCGCGACGAAGACCGTCGGGTTGTAGCCGTTGTAATTCGGCAGGCCGTACATTTCCACAAACATCGAGAACGGCTTGGAGAACCAGCCGTTTTTCAGGCGGACCGGCGGCTGTACCCGTGAATCCGCCCACGGTGCCTCGTAGGTCACGCTGATCTCCGGCACCTTGTCGATGCACTTTTTGAAGGTTTCCTTCTCCGAGACCGGCACATAGCCCATGAGGCTGAATTTGTCCGCCGTCAGGATGCATTGTGAACGGAGCTTCCAGATCTCGCTTTCGTACTTTGCAAAGCGGTACATCCTGCCGAGCAGCTCCGATTCCGATTCATAGATGCCGTCCTCTGCCTTTTCGAGCTTTTCGAGCTCGGCCTTCCGCTCCGTCAGCTTGATCTGCAGATCGGCCATGGCCTGCTCCGGCGTACCGGAGATATCTTCCGGCAGCTCGTAGCGTTCAAACAGCAGTCCCTTCATGATCGCGTCGGCGGACATGATCCTGTCCTCGGCCGCGAAGTAAAAGCCCCACACATATTCATGCGCGGTGTGATACGCCTGGAAAATAAAGCCTGCGTCGCTGTAAAATTCCAGCTTCTGCAGATTTTCCTCCGGCATCCTGCCGAAACGGTAAAGAATGTGTTTGCATCTGGTCAGCTCTCCGAGGTCGAACTCTGAAGGCTGCAGATGCTTCAAATGGATCGCCGCAGACTCATAATCCGCGATCTGCTTGCGTGCGGCATCCAGCTCGCTGCGGACGTCCTTCAGCTTTCCGGTGATCCGCTCCGTTTCGGAGATGATCTCCTCCGGCGTGAACTCCGCAGGCAGCGGCACCGCATCGGGGTCTGACTTGATCCGCCGCAGGTCGAGCTCCTGCAGCGCGTGCAGCGGCTCCGCAAACGGATTTGTCAGGCTGCCGGTGCTGCCGGAATCCTCCGTGCTGCCGAGCAGCTTGGATGCGTTCTCGATATGGAACACCTTGCTCCGCAGACAGGCTGTGATCGCTGCATTGAGCTGCGGGAGATCGCCGGCAATGCTGACCAGCTCCAGCTTTTCAATGGACAAAATAACACCTCCCGGGCATTCAGTCCTCCGTGATCAGGAGCGACTGTATATACGGCACGGACTTGCCGTACCGGATTGCTTCGATGATCGTGATGAGGTTCCGCACCTCGATCTGATACAGCACATGCACCGCATAAAGACTGACGGCGGCATGGCCGGAAAAATGCAGGGCAGTCCGCGCGCTTTTCCAGCGAAGTGTCTGGAAGGCGTGCTCCAGCCGGACGGATTCCGGCGTTTCCGCAGAGGAAAGCCCGTCCAGCATTCTGCCGTAGTGTGTGGTCTGCAGCACCTCAATGAACGCGCCGAGATCGGGTGCGGCATAAAGCTGCTCCATGACCCGCTTCGGCAGGCGGCCGTCGATCGGGAGCATCATCTCCCGGAGCATGTCCTCCTCCACGGAGAAAATGCGCTTTAAGCGGTACGCGTTGATGAGGTTGATCAGGTCGATCTGCTCGCCGATCAGCGTTTTGAGCGCGTCAAGGTCATCGCCCTTGACGGTCTCCTCCGCTTCCTTCAGGATGCGCTCCATGCAGCAGGCGCGCAGGCCGATCTCGCAGGCGGAATAATCCCGGACGATATCGCCCTTGCTGCTGAACTTCCGGAGCACGGCCGCGTAGGGCGTCTGCGCAACGGCTTCAATGATCTCCGCGGGCGTTTCCGCACGCGCAAGCTTTTCCTGCGAAAAGCTGAGATAGGGATCGAGCCATGCGTCCATGGCGGAGATATACGCCTCCGGGCCGCTGGGGATCAGCTGAATTTTCTTGATGAGCTCCCGGATCTCGTAATCATAGATAAAGAACCGGAAGAACGGCGTATGCTGCAAATGCTCCAGACTGCAGAAGTGCAGACACTGCGTAAACAGGTTGCGGTTCAGCAGCATTTCCAGATAGCCGCGGTGTGTATAGTTCGGCTCCAGCCCCTGCAAAAGCTCGCCGTAGCCCTCTGTCTCCTTCAGGAACGCGACGATCTCCGCGACGGAATGCATGTTCATCAGGTCGCGGTAATCGGCGGCGCGGAGCCGGTGGCCGTAGGCGGAGCGGATCGCAGCCATGGTCGCCTGATAATTCTTCGGCATGGCTTACGCCTCCGCTGCACGCAGGGTCTCGTCAAACAGTGTATTCAGCAGCGCATCGTGCTGCGTATTGAAATGCCGTTCCATAGCCTCGGACTGGCTCTCATAGCCGGCGCGCAGCTCCGCGATCCTGCGCTCACATTCGGTGCGTGCCTGCTCCTCCAGCTCCGTGATCGTATCGCGGGTCTGGTGCTTCTGCGCCTGCGCGATCGCGGCAGCCTGCTTTCTGGCGTCCTCCACGATCTGCGCGCACTTCTGCTTTGAGGCATTGAGGCGGTTTTCGGTCTCGGCATCCAGCTCCATGATTTTCCGGATCGTCTGATCCATTGACGCCGCTCCTTTCTGTATCCCTGCTGTTTTTGTGCAAAATCACAGGGCGTTTTGTACGCAAAGGTTGCTCCTGCGGTCTGCCCGCCCGCTCCGCACAGCCGTTCCGGGAGAAATCTTCGGAAAACTGCACAAACACGAACGGGAAAACTTAGTGACATTATACTCCAATTTGTAAGAATTGTCAAGGGAATCGCTGCTTTTTTATGAGCCAAAAATACTGCATGTCTGCGGCATTTTTTTGGAGGATATCCGTCTGCCGCAGCGGGATTTGCATTCTGCCGCCGGATATGATAAAATGGAGCAAAAAGCTGTAAGGTTTTTCTGCTTCGCGGCACTTATATACGGATTTGCAAATCTGACACTGAAAGCACGGAGGTGAACGCGTTTGGATGTATTCGGGGAGATCTACAGGCAGTATGCGGCAGATGTCCGCCGGTTCCTGTACCGGCTGACCGGCTGCGACAGTCAGCTGGCTGAGGAGCTGACGCAGGAAACATTCTATCAGGCGTTCCTTTCATTCGGAAAATTCCGCGGCACATGTCAGATGCGCACATGGCTCTGTTCGATCGCAAAGCATGTTTATGCGCGGTTTATCCGGAATGAAGCAAAGCAGCGGGCACTCGCGGAACACGCTGTTCCCGCGCCCGGACAGTCTCTGCCGGAGCAGACGGAGCAGAAGGAAATGCTGCGTGCCGTCCGGCAGATCATTGCAGAAATGGACGAAAAAACACGAACCGTTGCGGAATACCGCCTGTTCTCGGAGCTGAGCTATGCGGAGATCGCAAAGCTCATGCAGATCAGAGAGGGCACGGCCATGGTCATTTTCAGCCGCGCCAAGGCGAAGATCCGCAGGCTGTTGAAGGAGGAATACGGCTATGAAATATCAGTGTGACATGATCCGCGACCTGATGCCGCTCTGCGCGGACGGCGAAGCAGCGGAGGCGAGCCGGCAGGCGGTCAGGGAGCACATCGGGACTTGCGTGGAATGTGCGCGGTGCTGGTCGGAGATCCAGCAGGGGATCGACCTTGATGCGAAGGTGCCTGCACCGGAGGAAAAGGACTTTGTCAAGGCCGCGAAGCGGTACAGAAGAAAGTGGCTGCTCCGGATGCTGGCGGTGTTTCTCTGCGGCTTTCTGGCAACATGGAGCGCGTATCAGATCTACATCGGCAGCCGGTACTATCACGGACGCAAAACGGTGGACGGCGCGATCAGGGAGGCGCTTACCGGCGGCTACGGAAGAATTTTCACCGGAGATGTGAAATATGAGACAAAGCTGCAGTACGATGCGCCGGACGGCGCCTGTTCGATCTACTTTGTCAACCAGCTGAGCCCTTCTCCGACCCATTTTTTGATGGCGGTGAAGGTCACAAAAGGAGAAGACGGTCTGTATACCGCAAAAACCAATTACGATATCTGCTACGATATTGAAGTTCCGACAGGACACATGTTTCTGCAGAAAGTGGATCAGGACATCACATTTGCCTCGACAACGGTGCCGGATGCCGATGTCAGAAGCCTGCGGCTTTCGTTCCCTGACAAGGAATATCAGGTCAGGGTCGGCTTTGATCAGGTCGCATACTTCCTTTGCGGGTATGCGGAGGATTATACCGATGCGGCCGGTGAGGCACTGGACGCGGACGGCCATGTGCTGTATCGCCTGAAGAAGACCGGAGATCAGGATTACCGGTCGCCGCATGTCAGCTGGAGATGGGAAAAAGCGGAATAAAATTGCACGATAACGGCACGGGCACTGACCGTTCAAAGTCAGTGCCCTGGTTTGTCAAAAAAGGTATCCGCTTCGCGGATACTATTTGAGAATGGGGGCCTCTATCGCAGGCCCCCAAGCCCGCCGAGCTCTTTGCCCGCCGGAGGAATTTCGCGCTCTGCGGAGCGCGACCAGAGGCTCCTCGCCTCTGGACTCTCGCAAACTTTTGAAAAAGTTTGATCAAAACTTTTGATATGGATGCGTACAGCAGCGTAATGCATATCCGGATAAAGAATGGGTGCCGATTGTTACATCAGCACCCATTTTGTGATTCATAACGGGATTCCAAAGGGACAGTGTCCCTTTGGCGGGAGTTTGAGGGCGGAGCCCTCATTTCGGATACATCGCGAAGCGATACCGCTTACTGCCCGCGGTTCTTGGTTGCCTCGACCATGGCAGCCATGATCTTCGGATACTGGATCTGGAGTGTGCCGCGGTTCAGCAGACCGAACTGCTCGCCGGTGCCGCTGAACAGGTTGTTGTCCCACCAGACGCACGGGATGCCGTAGGAATCCGCCAGCTCCAGATAGCACTTCACCCACGCCGCACGCTGATCCTCATTGTCTCTGTTCATTGCGCCGAACTCGTCAATGATGACCGGAACGCCGTTGTTCAGGAACTTGCTCTTGAGATTGTTGAACATCTCGATCAGCTCGCCCTTGTCAGTCGCCTCATTGAACGTGCTGACGCCGGTGCCGTCATTCGCAAGCGCGAACTTGTACGGTCTGTATGCGTGGATCTCCGCCATGATGTGATCGTCATTCGGGATCTGGTAGGCCGCAAGGTTCTGTGCATCCGGGCTGGCCGAATAAGTCGGCATCAGGACGAAGCGCTTTGCGTTGTTTCCGCCGGACTTGCGGATCGAGCTGAGTGCCGCAGCGTTCAGCTTGTTGACGCAGTTCAGGGCATCCTGGCAGTCTGCGCTGTTCGTGTCGATCCACCACTCATGCTGCTGATTTCCGACCAGACGCGGCTCGTTGAGCGTCTCGAAGATCAGGTGATTGTCGTAGTTCTCGAAGCGGTCAGAAACCTGCGTCCAGACAGCGGTCACAAACTTCTCGGACTGATCATAATGTGCGGAATCCGGATAGAAATACGGGAAGTCCGGATAATGATGCGTCTTGGTGTTGTAGTCATAATCCGTGTTGTCGTGGTGGATGTTCAGGATGCAGTACATATCGTTGTCAATGACATAATTGACGACCTGCTGCACGCGGTCCATCCATTCCTTGCTGATCTGGTAGTTCGCATCCATCTTGACGCCCCAGGAAACCGGAATACGGACGGTGTTGAAGCCTGCGGCCTTGACCGCGTCGATCATTGCCTTGGTCGTGTTCGGGTTGCCCCAGCTTGTTTCATAGGCAGAAGCGGACTGGTTCTTCTCGGAATAATAGCCCTGCGAATCGAGCGTATTGCCGAGGTTCCATCCGAGCTTGATGTGCTTGACGAACTCCATGGCCGTCTCATCGTTGTTCTGCACCTGCGGATTCAGGGAACCGTCCAGAATGCCGCGCTTCAGCAGTGTCAGGTCGATCGCATTGAGCTGCTTGCTGGCGTCCAGATCGGCATTTGCGGCGGATTCGATCGCTTTTTCCTGCGTCAGATAATTGACAAGGTCCGTGACATCATCCTTGTCAACGCTCTTGCTGAGATCGACGTCGCCCTTGCGGGTGACCATGCCGATATCCGGATCGTTGCTTGTGCCGCCCTCAACACAGGCACCGACCGCATTCAGCGTGAAGAAGTCCAGAGACTCGCCCTCCTCGCCCCAGCACTGAATCTGGAACTTTGCCGGCATCGTGTACTCCTCGCTGACCGGGAAGCTCACGACAGCCTGCGCGGACGGCGTCTGCATCCAGAGGCCGTCGGAATACCAGTCATATTCGCCGCAGCCCGGTGCGTAGTAGCCGAACGCCGGCATGGTCGGCAGGCTCTTGGAGGTATCGACGGAAATGTCGATCCAGATCTCCTTGACGACAGCACCCGCAGGCACGCCGAGTTCGCTGGTACTGAATTCAACAGGCGTACCGCGCTCGACCTTCTTGCCGTCGGTTTCCAGGACATAGTCGCAGGCGTCTATGTCCTTCGGTGCCGGTGCAGCAGCCGAGCCGGGCATCGCAGCGACCTGCGAGAGCAGCATGACGGCAGCCGTCACCGTTCCGCCGAAGCGGAAAAATTTGTTGTGTTTCATACGAATTTACCCCCTCGTAAAATTGAAACGTGTTCGGACAATTTCGGCATCATCCGATTGTATTATAGCATACATCTTTATGGGAGTAAATACACAAAATCAGCCCGGTTATGTCCGATTATCATCATTTGCGCCGCAATAATTCAACTATTGCGATTGTTCATGCTTTGTTCATATTCTATTTACGAAATCCGGTTCACTCCCCACCGCGCGATTTGTTATAATTAGTAGATAAACCGTGTAAAAAAGGAGGTGCCTGCATGGGAAACGAGCGTATTGACGTCGTGGAGGATTTTGAATACGATTCGGAAAATGAACAGTATAATCAGGATTACCGGCACTGGCGCCGCCATACCAGAGAACCGTTTGTATTCCGGTTCAGCGACAACAGCCGCGAGCATGTGTATGTCGAGGGCGCACCGCCCGTCAGCATGGACGCGGCGCTCGCGGAACGGCAGGCACTCATGCACTGCAGCACGATGCTCGGTGCGGCGCTGCTGATCTTCCTGCTCTCGGAGGTGCTCGGCAGCTCGCTGCTGATCGCCGCAATGAAAATGCTGCACATCCCGATCAGCATCAACTTTCTCGATTTCAAAATGGGCGGCAGTCAGTGGGCGGTCACCGGCGTGCGCATTCTCTGCCTTGTCCTCAAATACGGCCTGCCGACGCTCATCCTGACGAAGATGTGCAGGCTCCCGCAGCCCGTATTCGCACCCGCCGCGCTCGGCGCGATCCCGGAAATGATCGCCGCAGTCGGTGCCGGCATGATCATCGCCGCCGTTTATTCCACGGCTGCGATCGGCACCAGCGTGCAGACCTCGCAGCGGCTGTTCGCCTACAAGGATGTCGCCGCGATCGGCACCTACGGCGTGTTCGATACGCTGGCGGTCTCGGTGCTCGCGGAGCTGTTCTTCCGCGGCGCGCTGCTCCCGCTGCTCCGGCAGTTCGGGGATCCGTTTGCGGTGCTCGTCACGGCGCTGATCGGCTTCCTCTGTCCGAACGAGTTTCCGGAGCGCATCTGCGAGCTGCTGATCGGACTGTCCGCCGGTTACCTGCTGGTCCGTTCCGGCTCGATCATCAAGTGCGCCGCCCTGCGGATCGTGTATTCCGCGCTGAAATACGCGCGGCTCGGTCTGGTATACGCCTCGGAGGAGATCCGGCTCTGGCAGTATATCATCATCCTGCTCGGCATCGGTACGGTGCTGATTCTGTTCTTCGTGCACTTCCGCCGGACAAAGCTGATGCTCGAAAACCGGACGACCTTCCTGCCGATGAAAAAGAAGCTTTACTACCTGACGCAGTCCGTTCCGATGCTGCCGTGGCTGGCGGCCTCGCTGCTGCTGATGCTGCTGAACCTGCTGCAGTGAACGCTGCGTCCTGAAACGGTGATACGATGTTTTCAGACGATTTTGCTTATATGCGGGCGGCGATCGCGCTTGCGGAGGAGGCCGCCGCGGCAGGGGAGATCCCGGTCGGCGCCGTGGTCGTGGACAGGGAGACCGGCGAAATTCTCGGCCGGGGACGCAACCGCCGCGAACAGGATCATTCCCCGACCGCCCACGCCGAGATCCTCGCGATCGAGGAGGCCGCGAAAAAGCGCGGATCATGGCGGCTTTCCGGCTGCAATCTCTATGTCACGCTGGAGCCCTGCCCGATGTGCAGCGGCGCGATCATCAATGCGCGCATCGACCGCGTGATCTTCGGCGCCTACGACGAAAAGGCCGGTGCGGTCGTTTCCGTGCAGCAGATGTTCTCGCTGCCGTACAACCATAAGCCGCGCGTCACGGCGGGGCTGCTGGAGGAGCCCTGCGCGGCTGTTCTGCAGGCGTTTTTTGCCGGTTTACGCGGCAAATTGTAAAAAACAGTATTAAATACGCAAGGTTGTTTTGTGCATAATCACGAAGCAAACCTGTAAAATTTGCGCCGGAATATCCATTCTGTCAAATTTTAGGAACACGCTTGCATTTCTACCCTTTGTGTGATATAATAATAGTGAATCAATGTGTCCGGAATCAATGTATCAATTTCATGCCTCGGGGCATGGGCATCCCATTACAGAAAGGACTGATTGTTATGGCAACCATTCTCGTTACCGGCGGCTGCGGCCTGCTCGGAGATCATATCTGTTCCGGCCTGCTGAAAAAAGGCAATACCGTTATCGCGGTTGATACCAAGCAGAGCGATTACAACACCGGAAAAGAAAACTTCATCTACCGTGAAGCCGGCGCGCATGACCAGAATGCTTACGGGGATATCTTCGACGAGTTCCAGATCGACTACGTCGTGCATCTCGCCTGTACGGTTGACAACGATCTCGGTCCGATCATTGAGAAGCCGCAGGTCGAGGAAAGCGCTGCCTACGATAAGTTCATCTACAAAATGGCAGTCGCAAAGAATATCAAGAAGTTCATTCTGCTCAGCACCACGCAGGTCTACAAGCAGCCCGAAAACCGCGAGCCCGTGCGTGAGGACGAACCCGTCAAGCCGGCCTCCAATTACGGCAAAATGAAGGCCAATGCAGAGGTCGCCTTTGCAAATGACGTCCGCGGCACAAAAACCATGGTCTGCTGCGTCATCCGCACGCCCATGGTGTATTCGCTGAATTTCACCGACAACCTGATGTCGCGCATCACCGATCCGAAGGATCATTCGGTATTCGTGTTCCGCACCGGCGAATACGGCTACCACATGTGCTGCATCCACAACATCTCCGATTTCATCATCGGATTCCTTCGGCAGGCGGACAGCCCGAGCTATACGGGCATCTACAATGTCGCGGACAGCTCCCTTGTCATGGCCTCCGAGATCATCACGTTCATGAAGGAGAATCACCGTCTGGGGCCGGTGCTCCAGAAAAGCAGCTTCGCCGTCAGCCTGAAGGCAAAGGTGTTCGGTGATCCGGAACAGAAAACGAATTACCGCTTCCTCGATGTCCTGACCATTGACAAGAACTTCATGTTTGATACCACCAAGGCTTCGCGCATCTGCCCGTTCCGGTGGAATATCAAGAACACGAAGTAACCAAACCGCAGATCAAGCAAGCGGCGGTTTCGTGCTGCCGCTTGCTTTATTGTGTAAAAGCGCAAACCAAAAAATCAAAACCAGAAAGGAAACCGAATATGATCCAGCCGATTCTCGACCGTGATTTTGTTCCTGCGGTGTATTTCAACCGCGATTTTCTTGCGAAAGCGACCAGACCGTTTTCGATCGCCGTGGAGCGTGAGGACGGGCTTGTTTACCGCCGCGACACCATGCTCGGCGACAGCAAAGAGGAGAACTGCCGCTATGCGGAGCGCCTCATCAAAACGATCCTCTGGTGTGCAGGCGGCTGGAAGGTCATGCTTGCCGGCGACCATGAGGTGTTCGAGTACATCCGCGACGCCTACACGAAGGACGGCCTGCGCGCATTCGATGTCGATTTCTGGAGCACGACCTACGAGCGTGATTTCGAGGTCGAGGAGCGCGATTTTGCCGATATGCCGGAGAACAAGGTGCGTCCGCTGCCGATCGGCAGAAACCTGAACGGCTGCCGCGTCGGCTTTGACGCAGGCGGGTCGGATATGAAGGTCGCTGCGGTCGTCAACGGCGAGACCGTCTGGGCAGAGGAGATCGTCTGGCTGCCGAAGCTCGCAGAGGATATCGCCTATCACCATGAGCATATCAAGGCCGCGATCCTGAAAGCGGCGGAGCACATGCCGGGCTTTGATGCAGTCGGCGTCAGCACCGCGGGCGTTCTGGTCGCGAACCGTGCAATGGTCTCGCACCTGTTCCTCAAGGTGCCGAAGGATACGCAGGGCGAAGCCTGCAAGAATGTGTATGTCGATGTGCTCGAAGAGCTCGGCGTGCCGTATGCGGTCGCAAATGACGGCGACGTCGCGGCACTGGCGGCTTCCATGGCAATGGACGTCAACGGCGTGCTCGGCATCGCAATGGGTACGTCCGAAGCGGGCGGCTATATCGACACCGAGGGACATGTCACCGGCTGGCACAATGAGCTTGCCTTCGTGCCGGTGGACTACAATCCGGATTCGCCGGTCGATGAGTGGTCGGGCGATTACGGCTGCGGCGTCAAGTATTTCTCGCAGGATGCGGTCATCCGTCTCGCACCGAAGGCCGGTATCGAGCTGGACGAGAGCCTGACGCTCGCGGAAAAGCTGAAGGCCGTCCAGAAGATCCTCGAAACGGGTCACGAGGGCGCGAAGGATATCTTCCGCACGATCGGTACCTATTTCGGCTATGCGATCGCAAATTACGCGGACTTCTACGACATCCGCTATCTGCAGATCTCCGGCCGCGTGACCTCTGGCTTGGGCGGTGATCTCATCATCGAAAAGGCAAAGGAAGTCCTCGAACAGGAATTCCCGGAGCTGTTCAAAAAGATCGAGTTCATTCTCCCGGACGAAATGGACAGACGCGTTGGTCAGGCGGTCGCGGCAGCATCGCTCCCGGCAGCGAAATAAGCGGTATCGCTCCGCGATGATTGATAATGGGCTCCGCCCAAACCCGCCAAAGGGACATACGTCTGAAAGCCGCAGCCCTTTGGAATCCCGTTTTGATATAGAATACGATGTGCCGGACAGATAAGAAGGGGCTTCCTGTATGTTTCCGGCAAAATATAAAAGCGGCACACGGAATCTCCGGCTATGGGGATATCGAACCGCTTTCAGAAAGGCGATAGATATGATCTTAAAAAACCTGCTCTTTGAGGGCAAACTGACCGACATCACGATCGAAAACGGCAGCATCACCGCGATCGCGCCGGCATCGGCGGACACTGCCGGTGAGGACTGCACCGGTCTTTCGGTCATTCCCGGTTTGGTCGATATGCACACGCACGGCTGCGTCGGCAAGGACACCATGGACGGTGAATTTACCGAAATGAGCGCATTTCTTGCGGAAAACGGCACGACCGCATGGCTCCCGACGACCATGACGCAGAGCTACGAGGCGATCAAAAAGGTCACCGAGGGCGACCGCAATGTCAAGGGCGCACAGATCCTCGGCTTCCACATGGAAGGCCCGTACATCAACGCGAAGAAGAAGGGTGCGCAGAACGGCAAGTACATCAAAAATCCCGATCTTGCTGAATTTAAGTCGCTGGACGGTATGCGCGTGGTCACGATCGCGCCGGAGCTGGAAGGCTCCATGGAGTTCATCAAAGAATGCGGCGCGCTGGTCTGCATCGGCCATACCGATGCGGATTATGACACTTGCATCAAGGCGATCGAGGCGGGCGCAAACTGCCTGACGCATACCTTCAACGCGATGCCGGGCATCCACCACCGCGAGCCGGGGCCGATCCCCGCAGCGCTTGCGAAAAACATCTACGTGCAGGCGATCACCGACGGCCTGCATCTGCATCCGGCGATCGTCATGATGCTGTATAAAATGTTCGGGCCGGAGCGCATGGTCATCATCAGCGATGCAATGCGCGCAACGGGTCTGGGCGACGGCATCTACGAGTTCGGCGGACAGGATATCGAGGTCAAAAACGGCGTCGCACGGACAATGGACGGCGCGATCGCAGGCTCTACCTCAACGCTCTGGCGGTGCGTGAAGCAGGCGGCAAGCTTCGGCGTTCCGTTTGAGGACGCCGTCAGAATGGCGACCCGCACCCCGGCCGACATGATCGGCGAGCCGAAAAAGGGACGCATTGAGGTCGGCGCGGACGCTGATTTGGTGCTGCTCGACGAAAACCGCGAGATCGTCCGCGTCATGATCGCCGGTTCGTTTTATAAATAAGGTATCTGCAAATAAGGTGTCTCCGACGGATTCAGAATGGGGCGCTGCCCCAAACCCCGCTTAAGGGACCTGTCCCTTAAGAATCCCGCTTTCAGGCATAATATGGAAAAACACTTGCATTTTCGGAAGTGGATATAACTTCATAGATATTTCCTGTCTCATATCGGGAGTCCAGAGGGATCGTATCCCTCTGGCGGGGGCTTGGGGACGGAGCCCCCATTACGGATGCATCGCAGATACCGCTAAATACGAAAAGAGGTAATTTTTCATGCAGACAGTTCTGGTACTGTTTGGCGGCGTCTCTCCGGAGCACGCTGTATCGCTCGTTTCCGCAGAGGCCGTTCTGCGCAATCTGAACAAGGAAAACCGCAGGATCCTGCCGGTCGGCATCACGCTTTCGGGCAAATGGATGCTGTTCGGCGGCGACAATTATGCCGATATTGCGGCAGACAAATGGGAAGACAACCCCGCAAACCGCACGGCGTTTCTTTCGCCGGAGCGCGGTGCGGGTCTTTGTATTTTTCAGGAGAACGGCATCGAGACCGTGCCGGTCGATGTGATCTTCCCCGTCCTGCACGGCGAAAACGGCGAGGACGGCTCGATCCAGGGACTGTTCCAGCTTTCCGGCATCCCGTATGTCGGCTGTCATGTCTGCGCGGCGGCGGCGTCCATGGACAAATCCGTCACGAAGCTGATCGCGGCGACGACCGGCGTGCGGCAGGCAAACTGGCTGACGCTCCGCCGTGCCGATTTCAGGGAAAATGCTGCCGCGATGTGCGCGCAGATCATGGAGAATATTGCGTTCCCGGTCTTTATCAAGCCGTGCAGCACCGGCTCGTCGGTCGGCGTTTCCAAGGTCAAGACCGAAGCCGACCTGCTCCCCGCGCTCGAAACCGCGTTCAGATTCGACAGCAAAATCCTCGCGGAGGAGTTCATCAACGGCCGCGAGATCGAAGTCGCGGTGCTCGGCAACGAATCGCCGAAGGCTGCGACAGCCGGTGAAATCGACGCAGGTGCGGAGTTTTACGATTACGAGACCAAGTATGTGACCTCGACCTCGCAGGCATTTATCCCGGCGCGCATCAGCGAGGAGCTGAACGCGCAGGTGAGAGAATGGGCGGTCAGGATCTTCACCGCGCTCGGCTGTTCGGGACTGTCCCGCGTGGACTTCTTCGTCACGCGTGACACGAACGAGATCGTGTTCAATGAGATCAACACTTTGCCCGGTTTTACGCCGATTTCGATGTACCCGAAGATGTGGGCGGCGGACGGCATCCCGTTCGCGGAACTGCTCGATCGTGTCATCGAGCTGGCTGCGGAGGCATAACATGGGACTGCTCAGCGAACAGCCGGATATCCGGATGCAGGCCGCGGAGATCGCGGAGGTGCTCGGCGCAGAACTGAAAAACTGCGCGGATGCGTCATTTTCCGCAGCCGGATTCAGCACGGACACCCGCACGATCACGAAGGGCAACTGCTTTATCGCGCTGAAGGGCGAGAACTTCAACGGCAATCTGTATGCGAAGCAGGCAGCCGAAAAGGGCGCAGCTCTGTGCATTTTATCGGAGGAGCCCGCCGCGGACCCGACCGTCCCGTACATCATCGTGCCGGACACGGTCAAGGCCTACGGGGCAATCGCGCATCATGTCATGCTGCAGCGGAAGGCGAACGGCCTCCGCGTGATCGGCATCACGGGCAGCAGCGGCAAGACCACGGTCAAGGATATGACCGCACATGTCCTTGCTGCAAAATACAACACATTCGCAACATCCGGCAATCACAATAACCATATCGGCGTCCCGTATACGATTCTGCACATGCCGGAACAGACCGAAGCTGCCGTGATCGAAATGGGCATGAATCATGCCGGAGAGATCGACTATTTGACGCATATTGCGGTGCCGGATCACGCAGTCATCACGAACATCGGCACGGCGCATATCGGCAATCTCGGCTCGCAGGAGAACATCCTGAAAGCAAAGCTCGAGATCCTGAACGGCATGGACGGCGGCTGCCTGATCGTCCCGGCGGACGACCCGCTTCTGCGCGCACAGTCAGAAGCTTTGGCGGATCGCGTGACCCTTCGCTACAGCTCCCGATGCGGTGATGCCAAAGCGGAGCTGACTGCCGACAACATCGCCGAAAGTGCAGATGATACGAAGTTTACGGTTCGTTATCAAGGCGAATTCGCTTCCGTCATCCTGCCGATGACCGGCCTGCATAACGTCACGGATGCGCTGCTTGCGATCCATGCGGGACTGGTCTGCGGCATGACGCTTTCCGAAGCTGCGGATGCGCTTGCGGACTTCGTACCCGGCGCAATGCGCTCGGAGCGCGTGCAGATCGGCAGCAGTCTTGTCATCCGCGATTTCTACAACGCGAACCCGGAGGCTATGGCTGCTGCACTGAACGGCATGCAGACGATCGCCGGAAATTCAAAGAAAATTGCGGTTCTCGGCAATATGAATGAACTGGGCGATTTTGCCACCGACCGTCACAGGGAGCTCGGCGCACTTTGCAGAGAGCTGACGGATGCCGCATTTTTCTGCGGTGACAATTATAAGGATTTTGCGGAGGGCTTCGGCACTGCCGGTACCGCGTTTGCGGAGCAGTCCGAGCTGATCGCCGCGCTGACGGAATTTGCATCCGAACAGGGCGATGCGCCGTGCTGCTATCTGATCAAGGGCTCCCGCGGGCTGCACATGGAGCGTGCCGACGAGGCACTCGAAACGCTGCTGCGCGGCGAATAAGCCGCCTGTCAAAAGGAAGTCAACATGAAACTGGAATACGAAATCGCGGCACTGGAAGCGGTGCTGTTCGCCGCCGGCGAGCCCATGGAAACCGACCGTCTCGCGGAAGCACTCGGCCTTGAGCCGGACACCGTCAGGGACATGGCGGCCACGCTTTCGTCGCATCTTGCGGAGACCGGCAGCGCCCTGCAGCTGCTCACGCTCGGCGACAGCTTCCAGCTGACGACCCGCGCCGAATTTGCCGAGCAGATCCGCGCGGCACTTGAGGTCAAGCGCAACACGCCGCTCTCGAACGCGGCCATGGAGGCGCTGACGATCATCGCCTACAACCAGCCCGTGACCAAGGGCTTTGTTGAGCGCGTGCGCGGCGTGGACAGCGGCTCCGTCGTCAATACTCTGGTCGAGCGCGGCCTTCTGGAGGAAGCCGGACGCATCGAGGTGCCCGGCCGCCCCGTCACCTACCGCACGACCGCGCATTTCCTGCGGACATTCGGCCTGCAGTCTCTGGCCGAGCTGCCGCCGCTCCCGACGAGCGGGGAGCCCGACCTGTTCGAGGTGCAGACCGGCGAGGAGGATATGCTCCCGGAGGACGCGGAGGAAGCTGCAGCGGAGCTTGATAACCTTGAAACGATCGAATCCGCGGACGATTCCGAGGATTGATTCCGCAAGATTATCTTATGCAATATCATCATAGGTGGTCGTAAAAGTAAAATGCGCGCATCCATATCGAAAGTTTTGGTCAAGCTTTTTTAAAAGCTTGCGGAGTCCAGAGGCTGAGCTCTGGTCGCTCGTCGCAACGAGCGAAATTCCCCAGCGTTCAAGCGCTCGAAGGGCTTGGGAGCAGACAAGAGCGGCTCCCATTCTCAAATAGCATCCGCGAAGCGGATACATCTTTTCAATCAAAAAAGGTGGAGAAAAGCAGCAAAAAACGGCTGAAAAAGTAAGCAAACAGATGCTTGCGTAAGAATTACAATCACCTACAATATCATCATAAAAGGAGGCTTCATCATGGCAAAGCGTGTCTTTCTGATCGTACTCGACAGCTGCGGCTGCGGCGAACTGCCGGACGCTGACAAATTCGGCGACACCGGCTCGCATACGATCCGTTCCTGTGTGGATTCCGGGAAACTGTATGTTCCGAATCTGACGAAAATGGGGCTGTTCAATATCGACGGCATCGGCTGCGGGACGCCCGCGGACGCACCCTCTGCGGCATACGGCAAATGCGCCGAACGCTCCGCCGGCAAGGATACCTCGACCGGCCACTGGGAGATCGCCGGACTGATCTCGACGATACCGATGAAGACCTATCCGAACGGATTTCCGCAGGAGGTGCTTGATCTTCTGCGCAAAGCGACCGGCCGCGACATCCTCTGTAATCTGCCGTATTCCGGCACTGAGGTCATCAAGGATTACGGGCAGGAGCATCTCAAAACCGGCGCACTGATCGTTTATACATCTGCCGACAGCGTGCTGCAGATCGCCGCGCACGAGGACGTGATCCCCGTGCCGGAGCTGTACAAAATCTGCGAGCAGGCGCGTGAGATCATGCAGGGGGAGTATGCGGTCGGACGCATCATCGCAAGGCCGTTTATCGGCGAATATCCGAATTTTACGCGCACCGCGAACCGGCATGATTACTCCGTTTCGCCGTTTGCGCCGACCATGCTTGACCGTATCATTGGGTCTGGCAAGAAAGTTATATCAGTCGGCAAGATCCGCGATATTTTCAACGGACAGGGCATCTCCGTGGGCTATCGCACCGTCTCGAATGACGACGGCATGGGCAAGACGCTCCGGCTGACCGCGCAGGATTTCGAGGGGCTCTGCTTCGTCAATCTGGTCGAATTTGACAGCGCCTACGGCCACCGCCGCGACATTGCGGGCTATACGCAGGCACTGAATACGTTTGACGCGCAGCTCGGCGCATTGCTGCCGCAGCTCGGTGAGGACGACCTGCTGATCCTGACGGCCGACCACGGCTGCGACCCGGCGGCGCACGGCACCGATCACACGCGGGAATATATCCCGGTGCTGGTCTGGGGCAAGGGCGTGAAGCCGGTTGATCTCGGTATCCGGACAGGCTTCTCGGATATCGGGCAGACCGTCTGCGAGGCGCTTGGCGTCCCGGCGGAAAGCTTAGCAGGTACGAGCTTTTATCGTGACTTGATCTGATATTTGCATATTCCGTGTATCTCAAAACGGGATTCCAAAGGGCTACGGTTTTCAGACATATGTCCCTTTGGCTGAATCCGTCGAAGATACATCTATTATTGAGGTTCCTATGAGAAAACAGTTTCTTGAGATCGGCAAGATCGTCAATATTCACGGGCTGGGCGGCGTCGTGAAGATCATGCCGTGGTGTGACAGCGCGGAGTTTCTCTGCGAATTTGAAACGCTTTACCGCAGCAAACAGCACATCCCAATGGAGATCGAGCGCGCGTCCGTCCAGAAAAATATGGCGCTCGTGAAGTTCAAAGGCGTTGATACGCCGGAGGCCGCAAACGCGCTGCGCAACACCGTCCTTTATATGGACAGAAATGACGTTGAGCTTGACGACGACACCTTCTTTATTCAGGATCTGCAGGGGATGCAGGTCGCCGATGCGGATTCCGGTCAGGTCTACGGGACGCTCAAAGATGTGCTGCAGACAGGCGCAAACGATGTTTACGAGGTCGAGGCACCGGACGGCCGCTCGCTGCTCGTGCCGGTGATCCCGCAGGTCGTTCTCAGCATTGATTTTGAGAGTGACCGCATTCTGATCCGTCCGCTGGAGGGGCTGTTTGACTGATGCTGATCGAGATCGCGACCCTGTTTCCGGAAATGTGTGAGGCGGTGCTCTCCGCGAGCATCTTAGGCAGAGCGCGCGCAAAGGGCGCGATCACCGTCCGCTGTCACCAGATCCGCGACTATACCACAGATAAGCACAACCGTGTGGATGATTCGCCGTTCGGCGGCGGCATGGGCATGGTGATGCAGGCGCAGCCGGTCTTTGACTGCTGGAACGCCGTGCGGGAACAGTCCGAGCTGCCGATGCACACGATCTATCTTTCCCCGAAGGGCAGAACGCTGACGCAGCAGCGCGTCCGCGAGCTTGCGGAGATGCCGCGGCTGTTTCTGCTCTGCGGCCATTATGAAGGCATTGACCAGCGCGTGCTGGACCGCATCGTCGATGAGGAGATCTCGATCGGCGATTATGTTGTGACCGGCGGCGAGCTGCCCGCACTCGTGCTGACGGATGCCGTCGCGCGCATGTGCGAGAACGTGCTCCCGTCCCCGGATGCCTACACGGAGGAGAGCCATTTCAGCGGCCTGCTGGAATACCCGCAGTATACCCGCCCGGAGACATGGGAGGGGGAAACGGTGCCCGCAGTGCTGTTGAGCGGACATCACAAAAATATTGCCGCATGGCGCGCCGAGCAGAGTCAGGCGATCACCAAAGAGCGCCGTCCGGACCTCTGGGAAAAGTGGAATGCCTCGAAATAAGGGTATCTGTTGTGACATTCAACAAAATGTTTTGTTGAAAACTAGCCACATGAACAAAGCTTTTCAACACAGTTTCAACAATTCCTTTTCGTGATTATGCCCAAACCAAGCGCTTTACGCTGATTATGAATGTAGCATAGGGGAGAATTTTCCCGTCAGCCTCGTTTTTGTGTAGAAAAGACATTGACGAAACGGAAAAAAATCAGTATAATGAGAGCGTGGTTCCGTAAGAATCGGAAGCTGCCGGGATTTGAAACGAATGTTCGGCGCTATACGGTGGGTATATTTTGGAAGGGGTTTACAGAATGTATTTGCATGGCTGGTCAGGCAGAAACGTGCAGGCAGCCGTAGCGCGCTCATAAATTGCAGCTTGCGTCCTTTGCGAATTTGATTCCGCGTATTGCGGCGCAGAAGGACGGAACACATATCCGATTGTCCGCAATTTGGGTTACGAAATCTTAAAGGAGAGAAAGTTTATGTGTATCAAAGATGTCATGGTTCAGAATCAGGTAGGTCTGCACGCTCGTCCCGCAACATTCTTCATCCAGAAGGCAAATGAGTTCCGCTCTGCAATCTGGATCGAGAAGGAAGAGCGCCGCGTGAATGCGAAGTCCCTGCTGGGTATCCTTTCGCTGGGTATCGTCGGCGGCACCGCGATCCGCATCATCGCAGACGGCACCGATGAAGAGCAGGCTGTCGCTTCGCTGGTCGAGCTGGTTGACAGCGGTTTCAGCGACGAGAGCCGCTGATCGCATCTGATATAAAGTGCAGCCCTGATCGGGGCTCTGCGTACAGAGGGCAGCGCACCTGACAAAGCTGCTTGATAACTGAAAGAAAAAGGGCGTTTCACGCGAAACGCCCTCTTTTTTCTATCCGGCCGGTGCGTCCGCAAAGGCCGCGGTCTGCACATACATGTGCTCCGCAAGGATGCCGTAGCCTCTGGTCGGGTCGCGCACGAACACATGCGTCACCGCACCGACCAGCCGTCCGTGCTGCACGATCGGGCTGCCGCTCATGCCCTGCACGATGCCGCCGGTCAGTTCAAGGAGCGCCGGGTCTGTCACATGGATCACGAGATCGCGCTGGGCGTTGTCGTCGCTGCGGATCTCCTCGATCTCCACGGCAAAGGGACGCGGCGCATCGCCGTCAACCGTCGTGTAGATCTCAGCTTCACCGCGGGTGATATCCTGCCGGAAGCCGACCGGCAGCTGCAGCTTCTGCTTCGGGAGCTTCTTCATCAGACCGAACACGCCGCTCGGCGTATTGGCCAGCAGCGTACCGATGCTCCCGCCTGTCTCGAATCTGCCGCGCAGTTCGCCGGGCTTGCCCGCACTGCCGGAGACAACGTCGTTCACGGTGACGGAGATCACATCGCCGGAGGCCAGCGGGATCTGCTCGCCGGTGTCCGGGTCGCAGACGGCATGACCGAGCCCCGCAAAGCGGATCTGCCCCGACGGCGCACGCATGTAGTACGTCACCGTACCGATGCCCGCCGTGCTGTCCCGTACCCATGCGCCGGTCTGCCAGCGCTTTGTCATCTCAGAAAACACCGGCGTCACAGGGACCGTATGCAGCTCGTCGCCGCGGATCAGCGTCACCTCGACCGCCGCGCCCTCCGAGCCGGAAACTGCCGCCTGCAGATCCGCATTGCTGCATATTTTTTCCCCGTTGACCGCCTGTATCACATCCCCGACGCGGATGCCTGCCTCGGCAGCAGGACAGGGCTCGCCCTCGACACCGGGCACACCGGTCAGCGAGACGACCATAACGCCCGCCATCAGCATTTTGATGCCGAACGGCTCCCCGCCGACATAAACATCCGCAGGCCGGACGGTCGTCAGGGAAACGGTCTTGACCGGGATCATCCCGAACAGCCGGAGCTCCGCCTCCTGCACCTGCGGCACCGAGGGCGATGTGCTCCGCAGCGTGACCGGCAGCAGCGTCTGAATGCTCAGCGGCCGGTCGGTCTCTGTATAATAGTGATCGGGCAGGCCGAGCGCATAATGCTGCACGGCACCGCCCAGTCCGATGCCCAGCGCAGCCGCCGCGGTACAAAGCCGCATGATCCATTTCTGTGCAAATTTCATCTGTACGTCACCTTTCTGTGCAGGCAGTACCCGCTTCCGAACTTTTTGCTCCCGCACAGTGCTAGTATGGACAGAAACGGCGCGTACCAATCAGCAAATTTGCTGACAGATTCTCCGGCATATTTTGACACATTTTTGTTTCTATATATAATTTATTATCTGCGCATTCATATAAAAAATGCGCCTGTCAAAACACGACAGCGCATCTGCTTTCTCGACAAAAGCTCGCCGATTCCGGCACGGCAGCGATTTCAGATATAGCAATAATAACGTATATGCGTATTTTTCATCATGTTTCGCAGATTATTCCCTCTCTCGACAGAATCGGGCTTTCTTCGTGATTCTTCGCTCTTGCATTTTGTTCCCCGGTGTGCTAAAATGGAAACATAACGCAAAAGGAGGTAGAACCATGCAAAAGCAAGTCAAGGTTCTCATCGGTGACGACACGGCGGAGTACGGTGTATCCTGCGCCAGTGTCCTGCGCGCACAGGGAATGTACGCATATACAAGACCGAAAAACGGAAATACCGTTCTGGAGTCGATCCGCAATGATACACCGGATGTGGTCGTGGTAGACGCCGTTCTGCCGCATATGGATGCCATTGAGCTGATGAAAAAAACGAACGCCGCAGGCGGAAAGCGTCCGGCATTCATCGTCACATCGTCGTATGACAACAGCTTTGTCGAGCAGCAGGTCATGCAGAACGGCGCGGCCTACTTCATGCTGAAGCCGTTTGACCTGAACGTCCTCGGCGAGCGCATTTCCCTGCTGACGAACAAGCAGCCGCTCGGCGCGATCGCAAGCCGCGCCGGACAGGATCTTGCGATCACGATCACGGATATCATTCACCAGCTCGGCGTTCCGGCGCATATCAAGGGCTATCATTATCTGCGCTGTGCGATCGTCAGCGCGTATCACGAGCCGGAGCTGCTCGACAGCGTCACCCGGCAGCTGTATCCGCGGGTCGCGGAGCAGTTCTCGACAACGCCGTCCCGCGTGGAGCGCGCGATCCGTCACGCGATCGAGATCGCATGGGACAGAGGCAATCTCGATACGCTCAATTCCTTTTTCGGCTATACGGTGAACACCTGCAAGGGCAAGCCGACCAACTCGGAGTTTATCGCGCTCATCACGGACAAGCTCCGCCTGCAGCACCAGCAGTAAATGTTATCAACCGCCAAAGAGCGGAAAACGGAGGTATAAACTATGGCACTGAAACAAGTCAATCCCGAGCAGCTCGGCTTCAACCCGTTTGAAGCGATCGGCAAACAGTGGTTCCTGCTGACCGCCGGCACCCAGCAGACCGGCTGGAACACGATGACCTGCTCATGGGGCGCGGCGGGCGTTCTGTGGAACAAGCCGTCCGTCACCTGTTACGTGCGCCATTCCCGCTATACGCTGGGGTTCATGGAGCAGCAGGACATGTTCACGCTGTCGTTCCTCGGGGACGAGCACCGCAAGGCACTGGCGTTCTGCGGTTCGCACTCCGGCAGGGACTGCGACAAGGCAGCAGAGAGCGGCCTGCATCCTGTGGCGCTGGACGGCGCCGTCACCTTTGAGGAGGCAAAGCTTGTGCTGGTCTGCAAAAAGCGTTATGCCGCAGACATGGACATCGCGGATATCCCGGAGGACGCAAAAACCAGCTTCTACGGCGACAACGATGCGCACCGCCTGTACATCGGCGAGATCGTCGCCTGCTATCAGCAGGACTGAAACAGACAATCCCCGAAGCTTGCCGGAAGGCAGGTTTCGGGGATTTTTTATCCTTTATCCGGAGGTAAATTTAGTTGGGCGCGGGGCGCAATTTCGGGGGTGACAACCCAGGGGAACAGGGGAAAAGCGCGACTGCGTCGCTAATTTCCCCTATCCCCCTAGGTTTTCGCCCCCGAGCCCCCGCTTTCCTGACCCCTTTACCCCTTTGGGGCGCACCGTTTTCTTCAGCTTGTACAGCGGTTTTCAGTTGCAGGATCGTTTGGCGCTGTGGATCCGGTCATCTTTCGACATGGGTTTTCTGTGCTTATACGCGGACATCTCCCGGGCGGCATCACTCTTCACTTTTCATTATTCGTCATTCACGCTTCACTGAATCATACAAAAAGGACGCCGACTGTTACGCCAGCGTCCTTTTGTTTCAATTTCAGTGATTCCTTCGGCGTGCTTCAGCACTGGGAGCAGTGACCGAACAGAAGCCGCGAACAGCGGCGTGTACCGCGAATCATGGGAGAGGTTCGCTATCCGCCCCCGGAGGAAAATGCCCGCGGGGGCTCCCCGCTGGGAGAAGTGACCTAACAGAAGCCGCCCCGCGGCGTGTACTGCGAATCATGGGAGCGGTTCGCTATCCGCCCCCGGAGGGAAATGCCAGCGCGGGCTCCGCGCCCGCACGTTTCGGCAAGATTCGCATAAGATAAAGCGATCCGGGAACGGAAATCCACGAACAGGAAGTGATCTCCCTGAAACAGATTACATTGCTCACCGCGGGCGGCGACCTGCGGCAGATCACGGCAGCCAAGCGGCTCGCGGAGCACCACAGCGTCAGCATGACCGGCTTCGACCGCTTCGGTGCGCTGCCCGCGGACATCACCGCCGCAGATCTCTCCGCCATGCCGCCGCAGTCCCTTGACGCGCTGCTCCTGCCGATGCCGGTCACGCAGGACGGCCTGTTTCTTTTTACGCCGTTTTCCGGCAGCGCGATCCGTTTAGCGTCGCTGCTGCCGCTGGTCAGAGCGGGCGGCACGGTGTTCGGCGGCAGATTCCGCGAGAGCGAACACCGCATGATCGAGTCCGCAGGGCTCTGCGCCGCCGACTACGCGGAGCAGGAGACCTTTGCGCTCCGCAACGCCGTCCCGACCGCAGAGGGCGCGATCCAGATCATCATGCAGGAGCTGCCGGTCGTGCTGCAGGGGCTTCCGTGCCTGATTCTCGGCGCGGGACGGGTCAGCCGTGCTTTGCAGCAGCGGCTCCGTGCGCTCGGCGCGGAGGTGACCGTCGCGGCAAGGCGGTGTGCTGACCTTGCGCGGAGGGAGGGCGCAAAAGAGAAACCGGCAGCATCCCGCCGCCGGTTTATTTCACTTGATTTGTTCCGCCTCGATCCAGAGCGTACAGCCATCCGGCAGCAGAGAAGCATCAATCGTCTCTTTGATTTGCTCCGCAGATTCCGGCGCTGCGATCACCACTTCTTTCAGCGCGCTGAAATTCCGCAGATATGAGAGATCATAGTCCTTCATGCCGGATAAGGATAAATATTCCAGATCTGTATCCTGCTGCAGCACAGAAAGAGAATCGTTATCATTATCAGAGATCTCTGCATAGTGAAGGTCGTATGCATTTTTGCAGTGATGCGGCTCTGCGACATGATCGTAGTTGATATGATCGTAGTTGTAATAATATGCAGATACATGTCCGTTCGGGAAAGAGAACTGCAGCTTGATTTCCGCACCGGAGAATTCCCGCGGATGCGCCCGGATATGATCTTCAAACTGTCGTCTGGCCGCTAAAGAATCCGCCAGAAAGCCGGTCTCATTCTTCACAGAATACACGACGACCGCAGATCTGTGCGGGATCAGACGGCAGTATTTCAGCTCGGACGAATCATAGACAACCGCTTCAAAACAGGCACGCAGCCTTCTCTCCGGGATATCCTTCAGGATCAATATGAGCAGCAGTGCTGCTGCAAGAAAAACTGCGGACAGAATCAGGAGCATCCTGCGTTTTTTCATTTCCGCCGTCCTCCTTGATCTGCCGCTCTTATTTCCAGCATCCCCCGGATGCACCGCGCAGTCCGCTGATCCGCATCCTGAAAATGATTGCCCGGCTCCCACGCAAACTGTACGGGCACGCCGCGCTGCCGGAGCAGCTCTGCAAATTGCTCCGTTTTCTCCGCGACTGATGCCAATACCGGCTGCTTTGCATTTGCCTCTTTATCGCCGAGCGACAGGCTGACCGCATCCGGCTGCCGCGCAAATGAATGCGCCGCGGCATAATCCGCAAAGCCCGGATACCAAAGCGAGCCGGACGCCGACGCCGCCCGCCGGAACCGGTCTGTCCGAAACATTGCCCGGAGCGCAAACAGTCCCGCAAGCGAGTACCCCGCCAGCGCATGATACAGCGGCTCCGCGGAGAGCGCAGAAGTCACCGCAGGGATCGCGCTGCCGGTCAGCCGCGCAAGAAACGCATCCGCACCGCCGGTGAAATCGCTGCCCCGTTTATACAGCCGCGGTGCCGCCCACGGCGAGAGCATCCCGTTCCAGTCCGGCACGGCAACTGCCGCCAGCATACAGACCGGCGCATCCGGCAGCGCGTCATAGGCCGCAAAGAGCTTTTCGCCCTCATCCCCGAACACCGGCACCCAGACGAGCGGCGCACCGGCATGTTCCTTGCCGTGCAGCGTGATCTGCAGGCCGTCAGCGTTCAGCGTCATGGTCTGCGTCCTTCTTCCCGAGCACTCTTGCACAGGCTGCCGCAATGCTGACGCTCTCCGCACCGGCCTCCAGCAGCAGATTCGTACACCGCCGCAGCGTGCTGCCGGTCGTCAGAACGTCGTCCACGAGCAGAATGCGCTTGCCGTCCAGTGCGCCGCCGCTGTACCGGAACCGCTGCGCATAGACAGACCGCGCATCCGCAGGCAGATCATGCTGCCGGAGTGCGCCCTGCTGTTCTGTGAGCAGATCGCGGCGCGTCGGGATGCCGAGCGTTTTTGCCAGTGCCTTGCCGAGATTTTCCGCATGTGCATAGCCCTGCGAGAGCCTGCGCCGCCGCGTGACCGGCACCCATGTCACAAAGGAGATCGCATCCGGCTCGCAGACCGTTTTCACGACCTCCGCAAGCTGCGCGCCTGCATACTGCGCAAAGCCGCGCTCGCCCTCCTTCATGGAAATGATGCCGTTGCGCGCCGTATCGCGGTAGGAGAACAGCACCGAGCCGTTTTCCCACGGCTGTGCGGACTGCTCCGCAGCCCAGTCGGAATAGGTGATGCGCTCTTTATCCAGTGCCGCGATGCAGGCATCACAGAGCAGCCGGTCGTGCGGGATGCGCGCATAGCAGCAGTCGCACCGGTTCGGATAGGGAATGTCGAGCAATCGTTTCAGCAGCGGAATCATAGAACAGCACCTCCCGTTGTGCAGCAGGCATATTACGTTTTTGTTTGTAATTCTGAATGACGGTTCTTATCTGATAAACAAGGACAGCGGCATGGGTCTGACCGGTTAAGATGCCGGTATGCGGCCGGAATTATCTCGCCGTACCGATGATTCTTGCTTTGTCAAAGACCGCTTCCAGTCCGGGATCCGTACCGTCGCAGTCAATGAACACATCCTTCGGGAAATCCGGCGCCTGCAAAATCTGCTTTACGGTCTCAATATTCCGGTATTTCAGCATGATCCATTTCGGATCATCAAACGGCAGAAACGCAAGGAGCTTTTCGAGTTCGCCGGGTTCAAATTCGCTTCGCATCGCGTCTGCATCCTCTTCACGGAAAAATGCCGCATAATCGCCGTTTTCATACATGACGAGCAGCTGCTCCCCGCTGCGGACGGTCCTGGTGCTGCCCGGAAACCGCATCTGCTTAAAGCGGCTTAGCGAGAGGGACGCATCCCCGATCAGAAAGATCCATTGCATTTTGTTTCTCCGTTTCTGTCATATCCCCCGGAAATGCCCTTCCAGCATCTGCCGGAGCGTGTCAAATTCGTATTCCTTGCCGTAGGACGCGGTTCCCGCATCCCCGATCGTATATTTCCCGGTATCGGCGCAGAACCGGAACACATCCATGTCAACGCAGCCGAGCCAGAGCTCATGCGCATCCTCCCACCACTCGAAGATCGCGGGGTCATCGCAGGTGAAATACTGAAAAAAACTGTTGTTCTGCCGGTAATACGCGAGCAGCTCCTCCGCGGCGTTTTCGGGAACATGCCGCGCCTGACAGCCTGTCCGGAACGCGGTCAGCTCCGCTTCCGCCGCCGGGATGATCTCATAAGTCCGGCCGTCCGATTCGCAGAAATACCGGTTTTCGGCTTCCTTTTCGCAATATTGTTCAAACAGTGCTCTGACATCAAATGCTTCCATTGCAAAGTCCCTCATACGTATGCTTCATGTGTTCCAATGTATCCGCACCGACCAGCCCGACCGGCTCCGGAACATACTTTGCGCCCTGCGCTTCATAGGCTCTGCGGCAGATATAAGCCGCCGCATCAATGATGCAGTTCCAGACCGCGATCTGCCGTGCATCCGTTTCGGCTTCCTGAAACAAAGTGAAGCTCTGCGCCTCACTGTCCAGAAGATCGTACATTGCATCTGCAATCTCCGCCTGATCATTCAGCCATTGCCGCGTCAGACGAACCGCGTCCTCTATATAGGATACGGCGCTTCTGTTAAAAATCTGACCTTTCAGGCGTTCCAAAACGTCAAGACACAGCAAGATACTTTTCACATCGTCCATTCGATCACCCCATTCTGCGCAGCTGTCTGAATCACCGGCTTTTCAGCAGATTTTCGTCGGCGGGGCATGTTTTGCGCAGCAAAACTGCCCAGTTTCGCTACGCGAAACATGGGGTTCCCCGCTGGGAGCAGTAACCTTTCAGAAGCCGCGATCAGCGGCGTGCAGTCACGCTCATTGGGAGCGCTCCGCTTCATTCACCCGGAGGGAAATGCCAGCGGGGGCTCCCCGCCCCGGAGGGAAATGCCAGCGGGGGCTCCCCGCCCCGGAGGGAATCGCCAGCGGGGGCTCCCCGCCGCAGCATTTCGCAGAGGCAGGAGTAGCGTTCCGTTTTCTGCTGATTCTGCACCATTTCGTAGACCTTGCGCGGCGAGCCGACCAGGATCAGCAGCTTTTTCGCGCGCGTCACCGCCGTATACAGCAGGCTCCGGTAGCTTAACCGGTCCCTGCCCTCCGGCAGCACCAGGATCACCGCCTCAAACTCGCTGCCCTGACTTTTGTGCACCGTGACCGCATATGCCAGCTCCAGCTGATCGAGCTGGTCGGGGCGATAAGTCACGATCCTGCTGTCAAAATCGACCTTCATCGTATTCGTGCTCCTGTCGATCTGCACGACCGTTCCCATGTCTCCGTTGAAGATGCCCGCACCGCGTTCGCCTGCGCGCGTCCACTCCATTTCGTACTGGTTCCGGATCTGCATGACCTTGTCGCCCTCGCGGAACGTAAACAGCAGATTCTTCATGACCGGCTTGCCGTACTGCGCCGGATTGACCGTATCCTGCAGCAGCTGATTCAGCGTGACCGTGCCGAGAATGCCCTTGCGGGTAGGGGAGATCACCTGAATATCGCTCTGCGGCTCGAACCCGAAGGCCTGCGGCAGTCTGTCCTGATAAAGCTCCCGCACAAAGGCCGCAGCCTCGGCGGCGTTCCGGCGGTCAAAGAAGAAGAAATCGCTTTTTTTCTCCCGCAGATCGGGCATTTCGCCGCTGACGATCTGATGCGCGCTGCGGATGATGCAGCTTTCCTGCGCCTGCCGGAAGATCTCGGTCAGCCGGACGACCGGCAGTCTGCCGCACGCAATCAGCGTATGGAGCATGTTGCCCGCGCCGACCGACGGCAGCTGATCCTCGTCCCCGACCAGAATCACGCGGCAGGAAAGCCGAACCGCACGGAGCAGGCTCTCAAACAGCAGCGTATCGACCATGGAGACCTCGTCTACGATGATGACGTCAGCCTGCAGCGGGTTCTGCTCGTTATGCTGAAAGGTCAGCTGACCCGTTTCGTCGTAATCCATGCCGAGCATCCGGTGAATGGTCTTGGCCTCCCGGCCGGTCAGCTCGGTCATGCGCTTGGCGGCTCTGCCGGTCGGCGCGGCGAGCAGCACCGTGCTCCCCGCCTTCAGGCAGAGGTGGATCACGCCGTTGAGCGTCGTGGTCTTGCCGGTGCCGGGGCCGCCCGTCAGCACCATGATGCCGCGGGAAAATGCACACGCGATCGCCTTTTTCTGCAGTTCGGCATAGGTCATGCCGGTGTCCTGCTCCTCCTGCGCGATCGCCTTCGTGCAGTCAAAATCCTCCGGCGGAGAGAACACAAGCATCGCGTCAATGCGCGTCGCAATATAGTCCTCCGCCTCGAAATAATAATCGAGATAGATGTATTCGCCGTCTGCCGCCTGATAGGAATAGATCACGCGGTCGGCAGCGGCATCGGCATAGCCGTTCTGAAAATCCTGCTCGGTAATGCCGAGTGCCTGCACCGCGATCTCGCGGAACATTGCAAACGGCAGGCAGGTGTGACCTTCGAGCGCGGCGCTTTCGAGCACCCAGCGAAAGCCTGCGAGCATTCTTTTCGGTGAATTTGCAGGGATCTGCAGATCGGCCGCGATCTTCTCCGCGGTGCGGAATTCCAGTCCGATCCCCGTGCCGCAGAGCCGGAACGGGTTATCCTGAATGACCTCCCACGCGGCGGAGCCCCAGCGGCGGTACGCCTGCATAGTCGCGGATGCCGAAACGCCGTAGGTCTGCAGCCTGCCCATGAGCGAGCGCAGCCCGAAGATCTGCTGTGCGGATGCAGCAATTTCCTCACATTTCTGCGGGGAGATGCCCTTGATGCGGCAGAGCTTTTCGGGTTCCTTTTCGATGATCTGCAGCGTAAATTCGCCGAACTCCGCGACGATGCGCTTTGCGAGCGCCCGACCGATCCCGCGGATCACGCCGCTTGCCAGATAGCGTTCGATGTTAACGACGGTCGAGGGCAGTGCGCGCACGCAGCTTTCGGCGCGGAACTGCTGTCCGAAGCGCGGGTGCGTGACGAAGCTGCCGGTCAGTTCGAGCTCCTCGCCGGGTTCCAGCTGTCCGAGCTCGCCGACGACCGTGATCATTGCTTCTTCGGTTTCGAGGTCGGCAACGACGTAGCCGGTATCTTCGTTATAGAACAGGACATCATCGACTGTCCCGCGCAATGCCTGCACTATTTTCGGCTGCATCCCGCTGCCTCCTTTTTCATTGATAATCATACACTATTATTATACCCCTTTTTGCCCCAAAATGTCAAGGCGGTCGGCAGGGCCGA
This sequence comes from Oscillospiraceae bacterium, assembly GCA_017545185.1. Classification (GTDB taxonomy): domain Bacteria; phylum Bacillota; class Clostridia; order Oscillospirales; family Ruminococcaceae; genus Firm-04. Next base: position 48,500 of record JAFWQJ010000039.1, on the reverse strand, counting down.
CAGCCGATTCCCTGTCGGCAGGGCCGACAGCCGATTCCCTCCGGGGACGGTGGGCGGAGCTCCCCCAATTTACGAAGCACACGCCGCGGGGCGGCTTCTTTGGCTTTGTTGCTCCCAGTGCGAAAGCCCTGCCGACCCGGAGGAAAACGACAGGCGGGAACCCGGCTTGCACCGGATTCCCGCCCCTTGTTTCTGATGAGGGTTATCAAGCTTACGATACCTGATGGATCGTTACGACATCGCCTGCGGTGAACGAACCGCCGTCCGTACCGCCGGAATAGTCGCTGTAAACATAATGGTCTCCGCCGCTTCCGGTACCGCCGTAGCTGACCTGATACGTGCCGTTCGGCAGCAGATTCGGGCCTGCATACAGCACATACTTATAGCTGTTCGGCGAGCTCATCGTAAAGAGCGTGTTGCCGCCGCTCGTGACATTGACGGCAGAATCCGCCGGCTGCGCGTTCGGGAACACGATACCGACAACATTGGCCGTTGTGGTGGAAACATCCGGCATCGAGCAGGTGTTGCCGATCGCCCAGAACGTACCGCCCGTGACGGTCAGTGCTTCGCCGCACGCGATCGCGCCCTTTTCCTCACGGACACCGCCGATAAAGACCGACGAGCCGCCCATGATGTTGATGAATCCGCGGGTCTTCATGCCGTTGGTGCCGCCGTTGCAGAACATCGTGCCGCCGAACACCTCAATGGCGTCATTGGAGTGCAGACAGGATTTCGTCGCGGTGATATTGATATTGCCGCCCTTGACCTGAATATCGTCGTCGCTGTGAACGCCGTGCGCATAGTTTCCGGTGATGTTGAGTTCACCCTCGCCCTTGAGCACAACGGTATCTTCCGAATAGATCGCGCCGTGGTCGGCGTCATGCGTGCCGCCGTCCTGAATATAATTGACCGTGCCCGGCAGCGTTTCGAGCGTCACCTTTTTGGCCGCCTGACAGTTGATCGCCGAGCCTGCCTTATTGGTAATGCTGCAGTTATTGAGGAACAGCTTGACTTTTTTCTTATCGGTCTCGATATAGATCTGACCGTTTTCCAGCTCGCCGGAGATCTCGTAGTGACCGCCCTTGGAGATCAGGATCGTGCTGCCGTTGACCGCGATGCCCTCGCCGGAATATTTCGCGCTGGAGCCTTCCAGCTTGATGTACTTCATCGGCTTGACCTCGTCGCCGTCGTCCTCATCGGGATCGCCGTCGTCGGGTGCGGTCGTGCCGGAAGAAGCATTGTTATCGGTCTTGTTATCGGTTTTGCTGTCGGTCTTGTTATCATTTTTGCTGTCCGTTATGCTGTCGGACTTGCTTTCAGACTGGTTATCCGTTTTGCTGTCCGGCTGATTCTCGGTCTTGCTGTCGGCATTGGATTCCGTCTTGTCGTCGGACTTGCTGTCGGTTTTGCTGCTGTCGGTCTTGGAGTCCTTGGAATCTTTGGAATCCTTGCTGTCTTTGGAGTCCTTGGAATCCTTTGAACTCTTGGAATCGGAATCAGAGCTGCTGTCCTTGCCGGATCCTTCCGTTTCGGATGCGCTGTCGCTCTCCTGCCCGTCAGATGCGGCACTGCCGGGATTGGCAGCAGCATCCGGATCGGCATTCATTCCGCATCCCGTCAGCGGTGCTGCGAGCAGCATGGCCGAGAGAAGCAGCGCAAAAACTCTTGCATTTCTCATATTCAAAATCCTCCCTTATTTTCAGGAAACAGCAGAAAAAGACCGAGGGGGTAACCTCAGTCTTTTTCAGAAGCATCATTTTGCCTTTGTATCGTAGATCTGATCATCGTATTTATAGAGCACCAGCGTGACGTTGAGGTTGCCGTTCAGCGCACGGATATCATCGATGAACTTCTTTTGATCCGCATCGGTTCTGACGCGGACAGAATAAACCAGATCAAACAGCGTACCGAAGTCGGTCGTCTTGACGCGGCGGAGCAGGTACGAAGTGGTGTATTTCTCAAACACATTGTCAAAGAGACCGTTGTAGTTGAGGTTCTCCGGAATCGTGACCTTGAGGGTCATATCCTGTGTTTTCGGTGCTGCGAAGTTGATGAGATTGAAGATAATCAGTGCCGCCGCCATGATCAGGAAGATCAGGAAGGCATATCCGATGAATCCGACACCGCAGACCGTACCCATGACCATTGCGAAGAACACGTAAGCAATGTCGCGCGGATCGCCGGGCGCGGAACGGAACCGCACCAGCGAGAAGGCACCGGTCAGGGAGATCGCTGCCGTCACACCCACGCCGCTTGCCAGCACGCACATCATCACGAGGATCGTGGCGACCAGTCCGGAGAGCATCGGCATTGCAAGCACATAGCTCTGTGTATAACCGGTCTTTCTGTGCGTGAACATATAGACCAGACCGATCAGGATGCCGAGCGCCAGTGCGGAGAGGATGCAGGCAAGCACCTGTCCGACGCCGGGAGCATCGAGGCTGTACTGTGACTGATCGGCGAACAGTCTCTGGAAAATGACGGGTGTATCGAGCACAGCGGTCTGTGCGGCCATGAGGTTAAGCATAGATAATCTTCCTTTCGTTCTGAGGCTTTTCTGCTTGCTCCTTCTGCTCGCGCACGAAGTTTTTGTAAGCATTTCCGTACTTCGAGAAGCTGTGGCGGCGGATCTCCAGCTCGGAGAGTGCCTGGCTCATCCACAGCGGGATCGAACCCGGAACCTTGATTTCCATCAGGCGCTGATCGGGCAGAATGATCTTCCCGCCGTAGCTCGGCTTTGACAGCGTGAGGTCATACCGTCTCTCGGTGATGTCACGGTCAAAGGTCAGGCGGAACTCCGGATCATCCTTTCCGAAGAACGCAGCACGCTGGTAGCTGATATACTGCCGCGGCTGAATGGAATCATAGAAATTGAGGAAGACGTCCATTTCCTTCATGACCTGCTGGTCGATGAAGCGGTCGTAATACGGCTTGACCCTTGTCTGGATATAGGATTCCGCGTCAATCAGCGTCATGGCAACACGGCGCTTGGTGACGATGCCGCCGATCTTCCGCTTGATCTCGAGAAAGACCGAGGCATAGGGGTCTGCCGGTGAATAGTAGCTTCTGAGGCGAAGCTTTTCCTTGAAATAAGGCTTCTGGATGGATTGCCGGATCAGGTAATTATCCGGCGTATCGTAATACAGATTGTAGATTCCGTATTCCTTTCCGTCCACACAATATGCGTCAGGGTTCATGTGCTCATGCACGATCGGGAGCAGGGCATCGAACTGCTCTTTGGAGAGCAGGAACTTGACTTCCCTGCGCTGGAATGTACTGATAGCCATAGCAATGCCTCCCCTACTGATACGAACTGTTAAGGCGGTTTCGTATTCTTTGCCGCGTCTGCGCGCAGCATCCCCCTTAGCTTGCTTTCAGTATACCGGAAGCAACTTAAATGAACCTGAATTTTCTATATATATATATGATCGGAATGTGTTTATTTCCGAAAAATTACGGTTCTGCTTTCTCTCTTTTTTATTGATATTGCTGAAAATCAGTCTTTCAGCGGCAGACCTCTGCCGTCCTGATTGATCGAGCCCGCGAGGATCATGATGCCCTCCACGAGACCCCAGATCCACGAGACGACACCGAGGAATCCGCAGGAGAGCAGCGTCATCAGAAGCTGCACGACGCCCTTGGACGTATAGCCCAGATAGAAGTTGTGCACGCCGAGGCAGCCGAGCACAATGCCGAGCACGCCCGCCAGCGTCTTGGACTTATAGGTCACAGTGCCGTAATACTGGCCGGCATTGTTCTGCTGAAAGGTATTCGGCTGTGAATAGCCTGCCGCGCCGTTCATGCCCTGCATATTCGGGTCTGCGGAACGGAAGGTCTGGGCACCGGGCTGTCCGTACTGCTGCTGGAAATTCGGCTGACCGAAGCTCTGCGGCTGACCGAACTGCTGTGCCTGATTGAACTGCTGTGCCTGCTGGAACTGCACATTCGGCTGCTGCTGGAACGCCTGCTGAAACGGCTGCTTGACCTGCTGTGCGAACTGCTGCGCAGCCTGCGGTGCCTGCTGGAATGCAGTGCCGCCGCCCATGCCCATTGCATTGACGGGATTGCCGCAGATCTCGCAGATCACGGCACCTGCCGGCGTTTCCGAGCCGCATTGTGCGCAATATTTCACACCCGTTCCCGCTGCAAACCCGCAGCTCGGACATGTGATATCTGTATCAAGCATGACTTCCGCACAATTTCTGCAAAACATAGTGTTGTTACCTCCTTTATGCCCGCGAAACGACAATGTATATTTCGCTGATTGTATTATACTCCCTTTTTTTTCAGATGTCAAGAGATTGCGGAAGGTTTCATACTGTCTTCATAATCTTTTCATGTTTCGGGCTCCGGGAAGAAGGGCTCCGTCAGCGGATAATTGCCGTAGACCGCGAAGATGCCCGGCACCGGCATATAGAGGCAGTCCCGCATGATGAGGCCGTTTTTCAGCCGGATCGTCACGATGCGCGCGCCGGTGTTCCAGAAGTCCAGCGCGGCGGCAAAATCGTCGTCGTTCTTTGCCTGCAGCTTTCCGTTCCTGAGCTCCAGCTTTCCGTCGTCCCCGAATTTTCCGGTATACGAATCGTAATATGCCTTGGCAAGCTCCTCGTCGGTGAGGCAGTCTCCGAGTTTGACAAAGCGGTCAAAAAATGCGTTCAGTGCTGCGCTGTCCGTGACCGTTTCCAGCGGATTGCCGTCCGCGTCGGCAAGGTGCAGGGATTCGATGTCCTCCGCTTTGCCGATGCCGTAGGACGCGCAGACCGCCCAGATCGACGGCGATTCGTCCAGATATTTGAAGCCGGAGAGCTCGTAGGCGAGATAGCCCTCCTGTCCCTTCAGCAGCACGATGCCGCGCGCTTTGCCGGCCTCCTCCAATGCTTTGCAGGCATAGAGCGGGCATTCGGCGGTGCCGTCCTCCGAGGGGAACTGCAGCGTTCCGAGCTCCTCCCCGCAGAGCGCTTCGCCGATCGCTTCTGCCTCCGGGACATAGTCCTGCACGGTTTCCAGCTCACATTTTTTATAGTATGCGCCGTCAAAGGTCAGCGTGTCATAGACAGAGCGGTAAGCCGCCTGCTCTACCTGATGTCCGACGCGGTGCCAGATCAGCAGCCACGCGCCGATAAAGAGCAGCAGCAGCGTCATGCCGAGCAGAAATTTCCAGTGTTCCTTCCAAAATGCTTTCATGGGTTGCCTCCGATATTACAGGATATTGCGCAGCACGGTATAGACCGCGGCTGCAATGAGAATGCCGATCCAGAAGATGCCGCACCGCGGGACGAGCCTTTTCGGTCTGCCGAGCGCGCGCGTCCAGAGCTCCGCGTAGTACAGCACCGCGATCAGCACGCCGAACGGCACCAGCGCATTCTGCCGGAGCGATTCTGCAAGATCCAGCCGGCAGAGCGCGAAAACGCTGTGGGTCATCCCGCAGGACGGGCAGAGCTTTCCGGTCGCCGTGCGGAGCAGGCAGGGCGGCATATACGGCATCACCCATTTCGCGTATGCGGTTTTCAGCAGGAGCAGCGCAGCCGCCGCCGCGAACGGCAGCACGCAGAGCGCCGCGATCTTCTGCGGTTTTGTTCGTATCAGCTTGCATTTCATGATGCAGGGCGGTGCCTCCTTTCTTGTTAAATCTTGATAATCAGAAAAAATATATCGAAAAACGATAAAAAACTATTGACAAACAGAAATTTATGTGCTATACTTGGGTCAATGAAGCGAAAAGGAGCGTATCCGCCATGGCAAAAAAATGGACCGCAACCAAATCCCTGTTTCTTTCCCGTATGCTGACGATCGCATCAATGGCGATCGCCGTCATCACACTGTTCTGCATCCCGTATCTCGCGGAATGGTACGATGCCATTTCGGGCAATCCGCCGATCCGCAATCAGCTGATCGTCTGCCTGTACATCAGCGACGCACTCGGGATCCTCGCGCTTTGGCAGCTGCACAGGCTGCTCCGGAACATCAACCTGCAGCGCGTATTCGTTTCAGAAAACGCCGCCTGCTTCCGCGTGATCGCATGGTGCTGCTTCGCGGTCGCCGGGCTCTGGCTCTTTATGTTCGTGACCTGCCGGCGGTTCCACGAATTTATCATCGCGTTCATGGCAGCCTTTGCGGGGCTGATCATCCGCGTGATCAAAAATCTGCTGGAGGCCGCCGTTGAGCTGCGCGAAGAAAACGATTACACGATCTGAAAGGAGGCGGAGCAAATGCCGATCGTAGTCAATCTTGACGTCATGATGGCAAAGCGCAAGATCTCCGCCGGAGAGCTTGCAGACCGTGTGGACATCACCCCGGCGAATCTCTCGATCCTGAAAAACAACAAGGCAAAGGCCGTGCGGTTTTCCACGTTAGAGGCGATCTGCCGGGAACTGGACTGTCAGCCGGGAGATGTACTGGAATACGTCAAAGACGAATAAAAATGACAGGTGATTGTAAAAGTTAGTTGAGCGCATCCATATCAAAAGTTTTGGTCAAGCTTTTTCAAAAGCTTGCGGGGTCGAGGGGCAGCGCCCCCGTCGCTCGCCGCAGCGAGCGAAACTCCCCTTGCGTTCAAGCGCCTGCGGGCTTGGAGTGCCTACGGTCAGCAAGCTGACCTGAAGAGAAGCACCCATTCTCAAATAGCATCCGCGAAGCGGATACATCTTTTTTTACAATCGCCAAAACACCCTAAGCAAAGGAGAATCAACATGAACGAGAACGATCTGATCCCGCAGACCGATACCCTGACTGCGGAAAGCATCCCGGGAACGGCAGTATCAGCCGTTCCGCAGAGCAGCTTCAAGCCGCACTTCGGTTTCCTGAAGCATGACCCCGCTTTTGCATGGATCCTGCTGCTGTTCGGCTTCCTGTTTTCCAGATATGTACTGTTCAAGGCGGACGGCTTCCTCACGACCGGCTTCTTCCTGCTGCTGTTTTTGCTGACGGAGGTCTATCTCCGGAAAGCCGGCTGCAGACCGAAGCTGCCGCACCATATCCTCGGCATCATCTTCTGCCTGTTCAGCACGGTCTTTTCGATCACCGCAAGCCCGCTGCTGCACGGCCTCTGCTTCATCTTTATCTCGGCTGTCCTGATCTGGCGGACGCATTCCGCTGCCGCAGATGCCGGATTCGTCACGCGGTTCATGCCGTTTGACCTTGCCGAATCCGCCTTCCGGGAGCCGGCACGCCACTTCGGTGCCGCCCCGCAGGCCATGTCCGATTCGCTCAGGCATTCATCGACCGCAGGCACCGTCAAGACCGTCATCATCGGCCTGCTCGTGACCGTCCCGCTGACGCTCGTCGTCGCGGTGCTGCTCTCCGAGGCGGATGCGGGCATCCAGAAGATGCTGCTCAGCTTCAGCGACCTGCTGACCGACAATGTCATGGCACTGATCATGCAGATCCTGATCGGCATTCCGGCGGCCTTCTGGCTGTTCGCGCTGCTCTACGGCGCCGTGCAGCGGAAAAAGCGTCCGATGCCGATGACCGCCGATTCCTACTACGAGGAAATGCTCGGTCATGCGCGAAAGCTCCCGAACGCGGGCGTTTACGCAGGCGTCACGCCGATCTGCCTGCTCTATCTGATGTATGTGGTATCCCAGACAAACTATTTCCTTTCCGCATTTGCCGGAAAGCTGCCGTCTGATATGATCTATTCGGAATACGCACGGCGCGGCTTCTTTGAGCTCTGCGCGATCGCGGTCATCAACCTGATCGTGATCCTCGTGCTGACCGGCTGTGCGAAAAAGGGCGGAAGCACGCGCCCGAAGCTGCTGACCGGCTATGCCGCGGCACTCTGCCTGTTCACGCTGTTCATCATCGCGACGGCACTTGCCAAAATGTTCCTCTATATCAAAGCCTACGGCCTGACCGCGCTGCGGCTCTATACCGCATGGTTCATGGTGCTGCTCGGCGTCGTCTTTCTGGTGCTGCTCGTCCGGCAGTTTGTCAAAAAGCTCCCGACTGCCGCGATCCTGACCGTTTCCTTTACGCTGCTGTTCGGACTGCTCTGCTTTGCCCGTCCGGAGGCAATGATCGCGGAATACAACATCGCAAGATACGAAAACGGAACGCTCAAGGAGCTGGATGTCGCCATGCTCTGCGAACTCTCCGAGGACGCCTATACCGTCATGGCAAAGCATCCGGATACGCTGAAGCAGGCGAACCAGTGGGAAAACTTCGCGGAGGATGCGAAATACCGCATCAACTGCTACGACAAGCAGAATGACCGCAGCTGGAACATCCCCGCGCAGATCCTGATCCAGCAGATGCATACCGATACCGGAAACGGGGTGCCGCAGTCATGAAGCCGAAGCAAATCGCCGCAGACCTTCTGCACGGTGCCGGAGCTGCATTCTGTGCATTCCTGTTCACGGCGGCGGCCTTTGCCGGAAGTGAGCTGCTCATCGCAGCGGTCGCCGCGGCAGCCGCGCTGTATTTCAGCATTCTGCTGCTGCGGACGCCGGAGCATTCCGCATGGAAGCGGCGCAGCCTGACCGCGCTGCTCCTGTATCCGCTGCTGCTCGGGCTGTGTTATCTGACCGGGCTCTGGGAGCCGCTGGCGGAATTCGGCAATGCGGAATTTGCCGATCTTGCCGTGCTGTTCGTCCTGTATATCCCAGGGGCGTTCGTCCTGCTGATCGCCGCAGCGATCCTCGCGACGAAGCCGGAAAAGCATCCGGTGCTCCCGGTCCCGCTGATCTGCGTGTTCTACCTGCTCTATGCCGTCGTGCAGATCGACTTTTTCCACCGTGCACTGTCAGCGCATTTCAGTATCTCATACCCTTACGCGCACTACGCAAGAAGCGGCTTCTTTGAGCTCTGCACCGTCGCGGTCATCAATCTGGCGGTGATCTTCGCGCTGAACCGCCGCATCAGAAAAGGCGATAGTCCGCGCCCGAAGCTGCTGACCGTCGGTGCCGCCGCACTCTGCCTCTTTACAATGTATACCGCACTGGCGGAGCTCGCAAAGCTGACCGCCTATATCAGAGTGCGCGGCCTGACGATGCCGCGGGTCTGCGCGTCGTGGGGCGCGGTGCTGACCGGCCTTGTATTTCTGGTGCTGCTCGCAAAGCAGTTCGTGAAAAAGCTCCCGGCGGCGGCAGTCATGACGGCAGCCTGCGCGGTTCTGCTCGGCGGACTGTTCCTCTCGCATCCGGCAAGACGGATCGCGGAATACAACATCACCGGCTACGAAAACGGCACGCTCGATGAGCTCGACGTCCGCACGCTCTGCGGGCTTTCCGATGAGGCCTACACTGTCATGGCGGTGCATCAGGAGACGCTGAAGGGCTCCGATTATTACGGCTATTATCTGGAACAGGCGGAAGCCCGTTCGCACGGAAACGGGGTGCAGACATCATGAAGCGGAACGCCAATGCCGCAGATTTCCTGCGGGGACTGCTCTGCGCGGCCTGTGCTGCGCTTTCTGCGGCAGCCGCCTTTGCGGGGAACCGGGTCATCGTCACGGTCATTGCCGCAGCGGCCGCATTCACACTGTTGATCCTGCTGCTCCGGTCGCCGTCCGCGGCATCATGGAGACGCCGCAGTCTAACCGCCGTGCTGCTCTATCTGCCGCTTGTTTTCGGCTGCATCGCGCTTGACCTGCACGAAAAGCTGTATCTGCTTGCGGATACAGCCGGTGACGGAACGGACACCGGGATGCTTGTCAGTTTATACGTCTTTTATCTGCCCGGGGCACTGTTCCTGCTGGCCATTGCCGCGCTGCTCGCAGCGAAACAGGAGCAGCCGCTGCCGGAATCTGCAGGAGAACCGTCATGAAGCAGAACATGCAGAATGCGGCACCGTCTCCGGCAGAACAGCCGCCGCAGATCCCGAACGGCCTCGGCTGCGGGCTCGGATGTGCCTCCGTCTTTCTCGGCATGGGCGTCATGGACCTGACCGTCCTGCTGCTCTATCCGGCCGTGCCGGTCTGGCTGCTCGTGATCCCGATCTGTTCGCTGCTGTACCGGAAAACCGGCAAATGCAAACTGCTGCTCTATGCTGCACGCGGCGCGGGCATCACGCTGATGCTGCTGCCGTTCCTGATGACAGTGCTCGTCCTCGGCTTTTCCGAGACGCCCGCGCTGTATCCCGTCCGGCGGTTTATCTACCGGAAGGGCGTCGTAAACCGGCATCACAGCGCCGTACTGATGCCGGAGCATCTGCCGGAAAAACCGGCGCAGTATGATTTTCATGCCCGCGTACAGTTACCCGCGCAGGATTATTATCCGGATGCCGTGCTGCGTCTGCGGACGGATGCCGCGTGGCTGGATACCTACGAAGCGGAGCTCGCTGCGGCGGACGGCCTGATGCGGATCGAAAACGAACCGCCGGAATATGATCCGGAATATGATGAAGAACCCGAAGGACCGCAGTGCCCGCAGTATCTCCCGCACTATTTATATGACACCCGGTATCTGACAGAGGATCTCAGCCATGCGGTCTTTTATCTGCCGCAGAAAACAGACGGAACGCCCGACAGATATGCCGGTGCCATGATCAATTATGAGACCGGCCTGCTGATCGTGTGGATCTGAAAGGAGAAAGCTATGCCGCAGCAAAATACGATGCCGAAGCCGCCGCCTGCGCGTTATGTGAAACCGCCGGTCTCTGCGCGGCGCAAACGCCTGATAGCAGTCAATATCGGGTGTGCTGTTACCATTCCGTTTCTGGCGATCATTCTCGTTACAACGCTCGGTATCACGCTCATCGCAGCACTTCCCGTGCTGATCTTCGGGTTCGCCGTGATCCCGTTTTTCTTCAAGATTAATGAGGATACCGGTTCATGCCGCATTCCGCTGCTGATCTCCCGCGTCATCGGGATCGGGCTGCTGGCCGTGACGCTGCTGGCTCCGCCCGTCTGCCTCGGGTTTTCCCGCACGCCGCTTCTGTACCCGGTCAAGCGGCTCGTTTATGCAAAGGGCGTGAAAAGCTATCAGAACATCGGCGCGTTCTGCGAACACAGATGCCTGCTGCCGGAAAAGCTCCCGGCGGTGCATGAGGATTACTGGTTCCTCACGGATCAGGCACTGCACGGTCCGGACGGCCCCTACCCGGATGCGTGTCTGGTGTTTCATACAGACACGGAAACGCTGAAGCAGTATGCCGCAAAGCTGGAGGCATCCAGGGAGATCAAACGTCAGCGGTATGAGCTGACGGAGGATGATCTGAACAATCTGGACTATTTTACGGACGAACAGGATCGGCTGGCGTTCAAGTATCGGCGTCTGTTCAATATCCCGGAAGAAATCACCGGCAGAATGCTGCGCAATTCCGGCATTACGGATGACCTTTCCGATGCAGACTATTATGTGCCGGCCGATAAGACGAATCTCGGCAGCGGCGTGCTCATCAATTACGAAACAGGACTGTTCCTTGCATGGGACTGAAAGGAGTTACATTATGAAAAAGCTTACACTTTACGCACTGACCGCAGCAGGTGTCCTGCTGTTTGACGGCTGTATGCTGGTGCTCGGAAACGCCTGCATCAACACCCTGCGCGGCGGAATGCCGCTCATCGCAGTCTATGAAGGTCAGGATGTCAGCGGCCCCGTTGTTTCGGTCGGGGACGTCTGCGAATGGGAAAACATCCCCCGCATGTATATCACCTCTGCGAACTGGCAGGACGGAGACCCGGAGCTGCCGCTCATCTCTGACGATCAGCAGACGGTTTTCGTCGGTGACAAATGCGGCGTCCTGGAGGTGACCGTTTCGAGCTCGCCGGACGTCATCCTTCCGGTCGATACTATCAGCGTGACTGTGAAGCAGCAGCCGTGAACCGCCGCATCCGCACCGGCATGGGGACCGCGTCCGCGGTGCTGTTCGGCGCAGAGCTGCTGATCGGCCTGTTCGCGTCCGGCTGGGTGCGCTGGTACCTCGGCGACGTGTTCGTCGTCATCCTGATCTACACGCTCTGGCGCACGGTCTCCCCGATGAAGCCGAAGCACGGACTGCTCCTGCCGCTCGGCATCCTGCTGTTTTCCTTTGCCGTCGAGTTCCTGCAGCGCTGGGGCTTCTGCGATAAAATGCACATCACGAATCATCTGCTGCGCATTCTGATCGGGACGGGCTTTTCCGTCAAAGATCTGGTCAGCTACTGCATCGGCATCGTGCCGTGCATCGTCTGTGAGCTGTTTCTCCATTATACCATATCGAAGCAGAAATAGCAAGAAAGCAGCATAAAAAAGGAGCGGGAAATCGGGGTGTTTATCACTTCGTATCCGGCGATGTCAAATCAAAAGTTTTGGTCAAGCTTTTTTAAAAGCTTGCAGGTTCTTAGGGCAGAGCCCCAAGTCGCGCTCCGCAGAGCGCGAAACTCCCCCAGCGTGCAAAGAGCTAGACGGGCTTGGGGGCCTGCGATAGAGGCCCCCATTCTTAAATAGCATCCGCGAAGCGGATACATCTTTTTCATTATTAAATCCTCGCTTTAGCTACTCCCGCATGAAAATACAGAAAGGAATCATACCCGATGAAGCATCTTCTGAAAGCAGCGGGACTGCTCGCCGCGCTCTGCCTGACCGGCTGCGGTCATGATCTCTACGCCCTGCCGGAGGATCCGGTCGTGTTTGAAACAGGCAGCTTTGTCAATCCGGATGACCCGGAGGACACATTCCAGTCCGTTGAACGGGACGGCCGCACCTATATCCTGTTCGGCCTCGAAAAGGGCATGAAAACGCATTTCGGTCCCTGCCTCGGCTATGTTGCGGGAGACGAAAACCGGCGCATCTTCGCGGCGGAGGGCCTGCCGGAGGAAGAATATCTGATCGAATATTATGTCGCGGGCGAAATGGAGCAGGCGGTCTATCTGCGCTGCATTGATACGCAGGGCGACCCCGTGCCGGAGCAGCTTGAATCCTACGGCTATCCGTTCTGGGACGGTGAGCCCGCCGGAGCAGACGCATAAACATGCAAAAAATGAGCATCCTATCCGCAGAAAGGACGGGATGCTCATGCTTTTATTCGGGATCTTTGCTGCGGTGCTCTCCGGCATATTGATGAGCGTGCAGGGCGTCTGCAATACTTCGGTATCGAAAACGGCAGGGCTCTGGACGACCGGCGTGTTTGTTTCGCTGACCGCGGCGCTGGTCTGCTTTCTGATCCGCGTCACCGGCGGGAACAAGGAGGATTTCGCGCTGCTGTGGCAGGTGCAGCCGCGGTATCTGCTGCTCGGCGGACTGTTCGGCGCACTGATCACCGGAACGGTCGTGTTCAGCATCGCAAGGCTCGGCACGGCGCGCGCGGAGCTCATCATCGTGATCTCGCAGCTTGCCGCGGCATACGGCATTGCGCTGACCGGGCTTTTCGGCTCGGAGCAGGAGCCGTTTTCCCTGCGCAGACTGCTTGCGCTTCTTCTCGCCGCAGCCGGCGTGATCTGGTACAGCGTGTAAAAGGTATCGCTGCGCGGCGGGGAGCCCCCGCGGGCATTTCCCTCCGGGAGCCGGCGGCCGGACACTCCCAACAATCTTTTCTGCACGCCGCCGGACGCGGCTTCTTTGGCGTAACTTCTCCCAATGCTGAAGCCCGCCGCCTGCGCTGCCGTGAACGCTGCCGGTCGTGCGTTAGGCAAAATGTCCGCAGCGCCCGCACCGGCATTTTCCTCCGGAGCGGGCAGCGTCCTTCACTCTTCGTATGATTCCTCGAACCGCGCTTCGTCCTCCTCAAAGAAGTAACGCTGTACCTCCTCCTTCAGCTTGAGGGCGCGGTTCCGCGTCTCGGCGGAAAGCGCGTTCATGTCCTCGTAAAGATTGTCCATATCGCGGGAGAGCACAGCCGTCTCCTCGGTCAGCTTTGCGATCGCATCCTCCTGATGATCGGCGGAATCGTCCAGCGCGTCCGCACGGTCTGCAAGCGCGTCCAGATGCCGCTGCATCACACGCAGGCTGCTCTGCATATCCTGCAGCTCCGCATTCATATCCTGCTGCGAATCGTGGATGACCGTGACCGTATCTGCAAGCTTTTTCATGGATTCCGCCGTCCGCAGAAGCTGCGCGGTCAGGCGGCTGTTCTGTTTTTCGAGCTCGTCAGTCTGTTCTTCGAGCTCCGAGATCCTCCGGATCAGATCGTCCATGCGATGCACCCCCTGCACCGGTATTCCGGCAGTCCTTCGCGCCGGTCTGATACTATTATAATATATTCATTCGGGGATGTCAAGCATTTCTGAGATAATATTGCAGAACTTTCCGCAGACGCTCCCGCGCACGCTTCAGCGTTCTGGAGACGGTCGGGACGGTGACGCCGTACAGCTCTGCGATCTCGCGCATGGTCATCGTGTCCTGATAGTAGCACAGCAGATAGCTGCGCTGGCAGTCGGTCAGCTCGGTGTCCCATGCCTGCCGAACGAGCCGCATCAGGAGCTGCCGCTTTTCCTGCCTGCATTCGGCAAAGAGCGCTTCGTCCGTGCTGCGCGCAAGCCGGCGTACGATATCCGGATCGAATGCCAGCGAATCCACCGTGACGCGCCGTGTCCGGCGCAGGGTGCGGGCGATCAGTGCACCTCCTTTGCTGCGTAGATCCGGATCTCACGGATCGCGTCGATCAGGTCGATGTATTCCTCGTAGAGCAGCTCGATGCGCTTTTCCAGTGCGCGCTGCCGGTTGGCGGATTCGGCCGTGCCCGCCTTGTGCAGCGACTGCAGCTCTGCCTTGAGCTCCTCGCGTCTGCGCTGCACCCGCAGAACGGCGCGTTCGTAATGCCGCAGCATTTGCGTATAGGGCGCGCTGTGTACCCACGGACGGTTCTGAACTGTTTGCATTCGGCATTCCTCCTGTCGTTTCTGATGCTTTTTGGATAGAAAAGAACATTTGTTCTATCTCTATTGTAGCAGAGAAATCGGGATCTGTCAAGTGCATTCCAAAGTTGTGCGCAGGAATTTGCACACGCGATAGTTGTATTGTGCATGTCCGCACGGAATCCGATGAAATGAGCAGACAACTCCCCAATTTTTGCGGAGCAGTTTGTGCGTGTACCGCAAAATCTGGACACTGCCAAACTGTGATAGTCCGGTTCCACCTTGCAAAATTAAGGTTAAACATGCGGATTTTTGAGCAGACAGGCAATAAAACTATATTTGCAGGAAAATGCATTGTGCGCATTGCACAAAGATATATAAAATCGCAATGTTTGGGGAGTTTTTACCGAAATCAGCAAAAAATGCGCTAGACTTGCAAAAGAATTTGTGCTAAACTAAATTTACAACCGGACGTGTATAGGGGGACTGTGCACTCCGGAAGACAGAAAAATCCAAATCAATAATTTTTAGGGAGGGCTAAGAATGAAACGAAAACTGTTTGGATTGGTCAGTGCGGTTGTTCTTGCCGCGACTTCTGTCCCGTCCTTCTCCGTTTTCGCAGCCGATGACCAGAAAATGGGCACCACGAACGACGGCTACGATTACGAGGCTTGGAACCAGAACTACGCCGGCCAGTGGTCGATGACCCCGGGCAATGACGGCTGCTTCACCTGTAACTGGTCGGGAATCTTCAACTTCCTCGGCCGTATGGGCAAGCGCTTCTCCGAGAAGAAGAGCTACAAGGCATGGGGCGAAGTCGAGCTGGACTACGAAGTCAACATCAAACCCCAGGGCAACGTGTACATGTGCGTTTACGGCTGGACCCAGAATCCGCTCGTTGAGTACTACATCGTCGAAGGCTGGGGCTCCTGGAGACCGCCAGGGGGACAGGGTCAGCAGGGCTCTATCAACATCAACAACAAGGGCTACGATGTGTTTAAGTCGATGCGCAACAACGAACCGTCCATCGAGGGCAATAAGACGTTCCCGCAGTACTGGAGCGTCGCGCAGTCGAGCTGCATGAGCCAGGGCCGTGACAACAAGTGCTCCGGTACGATCTCCATCTCCAAGCACTTCGAGGCATGGGACAGCAAGGGCATGGATATGAGCGGTACGCTTTACGAAGTCGCTCTGAACATGGAAGGCTACGGCGGCGGCAGCGGCGATTCGTCCGCAAACTGCAACATCACCAAGAACAAGCTCTACATCAACGGCAAGGATCTGCAGGGCAATCCGAGAGGAACTTCCTCCTCCAGCTCCGATCCGGGCACATCTACCACGGATCCCGGCACCTCTACGCCGGCAACATCCGACGGCAAGTTCTTCAAGGAATCCTTCGATTCCGGCAAGGGCGACTGGTCGGCACGCCAGGCAAACGGCGGCAGCGTCAGCCTGACCACGGATAAGGACAGCTACGCAGAGGGCTCCGGCTCCCTGAAGATCAGCGGCAGATCCAATTCCTGGGAAGGCGCAGGCATCTCGCTGAGCACCAGCACCTACGTTCCGGGCGAAACCTACAGCTTCTGGGGTGCTGTCATGCAGAATGCTTCCAGCTCCACGAGCTTCAAGCTTTCCATGCAGTACAATGACGGCTCCGGCACACAGTACGACAAGATCGCAACTGTGACCGGCAACAAGGGCGAGTGGGCAAAGATCGGCGGCGATTACAAGATCCCGTCCGGTGCTTCCGACCTCCTGCTCTACATCGAGACCGAGACCGGTACCGATGACTTCTACTTCGACAGTGCTTCCTCTGCAAAGGGCGGCACGGCAGCTTCCATTGATCTCTCCGGCGCAAAGGTCGGCAGTTCCAGCTCCAGCTCCAGCTCTGATCCGGGCACGAGCACGACAGATCCGGGTACTTCTGCGGGTCCGAGCTCCAGCGACGGTGACTGGACGAAGCACCAGAACCTCGACTACACCTTTACTCCGGGCGGCCAGGGCCTGAAGGACGTCTTCGGACCGTACTTCCGTATGGGTACCTCCGTCAGCGGCATGGAGATCGGCGATTCCAACGCACAGAACTTCATCAAGCAGAACTTCAACTCGATCACCTGTGAAAACGAGATGAAGCCTGACCAGATCATCAAGGGCATCAACGGCTCCAGCGTCAATGTCGATATCGGCAGTGCTGCAAATCAGCTGAAGTTTGCTGAGCAGAACGGCATCGGCGTCCGCGGTCATACGTTCATCTGGCACAGCCAGACCCCGAACGGCATGTATCAGGGCGACAAGTCCACTTCTGATGCTCGTATCGAGAGCTTTGTCAAGCAGACCTTCGAGCAGATCCAGTCCCGTTATCCGAAGCTCAAGCTGTATGCTTACGACGTCGCAAATGAGGTCTTCAAGAACGACGGTGGCGGTCTCCGTGTCAAGAACGGCGGCGCCAACGATACTTCCCAGTGGACCAACATCTACGGCGAAAACAATGACGGTCATATCTTCGCAGGCTTCCGCGCCGCAAGAAAGTATGCACCGGCAACCTGCAAGCTCTATCTGAACGACTACAACGAGTATGTCCCGGCAAAGCGCGACAACCTCTACGACATGGCGAAGAAGCTTGATGCTGAAGGCCTGATCGACGGTATCGGCATGCAGTCTCACCTGGATGCAAAGTATCCGGATAAGACCACTTACGAAGATGCTGTCAAGAAGTTCGCATCCCTCGGCCTCGATGTTCAGATCACCGAGCTCGATATCACCAACAACCAGGGCGGCGGCGAGGCAATGGCTAAGCAGCTGTGGATCGACGTCTACACCATCGCACTGACCTACGCTGATCACATCTCCAGCCTGACCATGTGGGGCACCACGGATGCCAGAAGCTGGCGCAGCGGCCAGGGCGGTACTGAAGGCGGCCCGCTGATGTTCAAGAACTATCAGGCAAAGGCTGTTGTCAGCGACGTGAAGGGTCTTGTCACCAAGTTCCCGGTAACCACGAAGCCGGCTGTCACCACGACTGTTACCACCACGACCACCACGACCACCACCACGACCACCACTCCGGCGCCGGTCGAGACGACTGAGCCGAAGCAGACTCCTACCGTTTCCAAGCGCGGCGACGTGACCTGCGATAACAAGGTTGACGTTTCTGACGCAGTTCTGCTCGCAAGATATCTGAACTCCGACAACAAGGCTACGATCACTGACCAGGGTCTTGCAAACGCGGATGCAGATAAGAGCGGAAAGGTGGATATCGACGATATTACGAAGATCCTCGAGTATATCGCGAAGATCTGCGATCTGTAATCGCCTGATTATCCCGCAAAGCAACAATCTAAAACAGGGTATGGCTTCGGTCATACCCTGTTTTAACAATCACTGAACAGAGGAGGCACTATCAATGCAGTATCAAATCATTGGACAGACGGTCCCGGCTGTGGAAATGACGCTCATGACCGGAGAATCTGTGTTTTCCCAGTCCGGCGGCATGATCTGGCAGACACCGGGCATTCAGATGACCTCGAATGCACGCGGCGGTCTCGCCAAGAGCATCGGCAGAAAGCTGGCCGGCGAGTCTCTGTTTATCGCAAATTACACCGCACAGGCCGATAACGTCAAGATCGCGTTCGGCGCGACGGTGCCCGGCTGTGTCGTGCCGGTCAATGTCGGTGCGACCCCGATCATCTGTCAGAAGGGCGCATTCCTTTGCGCCGAGCAGAGCGTGCAGCTCGATGTGACGCTGACCAAAAAGCTCGCGGCCGGCTTCTTCGGCGGCGAGGGCTTCATTCTGCAGAAGCTTTCCGGCACCGGCATGGCGTTCCTTGAGATCGACGGCGACATGGTCACCTATGACCTCGCGGCAGGCGCGGAAATGCTCGTGGATACCGGCAATGTCGTCGCGTTTGAGCAGACCGTCAATTATGAGATCACCACGGTCAAGGGCATTGCCAATATCTTCTTCGGCGGCGAGGGGCTGTTCCTCACCAAGCTGACAGGACCCGGAAGGATCATTCTCCAGACACAGAACTTTAACGATTTCGCAGGCAGGATCATTGCAAGAGTGCCGCGCGGTTGAATATCAGGGAAGCGGACGAATAACAGCAATTTCGTCCGCTTTTTTTATAGTTTTCAAGTTTATGAATTGACAAAGAACTGGCAATATGTTACAATAAAACAGGAAGCAAGGCCGATAAATGCGGATGCCGGGGGGGCGAAAATCCGATGCAGGATAATAATGATATGATTTGAAGGAGGACTTGAAATGAAACACAGAGGATTTGGAATGCTGACCGCAGCCGTCATTGTAGTATTGAGCTGTCAGCCGGTCAGTGCGGCAGAGACCGATCGGCGTTCGGTTGAGGGACAGGACGGCTTCATCTTTACGGATGAATACAGCAAGTCTGCCGAAACAAACTTTGTACTCGGCAAGAACGGCACTTTTACCTGCGAATTTAAGCCCGCGGAACAGTACTGGGCGTTTTACGGCAAACAGCCGGAGGAACGCGTCACGTTTGCGGAACTGGCCGGTGCGCAGCCGTCAAAAACCGCTTCGATCGGCTGCGGCGCACGGATCCGGACCGAGGGTGAAGCGTTTTACGGCTCATGCTGCTGGCTGGCACAGCCGAAGGTCCAGATCCTGATGCTGGACGGCTGGCAGACGGATGATCTCAGCAAATATATCAGCCCGCAGGCGAAGATCGGTTCGGCTCCGATCGGTGCTGTGACATACGATTACTACAAAATCACGGTGCAGGAACCGGAAGCGCCTTACGCACGGTATTACTGCGTTCCGCCGGAAAACGGCTGGTTCTCCGAACCGACTGAGGAACGGGAGTATGCGTATTATGTGCAGCCGCTGAACGATCATCTGCGGAATCTCAGTTCCCTTTCTGCGTTTGCGGAAAGCATGGAGCAGGCGTATATTGCCGATGTTTCCGAGTTTGTCTGGGGCGGCAAGGGCGCAGAATGCAGCTTTGAAACATTCGATGCTTCTTTCAGGACAGCTGCGCTGAATCAGTCTGATCCGGGTGCGGAGCAGGATCCGCTCCGTGCGCACCAGAATATTGACTACACCTACGAGCAAGGCGGTTCGACGCTGAAGGACCGCTTCGGTCCGTATTTCCGGGTCGGTACATCATTAAACAGTTTCGCCGTACAAAGACCGGATTTTCAGCAATTTGTCAAAAAGCAATTCAACTCGATCACCTGCGAAAACGAGATGACGCCGGAACAGATCATCAAGAAGATCGACGGCACCGAAGTGACCGTTGATCTGTCAGGGGCTGATAATGTCCTGAAATACGCGGAGGAAAACGGCATCGGCGTCCGCGGCCGTTCGTTCATCTGGTACAGCCAGACGCCGAACGGGATGTTCCGGGGTATGCCGGAGGAATCCGATCAGCGCATCGAAAACTTCATCAAAGAGACCTTCTCTCAGCTGAAAACGAATTATCCGGATCTCAAGCTCTACGCCTATGATGTCGTGAACGAGCCGTTCAAGAATGAAGGCGGCGGTCTCCGTGTCAGGAACGGCGCCGGCAGCGATTTATCTCAGTGGACAAACATCTACGGCGAGGACAACGATTCGTTTATCATTCACGCATTCAAGTCTGCGAGAAAATATGCACCGGCGGACTGCAAGCTCTTCCTGAATGAGTACAACGAGTATATGCCGGAAAAGCGGGACGATATCTATGATCTGGCAAAGCGCATCATGGCAGAGGGCGATTATATCGACGGCATCGGTATGGAGTCGCATCTGGACGCTTCCTATCCGGACAAGCAGCTTTATGAGGACGCGATCAAGAAGTTCACATCCCTCGGCCTCGATATCCAGATCACGGAGCTCGATCTCACGGACAGTAAACGTGCAGGCGAAGAAGCACAGCTGCTGCTCTGGCGGAATGTATCCAAAGTGCTGATGAACCATGCAAACGGGATCACCAGTGTGACGATGTGGAATCCTGTCGCCGGCTGGATCACAGATGTCAAATATGCGACGCTCTTTGACAGAACGATGCAGCCGAACGATGCGTATCAGGATTTCATGTATCCGGGCTGGGTTTCCCCGATTCCGGTCACCACGACAAACGTACCGACGGAAGGTCTGCGCGGCGACGCGAACTGCGATGACCATGTCGATATCTCGGATGCCGTGCTGATCCTGCGCTGCGTCGTGGAGGACAGAGAGGCTGTTATCACGGATCAGGGCAAGACCAATGCAGATGCCGACCGTGACGGCAAGGTCAGCAGCGACGACGCCAAGCTGATCCTGCAGTATATCGCGAAGAAGATCACCTTTTGAAAGCAGAAAGGGGAACGATCATGAGAATCCGGTTATTCGGGATGCTCGTTGCCGCTGTGTTTGCAGCGGCAGCCGTTCCGTCTTTCGGGGCAGCGGCGGAGCCTGAGATCATTTCAGGCTCCGGCGAAAACGGGATCTTTTATGAAGGACGGAATGAGGCAGGCATCGGCGATTTTGAGATCACGGAGAATCCCGGCGGCGGTCTGACGGCATCATGGGATGCGGTGCAGTCCTGCTGCACAAAATACGGGCAGTCGCTCAGCACACCGATCCAGCCGGGGCGGATCGGCGGGATCAAGGTTTTCTATGATATGACGCCGGAAAGCACCGGCAATGCCTGCTTATGTGTCCGCGCTTCCGCAGTCCACCCGATGCGCTCGTACTGCGTGATCGAAGGCTGGTTCGGGGACAGACCGGAGATCGACGGCGAACTGCTGCGTGCAGATGAGATGATCGACGGCGCTGAATATGACGTTTATAGGCGGGACTGCACGGCCGAGCTCGGCGGGGAAGAAGTCTGGTATCCGGAATATATCAGCGTCCGGAAGGAGAACCTGTTCCGTTCCGGCGGAAAGAGAAATGTTCTGAGAACGGTTCCGCTGTCTGAGCATATCGCAATTTTCGATTACATGGACAGTGCTGATCTGGACAGGCTGCCGCTGCAGTCGGTCTGGCTGGAGATGGATGTGCAGGCCGCAGAGGGTCAGACGGCATCCGGCAGCTGGTCACTGACAGAGCCGGAGATCAAATATCTCCGGGAGGTGCATGATTCGGAACCGTCATTATGGTGGGATATCAAAAAGGAGACCAGAGATCCGCCGCAATGGTCGTTCAGAGCGTTTGAATACATCCAGCTGCCGGAACAGGGAACGCACCGGTTTGAGATGAACGGGTTTGTGCGGGCTCCGCACGGTTACAGCTTTTCCTATGAATGGGACGGTGTCAGCCGGTATGCGGGTGAATACGGCAGTACTTATTACGGCACGCCGCGCGATTGTGAGGGGCTGAAAATGCATTACGATGCTGCGATCGACCTGAACGGCGATTCCTTCTACGGCGTGCATACCGGGGTGAGAATCAACTACAGAAAAGAAGAACTCATCATTGTTGAGGGCTGGACGGGAGAACTGCATCTTCCGGGTGAGCTGTACGGCCCCAGTTCGTTTGAGGTGAACGGCGTTGAATATGAGTGGTACTGCACCTATTTGACGGATATGCCGGACTGGTGCGTCCGGAAGGAGAATAAACTGACGCATGAAGGGCTCAGCCGCATTGCTGATACGGTCGATGTGGAAGAGATCGTGCAGGAGGTATATCATAAGCCTGCCGATCTGAATTACTGTCTGCTGTATGTGCAGGCGCGGGAAAATGCGGAGCAGAAAGCGACAGGCAGCTTCCGGGTCTATGAAGGAATCTCGGACAGCTGGGTGCTTTTCGACCCGTGGATCCCGCTTTCCCAGCTGATCTCCCGCCCCGGCGACGCCAACTGCGACGGCACTGTGGATGTTTCGGATGCGGTGCTTGTTCTGCGGTATGCCTGTGAGGACAGGAGCATTGTCATCACGGAGCAGGGTATGAAAAACAGCGATACAGACGGTGACGGCAATGTCGGCGATCATGACGCGACGCTGATCCTGCAGTATATCGCGAAGAAGATCACACTGAAAACGGATGCGGAATGAAAGGGCTTTTTTATGAAAAAACAGATATTCAGTCTGATAACGGCTGCCGTACTTTCGGCGGCAGCCGTTCCGCCGCTGACGGCAAACGCGGCGGACGAGCAATATACCAAACGGCTTGATAACGGGCTGTTTTACGAGGTCTGGAATCAGGATTATGCCGGAACGGCCGATGTGCAGATGCAGCCGGACAGCAGCATCACCATGAAATGGGATGCCGTCGCCCAGTGCCGGCTGAAGTACGGCGCGGAGCGGAAGGACAGCAGGGCTGTTTCTGATCTGGGCGGGATCTCGGTTTCCTATGAAGCGGAGCTGGCGGGTTCCGGCGATTACTATTTCGGCATCAGCCTTTATACCCAGACCCCGGGATGTGAATACTATGTGATCGAGGGCTGGAACGGCTGGCGTCCGCCCGGGAACGACGATGTGCTGAAAACGGCGGAGATCGACGGTGCGCTGTACGATCTCTACATCACCTACCGGGAAAGCTTTGCGGATCTGGATCGTTTTGTCTATCCGGTCTACTGGAGCGTGCGGCGCGAAAACCTGTTCCGGGAGGACGAAAAGAATGCGGTCAGCGGGACGGTCTCGCTGGATGCGCATTTCCGTGCATGGGATACGCTCAAGGATGTTTCCCTGACGGAGGGAATGCTCCGGGAGGTCTGTGCGGAAGTAGATGCCTGGGGCGGAAACGAGAAAAATGCGTTCGGTTCCTGCAAAATCGCAGCACCGAAGATCACCGTCGGCGCGGCAGCATCGGAACCGGATGATCCGGCGAGAGACTGGACGCGCACCGGGGAAATGGTCTTTGACGCCTGCTATGCGGCGGAATATGTCAAGGAGCCGGAGCAGGGAAAGTATCACATGGATGCGTCTGATTATATCGCGCAGACGGAAAATCTGCTGGATTTCGGATTCACCGCAGACTGGCGCAATGCTTCCGGCTATGCCGTGGATGCCGGCAGAATGTTCGGGGATTATGCCCCGTACCGTCTTGCGGAGGCCTCCGCGCTGCGTCTGAATTATGATGCCGAGATCGCGCTGAACGGCAAGGGCTTTTACGGCGTGCACTTTCGCCAAAAGGACAGTCAGGACGAGCTTTTCATCGTTGAGGGCTGGAGCGGAGAACGCCCCGCGCCCGCTGCGGAGCCGGACAGCACCCTGACCGTGAACGGCCGCAGCTATGACGTATATACCGTGATGCGGAACAGTCCTGTCGGCAGCACATATAAGCAGTATTGGTGCGTGCGGCAGGAAAACACCCTGCTCCCGGGCCCGGAAAATCATGTTGCGGATGCCGTCGATATCAAGGCGATCCTGAGCCAGCCGCCGCTGCAGGCACTGGCATCCGGTGCCCTGCAGACCTGTGCGCTCTATGTGCAGTGCGAGGAAACGGAAGCCGGCAAGACATCCGGGCATTTCAATGTCGGCAAGGCGCTTTATATTACGGATAACGATACGCCGGACTGGGCGCCGGTCTCGGAGATCTATGACCGCATCGGTGATGCAAACTGCGACTGTGAAGTTGATATTTCGGATGCGGTGCTGGTCATGCGCTATGCGGCCGCGGACAGAGAAGCCGTCATTTCGGAGCAGGGTATCAAAAATGCAGATGCGGACAGAAACGGCAACACCGATAACGAGGACGCGACGCTGATCCTGCAGCATATCGCGAAGAAGATCAACCTGAACGGCGACGGTCTGGTTGTTTTTATCCCTGATTATTTCACGGACGCCCATGGCAACAATCAGTAACAGAAAATTGGATATCCTGATGCATGAAAAAGTCCGGGGGGACTGACCGCGCAGATCAATCAGACCTGCGATGAGGAGGATTTCAATGAAAAAGCGACTATTGAGTGTACTGTGCGCTGCTGCTGCAGTGTGCATGACCGTACAGCCGGTCTCTGCCGAGGAAACTGCGTGGATGACAGACGGCGAAACAGAGGACGGATACTATTATGCGGAATTTGCGGAGGATCAGCAGGGAACGCACCGGCTTACGCTCGGAGACTACGGCACATTTACCTGTGAATGGGACGGGATTTTCAACTACCGTGCAGAGGTCGGAAAGCGTTTTCAGCAGTATGATTCGTTTGCTGGGATCGGCAATCTGGAATTTACCTATTCGGGAAAGATCAATATCAAAGGCAACTGTTACTACGGCGTGCACGGCAGCTTCGGTTCAGACATGCCGCAGGTCTATATTGTGGAAGGCTGGGGCTCATGGAGACCGCCCGGGGGACAGGGCATGATCGGCAAGCGCACGGCAAACGGCAAAACCTATGATTATTATGAGGGGACCTATTATGCCAACCCTGCCGCGGACAGCAGCGAGATCGTCAGAGCGGTCTTTGCCGTTGCAGAGAGCTCCGGTATTACGCAGAATCAGGAATGCAGAATAATCGCATCAACCGACTTTACAAGGCATATCCGGAATCTTGCGGAACTGGACAGCGATTACAGCGAGCTGTTCAATGCGAAGCTGGAATATGCAGCACTGTTTGCAGATGGCTACGGCGGCCGTGCCGCAGATTCTTCCTGCAAATTATCCGTTGACAAAATGAATACCTATGTAACATGGAGTCCGGATCCCGTTCCCACGGTCACGGACAAACGGATCGCTGCCGATCAGAACGGCGTGTTCTTCCGGGAGGATTATGAAACCGGCATCGGAAATGCGGGCCAGTACGGAGAATCGACAACGATCGACGTCATGCCGCATTATCATGTTGACGGCGCGCAGTCGCTTTCGGTGACAGACCGCTCGGATAGCCGGGAGGGTGTTGCCTATCGGCTGGATGATTATGCGATCATTCCGGACACATCCTACAGCTTCCAGACGGCACTGATGCAGGAGGCGGAGAACGAGGTCACATTCCGCCTGATAATGCAGTATCGGGATGACAGCGGTCTGCTGCAGTATCAAGCACTGGAAACGGTCAAAGCAAAGCGGGGTGAATGGGTCATCCTGCGCTGCCCGGACTTTCAGGTCCCGTCAGACGGCTCGAAAAAAATCTATGTGAAGAATGCAAAGCTTTTGATCGAGACGCCGGACAGCATCGCGGATTATTATTTGGACAGCGCGTGTCTGTCCAAAGCCGGTGCGCTGCCGGAGATCAGTCTTGCGGACTGTGTTCCGCCGCTGCCGGAGGAAACGGGCGGGATCGCTCCGCCGGTACCGAAGGATACGCCGGAATACGATCCGGACGGCGACGGCATGAAAGATCTTTTCGGGCAGTATTTCCGTGTCGGCGGGATCATCTCCGATCAGTATCTGAAAACGGATGCGGCAAAGGACAGCGTAAAAAAGCATTTTAATTCGCTGAGCTGCAAATACGGTCTGGATCCGCTGTACACGATCAAGGCTGTGAACGGAACGGATGTCACCGTGGATATCAGCAGGGCAGCGTCGGTTCTGACATTTGCGGAGCAGAACGGCATTCCGGTGCGCGGAAACAGCTTTTTCACGATCGGAACGGATCAGCTGCTTCCGGAGGAGATGCTTCTGAATATAAACGCACAGGAATGCGATGCGCGCATAGAAAGCCTCATGAAAAATACGTTTTCGGAATTGAAGTTTCAGCATCCGAACCTGAAGCTGTATTCGTATGATGTCTGCACCCATGTGACAGGCGGCAGTTCAGAGGGCGGATTCTATATACCCGGCAGAAATCAGTGGAGCAGCATCTACGGCGAGGGCAATGACGCATACATCGTTCAGGCGTTCAAGAACGCGAGAAAGTACGCGCCGCGTATAACTAAGCTGTATCTTTGCGACGATCAGTCATGGAAGATGGCGGAGGACGCAGAGCTCGAAGTGCTCGTCAAAAAGATCATGCAGGAGGGCGATTACATCGACGGCGTGTCCCTGAAAGCTGCCGTCGGCAGGGAAACCGATCTGACCGCCTACGAAAGCTGGCTGAAAAAGCTTTCGGCACTCGGCATGGATATTCAGTTTGCAGAGATCGGTGTGCATGACGTAGGGGATTATTCGGGGGCGTTCATGATCCAGGCATGGAAACAGTTTTTGGCAATGGCTGCTGACTGTGCGGATGAGATCTCCTGCGTGACGCTGGGCAAACCGGCCGTCACGATGCCGATTTTTGACGAAGGCCCGACCACGCTGTTCAACATCAATTCGGAGACCGGCGAGCTCACGCCGGTGTGGGCTTTCAGCGAGATCACGGACATGATGAAGGCGCGGAAGGATCAGACCGGCGATGCAAACTGTGACGGCGTTGTCGATGTGTCCGACGCGGTGCTGGTCATGCGCTATGCGGTCGCGGACAGAGAGGCTGTCATTTCGGAGCAGGGTCTGAAGAACAGCGATACCGACGGCGACGGCAATGTCAGCGACAGTGACGCGACAATGATTCTGCTGCATATCGCGAAAAAGATCAACCTGATAAAATGAGGGAACGCTTATGAGAAAAAGAATGGCAGGCGTGCTGCTTGCTGCGGTATCGGCGTGTTCTGTGCTCACACCGGCCGCGTCTGCATACACGCCTCATTACGATGATATGGAAACGGAGCAGAACGGAAACTTTTATGCACAAAAATATGAAGCGAATTTTCCGGATGACGCCGTGTTTACATTCTCTCATCCGGTCTATAACGAGAACACCGGCGGTTTTTCCTGCAAATGGGACGGCGTGTTTGCTGCGATGGCAGAAGTCGGCTGGAGCCTTCCGGAATCGTATGCCGGAAAGAGCTGTAAAGCCTTTCCCGGACTTCGTGTGACCTATGACGCTGATTTCTATACAGACAGCAACAGTTATTTCGGGATACACGGCTGTACGAAGAATCCGCTTACAGAGTACTATATCATAGAAGGCTGGGGAAGCTGGCGGCCGCCCGGCGGAGAAGGCAGAACGGGCACCGTGAATACGGACGGGGTGCTATATGATTTGTATCACACGATGCGCTACAATGCTCAGTCCGTTGACGGACCGAGAACTTATCCGATGT
Source organism: Oscillospiraceae bacterium (assembly GCA_017545185.1). Classification (GTDB taxonomy): domain Bacteria; phylum Bacillota; class Clostridia; order Oscillospirales; family Ruminococcaceae; genus Firm-04. The sequence continues at coordinate 20,833 of JAFWQJ010000039.1, read as the reverse complement.
ATTACTGTGTCCGGCAGAGCAATACTGTCACGATGGGTGTTCAGAACCGCGTGGCCGCAACTGTTGATGTGTATGGGATTTTTCAGCAAATGGAGAATGCCGGTCTGGATGTGAGCGGCGGACTGGAATCCTGCGGACTGTTTGCAGAATGCTACGGCGGAGGCCGGTATGATGCTTCCGGTTCCTTTACCGTTCATTCTGCATCACGCAGTTGGAATGACGGGTCTGCATCTGACTGGTTTCTGACGGATACACCGCCCAGCTTCATCGGTGATGCAAACTGTGACGGCACTGTCGATGTATCGGATGCGGTGCTGGTCATGCGCTATGCAGTCGCGGACAGAGAAGCGGTCATTTCGGAGCAGGGTCTTAAAAATGCGGATACGGACAAAAACGGCAATACCGATTCTGACGACGCGACGCTGATCCTGCAGTATATTGCAAAGAAAATAAGACTTTGATGCCGGACGGTGCGTGCGGCTCCCTGCCGGGCATTTCCGTGCGGGGAGGCCGCTTCCGGCGGCGCAAAGGGAGGAGATCCATGAAGAAAATCATCGGCGGTCTGCTGACTGCAGCTGCGGCAGTTTTTCTGCTGACAGGGCAGGTCAGTGCCGAGGAACCGGGCAGTATGCGCTGGGGCTACACGCCGGACGGATGCTATTATCAGGAGAGCAGCTATAACGACGAATGCAGCTTTCGGTTTGAAAAGGGCGAGAACTGCACATTTTCCTGTGAATGGGAAGAAAGCGACCGCTGCTTTGCGGAAATGGGACTGAAAATGCCGGGCATGTACTGCGCGGAGAACATCAGCGCCTTTTTTGTGAAGTATCAGGCAGAGCTGTTCCTGGCCGGCAACAGCTATTTCGGCCTGCACTGCAAAATGCATGATCTGCCCGGAGCAGCCGCAGCAAAGGAAATCTATACCGTTGAGGCGTGGGGCGAATGGAGACCGCCGGGCGGCTTCTCGCCGCTCGCCGTTGAGAGTGTAGGCTACAATATGTATGAGTATTTTTCCGTTCACAGGTACAACGAGCCGACAGTCGAAGGCGCCCGCAACCTGGATCAGTACTGGTGTGTACGGACGCAGAATGCGGCCAGGCTGAATGCCCCCGTAACACTGAGCCGGGAGCAGATCTCCCTGGACCGGCATCTGGAGGTCCTGCTTCAGAGAGGGATGCTTTCTCCGGGCGAGATGCCGGAATACGCTGCACTGTATCTGGACAGCTACCGCAGTGCGTACGCAGGCTATTGCCGGGTCACAAGCGCGGATTATTACCTGTCGGGAGTGAAGTATGAAACGACCGCACCGGTGACAACCGCCGTGACATCGGCAGTCACGACAACGACGGCAGTCACGACCACAGCGGCACCGAAGATCGAGGCGGATGCGGACGGCTGCTATTTCCGTTCGGATTTTGAGAACGGCAGCTGCCGCTGGCAGAGCTGTGAACGCTCGCGGCTCCGGCATGATGAGAACAATTATGTTGACGGTCACAGCTCGCTGCTGGTGACCAACCGGTTCTCCGCCTCCAGCGGCGTGACCGTCTCGCTGAAGCCCTATGCGCTCAAGCCGGAAACGAGGTACGATGTGGGGGTCTGCGTGATGCAGAAGGCGGAGGAAACGGCGTCGTTTATCCTGTATTTTGAAGACCCGGAAGGAACTATGATCTTTCTGGATGAAGTGTATACGGAATGCGGGCAGTGGGCGCTGCTGAAATGTTCGTTTACAGTTCCGCATTTCATTCCGGACGGCAGTGAGAATATGCGGCTGTATATCAGCTCGGATTCGCCGGATGCGGATTTTTATATTGATGCGGCCGGGCTCTGGGACGAAGACTGTATGCCGGAGATGGATCTTTCCGCGGCGGTCAGCGACTTCACGGCCGAGACGATCCGGCATACAAATGTGGATGACGGTCTGCCGCTGCGTGCGCACCAGAACGATGAATACACCTATGTACACGGCGGAGGCGGCGCAAAGGATCAGTTCGGGCGGTTTTTCCGGATGGGCTTCTGTGCGTCTGCCGAAGATCTGGAGGATCCGGTCATGCAGGCGTTTTACCGGAAGCAGTTTAATTCGGTCAGCTGCAAAAATGAACTGCTGCCGGAAAACACGGTCAAGGAGATCGGGGATGGGATTGCAGTCGTCTCGCTGGATGCCGCAGACCCGGTGCTGAAATTTGCGGAGCAGAACGCCCTCGGCTTCCGCGGCAGCACACTGGTGAACGGCAGCAGTATGCCGGCGGAGATGCTCAGCGGCACCGCAGAGGAACGGGAAGCGCGGCTGGAAAGCATGATCCGCGGGATCTTTGCCGGACTGAAGCAGAATTACCCGTCGCTTGACCTGTATGCATACGATGTCTGCCGGGATGTGCTCCTGCAGGAGAGCCGGCTGCCCGCATGGCGCGCGCTTTCAGAGGATGACCGCACCGCGTATATCATTGCGGCATTCCGGTATGCGAGAATGTATGCGCCGGAGAACTGCAAGCTGTTTCTGAGCGCGAATGCATTGTCGCAGCAGCATGCAGATGCTGCTGCGGTACTGGCGGAGAAGATCATGGAGGCAGGCGATTACATCGACGGCATTGCGCTGCAGGGAAAACTGACCAACCGCAATGATTCAGTCAGGTATGAAGCGATATTCTGGAGGTTTGCTTCTCTCGGGCTGGATATCCAGATCTCGGAGCTGCAGAACGGCTGCGCGGGGGACGAATGGCTGAGCAGCGCATTACCGGAATATCTGATGTCACAGGCATTCTGCTTTTCGGAGGCAGTCACAGGCGTGACATTTTATGCGCCGGTCTGTCATTCTGAAAGCTATCATGAGCAGGAATGCAGTCTGTTTGACGCAGAGCTTGTGCAGACTTATCTGTATTACAATCTGGTCATACAATCCCGTGAAGCGATCGTGCACGGCGCGGAAATGTTTGACGGAAGCACTGAACGGAACCCGGACAGCTGGGAGCCGCCTGTGCTGGGCGATGTAGACGGCAACGGGATGTGTGACATGTATGATGTGCTGCAGATCATTCAATACCTTTCGGAGGGGGACAATGTGTGTTTATCCGATCAGGCGATCGAGAATGCCGATTATGATCTGGACGGTCTTGTGACGATGTCGGATGTTATGGGGATTCTGCAGTGGCTGAAGGCGAATCCGGACTTATGGTAATTTTTTGACGAGAACAGGAGGTTTTGAATATGAAAAAACGGTTTTGCGCATTTCTGACTGCCGCGGTGATGGCGGCAGCATCGGTTCCGGCCTTTGCCGACACGCTGGAGGACGGCGGCTTCAAAAAGAAGGGCGCGGACAACAGCTATATGGAGGGCTGGAACGCGGACGGCATCGGTGCGTTTCAGTGCGAGGAAAATGCGGACGGCAGCCTTTCCGCGCGGTGGGATACCATTGCGGAATGTACGGTGCTGCACGGCAAGGATTACGATGATCCGATCGACATGCCGTCGCAGTATGATATCGCCTATGAGCTTGAGGCTGAGGCGATGGGCGTCGCGTATTACGGCGCTTACGGCTGGCTGAACAATCCGCAGACGGAGTTCTACATTCTCGACGGCTGGACGGGCTGGGATCCCTATAACGGAACGGAGCCTGTGAAAACCGTCGAGGTCGGCGGCGTGCAGTACGATCTGTTCCCGGGACAGCGGCAGGCCAACGATCCGAATAACGGAGAACCGCGGAATGTATGGACATACTGGAGCATCCGGCATGAAAATACATGGAAAGCAGGCGAAAAGGCTGCGTACAAGGGAACCGTTCCGGTGGCGGAGCTTCTCCGTGCATGGGAGGACACGGAATATCTTGATGCAGGCTATCAGCTTTATCAGGCATTTGCCGCGGTGTTTGCATACGGCAGAGGTCCGGAGAAGGCCGCCGGCATCTGCACGGTCAAAGCGCCGGTGTTTACGGTCAGCAGTACGTCGGGCACGAGCACGGAGCAGGGCTTAAAGGATGTGTTTGCGCCGTATTTCCGGCTCGGCGGCGTGACGCGGAACGGCTATATGATGTATCCGGGATACCGGGAGATGTGCGGCAGACAGTACAATCTGCTGACCCCGGGCGCGGAGCTGACGCCGTCGTTTACTCATATCAAATCCGTTGAGGGAACAGATGTGGAAATGGATTTCACCGATGCGGACGATTTCCTTGCCTTTGCAGAGCAGAATCAGATCCCGGTGAACGGCAAATCCTTCCTGCCGAACCCGCTCCTGCTGCCGCAGGAACTGTTTGAATGCACGCCGGAGGAAGGGCTTGCACGCATTGAGAGCATCATCAAGGGGACGTTCTCTTACATCAAAACGAAATATCCGGATCTGATCCTGGAATCGTATATCGTCTGTGACAGTCTGGAAGAGAAGCACGATCCGAATCTGACCGTGCTGGACTGGTATTCGGTGTTCGGCGACGACACAAGCTATATCACGGAGGCGTACAAGTTCGCAAGAAAGTACGCGCCGGAGGGCTGCAAGCTCTATCTGGCAGACACACTGAAGGCGAAGGATCCGTTTGAAGTCGCGAAGGATATCCTGAAGGCCGGAAATTATCTGGACGGCATGTCGCTGACCTTTGAATATTCCGGCGAATTTGATGCGGCGGAATTTGAGCAGAAGATCAGCAAGTGCGAAGCGCTGGGACTGAACATGCAGATCGGATCCGTGCAGGTCGCCGGCGATGAGTACGGCGCGGACGGCACCGGCGAATGCTGGAAGGCGTTTTTCAAGGCGGCGATCAATCACGCAGATCATATCACCAGCGTGTCGTTCGGTGAGATCAGCACCAATTATATGATCTCTGACTACGTGCCCGTCGGCCTGTTCCGGACCGATGTCCGGAATTTCGGAACCAGTAACATGGATATGACCCTCACACCGTATCAGTCCTACTACGACATCATGGATATGATGCAGGAAATGAATGCAGCCAAGCCCGGCGACGCTAACTGTGACGGCTTTGTCGATGTTTCGGATGCGGTGCTGGTCATGCGCTATGCAGTTGAGGACAGGGACGCTGCTGTCACAGAGCAGGGGCTCAAAAACGCGGATGTTGACAAAAACGGCAAGACCAATGAAGACGATGCAACGATGATCCTCAAATATATCGCGAAGAAGATCACGTTCTGACAGAAAGGACAGCTTTATGATGAAGCAGAGAATTTTCGGCCTGCTTGCCGCCGCGGTATTTGCGGCGGCAGCGGTCCCGGCATTTCCTGCGTCGGCAGACGACCTGCAGATCATGAGTGAACAGACCGGCGGTGATTACTGGGAAGGCTGGAATCAGGATTACAGGGGCACGTTTGAACTGCAGGATCATCCGGACGGCAGTATTACCGGAACATGGGACGGCATTTATAACAGCTATTTCCGGAACGGTGCCGGGTATGCGGAGAATGAGCAAGTGATCGGGCAGCTTTCTGCCTTTGATATTTCCTATCAGGCGGAGATCAGCGCGGAACAGGGCGCATTTTACTACGGTGTGAACGGCAGTTACCTCGAGGCGGAACAGCCGGAGTACCGCAGCCGGTACGGAAAGTTTTATATCATCGAAGGCTGGGAGGGCTACTGCCCGCCCGGAGAAGGCGCAAATCATCTGGGAACCGCGGAGATCGGCGGCGTACAGTATGATCTGTATGTCACAGTGTATACCCCGCTCGGGATCGAACCGCCGCCGCCGGAGGTCAGTTACTGGAGCATCCGGCATGAGAACGCATACACAGCGGGCAAAGCCTGCAGCGGAACCGTTCCGCTCCTTGAACATATCCGTGCATGGGATGCGCTTGACGGAGCAGACACATGGCAGGGGAGAAACCTCCGGCAGGTGTATTTTGAGGCCGATGCATGGGGCGGAGCGGAATGCGCTGCGTCCGGCAGCTGTGTCATCGCAAAGCCGGAGATCAGGATCCGGAATACAGAGGCGGAAACGCTGACCGGCGACGCGAACTGCGACGGTTTTGTCGATATCTCGGACGCGGTGCTGGTCATGCGCTATGCTGTCGAGGACAGGGATGCGGCCGTCACAGAGCAGGGGCTCCGAAATGCGGATGTTGACAAAAACGGCAGGACCGATGAAAGCGACGCAGCGCTGATCCTCAAATATATCGCAAAGAAGCTCACGTTCTGACCGAAAGGAGCAGCTTTATGAAGCAGCGTTTCTTGGGACTGCTTGCCGCCGCGGTATTTGCGGCGGCAGCGGTTCCGCATTCTGATGTGTATGCGGATGCTGAAACAGTCCCCGTGCTGACGGAGCAAGATTTTGTCTGCGGGCAGTATGTGCAGGGGCGGCTGATGGGAACGCATGAATTTACAAACGAGGTTCCTGGGGGACCGGGCTGCTTTGAATGTGCATGGCGTGATGTGCCTTTTCACCAGGCAGAAAAATCGCTCTGTTTCGGACTGCCGGTGGATCAGTCATATCTGCAGCAGCTGAAACTGGATTATGAGGCGGAGATCACCGCGGAAGGCGATATGTTTTACGGCGTGCACGGCTGGATAACCGGCAGTACGCTGTGCGAGTATTACATTGTGGACGGCTGGAACACATCGCGGCCGCCTTCCGATAAAAGCGGAAACCGGGACACTGCGGATATCAACGGAAAGGCCTATACGATCTATGAGCATACCTGCACAAACGCCCCTTCGATCGAAGGCCGCCGGAAATACCGGCAGATCTGGAGCGCAGCAGCGGAAAATGGGCTTGATGATCCGGAGACGGCGCATGTGAGCGGTACGGTCGATCTATGCGCGCATCTGGCAGAATGGAAACAGCAAAGGCTGCTGCCGGATTCGTTCAGTATCGAGCGTTTCGGGTTTTATACGGAGTCCAGGGGCATCCAGCGCGGTAATACAGAAGGCAGCCTGCGGGTCGAAAAGGCGGATTATTCGCTCAGGCTTACGTCGGAGATGCCGAAGCAGGAAGCAGATGAGAACGGTGTCTTTTTCACGGAGGATTTTGAAAATTCGGTCGGGAAATGGATCGCCCGCGGCAGCGATGATCCGACTGATCCGGTGCCTGACAGCCGGTACTGTGCAGAGGGCGCGCGTTCTCTGTATGTTGAAGGGCCGGAAAATACGATGTGCGGGCCTGAATTTTCATTGATGCCGTATGCGGTCAGGACGGATGAGGAATATGTCCTGCAGGCCGCAGTGATGCAGAACTTCAAGGATGATCTGAGATTTTCCATGACGCTGGAATATATAGATGAGAACGGTGCGTTCAATCATGAGTATGATTTCGTAGACAGCCGGAAGGGAGAATGGTGCATTCTTCGGCTGAATGCGATTCGTCTCAAGCCCGTACTGAGGGATTTTCACGTATATTTCGACGCAGAGGGAGGCTACGGAGAGAATTTTCCGTTCTGGATCGACAGCATGACCTTCGCGAAGGCGGGCTGCGAACCGGAGATTGATCTGTCGCAGGCAAAGTCGCCGAAGCAGATACCGGATGAATGGTTCCGGGAGGGCTGGAATGAGAATGATGCGGGAACATTTGAGCAGTGGAATATGCAGAAAGGTGCTTTGTGCGGTTCATGGGACGGTGTGACCGAATGCAGGCTCCGGAACGGTGCGCGGCATTCGGAGCCCCTCAGAGCCGGCCTGCTCACTGCATACGATGTATCCTATATAACGGCCATTGAAGCGGAGGGTGATGCATGGTACGGTGTGAACGGCCGTTATCTTGAGCCGGGGAGAACACAGTCCGGAAACAGATACGGGGAGTTCTATATCATTGAGGGCTGGATCGGAAGCCGCCCGCCCGGCGGCGGTGCAAAGCTGCTGGGAACAACGGAAATCGACTTTGCCCGGTACGATCTGTATATCACCGTGAAAACGGAACCCGGAACCGACCTGCCGATCTATCAGTATTGGAGCGTCCGGCATGTGAATGGCTATGATCCGGACGCAATCGTCTCGCCGCACAGCACGGTGCCGCTCCTCGAACATATCCGTGCATGGAAAGGGATCGACAACAGCAAAGATGTATGGGACGAAAGAAAAATCTGTGAGGTATACGCCGAGGTGCAAGCCGGCGGCGGAGAAGCTTCCGGCTCCTGCACGATACATAAGCCGGTGATCGTGATTGGAAATGCAGAAAAAGCTGCATCCGAACAGCGCAAAGGCGACGCCAACTGCGACGGTTTTGTCGATGTTTCCGATGCGGTGCTGGTCATGCGCTATGCAGTCGAGGACAGGGATGCGGCCGTCACGGAGCAGGGGCTCCGAAATGCGGATGCGGACAAAAACGGCAAGACCGATGAAAGCGATGCAACGATGATTTTGCAGTATATCGCGAAGAAGATCACATTGGCATAAAAAGCAGCCTGCGGGGATGATGGTTCCCGCAGGCTGTTTTGCATATTTGATCTATGTTGTCGCCGGGCGTCAGTATTGGGAAAAGCACCGCTGAAGAAGCCGCGGCAGCGGCGTGAAGTTCAGATTGTTGGGAGAGCTTCGCGCACCGTCCCCGGAGGGAAATGCCTGCGGGCTCTGCCCTTGACCCGCAAGCCTTTGAAAAGGCTTGCGCGAAACTTTTAAGAGGCTGCAAACCGTTAGCCTGCAGCCGACCGCCAGCTGAATACAAAACGGGTGCCGATTGTTACATCAGCACCCTCTTGTTCTTTATAATGGGATTCCAAAGGGACAGTGTCCCTTTGGCAGGGTTCAACATGAAGAAACAAGTTTCTTCATGTTTGGCGGAGCCCATTATGAATCATCGCGGAGCGATACCGCTTTCATCGCGCGCAGGGCGTTCAGGACGGCGATCAGCGTGACGCCGACGTCACCGAATACCGCCCACCACATGCCGACCAGTCCGAGTGCGCCGAGAATCAGCAGCAGCACCTTGACGCCGATCGCGAACACAATGTTCTGCATGACAATGCGCTTGGTCTGCTTTGCAGCCGCGATCGCGTCGGAGAGCCTTGCGGGTTCGTCGGTCATCAGTACGACGTCCGCCGCTTCGATCGCGGCATCCGCGCCGAGTGCGCCCATTGCAATGCCGACATCCGCACGCGCCAGCACCGGCGCATCGTTGATGCCGTCACCGACAAACGCGAGCTTCTCGCCGGCGGGCAGCTCTTTGAGCAGCGCCTCCAGACGGCTGACCTTTTCCTCCGGGAGCAGCTGCGCATAGCACGCATCCAGCCCCAGTTCCTTTGCAACAGCCTCCGCGACGCTGCGGTCGTCGCCGGTCAGCATCACCGTTTTGCCGATGCCCTCGCGGCGCAGTCTGCTGACGGTTTCCTTCGCATCTGCTTTGATCTCGTCCGTGATCAGAATGCAGCCGGCATAGCTGCCGTCCGAAGCGACATAGACCTTTGTGCCGGGTGTATCGTTTTCCGCGAAATCAATGCCGTTTTCGCGCATCAGCTTGGCGCTGCCGGTCAGGACGGTCTTTCCGCCGATCTCCGCGCGGATACCGCGGCCGGAGATCTCCTCGCAGGCCGTGACGTCCGCCGCATTCAGTGCGCCGTCATAGGCCGCAGGAATCGAAACGGCGATCGGGTGATTGGAATTCTGTTCGCAGCAGGCCGCAAGGCGGAGCAGCTCTTCTTCGGTATATCCCTCTGCGGGAATGATCGCAGATACGCGGAAAACACCCTTTGTCAGCGTGCCGGTCTTATCAAAGACCAGCTGTGTGACCTTGCTCAGCGCTTCGAGGTCATTGCTGCCCTTGACGAGCACGCCGCAGCGCGAAGCGGCACCGATCCCGCTGAAAAAGGTCAGCGGAATGGAGAGCACCAGCGCGCACGGGCAGGAGACGATCAGGAACACGAATGCCCTGCGGAGCCATTCCGACCATGCGCCGCCGGTCAGCAGCGGCGGGAGCACCGCCAGCAGCACGGCCAGTCCGACGACGACCGGCGTATAATACCGCGCAAAGGTCGTGATGAAATTCTCGGTCGGCGCCTTGCGTGCGGACGCGTTTTCGACCATGTCGATGATCTTGCTCGCGGTCGATTCGCGGAACGGCTTTGTCACCGTGACGGTCAGCGTGCCGTTCTGATTGATGCAGCCGGAGAGCGCCGCGTCGCCGGGTTTTATGTGCCGCGGCACGGATTCGCCGGTCAGCGCAACGGTATCGAGCATGGAGTCGCCCTCGGTGACGGTGCCGTCCAGCGGGATGCGTTCGCCCGCCCGGACGAGGATCTGTTCGCCGACCCGCACCTGCTCCGCGGGGACTTCCGTGACCGTGCCGCCGCGCAGGACATTCGCCGTATCCGGCCGGATATCCAGCAGCGCGGAGATCGACCGGCGGGAGCGCCTGACCGCCATGCTCTGGAAATATTCACCGATCTGATAAAACAGCATGACCGCCGCGGCTTCGGGGTATTCGCCGAGCGCGAATGCACCGACCGTCGAGATGCTCATGAGGAAATGCTCGTCAAAGATCTGCCCCTTTGTGATGTTGCGGATCGCCTTCCAGACCACATCCCAGCCAAGGATCACGTAGGCCGCGATCATGATGCCGAAGACTGCGGCTTTCGGCAGATGCAGCAGATGCTCCGCAGCAAGTCCGGTGAGGAACACCGCGCCGCCCGCGAGGATCCTTGCAAGCATGATGCGGTCTGCGCGGCTGTCGTCCCCTGCGGAACGGGCGGGCGCATCCGCCTGCTGTGCGATGACCTCGACATCCGGCTCATGCTTGTGCACGATCGCCGTGACCGCCGCGATGATGCCGGTGCAGTCTGCACTGTCGGTAAAGACCGTCAGCGTCTGCTGCACAAGATTGACCGTTGCTTCTTCGACCTCCGCAAGTGCTTCGGTGTCATGCTCGATCTGCGCGGCACAGTGCGGGCAGTCCAGACCTTTCAGCGTCAGGACGACCGCGTTTTCGGTATGCGCGTGTTCGTTTTCATGTCCATGTGTATGCTCGTGTTCATGGTCATGATCGCAGCAATGCTCGTGTTCGTGCTCATGCTCATGATCGCAGCAATGCTCGTGTTCGTGCTCATGTTCATGTTCATGCTTGTGCGCGACGACCTCGACCTCCGGCTCATGCCGGTGCACGATCTGCTCGATCATGCTGTGCAGCTCCTCCGGCACGGTATGTCCGGTGTGAACGGTCAGCGTCTGCTCCGCGAGGTTCACCGCCGCCGCGGAGACATGCTCCATTGCAGCAACGTCCCGCTCGATCTTTTCCGAGCAGTGCGGGCAGTCCAGCCCTTTCAGCGTATACACCAGCTCCATGATACCCTCCCGATTCTGAAAATGATTCTGAATTTCATATTTGCATCAGTTGAGCAAATATTCAACTGACATCCCGGAAGAAAAGCGGGGCAGCACCCCGCAGCTTTCATTCCGAGATATGCTCACAGCCCATGTCAATAATCTTCTTCACATGGTCATCTGCAAGCGAATAATACACATTCTGCCCGTCGCGGCGGTATTTGACCAGCCGTGCAAGGCGGAGCGATTTCAGCTGATGCGAAATGGCGGATTTCGTCATGCCGAGCAGCGCGGCCAGATCGCAGACGCAGAGCTCATGCTGCTCCAGCGCGTGCAGGATCTGCACACGGGTGCTGTCTCCGAACAGCTTGAACAGCGTCGCAAGGGACATATACACATCCTCCGCGAGCAGCTCCTTGCTGACGGCCTCGACAACATCCTTATGAATGACCTCGCATTCACAATGCGGCTGCTTCTCCATGACGCACCTCCGTCCGACAGTTGAATAATCGTTCAACTGTAGTATAGCACAAACCGGGAGAAATGTCAAGCCTTTTTTCAGATTTTTTCCGTTTTTGTGAGCAGCTCCCGCATCCCGGTGCAATCGGTGAGCAGATAGCGCCGTTCCGCAAGCGAACCGGGCGTCTGCGTACGGTCGGGTTCAACGGTCAGCAGCAGCACGGCGTCCGCATTGTACGGTGCGGCGGGACGGTTGGCATTGCCGTATTCCTGCTCCATATCCGCGGTCTGCATGTCGCCGTCCTGCATCCGGATCGTCAGCTCGGCGTATTTGCGGTTCTCCGCATTTTCGTCGAGCGGGATATCGCACGCGCTGACATAAAGCATCTGATCGCTGTACCGCACGGCGATATCCGACCACGGCATTTTGCAGGAGAAGCTGTCCGTGAGCGTGACCGTACCGTCCGTGAGCGTGTACCAGTCAAAGACCGGTGCCGCGGCGTGGTCGCCGTCGAGCGTTTCGAGCCGGATCACGAGCATATCGTCCGCGCCGCGCCGGCTGAAATCTGCGAAATACGCGCCTGCAATGCCGGTCTGCTCCCCGCAGGACAGCACCCCGGAATCATCGGCAAGACCGTATTCCGGGATCAGCTGTTCTGTGATATAGGTGAGATAAAGCGTCCGGTCATCCGGCTCCGTGACCGCTGTTGTACCGGCAGTCTGCTGTACGGCTGTCGTTGCCGCGGCGGTGCCGGGTACGGCGGTCGTTCCGGTCACGGCGGGCTCTGACGGCGCAGGCTCCGCATAGGCCGGGCGGCTGTTGCGGTAGAGCAGCAGGCCGCAGACCGCGGTCATCACCAGCAGCGTGACGATCATAGCATTCTGGCCTCTGCTGCTGCGGGTATTTTCGTTCTGCATCCCGTCACCCGCCCTTCACAACGACCAGCGTAACGAGCGATGCGAACATCACCCCGAGATTCAGCAGGACGATCAGCTTCATGATGCCGAAGCTCCGAGAAGTCCGCAGCGCCGGTGCCGTAAACCGCTGTGCGCGGAACACAGGCTGCGGGACGGGCAGTGCGGGCTTGTCCTGCGAAAGGGTCTCCGCAGGACGCGGAATATGGCAGACATGGCAGAACTTCATATTCTCCCGGTTGCGGGAGCTGCATTTGCTGCAAACCCATTGCTTCATACGGATACCCCCTGTCTTTTGATAGAATCAGCAACCGACCTCATGCCGCGTCTTTTCGGTAAATTCGGTCGGTTTCCGGTGCACGGCGAATCTGTCGTACACCATTTCGGTCTGAAATTCGTTCAGCCGGAGAACGCGTGTGCGGTCTGTTCCGGCTGCATCCTGATACCGGATGCAGATGCGGTGTTCGGTCACGGTGCCTGCGTACAGGCTGTTCAGAAAATGCCGGATCTGCCTGACATTGCGCGTCACATCGGTGATGCGGCGGTTTTCGGCCGCGGTGATGCCTGTCTGATCGAACAGTACCGTATATGTTTGCCCGATGCAGATGCCGTTCGACTTGCAGGTCAGCATTTTGCCTTCGAGATAGGAGCGTTCGATCGCCGGCAGCTGTTCCCCGCAGCCGCGAAGAAATCTCCGGACCGGCGTGCGGAGGAGGATCACGAGCCCCCAGATCAGAAAGAGCAGTCCGCCGAACAGGAGACAGCCGTTCAGCTCTGCGATGCCTGTCCGCCAGAATGCGGCGGGGATCAGCATGGTCATCGCAAAGCATATCATGACGATGCCGGACGGCCTGAGATACCGCCGGTGCAGATCGGCCTTCATGCTCTTTGCGCGGACCGGCCGGAAGTCATGCTTTTCGCAGTAAAGCCGGTACCGTTCACGCCATTGCTCCTGTTCATAGTATACGCCGGATGTGATGCTGTTTTTGAGGTCGGCGTTCTTTTTTTCGGCACGGATCTCCCAGAGAAATGCCGCAGCGATCAGCACGGCAAACAGCAGGGCGATCAGCACGGACGGCAGCATCGGCATCCCGTAGTAACCGTGCAGCAGGAAAAATGCAAACGGCACGCCGAGCAGCTCGCCCCAGAGAAAGCGTTTCCTGCGCGGCAGAAGCGGCGGATTGCCGATTTCGGAGAGCGTTTCGCGGAGCTGCTCTTTCATGTGCCCGCACCTGCCTTTCTGACTGCACCGTCCGCGATCAGAACGCCCGCATTCTGCAGGTCGGACACCCCGAGCGGATAGACCCGCAGCCGGAGCGTTTTCACGCCGGTGACGTCAGTCTTCGTATGCAGCGCGGCGGCGTTCTTGTCAAACGGGAAGGACGAAAGCAGCCTGCCGTCGCCGTAAATTTCAAGGATGACGCTGTTTTCCGCGGTATACGAAGCCAGCGGTGCGGCGGTCAGCGTCAGGAGATTATACTGTCCGTCCAGCGCAAATTCCGCAGAGGCCGACCGTCTGCCGGTCACGGCCTGATCGAAGGAGTAATACAGATTGCCGTCCGCTGTGTATTCCTTGCCGCGGCGGTCGGTGAGGGTCTGCTCTGCCCGGAACCATTCGTTCGGCTCACCGGCTTCGAGCGCGGAAAGCTTCTGCGGCTGATATGCATTGAGGTTCTGCCGGACGGCCTGCAGATCTGCCGTGCCTGGGAACAGCGTTTCCGCCTCGGAGAGCAGCGCACCGGCCTCGTTGAGCCTGTTTTCGTCCGCTAATTTTGCGGTCTGCTCTTTCACATAGAGCAGATACCGCGCACGGAGATTCTGCTTTGCGAACTGCAGCAGCTCGTCGTCCGGCAGTTCGGAGAGTCCCTCATTGAGCGCGGCAAACGCATCGCTGTACGTGCCGTTATCCGCGGAGCTGCGTGCTTTCTGCATTGCGGTATGTCGGAGCGTGTACGTGCGCCGCGTGACCGCTTTTGTATACGCAGAAAGGAGCGCGCCGTCATCGGGCAGCGTTTCGAGTGCCTGCTCCAGTCCGGCAATCTCCGCGGCATAGTCTGCATCCGCATCGGACTGCTCTGCCGCAGCGAGTGCCGCATCCCGGAAGCGCGCCTCTGCCGCGGGAAGTGCCGCCCTCGCCGCCTGATCACAGGCGGGGTCGTCGTCCGTGACAAGGCGGTACTGCCGGATCGCTTCGTCATCGCGGCCGGACTGCTCTGCTTTCTGCGCCGCGGCATAGGCCTGACGGGCGGATTCGATCTGCGCCGCGGTTTGCAGGGCATGTTCCGCCTGTCCGGTGAGCGTTTCCTCGCCGAGCGACTGCAGCGCGCGGATCGCCGCGGTCGTTTCTTCGTATGAAGCGGAGCCTGCGCGGTAGGCGGTGAGTGCGGCGTCCAGCTCCCTTTGCAGCGCGCCCGCCAGACGCGCCGGTGCCGCATTGCCGCGGGCATGCATCAGATATTCCGCTTTTGCGTCTGTTTCGCGGTGATTCTCAACCGCACGGATCGCGCCGCGGGGGCCGCTGCGGTACTGCTGCACGAGCGCCGTACACTCCGCCGCGAGCAAACAGAACAGGACCGCGATGCACACGGACTTTGCCTTTCTGCGCTGCTGCATCACGATCCCTCCTTTGATTACCAGTGAATATGCTTTTATTATAGCACTTTATGTCAGAAATTGCAAGAGAATACGAGTTTCTTGTTTTCACAAGCATCCGGCGAACTTTAGGAATTGCCCGCGCGGGCTGCCGCGCTTATAGCACTTTATGCCGGAAATTGCAAGAGAATCAAAATATACACCGCAGAGCGTCTGCCCTGCGGTGCCTGTATTATTTTGTTCCTGCGGTCAGCAAAATCCGCTTCAGGAGCGTGAGATCGACTGCATTGATGACGGTGTCGCCGCTGAGATCGCCCTTGCCGTCGGGGAGCGGCGCCTCGCCGAGCAGATGCTTGGTCAGCAGTACGGCGTCCGCAGCCGTGAC
The DNA here is from genome assembly GCA_017545185.1 of Oscillospiraceae bacterium. Taxonomy (GTDB): domain Bacteria; phylum Bacillota; class Clostridia; order Oscillospirales; family Ruminococcaceae; genus Firm-04. The sequence continues at coordinate 5,304 of JAFWQJ010000039.1, read as the reverse complement.
CGCGCCGTCGCCGTTCAGATCGCCTTTGATTTCCGCGGGGGTCTGCTCCTGCGGCTGATACGTCTTTCCGCCGATCGCAAAGAGCTTTTTCTGCAGCTCGCGGTCGGTGAGCTGACAGGCCTCGCGGTCATAATGCCCGCCGGGCGTAGACCACAGCACCGGACAGTGCCCGCATTTGTAAGCCTCTTCGCAGACCGACGCGATGAACCGCTGCACGGATTCCGGCTCCTTATTTTTGGTCGGGCAGCCGTATTCACCGATGATGACCGGGATGCCCTTGTCCGTGAAGTTCGTTTTCATCATCTGCATCTCACTGCGCAGGGACGCGTATTCTTCGTCGCTGCCCCATGTCGGGGACGCCTTGCCCCAGTCCGCATCCTCCTCGAGGATCGCGAATCCGGCAGGGGAGTAGTAGTGCACGGAAATCGCCATGCGGTTTCCGGGGTCGGAGGGCATTTTGAACAGCGGATCGCAGGTGCGGTCGATGCCGGTGTTATATCCGGAGATCAGCAGATGCCGCTTCGGGTTGTTGCCGCCGGATTTCCGGACGGTATCGACAAAGGCCTGATTGATCTCATTGCAGAGCTGATAGGCTTCTGCCTTGCCCTCGGTGCCGCCCCACGGGTTCCAGACGGTCTCCCAGCCGAGCTCCTCGTTCTGCGCCTCAAAGACAAGATAATCGCCGTAGTCCTTGAAGCTGTCCGAGATCTGCTCCCACATGTGCGTAAAGCGCTTCATGCTCTCTGTCTTGTTCTTGGGGAAGTCGTTGACCCAGCCGCCGTCCCAGTGGATATTGATGATCGCGTACATGCCGCAGCCGAGCGTCCAGTCCACGATTTCGTGAACGCGTGCGTCATAGGCGGCATTGATCGTGTAGGTGCCGTCGGGTTCCATCATGTTTGACCATGCGACCGGGATGCGGAGCACGCCGAAGCCCTCCTTCGCAATGCCCTCGATGATCTCTTTCGTGATGACGGGGCTGCCCCATGCGGTCTCGTAGTCCTTCGGCTGACCGGAGCTGTATTCCGCGATCCAGTCGCCGCAGGCCTCGAGGGTGTTGCCTAAATTGATGCCGATGCCCATATCGTGCACCAGCTCTTTTGTAGAGATATCCCGCATCGCCGGTTCGGCGGAGACGGGCATCATGCAGCAGCCGAAGCACAGGACTGCTGCGGTCAGTGCGGAGAACCGCGCTGTATGATTCATGGTTTCCTCCTTGCAGGTTCTGTCCGGCAGACCGTCTGCGCGCTTCTTACGGTTCTGCCGGTTTCGCATTTTCTATGGTTTCTTTCTGAGGTACATGGCCGTGTACTGTATTTATTTTAACGCAGAACAGCAGTTCCGGTCAATGGACAAAGTACAGAAAAAGTGCGGAATCCTCATATTGACCGCTGTGCCGGAATATGCAGATATTGCGCAAAACAGGCCGAAAAACCGGAATGCACTTGCAAAAAATACGATTATATGGTACAATAGGAAACAGGCATACGCCGACGAAAAGGAGGAGTCTATATGCTGAATCAGGGAGATACGCTGCACGGCTTTACGGTCACGCGGGTGCGGGAATCCGCAGAGCTGGGCGGCAGGATCGTTGAAATGACTTATGATAAGACCGGCACGGAGCTGGTCTGGATCGACAACGGCACGGAGAACAAGCTGTTTTCGATCGCGTTCAAGACGCTGCCGGAGAACAGCACGGGCGTGTTCCATATTCTGGAGCATTCCGTGCTCTGCGGCTCGAAAAAATATCCGGTGCGGGAGCCGTTCGTCGAGCTGCTGAAAAGCTCGATGAATACGTTTCTCAATGCAATGACCTTCCCGGACAAGACGATGTATCCGGTATCCAGCCGCAATCAGCGCGACTTTCTCAATCTGACGGAGGTCTATCTGGACGCGGTCTTTGCGCCGGATATTCTCCGGAACCCCAACATCTTCTGCCAGGAGGGCTGGCACATCGAGCAGAATGCGGACGGCACGCTCAGCTATAAGGGCGTGGTGTTCAACGAGATGAAGGGCGCTTTGAGCAGCGCGGACGATCTTGCCGCGCAGAAGCTCATGGAGATGCTGTTCCCGGATACGGCCTACGGCTTCAATTCCGGCGGCGACCCCGCCGTTATCCCGACGCTCACATACGAGCAGTTCAAGGAGACCTATCACCGCTTCTATCATCCGTCCAATGCGCGCATTTATCTGGACGGCGCGATCCCGGCCGAGGAGACCTTCTCGCTGCTGGAGGAATATCTCTCGCAGTTTGAACGCAGCGATGCGCTGCCCGTTCTGCAGATGCAGAAGCCGGTTTCCGCGGTTGAGACGCTGTATTACGATCTTCCGGCGGACGAATCCCCGGAAAACCGCAGCAACCTGACGATCGGCAGGATCGTCGGAGACTGGCAGGACAGAACGAAAATGCTGGCTGTCAGCGTCATGCTGGATGCGTTTGCGGTATCCAATGAAACGCCGCTGAAACGGGCAGTTCTTTCCGCAGGACTGGCACAGGAAATGGACGTCTTTGTGGAGACATCCATTGCGCAGGCTTATCTGCAGATCCACCTGAAAAATGTCACCGACGGCAGAGCGGACGAGATCCTGCCGCTGCTGCGGAAAACCGCTGCGGAGCTGGCATCGAAGGGACTTGACAAGGCAGCGCTGGAGGCTTCTGCAAACCGGATCGAATTCCGCCTCATGGAGCCCGCCGAGCCGCAGGCGCTGGAGCGCTGCGTCAACAGCATGAACAGCTGGCTCTACGGCGGCGACCCGCTGATGTATCTGGTCTATGAGGAGGCCTTTGCGGAGATCCGCCGCATGATCGCGGACGGCGCATTTGACGATCTGATGCGCGAGATCTTCGTCGATGAGACCGGCACGGCGGTGCTGTATTCGCTGCCGTCCCATACCCGCGGCGAGGAGCTGCGGCAGGAGGAGGCCGGCCGTCTTGCGGCGATTCGCAGTCAGTGGACGGAGGCAGACTTCGCGGAGAATACCGCAATGAACGAGCGGCTCGCCGCATGGCAGCAGACGCCGGATTCCCCGGAGCAGCTTGCAACGCTGCCGGTGCTGCCGCTTTCCGAGGTCAGCGACCAGCCCTCATGGACGGAGACCGTCCTGCAGGAGGCAGACAGCGTAAAGCTGCTGTATCATCCGGCGCCGTGCCGCGGCATCGTGCACATCACGCTTGCCTTTGCACTGACGGATTTCACGCTTGACGAGCTGACGCTGCTCTCTCATGCGGGCAGCCTGTTCGGCAAGCTGAAAACGGAGCATCATTCCGCACTGGAACTGCAGCGCGAGCTGAAAAGCAAGCTCGGCAGACTGGAAACCGCCGTCGAGCTGGGCGCCAGAAAAAAGCAGACGGAAACCTGCACGCCGATGCTGACGATGCGGTGCAGCGTCCTGCGCGACAAGCTGCCGGAGGCATTCCGGCTGATCCGCGAGGTGCTGCTGACGACCGATTTCGGGGAAAAGGAAAAGATCCGCGAGATCGTCACGCAGACGAACGAGCAGTTCCGTCAAATGGGTATCATGGCGGGTCACGCGCTCGGCATGACCTGTGTCATGGCGCGGTATTCCGCACGCAATGCGGTGCGTGCCGCGACCGGCGGTTATCCGGTCGTCAAGGCGACGCAGGAACTGGTCGAGCAGTTCGATGCGCAGTTTGATGCATTTTCCGGCCTGATGAAGCGGATGCAGGCTTCGCTCGGCAGAAAGCGCATGGCGTTCGCGAGCGTCACGGCGCAGGAGCCTGCGGATATCACCCCGCTGCTCGCTTCTCTGCCGGAGGGCGGAAACGTCCCCGCGGAGATGCATTACGAAGCAGATATGCCGGAAAAATCCGGCTATCAGATCCCGGCGCAGATCGGCTTTGCGGTGCAGGGCTGGCAGACCGTCCGGAAGGGCATTGCGTATGATGCAGGCAGACGGGTCGCGGCCAAGATCATTTCGCTCAGCTATCTGTGGAATCAGGTGCGCGTGCAGGGCGGCGCATACGGCACCGGCCTGACCGTCCTGCCGGATACCGGCATCGTGACATTCTCCTACCGCGATCCTTCTCCGGCGCGGTCGCTGACGGTCAACGGCGGCATTTCGGAATTTATCCGGCAGTTCTGCGAAAGCGGCGAGCCGATCGACAAGTTCATCATCTCGACCGTTTCGGATGAGGAGCCGCTGCGCGCACCGAGAGAAGAAGGCATTCTTGCCGACGCGCTCTGGTTTGCCGGAAAGACCCGGGAGGAGCTCGTGCAGGAGCGCCGCCAGATGCTTTCCGTGACGCAGGAATCGCTGCTTGCGGACTGCGCGGTCTGGGATGCGTTTGCGGAGAACGGCGCGGTCTGCGTGGTCGCGTCCGGCAATCTGCTTGCGGACTGCGAAAACCTGACGATCCTCGAATAATCTTGCGGGGTCGGCAGGGCCGACAGCCGTTTCCCTCCGGAGACGGTGAGCGGAGCTTCCCCATTTTTCGTAATACACGCCGCTGATCGCGGCTTCTGCGGGGAGCCCCGCCGGCATTTCCCTTCGGAGGCGGTTGGCGGAGCTCCCCCAATTAGCAAAACACATGCCGCGGGGCGGCTTCTGTAAGGTTACTTCTCCCAATGCTGAGCCCGCCGGAAATTTACATGAAAAGCATAAAAGGACGCTGATACGACGTCGGCGTCCTTTTGGTATCCTTTCAGCGGATAACGAATCGTGAAGCTGTCCGGGAGATGTCCCCGTTCACAGCGCGGAAACGATACACAGAACTGAAACGGCCATACAGACAAAGGTATGCGGTGCGCTCCAAGGGGGTCAAAGGGTCAGGAAAGCGGGGGCTCGGGGGAGAAAACCTAGGGAGATAGGGGGAATAAGCCGCTTGCGGCGCATCCCCCCTGTTCCCCTGGGTTGTCACCCCCGATTTCGCGCCCCGCGCCCAGCCAAATCATACACCCGGACAAAACGATTAAGCGAAGAAGCCCACGCGACATAAGAGTGAATAGTGAATGACGAATAATGAATAGTGAATGCCGCCCAGGAGATGTCCGCGTATAAGCACAGGGAGCCCATTCGGGAGATGCCCCCGTTCACAGCACGGAAACGAAACGATACACAGAACTGAAACAGCCATACAGACAAAGGCAGGCGGCGCGCCCCAAGGGGGTCAAAGGGTCAGGAAAGCGGGGGATCGGGGGAGAAAACCTAGGGGGATAGGGGGAATAAGCCGCTTGCGGCGCATCCCCCTGTTCCCCTGGGTTGTCACCCCCGATTTCGCGCCCCGCGCCCAGCCAAATCATACACCCGGACAAAACGATTAAGCGAAGAAGCCCACGCGACATA